>JAEZJJ010000114.1 GCA_023436395.1 Bacillota bacterium | reverse complement strand
TAACACAAGCACAAAGAAATGCACAAGATGGTATTTCTTATATCCAAACAATGGAAGGTGCATTAAATGAAGTAAGTGATATGCTTACACGTGCAAAAGAACTTCAAGTACAAAAAGCAAATGGTACTTATACTACAGCTGATACTGGTAATATTGATTTAGAAATTACAGCATTAAATGCAGAAATTAATAATATATTAGATAACACAAAATTTAACGGTATTGGTATGGGAACAGAAATTAAAATCCAAATTGATGATGCAAGTAGTGCTATGACTGTTGGTTTAGATGCTAAACCAGCTATTACTAATGCATTAGCTACTATTACCGATGTAGAAACTACAATTAGTGCAGTGAACTCAGCAAGAGCCGAACTTGGAGCACAACAAAATCGTTTAGAGCATACATCAAATAACTTAGGAACAACAGTAGAAAACTTAACAGCGTCAGAATCACGTATTCGTGATACAGATATGGCATCAGAAATGTCTAAGTTCTCATCTAAAAATATTATTACACAAGCTTCACAAGCAATGCTTGCACAAGCAAATCAATTACAACAAAATGTATTATCTTTATTAAGATAATAAACATAAATAGAGGCAGAAGGGAGATATACCTTCTGTCTCTATTTATATTAAGATTAAATTTTGGTTTACCGATATAAAAGGTAGATTTAATATAAAAGCAAGGAGAATATAGATATGAAAATATCATTATGCATTATTTGCAAAGATGAAGAGGATAAAATAGAACGTTGTATTACAAGTGTTAGTAAAATAGTAGATGAAGCTATTGTGATAGACACGGGATCTACAGACAATACAATTGCTATTGCTAAAAGAAATGGCGCTAAGGTTTATGAAATGAAGTGGGAAGATGATTTCTCAAAGGCACGTAATTTTGCTTTAAATAAGGCTAGTGGTGATTGGATAATTTTTTTAGATGCAGATGAATACATGATGGAACAAAGTATAGCTCACATAAGAGAAGTTATTCAAATAGGTGAGGATGAAAAAAAAGATTATAGTATATGTGAGATATTAAACGAAGGTGAGAATGGATATACAAGTTGTTTTAAAACCATTAGGATATTTAAGCATGATTCCAATATTTATTATCAAGGAAGTATTCATGAAAAACTTGTACATAAAAAAAGGCCTTTAGAAGGAATTGACCATTCAGATAAAATTAAAATTCTACATGATGGATATCTAGAAAGTGAAATTGCAAGAAAGAAAAAGAGTGAACGTAATGGAAGATTACTCTTAAAGGAATTAGAAAAGCAACCCGACAGTAGTAATATCCACTTTTATTTAATGGAAAATTATAAGCTTATGAAAGATAATGAAAAAACACTCTATCATGGTAATAAGGTATTAGAGTATAAAAACAGTGATTTAGATGGTGTTTATGAGGTGACATATACCCATATTTTAGATATATGTAAAGACATAGAGATTACTAATGAAAAAGTAGAAGAATATTATAGAGAAGCTATTAAGTCTAATCCATATTATCCAGATTATGAGTATAGATATGCTGTTTATTTATACCATAAAGGATATATGGAGTTATGTATAGAACATCTTGAAAAATGTACAGAAAAAATGGAAAAGTATAAAGGGAATGCAGCCTCTACTATTATGACACAAATTTTAGAAATTTGGAGAATACTAGGAGAATGTTATATAGCTGTTGGCAGACAGGGTGAAGCAGTAAAATTATTTGTACAAATATTAAGAGTAAATCCTTATGCATACGATATACTATATAAATTACTTCTAATTATACAAGAAAGTGAGAAGGTAGAAGCAATAGGAAACTTCTTAGAAAGAATTTATGATTTAGCAAGTATCAAAAATCAAGTAATAATGCTACAAGTGAGTAAGAAATTAAAAAATAATGATTTATACATGTATTTCTGGGGCAAGGCAAATGAAACAGCACGTCATTATATTTTAGAGCATAGCTAGAATAACAATTATTTTAATATTGTAATGTATAAAGAGTGAGTGAATAAAGCCGATATAATTATTAGAATAGATGTATTAAATAAAGGGGAGAAGGCCTATGGCAATGGAGACAAATAGCATTAATAATGATGTATTTAGAAACGAACAATATATACAACAAGGTAAGACTATAAACATGGAAATCCCTAAGCACACTGATAGCAATGGGCAAGTAATCAGCGATACTTCTAAAGAAAGTGGTTCATCACAGGAGGAAGTACTGATTAAGGCTATTGAAAAAGCTAATAATTTGAATTCAAAACAGGCCCAGTGCCAATTTTCAGTGCATGAAAGGACAAAACAAATAGTAGTAAAAATAGTTGATCCACAAACAAAAGAGGTTATTAAAGAAATACCATCTGAAAAAATATTAAATATGGTAGCTGATATGTGTGAAATGGCAGGATTGTTTGTAGACGAAAAGAGATAAAAGGAGGAGGAACATATGGGAGTAGGAATTAGATTTACAGGTCTTTCATCAGGATTGGATACCCAATCTATTGTTGAAGCTTTACTTCAGCCACAGCAAAGTAAAATTGATAAGGTTAAAGCTAATCAAACTATAGCGCAGTGGAAAAAAGATGCATACAAGGAGATGAGCCTTAAGATTCAAAACTTTAGAAATGGTGCACTATCAAAGTTAAAGTATTCTAGCAATATTAACAAGGCAAAAGCAACAGTTTCACAAGAGGGTGTTATTAATGTAGATACTAATACTTATTTAAAAGATGGAACTCATAAAATTCAAGTTGAAGAATTAGCCTCTCAAGCAGCAGTTAAAACTACTACTATAAAATCTAATGATGGTACGAAACTTACAAGTGAAAGTAATGTAAGTCAAATTGAATCTTTAAGTTCTTTAGTGGGACAAAAACTAAAAATAGGAACAAATGAAATTACAATTACTGATACTACTACTATTCAAGACTTAGAAGATACATTTAACGGCAAAGATGGAATAAGTTTCACATTTGATGATAGTGCACAAGCATTTATTATTAATACAACTGAAACAGGGGAAAACCAAAAAATTGTTTTAGATGGAAGTGATACTGATTTACTTAATGCATTAGGAATAGATACTTCAGAAGGAAAAACATTTAAAGGAAGTGATGCAACCATCATATATAATGGTAGCGTTACAATGAAATCAGCGACTAATAATATTGAAATCAATGGGATTAAATTTACAGCAGTAACTTTATCTGAAACACCTATTACTGTAAATATCAAAAAAGATATAGATGCATCAGTAGATTTAGTTAAGCAGTTCATCGAAGAATATAATTCACTTTTAAGTGAGATGCAGTCAAAACTATCAGCAGATTCAGCAAAGGGTTATTCTCCGCTAACAGATGAAAAAAAAGAAGCAATGACAGATAAGGAAATTGAAGATTGGGAAAATAAAATTAAAAGTGCTTTACTAAGAAATGATAATACTTTAAAAGATATTAACAGCACATTAAGAAGCATTATGACTACAGATTATTCTAAAACTACAGATGGTTTAGCTGAGGATTGTTGTATGCTATCTCAATTGGGTATTTCCTCATCAAATTGGACAGATCGAGGAAAACTTAATATTAGTGACGAAGAGACTCTTAGAAAAGCATTATCTGAAAATGGAGATGATGTAACTAAATTACTAAATACTATAGCTAATAAAATAGATGCAGAACTTACAAAGCGTTCTTCAAGTACAGAATATAGAAGCTATGGTCAGTATTTTGCAGATAAAACTATTACCAGCAATTTATCAACTTATGCAGAAGATTTAATTACTGCTCAAGAGAGATATGATAAACTAGAGACAATGTATTACAAGAAATTTACAGCAATGGAAACAGCAATGAATAAACTTAATTCTCAGAGTTCTCTGTTTTCAAATTTGTAGGAGGAAAGTATGGTTATTAATCCATATCAGAAATACCAAGAAAATAGTATTTCTACAGCATCAGGGCCAGAATTAACACTTATGCTTTATAATGGTGCTATTAAGTTTTGTAACCTAGCTATTGATGAGATAGATAAAAAAAATATACCTAAAGCTCATGAATATATTATTCGTGTACAAGATATTATTTTAGAGCTTAGAATAACGCTAGATAAGAAATATCCAATTGCTTTAGAAATGGATCAGATATACGATTATATCTATGACCTGCTTGTAAAAGCTAATATAGAAAAGAGTATAGACAAATTAGAAGAAGCTAAAGGATTAATTAAAAATTATAGAGATGCATGGCAAGAAGCTATGAAAGTAAAATAATAATCAAAAACGGTTAGGGCTCCTATTTTATAGTGGGCCCTAATCCTATATCTTGAGAAGGGGAATAGGATAAATGAAAAAAGAATTATTATTAGAACTAGTGAAATTAACAAAGCAACAGGCAGTAGCCTTACAGGAAGAAGATATAGATGAATTTATAAGACTGTTAGATCAAAGACAAGAAGTATTAGATAAATTAGAGACTTTAAAAAAAGAGCATCCAGAAATACAGAATGAAGATTGTAGTGAAATAATACAACAATTACAGCAAGTAGATAATGAAAACAGAAAAGAATTTGAGAAGCAATTTAATGACGTAAAAAACAAACTTAAAGATATAAGAAAAAAGAAAAATAGTGAAGAACGTTACACAAGGACCTATGATACTTCATGGGAAGAGGGTGTGTTTTTTGACAAAAGAGAAAGGAGATAAAATGAAATTATCCCTTACAATGATTGTAAAAAATGAAGAACGTTGTATAAGTAGATGTATTATGAGTGCAAAAAGCTATGTGGATGAAGTGATTGTAGTTGATACAGGTTCTACAGATAAAACAAAAGAGATAGCCGAAAAGTTAGGAGCTAAAGTATTTGACTTTAAGTGGTGCAATGATTTTGCTAAAGCACGTAATTATGCATTAGAGCAATCTACAGGTGATTGGAACCTTATATTAGATGCAGATGAATATATTACAAAATTAGATAAGGACGTACTTATAAAATTTATGGATATCCCCAATAGGTTGGGAGAGATTAAGGTAGTAAATATCTTAGATAAAAATGGAGGAGAAAATTACTCAAAAGTATTTCTACCTAGAATATTACCTAAAGGTATAAGATATACAAGAAATATTCATGAGCAGCCTGAAAGTATATTGCAGCGTGTGAAATTGCCTATTGAAGTAACTCATGATGGGTATTTAGAACAGGAAGTTAAAGTAAAGAGAAATTTAACCTTGCTTGAAGAAGAAGTAAAAAAGTCCCCAAAAGATAGTTATATTTTATATCAATTAGCCTATACGCTTTTTTTAGCTGAAGAGTATGAAAAGGCAGATAGTTATTTTAAGCTTTTTTATGAATTAGTATCAAAAACAAGTAGATATAGGCTGGCAGGAATTATAGCATACATAGAGAACAACACCTATTTAAAGAAGTTTGAAGAGGGCCATAGCCTTATTGAAAAAGAAGAGATAAATTTAAAACATTCTAGCGAATTTTATTTTGTATGTGCAGCTTTTTATCGCGAATATGTATTGGATAATATTAAAGAGAATATGCAATTCTTGCCATATGTAGAACAATGCTATTTAGAATGCTTGAATATTGGAGAAATAGAACAATGTGATGGGGCAGTAGGTACAGGAAGCTATTTAGCAGCCTATAACCTAGGTGTATGGTATGAAGTAACAAAGCAATTAGATAAAGCAAGAATATGCTATGAGATGGCAAGTGAATGGGGATATAAAAAAGCTAATGAAAGACTAAATATGATATAATAATTGTGTTACAACTAATTATAGGAGGTACTAAGATGGAAGAGCTATTTAAAATGCTGGGAGATATCTATGATTTACTGGAGCAAATTAACGCCATTACCACAAATCAAACTACAGTGCTTTTGCAATCTAGTACTACTACTGAAGAGAAAAATAATGCTTTGGATTTACTAGAAGATATGGTGAATTATAAGGAAGAAATTATGAAACAATTACTATCTAAAGAGGAATGTTTTGATTATGCCTATTCTAAATATAAAGGAAAAATTACAGATCCAACTTATGTGAAAATGTTTAAAGAATGGGTTGAACGTATTATGGCAAAAAAACAAGAAATTGTAGAAGCTGAAAAGAATAATGTAGTTGTCATGCAAAATATAAGCAAAAAAAGTATTGAGCGTGTAGATATTCCAAAAGATGCCAGAGAAGTAACGATGGCCTATAAAAAGCAACAGACAAATAAGGCAATTACCGAATAGGGTAATTGCCTTATTTGCCTGTTGCTTTATTTATAAATTACCTTAGGAGTAAGGTAGTATGTCCTATTACCTATAACATAAGGGAACAGGATGTTACTCAGAGGATATAAAGATTTCTAATAGAATGGTCGACATAGTATATAAGATAATTGGAAAAGATAAGAGGTGAAAAAATGATAGATGCAGTGAAACAGGGTAGATATGAGGTTTATACGAATACGATGAATGGGCAATATACTACCAATAATCTGAACTCTAAAAAAGATACAATGACTCCACTTAATATACAAGACATTTTAAAAGACATAAAGGAGTATACTTACTCAGAAGAAGAGTTTGGAACTGTAGATCAGGAACTTTTAAACGGGCTTAAAGAGAAGTTTGGTATAGAAGATAAAGATATCTATAAACTAAAAGCTGGTGGATTTGACTTAGAGCAACTTTACATAGAAGATTATAGTGGGTATATGTTCTCGGATAAAGAAGAAGTAACGAAGAAAAGCTTTTCAGAAGAAGAGGAGAAAAGGCTTAATGATAAACTAGAAACTATTAAAAATGGTTCAGATGCTATGTATCTTTCAGCTCTTACAAGTCAAGGAGACATTACAATCAATAGTTTGTATCAAGGTAATTTTAAGGGGAACTATAAAAAGTCTAATCTTATCTTTGAAGATTCAGAAGTTGCAAATGTACTAAAAATGAACGGACTTGAATTAAATGAACAAAATACATGGGCAGCTAAAATGTTGTTAAGTTATGGAGCAGAGGTTGATGCACAAAGTGTAAAAAGGCTTGATAATATCCAAGCAGCTATAGATTCCCTAGATGCCTTTGTAGAGAAACAAAAAGAAATAGAGGATTTAAATGAAAAAGCGATAGAAGACCGTTCGTTACTCAAAGACGGCCAAATAGCATATAGTGAAGAAACTATCAAAGGTTTAAAGGAAGAATTAGGGAAGATCACTGATCAAGATATTAAGGAAGTGTTAGAGGAAGGAAAACCTATTAACATTAAAAACTTAAAAGAGATGATATATAAAAATACTAAGCAAGCTCTAGGTAAAAATAGTGGAACCTTGTCAAATAGTATAGACGGAGAGTTGATAGAGGATGTAGAACTCGTTAAGAATCAAATTAATCAAATTAGGGCTAAGCTTACTACAGAAGCTGCACAAAGAATAAGTGAAAAAATGCCTTTAGAAAGCATGCAGCTTAGCCAAATAGTACGAGAAATAAATGTATTAGAAGGTCAAAAGATAGAAGAAGCTTTGCAAGCAATGGAGTTAGAGTTAACTTCTGAGAATAAAGAAATAATGCAAAACGTAATAGATACCAAGGCTTTAATGATACAGAACACACAAGCTACTATTAATGTAGAAGTAGAGCAAGGAGAAGAAATCACACTTGAACAAATAAAGACAGTACTTGCATCTTATGAAGAGCATGAAAGTATCCCTGAAATGAGATTTGGTGAAAATATTAATAAGGTAGAAAGTCAAATAGAAAAGCTTTTAGAGAATCAAGATATTGAGATTAATGAAGAAACAGTAATGGCAGCGAAAGCACTTATTACTAACGGGCTGGAGGTAACACCAGAACAAATACAAAGTGTACTACAAATAGGAATTAAAGTTAGTGTTTTTTTAGAGGAAATGACACCTATGGTAGCAGCAAAATTAATTAAGGAAGGGATAAATCCATATAAAGCCACTGTAGACCATTTACTAACATGGATGAGTGGTGAGAAGATAGAGGCTCTTAAAGGAAGTGTAGCAGAGTCTATTGTAGCCTTAGAAGAAAAAGGTCAGATAGATGGGACGCAAAAAGAAGCTATGCTAGGATTATATCGTATTATGCAAGGAATTGATGAGTATCGTGAGGAGGTAATAGGTTACTTATATAAGAATAATTTACCTCTTACAATAGAACATCTACAAGAAGCTACCAAGTACATTAATAGCAAAGGGAAAAAGCATCAGGTGTCAGTTAAAGTGAATGATGAATTTGGTGAGGTAGTAAGCAAGGGTGAAGCTAAGACTGCTAGAAGTATGTTAGAGAAAAGTAGCAATGAAATTACTAAAAATACAGAAGTAGTACAACTTATTGAAGGTATGCCATTGGAGCTAGAGACAGATACAGAAAATAGATTAAGGAAGATTAATGCTTTCCTATATCCTTTTATAAAAGAACAATTTAAAGCACAAATAGGTAAGTTTGAAGGTATGGCAACCCTACCTGAGAGTTTTTTAGAAAAACTAGAATATATTAAGTCTGTAAATCCAGAAGTGATAACACATATGGTACAAAGTAATGTACCACTTACTGTTTCAAATATATATTGGTTTGATAAAATTAATGAGAATCCTACTCTCTATGCAGAAGTATTAGAGAGTAATCAAATGCTGAAAGAAGACTTGCCAGAAAAGCTAGAGGAGATAGAGACTCAGTTAGAAGAGATTGAAGCAAAGGCAAAGGCAGAAAAAGAATTAGCTGTTACAACAGGAGATATTAATAAGTATAGAAACTTCAAACAGATGGAAGAAATGATTCAGACTCAAAAGCAGTTAATCAAACAAGAAGGTATTTATCAAATACCATTTATGATTAATGGAGAGCAGAGACTTATTAACTTACATCTTCAAAAAGAAAATATGGGTAGCCAAGAGAGCGAAAAGAGTTTGAAGGCAATCATTAGCTATGAGACAAAAAATTTAGGTAAAGTAAAGGCTTATATAGAGCTGAAAGGTGATGCCCTAAATTATACGGTCCAAGGTGAAGATGATGAGGCAACAAGGGCATTGGCAAATTACAGAGGTAATCTCGACCAACTACTGCAAGAGGTAGGATATATAGTAGATAAAAGTGAGTTTGAGCTAGATAAAAAGATTCAAAAAGAAACACTAGTTACGATGAGCATAAATAGTGAGAGTATATTTGAAGAAGTAATATAGTTTTATAAGGAGGATTCATGGAAGAAGAACAAAAAGAAATGTCTGAGAACTCTAATAAAAAGAAATCGATGGACGATATAGTAAGTGTCATTAAACAATTTGTGGGGTATTTTGAAGAAGTAGATAGATTTCAAATGTCATCACAAAATAAGTTTGATGAAGAGTAGAAAAAGCCTTAAAGTAATCAAATAAAAGATTAAAAAACATAATCAATTTAATAATAAAATTAAAGTGAGAGGAACGTGAAAAAATGAAGATACGTCAAAATATTCCTGCATTATTAACCATTAATTCATTAAATAAAGCAGATAATGCGGCATCAAAGGCAATACAACGACTTTCATCAGGTTTAAAGATTAATTCCGCAAAAGATGATGCAGCAGGCCTTGCTATTGCTAACAAATTAGATACACAGGTGAAAGGCCTTAGTCAAGCTAATAGAAATGTTATGGATGGAATTTCAATGATTCAAACAGCTGAAGGTGCCCTTAATGAAGTAAGTGATATGTTAGTTCGTTTAAAAGAACTAGCTACACAGGGGATAAATGGGACATATGATGGAGCTGATAAAAGCAGTATTCAAATGGAGATGGATGCACTGGTAGAAGAGATTAATAGCATTAAAAATAAGACAAACTTTAATGGACAAAAACTTTTTGATGTAAATGAAAATATTATGATACAAGTAGGTGCTAATAAAGATCAAGGGCTAGCTATAGATGGAGAAGGCATCAATTTATATCAAGTAACAAAGTACATAGATGGACTAGAAGTAGATGATGTGGATGCGCTGGACAAGGTGAATGAAGCCATAAAGGCTAATTCTAATGTACGTGGTAAATTAGGGGCATATCAAAATCGTTTAGAACATACTGCAAATAGCTTAAGTGTAAATGAAGAAAATACTACAGCTGCATTATCTAGAATTCAAGATACAGATATGGCAGAGGAAATGACCAATTTTACCTCTAAAAATATTATTACACAAGCAGCTAATGCAATGTTGGCTCAGGCAAATCAACGACCACAACAAGTTTTACAGCTGTTAAATAGATAGTTAACATTAGAAGTAAAGATACTATAGGTAAATTTCAATCTTAAGAATGAAAAGGTAGGGAAGACTATACAATAAGTTGAGTAGTCTTCTCTATTTTTTATAGGATAAAATAGTATTGGATTATTTTAGTGTTTGATTATAGGACATTAATATTTTATACTAATAATGCAAATGAAATAAATATGAAATGAGCAGAGTAAAGTTTGTAGAAATAAATTATGATAAAATATATAAAATACAAAAAAATGACGCATAAAAGTATTTTACAATACAATATAAAAAACAAACTTGACGATTGCAACATGAGTATGTTATATTTAACTTGTACCTAAATAGGTCTTTTTTTTATGGCAATTTTTAAAAGAGATTTACTCAAGTGGAGGTGTCAACGTGAGAGTACAAATTACTTTAGCTTGCGAAGATTGCAAGCGCAGAAACTACAACATGACTAAGGATAAAAAAACACATCCTGACCGCATGGAAACAAAGAAATACTGCAGATTCTGTAAAACACACACATTACACAAAGAAACTAAAAAATAGTTTTGTGTAAAAGAACGCCAGGGAGGAAGTGGATTTATGATAGGGTTTTTTAAAGACTTTATTGCTGAAAGCAAACGAGTTGTATGGCCTAACAAAGAGGAACTTACTAAATTGACCTTAAATGTTTTAGGATTATCTATTATTGTAGCAATTATAATCTATATCATGGACTTTGCTATTAATGGCGGCATTCAGGTTCTTGAGAACCTCATTCAAGGATTATAATAATGGAGGAACGACCTATGGAAAAGGCGAGATGGTATGTAGTTCATACTTTTTCTGGATACGAAAACAAAGTAAAAGCAAATATTGAAAAAGCGATTAAAAATCGTAATATGGAAGAGCTCATCCATGCCGTTGAAGTTCCTTTGCAACAAGAAGTAGAAGAAAAGAACGGCGTTAAGAAGACTGTTCAACGTAAAACATTCCCTGGTTATGTATTAGTTAAGATGGTGATGACAGATGATACTTGGTATGTAGTGCGAAACACTAGAGGAGTTACAGGATTTGTTGGGCCAGACTCTAAACCAGTTAGTCTATCACTCGAAGAAGTAAAGAACATGGGGATCGAACTTTACGGACCTGCTCCAAAAGTTAAGATAGGGGACGCAGTAACCCTACTTACAGGAGCCTTTGAAAATTCTGAAGGAATTGTAAAAGAAATTCACCAATCTAAAGGTACGATTGTTGTATCAGTCAGCGGATTTGGTAGAGAGTTCCCTGTTGAGGTGAGTATGAATCAAGTAGAGATATTTGAGTAATACTTCTCAAAAGGAAGCTACACTTAATTGGATGTAGTCTTCAATATATGAGTAATCATTAAATTACAAAGCGCGCGAGTGGGAGGGAATTCCCCGCGAATACCACATTTTTTAGGAGGTAACGGTAATGGCAAAAAAAGTTACAGGTATGATTAAATTACAAATTGCAGCTGGTAAGGCAACTCCAGCTCCACCAGTTGGTCCAGCACTTGGTCAACACGGTGTTAATATCGTTCAATTTACAAAAGAGTTTAATGAAAGAACAGCTAAAGATGCAGGTCTTATCATTCCAGTAGTAATTACTGTATATGCAGACAGATCTTTCTCTTTCATTACAAAGACTCCACCAGCAGCAGTTCTTTTAAAGAAAGCTTGCAAACTTGAGTCTGGTTCTCCAAACTCTATCAAACAAAAAGTTGCAACAATTTCTAAAGAAGAAATTACAAAAATTGCAGAACTTAAAATGCCTGACTTAAACGCAGGTAGCCTTGAAGCAGCTATCAGCATGATCGCTGGTACAGCTCGTTCAATGGGTATCACAGTTCAAGAATAATTATTAATCGGTTTTTAATCAATTTATAAATTAGGCGCGTAAACTTATTTACGTGGGAGGGCACTGCCCCGCTAATACCACAAGGAGGTAAAGTGATGAAAAGAGGAAAAAAATATATTGAAGCTGCTAAATTAGTAGACCGTGCAGCGGTTTATGATCCAGCAGAAGTATTTGAATTAGTAGGAAAAACATCAACTGCTAAATTTGATGAAACAGTTGAAGCTCACATTAAATTAGGTGTAGACAGCCGTCATGCTGATCAACAAGTTCGTGGTGCTATCGTATTACCACATGGTACAGGTAAAACTCAAAGAGTTTTAGTATTCGCTAAAGGTGCAAAAGCTGATGAAGCTTTAGCAGCAGGCGCTGACTTCGTAGGTGGAGAAGATTTAATTCCAAAAATCCAAGGCGAAGGTTGGTTTGAATTTGACGTTGTAGTTGCAACTCCAGACATGATGGGTGTTGTTGGTCGTTTAGGTCGTGTACTTGGACCAAAAGGTTTAATGCCAAACCCTAAAGCTGGTACAGTTACTATGGATGTAACTAAAGCTATCAACGATATCAAAGCAGGTAAAATCGAGTACCGTCTTGACAAAACTAATATTATCCATGTTCCAATTGGTAAAGTATCATTTGGTGCTGAAAAATTACAAGACAACTTCCACGCATTAATGAGTGCAGTTATAAAAGCAAAACCAGCTGCTGCAAAAGGTCAATACCTTCGTAGCATCTCAGTATCATCTACAATGGGTCCTGGAATCAAAGTAAACCCAATGAAAGCTGATCAATAATAAGTTTTATAGAGAGTTAATATAGCTATTAAGCCGTATTAGCTCTTTTTTTTTGCTATAATAAATGGAGAGATTAAGAATTAGAATTTGAAACTCTCTATGCCAAATATAATGGTGAAATAACAAATGTTAATGATGTTAAATTATTCAAGTATCATGTGACTAATATACTTGCCAAAAAGGAGAAAATAAAAGAAGCAGAACAAGCTAATGTGGCCATTATGTAGTGGAGAACAAACATAAGAGTCAAACAAGTACAGTTGCCTAAGAATGCACAACAAATAGTAGTAGCTTATCAAAAAAATGAAGAGATAAAAATTAAAAGTACGGAGTCAAAAGAAGTAACTTATGATAGACGTATTTAGATAATAATAAAAAGTTATTAGGTTACAATAGCAAGTAAAAAGTGTGTTTATAATTTTGTATAAAAGGTTATGAGAATAATAACTATTTTTTATTTCAATATGTATAATCATTTGCTGTTAAAAGGTTAAATGTTCATATTTATGTAGATTTTTGGTATTATTATTGAAGGCTATAATTAATCTTTTCTTTGTGATTAATAGACTAAGATTGTTTTTTGCAATACAAAAATGCACAAAAGTGCAGCCGATTTATGTAGAGTCACTTGCAACTTGATTTAGTATTCTTCTAAGGCTTTTTTTAGCCTATAACTTGTTCCTGAAAACGAAACGATATGG
>JAEZJJ010000077.1 GCA_023436395.1 Bacillota bacterium | reverse complement strand
TTTAAAAAATATTTTTCACCCTCAAAGTGAAGAGTAGTAACAAGAGGAGGTGTAGAAATGGCAGTACCAAAAAGAAAAACTTCTAAAGCCAGAAGAAACCAAAGACAAGCAAATTGGAAACTTTCTCCACTTAACTTAGTAAAATGTTCAAAATGTGGCGAATTAATGATGCCACATAGAGTATGTAAAGCTTGCGGTTCTTATGCAAACCGCGTTGTAGTAAAAGTAGACTAATGCTTTAAAAAAGACAGCTTTTAGCTGTCTTTTTGTATATTTGATTTAAATTGTGAGAAAGATAAGGATGATGCATATGTCAAAAATAGCAATAGATATCATGGGTGGTGATCATGCACCCGATGAGATTATTAAAGGATGTGTATTAGCATTAGCAAAACTAGAATCTACACTTGTATTAGTAGGACAAGAGGATGTGATTAAAGAAAAGCTATCTGCGTATACATATGACGCATCTAAAGTAGAAATTGTACATGCTGATGAAGTTATTGAGATGGGAGATAGTCCTGTAGCTGCTATTAGGCAAAAGAAAAATTCGTCTATGGTAGTAGGACTAAAATTACTCAGGGAAAAGCATATTGACGGCTTTGTGAGTGCAGGAAGTACGGGCGCTCTTTTGACAGGTGCAACACTTATTGTAGGGCGTATCAAAGGAGTAGAAAGGCCAGCTATGGCACCTTTTATTCCTACACAAACAGGATGTGCACTACTCATTGACTGCGGTGCCAATGTAGATGCAAAACCAGCTTATCTCAATCAATTTGCTCGTATGGGAACTGTTTATATGGAGCAATGTATGCAAATGAAGTCTCCTAAAGTAGGTCTTGTTAATATTGGTACAGAAGAAGAAAAGGGTAATCAGTTAACAAAAGAAGCTTATCAACTCTTATCAGGTGATTCTTCTATTAATTTTTATGGGAATGTAGAAGCCCGTGATATTCCTAAAGGAGAAGTAGATATTCTTGTATGTGATGGCTTTACAGGAAATATTATTATAAAATTTATGGAAGGTTTTGGAAATTGGATTTTAGGTATGCTTAAAGTTCAATTTGTAAAAAATATAAAAACGAAATTTGCTGCTGTACTAATGAAGAAGGGAATAGGAGAAATTAAAGAAAAATTCAACTATGCAACCAAAGGTGGTGCCCCTTTTTTAGGTGTAAATGGTTTAGTAGTTAAAACCCATGGAAGCTCTAAAGCACAAGAGATTTTTAGTACATTAATCCAAACAGAAGGATTTATAAAAGATGAGTTAGTTGCTAAAATAAAGGATAATTTTGAGCAAAATACAAATTAATATTGACTATAAAAGTTGATTATACTATCATCAAGATATAAATGTTTATAAGAGGTGTTGAGGAAATGGTATTCGACAAAGTAAAACAGATAATTAGTGAACAGTTTAATATTTCGGAGGACGAAATTACTTTATTAACATCTTTCACAGATGATTTGAATGCAGATTCTTTAGACGTGTTTCAAGTAATTATGGCGATTGAAGAAGAATTTGAAATGGAAATCTCTAATGAAGAAGCTGAGAAAGTATCTACTGTTGGTGATGTAGTAGACTACATTAAGGAACAAAAAGGATTAGATTAATAAAAAAGCCTCGCTTAGCGAGGCTTTTCGTATATTAAAGGAGAATATTGAAATGAGTAAAAAGGTACAAAAGGCGAGTAAAAGTATGGTCTTAGAAGACATGCAAAAAAAATTAAACTATACTTTTAATCATACCTTATTTCTAGAGGAAGCCCTCACACATAGTTCATATGCTAATGAGCATAGAAATGAACGTGTAAAGGATAATGAGCGGTTAGAATTTTTAGGCGATGCTATTTTGGATTTGATTATTAGTGACTATTTATTTAAGAAGCATCCAGAAATGCCAGAGGGTGATTTGTCTAAAGTTAGGGCAAGTATTGTATGTGAAGCATCATTAGCAAAAGTAGCACGAAGCATTGGATTAGGCGAATATATTTTGCTTGGAAAAGGAGAGGAAATGACTGGGGGAAGAGAGCGCACCTCCATTTTAGCTGATGGGTTTGAGGCATTAACAGGTGCCCTTTTTGTGGATGGTGGATTTGAACAAGCTAAAGTGTTTTTAGTGGAGACACTGATTAAAGAAGTAGAACAAGTAGCTTGTATAGAAGATTTATATACAGATTATAAGACATTACTACAAGAATGTATTCAGAAACTAAGCAGTGAACCTATTCATTATGAAGTAGTTGGAGAAGAGGGACCAGATCATGATAAGTATTTCTATGTAGAAGTTTATCATGATGAAAAAAAACTAGGACGAGGTATAGGTAAAAGTAAGAAAGAGGCAGAGCAAGATGCTGCTAAAAAAGCATTAAATAATTATAGTAATTGAGGTGAAATATGTATCTAGATAAGATAGAGATACATGGCTTTAAGTCATTTGGAGATGCGGTCAAACTTAATATTCCTAAAGGGATTACAGGCGTTATAGGTCCAAATGGAAGTGGAAAAAGCAATGTAGCTGACGCTATCAGATGGGTATTAGGTGAGCAAAGTGCAAAGAGCCTTCGTGGAAGTAAAATGGAAGACATTATCTTTGCTGGAACAGAGAAAAGAAAATCATTGGGTTATGCAGAAGTAGCGATGACAATTAAAAATCCAGATGAAACAGTTCGAATTGCCTATACAGACATTGTCATTAAAAGAAGGGTGTATCGTTCTGGAGAAAGTGAGTATTTTATCAATGGGAGTTCTTGCCGATTAAAAGATGTTCAGGAGTTGTTTATGGACACAGGAATAGGAAAAGATGGCTATTCTATTATTGGACAAGGTCAAATTGATAGAGTGCTTAGTTCAAAACCAGAAGAAAGAAGAACTTTATTTGAGGAAGCAGCTGGGATTTACAAGTATAAAGTCAGGCGTTTAGAAGCTGAAAAAAAGCTAGAAAAGCAAAGAGAAAATCTAACAAGACTTCAAGATATAATTGGTGAGATTGAAAATAGATTATTGCCTTTAGAACAAGAAGCCGATAAAACAACTCAGTTTTTAAAACTAAAAGATGAGTTAAAAGGTATAGATATCAATATTTTTATTTATGAAATTGAACGTCTTGAAAAAGAAATTCAAGAGCTTTCTCAAAATATGATTAATATTAACCAAGAACTTAAAGAAAGAACGGATGAACATCTTGCTAAGTGTGAGCTTAATGAAGACTACAAGAAGCAAAGAGATGAAATGTATCATCAAACAGAAACTTTAATAGAGCTTATTTCGGAAAAAGAAAAAGAGCAAGAACGTGGACAGAGTCAGTTAACTATTAATTCAGAGAAAAAGGTTAATATTGAAAGATTATTAAATCAAGTTTATGAAGATCAAAGAAATCAAACAAATGCACATGAATCTAAGAAAGAAAAATTGTCATTATTAGAAACTAAACGGACAGCATTAGAAATTGAAAAGGCTTCAAAACTTTCTATTATTACTCAAGAAGAAGAACAAATGAATCAAATTATTGCCTCTTTAAATGCTTTAGAAGGAAATATTACAGATTCTAGACAAGAACTTTTTAATAAAATGAGAGAAATAGATATCCTTGAAGCAGAGGTAAAGAAGAATGATGGTGTAGAAGAACAGCTAGATTATCGTAAGGAACAAATCGTTGAGCAAATTGCGCGTTTGAATAGTGAAATTCAACATCAAGAAGTAAGTTGTAAGGTTTTAGAAAAAAACAAGCTGGAAGCCTCCAATAAGGAAAATGTTTTAAAAGAAACGTTAGAAGCTATGAATATTCAGCAAAAAGATTTAAGTGCTCAAAAAATACAAAGTGAAAATCTGTTGAATCAAGTTAAGCAAAATAAAGTGCAGGCTGAAAGACAATATAAGTGGTATGAACATTTAAAAGAAGAACATGAAGGGTATTTTAGTAGTGTTAAACAAGTCCTTAATGTGGTGAAGAGCGACAAGAATAAATGGACAGGAATAGTAGGTGTTGTAGGCGAACTCATGGAAGTGCCAAAGGAATATGAGATTGCTATTGTAACTGCACTAGGTGGTACTATTCAAAATATAGTGACGTTACAAGAAGACGATGCCAAAAATATGATTCAAGTTATGAAGCAAAGAGGCATCTCACGTGTGACTTTCCTGCCTTTAGATACGATTAAACCGGCTTTTCCTATTCAAGAAGCAAATCTATCTCAAGAAGAAGGGTTTCTGGGATTGGGAAGTGAACTCATTTCTTATGACAAAAAATATGAGAACGTCATTTCTTCGTTATTAGGGCGTATTTTGATTGTCAACGATATGAAGAATGCTTCTCGTATTGCAAGAAAATATCAATATAAATATAAGATTGTGACTTTAGAAGGTGAAATCTTTAATGCCGGTGGTTCTTTAAGTGGTGGAAGTACCAAGAACCAGAGTAATAATCTATTCTCACGTGCCAGAGAAATGAAAGAGTTAGAACAGAAACTTCATCAACTTGCAAAAGAAGAAATAGAAAAAGAACAAATTCTAAGTGCAGTCACACAAAAGTTAGAGGAAGTACTTGTGACTTATGAAAGTACGCAAGAGGAATATGTCCAAATCAATAATGCTATTAAAAATTACGAATTAGAATGGGATAAAAATGCCCATGCCCTCAAGTTGACTAAGAATAATCAATTACAACTTATTACAGAACGTAATAAAATTGATGAATCTATGGAAGTGATCAAGCAAGGAAAAGAAGTAGCCATGGAAAAATTACAAGAGCTTAAGGGAACTATTAATCAAAATGAAGTTCAAATAGCAGATTTAGAGAGCCAATTAGCGGAAGCAAAAAGTCATAGAGAAACTTTGGAGAAAAGTTTAACAGATAAAAAAATTGGACTTTCTAATACAGAGCAAAATATTAGTTATATGATTTCTCAAATTAATGAATTAGAGTTAGATATTAATAGTCAAGATGAGAAAGATGCCCATTTAAATGAAACCGTTGCACGCTATAAGCAAGAATTAGAAGAGCTTGAAGTGGAGAATGAGAAGGTTAAAGTCCTGATTCAGGCTTTAACAGAAGAAATTATTCAGAAACAAGAAGAAAGAAAGCAGCTTGATAAAGAGAAGATTACATTAGAACAAAAACAAAGTGAACTTACTCAAATTCTTAGTAAAATGACAGAACAGATCGACTTGCTTAAAGAAGAAAGATATCGTTTAGAAAATAAGAAACAAAATAGTGAGCTTCAAAAACAAAACTGGGGTAATAGCATGTGGGAACAGTATGAAATCACCTTTAACCATGCTTTAACCTATCGGTTAGAGGCAGTTTCCATTACAGAATTAAAAAAACAATCTGTTGAAATGAGAGGTAAGATTAAACAGATTGGAAATGTTAATGTAAATGCAGTAGAAGAATTTAAAGAGACAAAACAACGTTATGAGTTTTTGATGCTTCAAAAAAGTGATATTGAAAAAGCAGAAACATCACTCATGACACTTATTGAAGAATTGATGGAACAAATGAAAGAAATCTTTACCACTCAGTTCGCAATCATAGCAGAAAATTTTGCCTATGTATTCAAAGAATTATTTGGAGGTGGCGAGGCCTATTTAAAATTACTTGATGAAGAGAATATTTTAGAGTCAGGTATTGAAATTATTGCAAAGCCACCAGGAAAGAAACTACAAAATATGACATTGCTTTCAGGTGGTGAAAGGACATTAACTGCTATTTCGTTAATATTTGGAATTCTTAAATTAAAACCATCTCCATTCTGTGTACTGGATGAAATTGAGGCTGCTTTAGATGATGCTAACGTATTACGTTTCGCAAATTATTTAGAACAGTTATCAAAAGAAACACAATTCATTGTTATTACACATAGAAAAGGTACAATGGAACGAGCACATACACTATATGGTGTAACAATGCAAGAAAGAGGCGTATCTACTATTCTTTCAATCCAATTAGGAGATGTTAATCAATACATTGAACAAAAAAAGACTAGCTAGGAGGTTAAAAAGTGAGTTTCTTTAAAAAGTTTTTTGGAAAAGATAAAGAAGAAAATAATAATGTGGAACATCAGGAACAGATAGGTATAGAGCAGGATTTTGTTAAGGATCATGAGTTGGATGATGAGCAGGGTGAAGATACAACAGAAGAATTACTTGAAGATGAAAAAACAGAAAACACAATCAGTGAGGCTTCAGAAGCATTACAGAATGAAATGATTGAAGAGAAAGCAAAAATTGAAGAAGAAACAAAAATTGAAGAAGAATCAAAAATAGAAGAGAAACAAGTTGAAACTGTTCAAGAAGATGAGATGCTAAGCATAGAAGTCAGTGAAGAACAGATTGGTGAAGAGAAAAAAGGATTTATTAAACGCCTTTTTAGTGGACTTACTAAAACCCGTGATAGCATTTTAAAAGGTGTAGATGAGGTATTAAGTAATTTTAGACATATTGATGAGGAACTCTATGAAGAGCTGGAAGAAGCCTTAATTATGGCAGACTTTGGTGTAGAAACTACTCTTCACATTATGGAAAATCTAAAAGAAAAAGTAAAGCAAGATAAGATAACGGAGCCACTTGTTTTAAAACAAGCATTACAAGAAATCATTACAAGGATGCTCACAGATCAACCAAGAGAAGAAGTTTTAAATCCTGATGGGCCTACAGTCATTCTTGTAATCGGTGTAAATGGGGTAGGTAAAACAACTTCTATTGGTAAGATGTCATATCTCTTTAAAAACCAACATAAAAAGGTTCTTGTTGCAGCAGCGGATACTTTTCGTGCCGCAGCTATTGAACAACTACAGGTATGGGTAAACCGTGCAGGGGTAGATTTGATTAAACATGAGGAAGGTACAGATGCTGCGGCAGTTGTATTTGATGCAATATCAGCAGCTAAATCTCGTAAAAGCGATGTGCTTATTTGTGATACAGCAGGTAGACTGCAAAATAAGACGAACTTAATGAAAGAACTTGAAAAGATTTCAAGGATTATTGCAAGAGAGTATCCAGATGCAAAAAAAGAAATTCTTATTGTATTAGATGCTACAACAGGACAGAATGCGATTCAACAAGTAAAGCTATTTAAGGAAGTAGCTGATATTAATGGCATTATTCTTACTAAACTAGATGGAACGGCTAAAGGTGGAGCAATTGTTGGTATTTATGAATCATTGAAGGTACCTGTTAAATATATAGGGGTTGGAGAGCAAATGAGTGACCTGCAACCATTTGATGCAGAAGCTTTTGCCACTGCTTTATTTAAAGAAGCATAAATTGTCAATATAAAAAGGTTGACAAGTAACAAGGTTTTTACTATACTAACTAGTGTAAAGCAAAAGTGACTGACAGTGTTTGGGAGTAAATCATGGAAAAATTTGTAGTCATTACCTATTTGTTTGATTTCTATCAGGAGTTACTTACTGATAAGCAAAGAAATTTACTACGAGAATATTATTTTGAAGACCTTTCTTTAGGAGAATTAGCAGAGCAACATCAAATCAGCAGGCAAAGTGCTTTTGATACAATTAAGAAAGCAGAGCAAAAGTTACTCGATTACGAAAATAAGTTAGCTTTGTTTGAAAAGTATCAGAAGGAACAAAAAGTACTACTGCAAATGAAGATATTATGTGAAGAGCTTGCTAATGGCTTAGAGGATGAGAAAGCAAATAGTGTAAATAAGGTCATTACGCTAGTAGATAATTTAATGAGTAAGATTTAGGAGGACGGATATGGCCTTTGATCAATTATCAACCAAACTGCAAGATGTCTTTAAGCAACTCAAAGGAAAAGGAAAGCTTTCTGATAAAGATGTAAAATTAGCCCTTAGGGAAGTGAAACTAGCTTTATTGGAAGCAGACGTTAACTTTAAGGTGGTAAAACAGTTTATCAAAACTATCGAAGAGCGTGCTATTGGACATGAGGTCATGGAGAGTTTAACTCCAGGGCAACAAGTCGTTAAAATTGTTAATGAAGAGCTTGTAAACTTAATGGGTTCGACCCAAAGTAAAATAAATTTTGCACCTAGAGGTATTACTGTCATTATGATGGTAGGGCTTCAAGGAGCTGGTAAAACAACTACGAGTGCTAAATTAAGTAGCCATATTAAATCACAAGGCAAGAGACCACTTTTAGTTGCCTGTGATGTATATAGACCAGCAGCTATTGATCAGCTTATTAAAGTGGGAAAGCAAGTTAATGTACCTGTATTCTCCATGGGCAATGATAAAAATCCTGTTGATATTGCACAGGCTGGTGTAAACTATGCCAAGGATAATAACTTAGATGTGGTGATTATTGACACAGCTGGTCGTCTGCATATTGATGAAGTCCTTATGGACGAGTTAAAAAACATTAAGGCATTAGTTAAACCACAAGAAATTTTACTTGTAGTGGATGCAATGACAGGTCAAGATGCTGTTAATGTAGCAGAGTCATTTGATGGCACGTTAGGGCTTGACGGTGTAGTGATGACCAAATTAGATGGTGATAGTAGAGGTGGTGCTGCTTTATCTGTTAAAGCGGTAACTAATAAGCCAATCAAATTTGTGGGAATGGGAGAAAAGTTAAATGATTTAGAACCTTTTCATCCAGAACGTATTGCTTCTCGTATACTTGGTATGGGAGATGTACTTACACTTATCGAAAAAGCACAACAAAATATTGATGAGAAGAAAGCAAGAGAATTAGAAGCTAAATTTAGAAAAGCAGAATTTAACTTTGAAGATTTTCTCGAGCAAATGCAGCAGATTAAGAATATGGGACCTATTAGCCAACTTTTAGGTATGATTCCAGGAATGAACGCTGCAAAACTAAATGAAGTTCAAGGTCAGATTGATGAAAAACAAATGGCACATATTGAAGCCATTATTTTATCAATGACCAAAGCAGAAAGATTAAATCCGAGTTTGCTGAATATGAGCCGTAAGAAGCGTATTGCAAAAGGTTCAGGTAGAGACATACAAGAGGTAAATAAACTGATTAAACAGTTTGAACAAACTAAAGGTATGATGAAGCAATTCTCAGGTGCTATGAAGGGCAAAAAAGGTAAATTTAAATTTCCTTTTATGTAAATAAATTTTTAAAATAAATTAAGAGGTGAAAATATTATGGCAGTAAAAATTCGTTTAAAAAGAATGGGACAAAAGAAAGCTCCTTTTTACAGAATCGTTGTAGCAGATTCTCGTTCTCCAAGAGATGGTAGATTTATCGAGGAGATTGGATACTTCAATCCATGTCAAGAACCAAATGAATTAAGCATCAATAAAGAAGCTGCTGAAAAATGGCTTTCAACAGGTGCACAACCAACTGATACAGTAAAAGATTTACTTAAAAAAGCTGGTATTCAATAATACTTTCCTAAGGGGGCAAGTCTGATGGAAGATTTATTACGTATGATTGCTACAGAATTAGTAGACAATAAAGAGGAAGTTTCTGTGTCTCAAGTAGAGGAAGAAGACAAAATTATCTTACAACTAAAGGTGGCCCCTGAAGACATGGGTAAAGTCATTGGAAAACAAGGTAGGATTGCAAAGTCAATTCGAACAATAATTAAGGCTAGTGCAACTCAATCATCTAAGAAAGTTGTAGTAGATATTCTAGAATAGGTTAGGGTGATATACCCTAACCTATTTATCTATTCAAAAGTAAGTAGGCTATACAAGGTTTAGTTAGTAAGAGAAGATAGAATAAAGAATTAATGGATACACTATATATGAAGAAGTTTATAAGTTTTAATAAATCATTGAAGCTATAATCATTTATTAAAATTTATAAATCATGAAAGTAGAGGATAATAGAATGAATGAAATGTTTAATGTAGGAAAAATAGTGAATACGCATGGAGTCAAAGGTGAATTAAAGGTAATGCCTACTACAGATGACCCTACTCGTTTTGAGAGGTTAAAAGAAGTCTATGTTGAACGAAAAAAACTTGAAACTTATGAAATTCAAAGTGTACGCTATCACAAAGGAATGGTTCTTTTAAAATTTAAAGGGATAGAAGACATGACAGCAGCAGAATTATTAAAGGGTGCAATTTTAAAAATTGATCGTAAAGACAGTTTGCCTTTGGAAGAAGATGAGTATTATATTGCAGATTTGTATGGTATGCAAGTTTATACAGTAGATGAAGAGCGCTACTTAGGAGAAATTGTGGATGTTATTTACACAGGAAGTAATGATGTGTATGCTATTAGAAAAGAAGGTCGTATAAAAGATTTATTACTTCCAGCAATCAAACAGGTTGTGAAAAAGGTTAATCTTTCAGAAAATAAAATGCATGTAGTACTTTTAGAGGGATTAGAAGAATTATGCGAATAACAGTAATGACTTTATTTAAAGATACCATTGATACTTTATTTGAGTATAGTATCATGGGCAGAGCAAGAAGAAACAAATTGGTAGAGCTAGAAGCTGTAGATATTAGAGATTATGCAAATAATAAACATCATCAAGTAGATGATTATCCTTATGGTGGAGGAGCAGGTATGTTGATAATGGCACAACCCGTATATGATTGCTATCAACATATATGTGAGAAGGCGGAGGGGAAGCCACCACGTGTGCTTTATATGACACCTCATGGAAAAGTGTGGAATCAACAAATGGCAGAGGAATTTTCCAAGGAAGAGAATATTGTGATCTTATGTGGGCATTATGAAGGTATTGATCAGCGTGTCATTGAAGAAATTGTGACAGATGAAATTTCCATTGGTGATTTTGTTTTAACTGGAGGAGAGTTACCGGCGGTTATCATTGCAGATAGTATCACAAGATTATTACCGGGTGTATTGGGAAAACAGGAATCATTTGAAGAAGAGTCATTTAGTGAAGGGCTTTTGGAGTATTATCATTATACACGCCCTGCTATTTTTAGAGGGAAGGAAGTTCCACCAGTACTTCTCTCAGGTAATCATCAAAAGATTGCTGAGCATCGTAGACAAGAATCCATTATTAATACTTATCACAAGCGTCCTGAATTATTAGAAACTGCAAAATTAACACCTAAGGAACGTAGTTTTATTGAAAATTACGCAAAAAAAGTTTGCAATAAAAATCAAGACATGATATAATGTGTTGTGTTATTACGGATGGTCCGCTGTCAAAGATTTGTTATGAACATCTGAGAAAAAAGGAGAATGAAAGATGAACCCAATTATTAAAGAAATCGAAAATGCACAACTTAAAGCAGATGTAACTTCTTTTAACGTAGGTGATACAATTCGTGTATACGCTAAAATTAAAGAAGGTCAAAGAGAACGTGTTCAAATGTTCGAAGGTATCGTATTAAAAAGACAAAATGGTGGTGTTCGTGAAACATTCACAGTTAGAAGAATGTCTTATGGTGTAGGAGTTGAAAAAACTTGGGCACTTCACTCACCAAATATTGAAAAAATTGAAGTTGTTCGTTTAGGTAAAGTTAGAAGAGCTAAGCTTAACTACTTACGTGAACGTGTTGGTAAAAACGCTAAAGTTAAAGAATTAATTAAATAATAAAAAAAGGACTTTTATAGTCCTTTTTTTATTATTTATAAGTCTAAAAATATATTTATTGTAAAAATATATTGAGAAGCAATATTATCCTCTTTATAATAAGATTAATGAGGACAAAATAGATTTCATAAAGGTGATAGACAAAATGAATATACAGTGGTATCCAGGTCATATGACCAAAACAAAAAGACTCATCGAAGAGAATATTAAGCTTGTAGATATTGTGATTGAACTTTTAGACGCAAGGGCACCTTATAGTACTAAAAATCCAGATATTGATAAGTTTGCCCAAAATAAAATGCGTATCATTATTTTGAATAAAGCAGATTTAGCAGATGAAGCTATTACAAAAGAGTGGATTAAATGGTATAGTGCTCATAATGTAAAAGTTATACCTATTATTGCAACTACAGGAAAGGGTATTAAAGAGGTTACGAAGATTGCAGAAGATTTATTAAAGGAAAAGATTGAACGTGATCGCGCAAGAGGAAGAATTTATCGTCCTATAAGAGCTATGATTGTGGGTATTCCTAATGTTGGAAAGTCTACATTTATTAATTCTTTAGTAGGAAAAGGAACGGCAAAAACAGGAGATAAACCAGGGGTTACACGTGGTAAGCAATGGGTTAAAATTAAAAAAGGTTTTGAACTCTTAGATATGCCAGGTATATTGTGGCCTAAATTTGAAGATCAACTTGTTGCACGTCATTTGGCTTACATCGGTTCAATTAATGACAATATTCTAGATAATAGACAACTAGCTATTTATTTACTTGAAGAAGGAAGTAAGCTATTTAAAACTCAAATTGAAGCACGTTATAAAATGGCATTACCAGAGGATGCATATGAGGCATTTAAGATGATAGGGGAAAAACGTGGTCTCATTATTGCAGGCGGTGCGTTAGATGAATTACGTACAGCACAAACCATTATTGATGAATTTCGTAGTGGCAAATGGGGACGTGTTACAGTAGAAGTACCAGATAATATGAAGTAAAAAGGGAGAGATAAGATGATTAATGGGGGATTTAAAATAAAGGGAATACTTGAGTTCATAAAAGAGATAGTACTAGTGGTACTAATATGTATGCTTTTTTTTAGCTTTATAGTAAGTCAAAATAAGGTTCCTACAGGTTCAATGATAGATACAATTAATATTAATGACCGTCTATTGGTTTCCCCCATTCCATTTTATTATCGTGATCCTAAACAAGGTGAAATAGTAGTCTTTCATGAGGAAGGAAAATTATTAGTCAAACGTATAGTTGGAATGCCAGGTGATATTCTAGATATTAAGGAAGGTAATGTCTATATCAATGGTGTTCTCTATGATGAACATGGGTATTTAGAGGAGGAGGGGATTTCTACGCCCAATTCTCCTTGGGAAGAGCCGGTAGATTTCCCTTATACTGTTTCGGAGCAGTGTTATTTTGTGATGGGGGATAATAGAAAGGATAGTAGGGATTCTAGGTATATTGGTGCTATCTCAAGAGAACAGATAGTAGGCAAGCCTATTTTGCGAATTTATCCATTTGATTGTATAGGTAGTATAAAATAAGCTGACAATGTTACATAGTAAAGGATGTGAGTAGATGAATAAAGTATTATACGGTATAAAGGGTATGGTAGAGTTTATAAAAGAATTAGTTTTAGTGGTATTGGTTGCCTTGCTGTTTACCACGTTTATTGTAAGTCATAATAAAATTCCTACACCATCTATGGTGAGTACTATTAATGTAAATGATCATATATTAACAACAATGATTCCTTATTATTATCGTAATCCAGAAAGAGGAGAAGTGGTTGTATTTAAACAAGGAACAGAAGACTGGGTTAAACGTGTGATTGGTATTCCAGGGGATGTAGTAGATATTAGAGAGGGACAAGTATATGTTAATAATCAATTATTAGACGAATCAGCCTATTTAGCAGCTGGTATGACTTCTGAACCTTATTTAGGGTCTAATCCTGTTGAATTTCCATATACAGTACCAGAAGATCACTATTTTTTAATGGGAGATAATCGGGTACAGAGTCAAGATTGTCGCTATTTAGGAGCAATTGCGAGAGATAAGATATATGGAAAAGCGTGGATTAAAATTTATCCATTTAGCCAGATAGGTTTACTGAAATAATTAAGAAAGAGAAGTGTAGAGATGAACAAGTATGAAGTTAGAATAAGAATAATGCTTGAAATGATAAAAGAACCAATGCTTGCTATATTAACTGCACTTTTAATTTCAAGTTTTATTATAAGTCATACACGAATTCCTACAGAATCTATGCAATCTACGATTGCCCCAGGAGATCATTTGATTGTAAATCGTTTACCATATTATTATAGGAATCCTCTAAGAGGAGAAATTGCTGTATTTATTTATGAAGGGGATTATTTAATTAAGCGCGTCATAGGTTTACCTGGAGATGAGATAGATATTATTAATAATACACTGTATGTTAATGGAGAGGCTATTAATGAATCAAGCTATCTTCGAGAGGGAGTAAAAACTTATCTTTATTCAGGTTCAGTTATAGATTTTCCATATAAAGTGCCTGCGGGGTATTATTTTATGTTAGGAGATAACCGAATTAATAGTAAGGATAGTCGTGTTTTTGGACCTATTCCAAGAACATCCATTATTGCTAAAGCAGGTTTAAGGATTTTCCCTTTAGAACGTATAGGAATAGTAGAATAGGTGGGATTTAACTTGAATATAAAAGAAATAGACCAGTTATTAGATGGTTTAGATATTAAAACACTTGAACAAGAATTAAAGAGTTATGAAAAAGATATGCGTACAGGTGTTATGAGGTTAGTTAACAAATATAAAAAGAAGATACAGCATTATGAAAGAGAAAGAGCTCTTTGGGAATTAAAATGCGAATTTGACCGTATTTTTGATGAAAATCAATATAGTATTGTAGGTGTAGATGAAGTAGGAAGAGGACCTTTAGCAGGACCAGTAGTAGCTGCAGCAGTTATTTTGCCTAAAGATGCTCAGTTAGTGGGATTAAAAGATTCAAAAAAATTAACAGAGGCCAAAAGAGAGTTATTATATGAGGAGATTCAACAAATAGCCTTAGATATAGGCATAGGTATTGTTCATGCAGAGCGTATTGATGAAATTAATATTTTACAGGCTACCTTTGAGGCAATGAGGGAAGCACTTAGTCAATTAAAGTTAGATTATGATAAAGTATTAGTAGATGGTGATAAAACAATCCCAGGCATTACAATTTCCCAAGAGGCTATTATAGGGGGAGATGATAAAAGTGCTAGTATAGCAGCAGCAAGTGTGGTTGCTAAAGTGACAAGAGATCGTATGATGAAGGCATATGGAAATACTTATGATCAGTATGATTGGCATAATAATAAAGGATATGGTAGTCAGAAGCATTATGAAGCAATACGAACTTATGGTATTACACCATTACATCGTAAATCATTTTTGAAAAATGAGGGGATATTTTGATTCATGAAAGTTTTAAATTTAATCCATTAAAGAATGAGGTAACACCTCAATATGAATTAAGCGGAGCTAGTAAAGAAATTCAACAGCTTATAGCAAAGTTACAGCTAGGAGATTGTATAGAAGGCACATTAATAGAGAAAGAGAATAGTATAGTATTAAAATTGTCTAATGGAATTAGTTTTCCAATCCAATTAGCCAATCCAGTAGAGATTGGAAAATTGATTAACTTTATGGTGGTTGGGAAGGAAGGACAGCAACTTATATTACAACCTAAGGAAAATGAGATGGGCTCCCAAAGTCAATTAATAGATAAAATTATAGGGGAGTTTCAATTACCTAATCAGGTTGAGATGAAAACGATTATAGGACAATTTTTAGAGAAGCAATTGCCTCTTGATAAGGAAAGTCTTTTAACTATTTTTAGAGGACATCAGATTTATGATCTACCAACAGAAGTATTAGTGAATTTAAAAGAAGGTCAATCACCATTAATACCTAAGGAAATGCAGGAGCTTGCTTATTTAAAAGCAGATGTAATAAAAAATATGGTTTCAGATTTTTCTGGGATAGTAAGTAGTGTACAAGAAGCCAATGAGTTAGAGGAGATTGTCTATGGATTAGGGAATACTTTATCTACTGAGCAACTTCAGAAAACCATTAAAGCAAGTTTACAAGGGCAAGAATTAAGAGAAGTGGTTAATCTTCTGCCAACAGGAGAAAATCTATCTACTGGGTCCGTATTACAAATGCCTACCATAGAACGTGTTTTGGAAAGTTGGATGACGCAAGTTTATGATAAGGGGAAACTAGAGGAGCTATTAATTCATGATCTAGAAGTACCAAAGGTATTGTATGAAAAGATTATCAAATCGCTGACAGAGTATGTATTAAAAGAGTACGTTAGGATGGACTTAGAGAATTTAAAAAATGATGTTAGTGAAAGTGAAAAAATCACAGAGACGAGTGCTCGCATAGAAGTTATCATTAAGCATTTGGAAAAGATGAGTTTATCTGAAGAGAACAAAGAGAAACTACAACAATTAAATCAAAGTGTTCAGGTTATTCAAAAATATAATCTGGAAGCCCAATATTTTTGCTTTCCAATCGTTATAAAACAACAAGAAAATATAGGAGAACTTTATTTTTTTAAACCTAAAAAAAAGCAAAATACGCTAAATGATCGGATGTATATAGTGATGGCACTTAATATGCCTACTTTAAGAAGAATAGAAATTCATATAGAACAGATGAAAGAAAATATTAATTTGACACTTAAAGTTGAACGAGAAGAAATGAAACAGCAAATTGAAACAGCTTTAGGACAGCTATCAGAAGAACTCTTACATCTGGGATATAAGCTGAGTCAAATGCAAGTCAAATTATTGAAAGAACCCAAGAATGAATTGGAAAACTATAAAGGGTTTTATCATATGGACCTTAAAGCATAGGAGGAAACTGTGAAAAAAAAACAAAGAAAAAAGGCTGTTGCCCTATCTTATCAAGAAGATATGAATGCACCGACTATTGTAGCTAGTGGAGTTGGGAAAGTGGCCGAGAATATACTAGAAGAAGCTAAAAAGCATCATGTACCTGTTTATGAAGATAAAAAGTTGGCCACAATCTTAGCAGAGTTACAAGTAGGTGAACAGATTCCATCAGAGCTTTATGAACTTGTAGCTAAAGTTTTAGTATTTGTAGGTGATATGGATGAACTTTACGCAAAAACAAGAGATTACAGGAAATAAAAGATTACTAGGTTTAAAGTATGAGCAATTAGCTATAGATTATTTACAAGAAAAGCAATATTTAATTTTAGAACATAATTATAGATGTTGCTTTGGAGAAATTGATATCATTGCTCAAGATGGAATCTATATTGTATTTGTAGAGGTGAAGTATAGGAAAAGGGGCGATTATGGCTATCCAAGAGAAGCTGTGGATTACAAGAAACAAAGACATATTATAAGCACAGCAATGTATTATTTAAAAAGCAAAATAGGTTATGAGGTACCTATCCGATTTGATATTGTTGAGATCTTGGAAACTACTATTACCCATTTACAGGCAGCATTTTAGGAGGACGAGATATGACAGATTTATTACCATATAAATTTATTACAAAAGGTGAATTGACTTATTTAGTATTTACGTCATGGGATCATGAGAAACTGATACATGGCTTTACAACAAGATCAGGGGGGATAAGTGAAGGGGATTTATCAAGTTTAAATCTTGGCTTTAATAGAGGGGATAAAAAAGAAAATGTGATAGAAAATTACAAACGTGTTTGTGATGTATTAGGTGTTTCAATGGATTCACTTGTACTTTCTAAGCAAGTTCATGAATTTGAGATTATAGAAGTAACTAAAAAGGATATGGGTAATGGGATTAGGACACCTAATAAGTGGGAAAGTAAAGATGGAATATATACAAGAGAGAAGGGAGTCACATTAGTAACACATTATGCAGATTGTGTTCCCCTCTTTTTTTATGCGCCTCAATATGATATGATAGGCATGGCACATGCTGGTTGGAGAGGAACTTTAGGAGAGATTGGGAAGAAAATGGTTGAACAATGGAGAGCAGAAGGCATTCCAGTAGAAGCAATCCAAGTGGCTATAGGACCTTCTATAGGTCCATGTTGTTTTGAAGTAGGCCATGAAGTAGCTGAGCAATTTGAAGATAGATTTCCAGGGGCAGACTTTATTATTTCGCAGGCTCATAAGGAAAAATACCATATCAATTTATGGGCTTGTAATGAGCAGACATTACTTGAATCTGGCATAATAAAAGAAAATATTATCCAAAGTAAAATCTGTACTTGTTGCCATTCAGATCTATTTTTTTCTCATCGTAAGACCCAAGGCAAACGCGGAACATTAGGGGCATTTATGTCCCTCAGATAGCCTCTAATAGGTAGGTGCACTTGACAGAACCAAGGATTATCAGTACATTAGAAAAAAGGTACAAATGATAAACCCTTATTTAAAATTTAAGTTAAAGGAGAAAGATAAATGAGCAAACCGATTGTTGCTGTAATAGGTAGACCTAATGTAGGTAAGTCTACTTTATTTAATAGATTAACAAAGTCAAAAACATCTATTGTAGATGATACACCAGGTGTGACAAGAGATAGAATTTATGGAGAAGTGGAATGGCTTGATCATAAATTTACAATTATTGATACTGGTGGTATTGAACCAGATAGTACAGATATTATTTTAAGTCAGATGAGAAGACAAGCAGAGGCTGCAATTGAATCGGCAGATGTCATTATCTTTTTAGTAGATGTTAAAACAGGGATGACAGATGCAGATACACATGTAGCGAATATGCTTAGAAAGTCCCATAAACCAGTGGTATTAGTCGTTAACAAGGTAGATGATATGGTACATCAAACAATGGGAATGTATGAATTTTATAATTTAGGACTTGGTGAACCAATCCCTATTTCTTCTGGACAGGCTTTGAACCTAGGTGATATGTTAGATGAAGTTGTAAGTCATTTCCCACAGGAAGAAATGGAAGAAGAAGATGATGATAAAATTCGTGTAGCGATTATTGGTAAACCTAATGTAGGGAAATCATCTTTAGTGAATAAAATCGTAGGAGAAGAACGTGTTATTGTAAGTAATATTGCAGGAACAACTAGGGATTCTGTAGATACTGAGGTAACAATTGAAGGACAAGAATATGTTCTTATTGATACAGCAGGGATCAGAAGACGCAGTAAGATTAAAGAGAATATTGAAAAATATAGTATCATTCGTACCATTGCTGCAATCGATCGTGCAGATGTTGTATTAATTTTAATCGATGCCGAAGAAGGTATTACAGAGCAAGATACAAAAATTGCTGGTATGGCACATGAAGCAGGAAAAGGTTGTGTCATTGTTGTCAATAAGTGGGATGCTATTGAAAAAGATGATAAGACAATGAATGCCTATTTGAAAAAAATTACAAACACACTTGCGTATATGCAATATGCGCCATGCATGTTTATTTCAGCATTAACAGGTCAGCGTATTCCTAAATTATTTGACACCATTTATGCAATTGCACAAAACCAATCTCAGCGTATTAGTACAGGGGTTTTAAATGATGTACTTTACGAAGCAATGGCAATGAATCAGCCACCAAGTGATAAAGGTAAACCACTTAAAATTTTCTATATGACACAGGTGAGTATTAAGCCACCTACATTTGTTATTTTTGTAAATGACAAAGAATTGATGCACTTTTCTTATCAACGTTATATTGAAAATCAGATGAGAGAAGCTTTTGGTTTTAAAGGAACACCGCTTAGATTTATTGTAAGAGAAAAAGGGGCGAAAGAATAAAGATGTATAGATTAGGGGCATTACTTATTGGGTATCTTTTAGGGGGATTACAATCGGCTATATTATATGGTAAATTAAAGGGAATTGATATTAGGTCACAAGGAAGTGGGAATGCAGGTACCACGAATACAGTTCGCATATTAGGAAAAAAGGCAGGGGCAATTGTCCTACTCGTTGATGTTTTGAAAGCCCTTTTTGCCATTTACCTTTCCAAGTGGATTTTTGGAACAATGCATACT
>JAEZJJ010000037.1 GCA_023436395.1 Bacillota bacterium | reverse complement strand
TTCATGAAATCCTTTATAATAAGTTCCATAAGAGATTCTCCTTTTGTTTGATGTTGTTTCGCGATTTCATTATACCAAAAGGATGAATCTCTTTTTTAAATTTTTCCTACAATAATTTTACACTAACGAATATCTATAAAGTCCCCTTTTATGGCATATTAAAATAAACATATTCTTCACTCTCATCGTGCATAATATTTACCCTACATAAATCCCCCTTTTCTGTCATTGCAAATTTAAAGGCTTCTTGAGTAAATTCCTCAAAGGAAAGCTTTTTGATTTTTGCAAGTTCTACTGCATCTATATATTCTTCAGGCTTACTATTTATTATAGTATCATATATGGAACGTAGCTCTTTTAAATGTTCTTTCTTTTCTAACATTATTATATCTACACTTGCTCCATACTTCACTTCATTGCCAGAAAAATTATCTAGCTCATAGAGTGCATAATACCAACTTCCATTTTTCATAACCTGAACTTCTGAGATGTGATGAATCCGAGCCGAAGTTTCTGTCCAGCTGTTATTGGTTATAGGAAGTTTAAGTTTTTCACCTTCCTTTTTAACTTCTATTTTATTTGAAAAATAGTAGCGTCTTTCTTTAGGCACATCTAGAATAGTGGCTTTACCTGAAAATTGATTTTCATTGATTTTAACTACAAGCTTATACTCACCTACATTCAACCCACCCTGAACATCTTCACTACTGACATTAACCCTCCTTATTCCACCAGAGGCTATGCTTCCTATGGTATTTACATCTTCTTCATAGACTTTCTGCGTACCACGATAAAGTGCTATAGATGTAGGATAGACTGCTGACAAACCAGGATTCTTTATTGTGAAGCTCATCTGATTCGTACCTAAAGCATATTTACCCTCGCTTACTTCCAAAGACTCTTTTACTCTATTTCCCTTGTAAAATCCACCATACACTATTTCACTCCCAGCATTAATTTTAATGCGATATAATGATATTTCTTCATTAACTATATCCGTTATATCAATAGCCAGTTCAGCACAACTTCTTTTATTCACATCAATAGGTTTTATGCTTTTCCCTTTGGAAACCACTTCCCATTTCTCTCCATTCTTACGTTCAATCTCATATGTACCTCCAACTGCTACTTTGGAATCTGTATTATTCCAGAAATAGCAGATGACCTTCTTCTCGCTTGGTCCATAAACTCTAAGGGCTTCTGGCAGATAAAACTTCTGTGAATACATGCGATAATCTAAAGTAGATTCATTGGTTACTTTGTCATGTACACTATTACTAAGATCCTTGAGCAAATTAACTTCTTCATATTTTATTTGGTGGTTATTGCCTGTTTTATTTAAAATCTTGCCAGTATCAGAAACTTGCAGTCTAATACTTTCTGAGAATTCACCATAAACATAAATTTCATCACTATCCTCCCAAGGTGTGCCACCCCCATCTATGCACCTTACATCATAAGTTGAGCCATATTTATCGGAAGAAATACGAATCGTATAGTCAGGATGACCATCATGGTTGTAATCCCCAAAAACCAGTGGAAATGGATTACGATAGGTCATGGTTACAGCACCTTTGCCATCTATAAAATCTACTGGTGACGAATACTTATCTTCTCCATCTGCAGCATAGAAGTATTGATCCATTTCAGCTGTAACCATCCCCTTGTTTTCTTTTGCACCATTATCACTGCTACCTATATCCACAAAAATAACTTCCCCATTAGATAGCATGGTCACATTATGCGAATATGTATATATACATAGCCCACTACCTATCTCCTTATTGAGCCACTTATTTACATTTTCCTTATCATTCATAAAATCAAAGAAAGTCTTATATTGATTTTGGGCGTTTTTCACACCATAAAGCCCACTTTTTAAACGATCAGATGTAAGTAGTGAAAAGGCTTCATCATAATCTATCAGTGTACAATTCCCATTTTCCCATCTAAAACGTGCAAATACTCCTGGTCCAAAATAATAGTGGTAAAAAGTATCATATGTACCCGAAGCATAAAAAGCAGACTCCTCATCCTCACAATTCGTATCAAAGGCAACATAACAGACAAATTCTTTCCCCCCATTAATATAACCATCACCAAGAAATGATCTATTATCATTAAGGTCATTTACAAAATGATAGCTTTTTAACTGATATCTGCCCTTCTCATTTTTTAAACTGTCTAGCCATATGGCAACAATTTTTTGTGCTGTACTCAGATACTCGTTCTTATTAGTTGGCTCCTTACATTTAATAGAAAGTCCTATAAGTCGTTGCTCTGGACTTTTTTCTTTTTCTACTGACTTACCCTTACTATATAATGAAAAAATTTTTTCCAATGCATCAGTGCACTCATATTCTATCTTTTCATCAACTAAAATATAGCTGTCATATTTACACTTCATTTGTACAATATTATGAGGCACACCGTTAATAGTTAGCCTCATTTGATTTTCTACTATACCTCTTTCTTTAGGTAATGCTAGTGGTAGTTTCTGCAGCTGCTCATAAGCAGAAACTAATTCTGTCCATTCCTTATCAGAAAGATTCATTTCTACGTCATTGAATCTAATGACTTTATCTTTACTTAGCTTGTCTAGCTCTTCAAATAGTTCTACCGATACTTTCGATGCATATAAATAGGCATTACTACCATTGAGAAATATAAATCCCACTATTAGACATATAAACCAACTTAGTAAAATACGTTTTTTCATTAGAACCTCCTAGTATATTATTCATTTTTCTCCTTTATATGAATATGGTAAATCTATTTATCAGACTTTTACCACTCACCTTTTAATATTTGTTCAATATACTGAGGCAAAAGCTTCATTTCATGATCACTTGGTACTTGCTTAAATAAGCAGTCTAAAAGATAGCGTTCCCATTCATCATGTTTCATACCACCTGCCACATAAAAACTCCCTTTACATTCTGTGGGATTAGAATATACCCGATAGCTCCAGCATCCTCCTGGCCTTACAGGATAGATCATACAGCTTCCTTCTTCTGAAAGCATTGGGCAAGGTAAATCAAGGGCGAAGTAGTCTGCCATGAAACGATAGATTTCTTCTTCAGGCACTCCAGAAATATAGTATTTATTTTGGTCTATATCTAATCCACTTGCTTCAATACACGCTTTCCATTCTTCTACTTTCTTTAGAATGCTTTCTTTAATTTCCGGTGCAAATTGACTCATATAAATAGCAATAGCTTTTGCTTCTGTAGGAAGTACTTGAATAGCTTGCCTGCAGCATGCACTACACCCTTCCCCGCATACACAATGTACACCTATTTCTTTTTCAACTTGATCTAACCTACTTGTAACCTTTTGAATCCCACTACTTATCCACTTTGTTAGGCTTACACCATCAGTACTAGTAGGTATTGTTATTAAGCTTTCTTCTCTAGCTGCTGCTACTTCCTCTATAGACTTCTGCCAAAGCCTATCCATTCTCTCTTCTAAATGCTCTTGCACTGTATCTCCTCCAATAATAGCTATATATAAAAAGTGCATATCTCGCCGTTTTAACTCACTACAAGATATACACTTTCTGTCAAATTAATAAGATTATTAACATATACGAGTTTAAACACCAATTTAGTAGCACTATTCTATTCGTGTTGTAGCTAGAATACAGTTTATTAATTCTCCATAGTCCGCTTCTTTTCCATGAATCATTATAAGATATACATCCCCCTTGTTATCATAAATCTTTAGGCCCATTGTGTTACCTCTTCCGGTCTGCATAGCTTTTATATACTCATCTTCAAAACTTATACTACCTTGATCCATTGTTCCATTTACCAAAGTCACATATTTGCATATTAGAAGAGTGGGAAAAAATACTATCTCTTCCAAACTCATATCACTATTAATATCTTGCATAACACTATTCTCTATTATCTTCTGGTACATGTATCCTGAATTTAATACCTCTTCCCCATATGTATTTACTACATATGTTTTATAAATCTGTGCTCCTGATTCCTCTGACTCGTCTATTAGGTCTTGAAAAGTAGGTGCTTTATATTTGGGCATAACTATTATTTTAAAATCTTCTTTTGAATTTATGACATTGAGTGCTTTACCATTTTCTAGATCAAGAATTTTTTGTTCATAATCTTTACTATCACCTGGTAATTGAAATTGTATAATCTCATATTCAATAGTTTGTAGTTCTTCATACTTCTTTACTTTTTCTCGATCTATTTTTCCTTCTTCTACGCGTTTAGTCATTGCCTGTGTATTTTCCACATCAAATACTTTATTTAATTCCTCTTGTAATAAAACAATTATTTCCTGCTTTGATTTGGTCCCTCTTACTAACTCATCTTCTACTTCTTGCATAATTTGTTTATATCTATCTGTAATATATTCACTTCCATCTGCACTTTCTTTCTCTTGAGCAATCGGACTTTCTTTCTCTTGAGCAATGAAATTTTCTTCTTGGCTTGTTATACTTATTTTTTTCTTATTTTGTATATTGGCTATTAAAACTAGGATAATAACACCTATTAGTACACATACCTCTATAAATAATCTTTTATTTTTCAACTTATTTCTCCCCTATTAGCTGATTAATATAAAAAAGTGCATATCTTGCCGCTTTAACTTACTAAAAGATACACACTTTCTGTCAAAATACTATTTCAATATAAACCCACTTAAAAGAATCTCTTTTTAATTTCCTCGTACTTTTCTGCTGTTAAAAGAGCATCTTTATCTATGTCTTTAAACTTTACAATATAAGTCCAACGCCCATAAGGCTCGATTTTAGTAATTTGAGATAAATTAATAAGATATGATTTATGACTACGTAGAAATTGATCTGGTTCTAGCTTAGCTTCTATATCACTTAGGCTAGCTGTAGTGGCAAAAGCATCTTGTTTAGTATAAATGACTGTACTGCTGTTTTCTCTTTGAACTAAAATAATGTCATTAATATCCACAAAGCTCATATTTTCTTTACCTTTTACTAACAATTTATTAAGACCTTGTTCATATTTAACAATCTTATCAATTTCTTCACTTCTTTGTGGCAACTTTAATGCCTTAATTCGCTCTAGTGTTTGACTTACTCTTTCCACATTAAACGGCTTTACCAAGTAATCAAAGGCGTAAACTTCAAAGGCATTGGACATAAACTCACTATGGGCTGTAGCAAAAATAATTTTTGTCTTAGGTTCCAAATCTGCTATTATCTTAGCACACTCCAAACCACTTCCCCCATTAATTTCAATATCTAAAAATACTACTTCTGGTTTTTCCTTGGTAAATAGTGAAATGGCCCCTATCATTTGATCACTTTCTCCTATTACTTCAAACTCCTCTACACGCTCAATAATCTTTCTTAAAAGGGATCTGATACCTTCTTCATCTTCTACAAGTAATACCTTTATTGCCATAAGTTTTTATCTCCTATGCCTTTTCCTACACTTTGGTTCTCCTAGAACTTCTGCCCATAAAATGGCTTCTCTTAACTGCTGCTTATTAGGCTTTGAGAAACTACTTACTGGAATTTGATTGGATACCATAGGTAACTCTTTTTCTTTTATTATAGGTAATGGTGGTTCGTCAAGCTCTGAGTTCACTTTCTTTTTCTTTACAACTTTCTTTTTAGTAATTCTTCTTTGGTTACGTTCTTCTTCTAAAGCATATTGTTCTTCCAATGAAGCTAAAAATTCTATGTCGTAATCTTGCTTAGCGCCACTAATATCACTATGTCTAATATTCTTTTGCATATTTCCATTATTCTTTTCACTACTTGCTTTAAAACCATCACCTAATTGATGTTTTTCTTCTACTTCTTCTAGTAAAGCCCTTAAATTAACTGTTGAAGTTGCCATCCTTATTACCTCCTAATGGGCCTTCCTTTTCCTTCGTCTTAGAAAGAGAAGCTCTCATCTCGGTGTCTGCTTTTAAATTTTGCATATCGTAATAATCCATAACGCCTAACTTTCCTTCTCTAAGAGCATACGCCATAGCTTTTGGAACCTCTGCTTCTGCCTCTACAACATAAGCTCTCATTTCTTGTTCTCTAGCTACAGCCATAGCTCTTCTTTCTTCTGCTTTAGCTTGTGCAATATTTTTATCTGCTTCTGCTTGTAAAGTTTGAAGTTGAGCGCCTATATTTCTACCTACATCTATGTCAGCAATATCAATAGACAAGATTTCAAAAGCTGTCCCTGAATCTAAACCTTTACTAAGAACACGTTTAGAAATATGATCTGGATTCTCAATTACTTCTTTATGAGAATCGGCTGATCCAACAGTGGTAACAATCCCTTCACCAATTCTAGCAAGTACAGTAGCTTCACCAGCTCCACCTACTAAACGTTCAATATCAGCTCTTACAGTTACCCTTGCTTTTACTAAAAGTTCAATACCATCTTTTGCTACAGCTGATACATTGCCTGTTTCAATAACTTTAGGTTGAACACTCATTTTAACTGCATCTAATACATCACGTCCTGCAAGATCAATAGCTGCTGCTTTTTCAAAAGGTAACTCAATGCCAGCTCTTTCTGCTGCAATAAGAGCATTTACCACCTTGTCTACATTACCACCTGCAAGATAATGTGCCTCTAGTTCATTAACGCTTAAATTAATACCTGCTTTAGTTGATTTAATAAGTGGAAGTACAATTCTATCTGGTACAACACGTCTTAGCTTCATACCAATGAGGTTAAAAATACTCACCTTTACATTAGCTGCTAATGACGATACCCATAGTCCTACTGGAATAAAGGTAAAAAAGAAAACGATAAATAAACCAATAACACCAATTAATACGATTGTTCCTACTAAATTATTCATTTCTATTCCCCACTCTCTTTTATGGACTTAACCATTAATTTTGAACCCTTTACTTCGTAAATCTGAATCTTTGTACCTACTTCAATATACTTCCCCGATGAAATTACATCTAATTCTATCCCATCAAAATTCCCCATTCCAGATGGTCTAAGATCTGTAGCTGCAATTCCTTTTTTCCCTAGTAGATAGTTTAAATCACTAGAGCTAATATAGCCCTTATCTTTATTTTGCTCCTCATCTAAAATAATTGGAGAACGTAATTTCCCTTTGGATAGAAACCACAGTATTCCAGCTAACATAACCCCTAAGATTGCTAATACAATGACTGCTAAAGTTGTCCCCTCTTGTAAACTATCTGCTGAAATAATAATGCCTACTACTAGGCATATGCTACCTAGTACCCCAGGCATTGAGATTCCTGGATGAAGCATTTCAATACCAACAAGAATAAAACCTGTTAAAAATAAAGCTACACTTATTAAAGTAATGCCATCTAGTAAAGTAACCACCTGCTAGCCCCCTTTCTATCAACTATTAATTTATTTCTCTATTCATCATAGCGTATTCATAATTAAGTTACTATAAAAAACTCTTAAGTTATACATTTTCGTCTTTATCCTGTCATTTTTAATTATTGATTTCTCACTATAAATGAATTTTAATGTCTTATTTCTTTAGGTAATTGAATATAAAAGCTTGTCTTTTCTGCACTGGATGTAACATCAATAGTTCCTCCTGATGACTCAATAATCCTTTCTACAATATACAGCCCCATCCCATGATCTGCTCCTTCTTTAGTTGTATAGCCTGGCTTAAAAATTTGCTCTAGCTGATTAGAAGCAATGATAGGTCCATTATTGCTGATAGTAAATAGGTAATAGTCTCCCTCTTCCTTAATATCCACAATTAAATGTCTTTCACTAGCTTTTAAAAGAAGAGCTGTTATACCATTATCAATAATATTGGCAAGTACTTTGCACAGTTCCCAAGGTTCTATTTTAAGGTGTTTTAAATCTGTTTTTATATTTAAAGTCATATATACCTTATTCTTGTCTGCTGCTTGTAATTTTGCTTGTAATAGTGCATTAATAGCTGGCTCCGCTGTTTTTAAAGCTCTGCTTACTTTAATAATTTCATTAAATACTGGCTCCATATACTTTTTAGCTTCTTCATATTCCTCTAATTCTATTAAACCATATACTACCTGAAGATGATTAAGATAATCATGTCTTTGTGCTCTTAGTGTCGTATTAAGTTCCTCTAAGTTTTTCATAGCTTCTATTAGATTGCTATTTCCTAGCCTACTCCCATAAACAACACTTACTACTGTAACTAAACTATTAATGAGTGCAAGACCTACTACTAAATATAAGGAAATGCTTACATTTTCCCACTCATTATTTCCTTTATTAAGCCACATGCCTAGTACTAAAATAACTTGCATCAGATTAACAAAAAGTAATCCCCCTATAACTTTTTTTATATTCAATTGATTCCCTCCTATAAAGGTGCCTAGGAGTATTATAGCATATCTTTATTATTTATCATGTGCGTTATAACTAAAATAAGAAAAGTATTTTTTGGTGCCTCCTATTCATCCCGTAGGTCTATTTTGTCCCACTATGGCATATGTATAAAGTATCAAATCACATGGAGGTCTACTATGCCTGATAAAGGAAAAAGCAAATCAAACAGTACTACAAAAGGTAAATCTACAGCTGCTTCTAAAACAAAAGATGCTACTAAAAATGGAAAAAACACTAAGAAAAAATAACGAATAAGAGAAGCACTCTACTAGAACTTACTTCCTAGAATAGTGCTTCTCTTTGAATTCTCTTTATGAAGTTAATGTGACCTATACTAATTTCACACTCATCTCACTTACTTCTTTTATAAGATCCATTTCTATAATCTTAACAGCGCTACTATCTACGATTACCTCATCTTGATTATGACAGCCTATAATAAAGGAAATCCCAAACTTTCTAAAAAGTAAAAGCTTACTTTCTTCCTTATATAGTTTATCAAAAGATTCACTTAGCATAGTGCCTATCATCTTTATTTCATCTAATGTAATCATTGACTTTAATAAATATTTTTCTATAACTGCTAAAATAATAAGCTCCTTTTTCTCTACCTCTTTTATATCCCCATATAAGCTGTTGAAAATCTCTTTAGTCGCAGGACTTATAACTTCTTTTGCCATAATAAATTCTATATCAAATACTGTTTCTCCCTCTTCTTTATTAAATAAGGCTGCTATTTCTTCTAATGACGTCCCATCCTTCATAGAAAGAATAAGCTGTATGCGTTCTAGAATCTTATCTCTTCTAAAAAAGGTTTCTTGACCTGTAGGTGAGGATTTCTTAATAAACCAACCCTCAGGAATAATATTCATACGTTTCCATCTATATAACTGCCCATAAGATATATTGGTTAACTCTAATAGCTCTTTTTTTGAAATAAGTTCTTCCATTTCTTTCACCTCTATCCTTCATTCTAGATTTGATTAACTGTATCTACTACTGCTTCTGAATCAATATCAATTTGGTCGCTGTATTCCACTACCGCAATTCTGCACCCTTTACCAATCTTAACATTTTTTCCTCGTACTACCTTAGCTTCACAATTTTCTAGAATGATTTCATCACCTTCTATAGTGTTAGCAACAACTTTATTCTCCTTGAGCATCTTAGGCATAAAAGGTCCAAGGAACTTTGTTACACTCTCATACCCTTGCTTAATTCTTATTCTAGCAGCTCCTATCTCATTCAAAACTGATGTTCCTACGCCTGTGAATACTAACACCTCACAGTTCAAGAATTTACCACAGTTTAAAACCCCTTCAATCTCAATCATTTCTCCTGATATATCTTCTTTTACCTCTAAAAAGCCTCTGCCCTTAACTGTATTAGCTTTCAAACATTGTTCTATTTTTGTCATCCCATTCACACGAAGTTCTTCTGATACCTCTACATTACCAGCACATTTCAAAACACCTGATACATCAATGTTTTCCGATAAAATGTTTCCTTCCACCTTGCAAGTACCTGATACCCCTAACTTCTTTGTTTCAAGTTCTCCTAGAAGAGTTCCAATCCCTGAAACTTGAAACTTTTCACTTTTTACGCTTTCTGTAAATTTACCACTTCCTGCTATACTTACTTTTTCAAACTCGCCTCCACCATAGGTCCCTAGTCCATCAATTTGAATTGAATGAAGTTTACTATTTTCCATCTCTACGCCTCCGTAACATTGTTTTATTGTTTAAACAAATATTAGCATAACATTGTTACATTGTCAATTAAGATTAGATTAATGTTATGCTCTTCTTTCTCATCAACCCTTAATCTTCTATTATTTAAACAACAAAAAACTTGTAATACATTATTTCATATGTTTTGTATTACAAGTTTTTATTTAATTATTGAGTTTCTTCATAGCTTCAATAATAGGAAGCAACCGGATAAGTAGCACCTTTCGTATAGGCAGTATTGTATGTCCTAATACTCAGCAAATCACTACCTACCACCTCGAAGATAGGCATAATATCATAAATCGTATCTTTTGTTGAAGAAAAAGTCGGTGTAAGGCAGAAGTTTTTGATTTCTTGATTTAATTTTTTTCTGAACAACATCATCTGCTAACTTGCTTACCTCCACATATCGTGCCTGGGTGTCAGCATTGCCGTACTTTTCAAGTGCTTTGGTGTCATTCTTGTGGATACCTCCTTGAGGAGGGAATAACACAAATAAGCCCCATACTGTTCTACATTAGATTGATCTGGTACAATCGTTACCTCTGGCAAATTCTTTTCAACTTTTGGACGTCCTTCTAACACCCATGTTGCCGCATAACGGGCATAAAAATAACCGGCTGGCAGAATGGTATCCTCATTCCCACATAACTCCGCATTGGTAACTGTGTCTGGTGCGGAGAACACATCGTAACGGTGACCATGCTCGATTGCAATTTCTTTGCGATCACCTGTGTAATATGTACCAAGCCCTTTAGCGTCTCTGACCTGTACAATTTTTGGAATAGCCTTCTGTAAAATATCGTTATCTTGGGTCATGTCATGATTTCCAGGTACGTAGACAAGCTTTATCCCACTTTCGATAACATTGTTTAACTCGTTGATTACGCTCTGATTATTGGCTATCACATCCTTATAAAATTGGTTTACATCTGTATAGCTAGGATAATAGACTGGCAAAAACCATTCATCCAAAAAATCACCATTAATCACTAACTCACTCACATCTGTTGTACATTGTAGTCGCTGCAAAAAATTAATTAATAGTGAAAAAAGGTGATCTCTATAGCATTTTCATCCTGCAGATATCACCTTTTAAATAATAATTTTTCAGTTTTCTTTATCTAAAATTATTTCTTTTAAATTACTAGCAATATTTTGAAGCGCTTTAGCTGAATCTAGTAATTCCTCACTTGCTGCAAAAGATTGCTCAACAGATGCAGATGTGTATTCTACACTAGTAGAAGTTTGATTTGCAAGTTGACTCATCCCATTAACGAAATCTTTTACTGTTTCAGAATCTGAGGTCTGTTCTTGGGATATAACATTGATTTTTTCAAGAGTAGTTATTGTGTAGCCTACATTTTCTAAAATTTTATTGTAACAATCCCTACTTTCAATAATTATATTTACACCATCTTCTATATTAGTAACTAAGTTATCTACCTTATCTTCATGCTGAAAAATATCCGTTAATGCACTATTAATATTTTTTAGAGCCTCTTGACTCTGAGATGCCAATACTCTAATTTTATCTGCAACTACTGCAAATCCCTTACCAGATTCCCCAGCTCTAGCAGCCTCTATTGAAGCATTAATGGCTAATAAGTTAGTTTGATAAGCTATGTATTGAATATCTGAAACGATTGCATCTATTTGTTTTGCCTTTGAATCAAGCTTTTTTGCGCTTTTATAAGCTATTTCTGCGCCTTCTTTTATACTCAATATTTTTTGAACAGCAATATCAATGGAATACTTTCCTTTCTCCGCAGTTTGCTCTAACACTTTAGAATCGGCAATTGCAAAATTGCTGCTCTCTCTCATCCTTTTCGTATCATCTAGGAGATTATCTAAAAGCTCAATGCTTTTATTAATATTTTCACATGTATTAACCGTTGCATCTAACACTGAAGCAGTATTAGTTGCAGTTATCTCCGTTGCTTGTTGTAGGTTTTCTGAGAGGGATGTTATATTACCACTTGCCTCAATGAGATGGTTAGATGTTTTTCTTATTTCTTCAAAAATTCTTTCTAAGTAATACATAGAATTCTTTATTTCATATTCATTTTTACTAGCATTCATAAGAAGCTGTTTCCCAATAATAGAAGCAATAAATGCTATTATACTTCCAAAGGATGACATTTGTACTCGAGTAATTAAATCTCCCATACCAAAATGATATGAATTTGCCACTAAGAAAAAAGAGAGTAATGAAGTCATAAAATTAATAATGACACCAAATAAAACTACCTTTTTTTCTATGTAAAACGAAGAAATAAATAACATAATCACAATTGTAAACCAAATGTCACAATAAGGAATACAGATACACAATGTCAGATAGTTAAGAGAACCCGAAATGATAACCGCATATTTAAAGTACTTCAAGAAAACTTTCTCATTTTTCTTCTCTAATAAGTTCACACTTATCAATATTATAGCACTAATTGTAAAAACTATAAAGTTAAATATTATCTTATCCCACTGACATTCACTCATTATCCCAGTAACTTTCATTATCAAGTAAAAAAAAGCCCCAAAAAAGCTTCCTATTATACACCATTTAGAGATGACTTTACTAAGCCCCACTTGATGTTTACCTAAATTAAATTCGTAAATTTCAACTACTGTATTCATAGATTATCCCTCCCTGATCATTTTAAAATATGGTGTAAGTAATCTTTCATTGTATTTTCTTAAGCTCCTTTATACTACCAATTAATATTAGCAATTTGTTTACCATAATATTTATATTTTCCACCTTGAAGCGCAATTTTTCTCATTATTCGCCTTATGTTTTTGTTATTTTCTGAAAATACAGTATTATTTCATATTATAACACAATACTACTTTTTACAAAATATTATTCTAAATAAAATATCAAAATAAAAGATAGATAAAACTAAACTAGTAGTTATATCTATCTTTGATACTTCTTTTTATATACTGTCTAGAATTTCCTTTAACTCTTTTCTTTGCTCCATAAGTTTACTGCGGTCTTGGCTATTAAGTACTCTTTCAAATTTCTCTAATGCCCGTTGTATGACTACTCTCTTATCTCCTAAAGCTTCTTCGTACATTCTTTCCCCTCTTAGTAGTAAAAGTTTATTTTCTTCTTGGTCTCTTGGATGCACTTTTAAATACTCTAATTCTTTCATACGTGCCTCTATTTCGGCATCACTTAAAGGAGTATACTGTCCTTTAATAAGCTCCTTAACTATTTTACCTGTAGATACTGATTTAACTTGTACTTCTAAGATAGCATTAATATCATAAGTATAAGTAACATCTACAGCTTCAGCTCCTGCTTTATTCTTTGGAATATCTATACGAACCTCTCCCAATAGTAAATTATTATGGGCATATCGACTTTCCCCTTGAAGAATTTTAATTGCAAGCTGTGTTTGATTCTCTCTTACTGTATAAAGTCTTTCTGTCCTACTAGCAGGAATAACAGTATTACGCTCAATAATTGGGCAAAAATGGCCATTTTCAAAGTGATTATTTTCTATCTCATGTACTACCTCTGTTCCTAGTGTAAAAGGGCATACATCCGTTAAGATGACTTCCTTAATACTCTCCTCTCGTTCTTTCATAGCTCCTTGCATAGCAGCACCAATAGCTACTACTTCATCTGGATTCAAACTTGTATCTGGAATATTTTTAAACAGCCTTCCTACAAATTTACGTATAATAGGCATTTTAGTAGCTCCGCCTACCATTACAACTTTATCAATTTGAGAAATATTAAGTTGTGAATCTGTTAAACTCTTTTTAATAGGCTGCCTCATCTTATCAAATAGAGGTTCACAAGCCTTTTCATATTCCTCAAGAGTCATTTCTGCTTCATAGTCTTTCTCATTGATATAACAAGTTATATGACATTTACTTGTAGTAAAATGAATTTTTGCTTCTTCTGCTTTTTTATAAATCTGTTTTAATACTTTATTTTCTAAAACTAGTGGATCTAGTTCTGGGTTGCTTTTAAAAAAATGGTCTACTAACACCTGTGTAAAATCTTCTCCACCCAAAAAATTATCTCCAGCTACTGCATGAACCTCTAGAATACTTCCGTATCTCTCTAATATAGATACATCAAAAGTTCCTCCTCCTAGGTCAAATACCAAAAACCTCATATCCTCCTGGCTTTGATAAAGTCCATAAGCAATAGCCGCTGCTGTAGGTTCACTAATAATACGCTCAATTTTTAAACCTGCTAACTCTCCAGCTTGCTTAGTAGCTTTACGTCTTGCATCATTAAAATAAGCTGGCACGCTAATAATAGCCTCTGTCACTTTTTCACCTAAATAAGTTTCTGCATCCTCTTTTAAGGAACGAATAATCAGAGCAGAGAGTTGTTCTGGTGTAAATTCCTTCTTGCCTAGAAAATACTTCTTTTCACTTCCCATATCCCTCTTAAAAACACTTACTGTTTCCTCTGGTGCTATAAGCATACGCTCTTTGGCTGTCTCTCCTATGTAAATAGTATCTTCTTTATCCACACTTACTACGGAAGGCGTGAGATTTTTCCCCAATCTATTAGGTATAACTTTCACACCTTCTGGGGTATAGTAGGCTACTAAACTATTGGTGGTTCCTAAATCAATTCCTATAATCAATTTTTTGCTCCTTTCAACTGTTCCTTTATATACGCAACTTTCTTTCTAGCAATAAAAAGCTGATTATTTTCTATAAGTGCCGTTTCATAGCATTGTAGAGCTACTTCTAAATCTCCACATACTTCATAGAGCTGGGCTTCATTTAAAGTAGCTTCATAGCAATTTTTATATTTACATCCATTGCATCTTAATGCTGCCTTCATTTTCTTTAGATAAATTTTTGCATTTTCTAAATCATTTATACTCAAATATAAACTTACTAGCCTACCACAGTATTTTTTACTAGATGCTGCATACTGAATATAATTTTCTAATGTGCCATATTGCTTTTCAATCTTTGCTATGCATATGTCAAAATAGTCCTTCGCCTCCCTATTGTGCTTTAATGCGCCATGACAACGTGCTAACTGATAATAACATTCAAAGGTTTCTTTAATATTTAAGTCCTGTTTCCTATTAATAGCACATTCATATAAAGCAAGAGCTTTCTTCATACGCCCTTGATAAAAAAAGTAATGCTCTGCCTTTTTTATATAACCTTTTCCAGCCTTCGTTGTATATCTAAACATATCGTAATAAATGATATAGGCTTTTAGCTTTTTACTCAGCGCCCAATTGCAATTAGCAAGATAACTATGGAGGGTAATCCTATCCCCCATATTTTTCTTTTTCATTAGTAAAACTACATCAATCGCTTTGTTATAACTACCTTGTCTCATATAGAGCTGGATCAACTGATCATAAATATATACTTCATGCGGAGCTAATGCGATAGCCTGCTTATAACACTGTTCTGCATCATTGTATCTTTCCTGAATGGCATAACAACTTGCTAGATTCATATAAGGCCTAAGATAAACTTCTCCTTTCGCTTTCTCTATCGCCAGTTTATAATACGCCTCTGCTTTATCATGCCTTTCTATCAAATCATATATATAACCTATATTATTATAGGCATCCTTATTTTCAGGTTCTAATTCAATAGCTTTCTTATATGCCTCCAAGGCTTCCATATAATTATTAGCCTCAGTTACTAATATTCCCTTATTGATGTAGTAATAACTCTCAGGGGTAACTTCTATCTGAACATTAATATGTTTTAGAGCCAACTTATAATAGTTCCAATCTCCTGTATATATAAACTTACTACTATAAAATTCATGTAGGCAATCATTAGCATCTTTAAACTTTGGGTCTTGCCCTATCACTTTTAAGTAATACTTTAAAGCTTCTTCCTTATTTCCTTGCTTACTATAGCACTGGGCAAGATCATATTGAATATTGATATTATCTGGTTCTACGGATTCAATACTTCTGTATAGTTGAAGGGCCTCATCATAATTACCGTGTCGGTAAAAATAATCTGCCTTAGTCCACCTATAGTTTAAATTATTAGGCTCTAATTCTATTGCCCTATTCATATATTCAATAACTTTATTGTGATTATTAATATCCACATAACAAAATGCAATCTCCATATAAACTTCTGCAAAGTTTTGAATGTCGGTCTCACTATCTAATTCATTTTGCCTAGACAATAGTTTGATTAATCTCCCTAAGATATCATTTAAAATAAATTCACTCTGATAAAATTGTCTTCTTATTGTTAATTCATAAAAACTCATCTGGTCACTAGTTAATCCATTATTCTTTGCCTTTTCTATTACTGCCTTAGCCTCTTCATATTGTTCATGTATAATAAACACCTTTATAGCTAATAAATAGGGTTTTATATATCCTGAAAAAAGATTAATTGCAGAATAATAATCTTCTATAACACCTCTACCATCCTTTAATGCCATAAAAGCCTCTTGTCTTACTAAATAAGCTGGATAAAAATGAGGATCTTCTTTAATGATTTCATCGCATACGCTAACAGACTCCTCCATTCTTCCAAGTTTCAGAAGAATGTATGCCTTTCTTTCTCGATAAGAAAGATAATCTCTTACTCTACCTTGCTGCTTTATTGTATCTATGGCTTTTTCTAGATATTCTAATCCTTTTTCATAATTCAACTTATTCTTATTATCATCTTCTTCTAAATTACAATAACACATAGCTATATTATAGTTGGCATAAGGAATTCTTCTCTTCTTATCTGCTATTTCCTCGGTCATACCATCATCTTCTAGATCTATAATTGCCTCTAACCATTTCTTTAATCGAGGTAGTGCACCTCTATAATCTTTATTGGCTAATGCACTTTTACCACTTAAGTTATAATAGTCTCCTATATATTGATCAGTAGGTGTAAAGCTCCCTAGTAATGTAGCACATTCTGCTAGTTTTTCCTGTTGTAAATAGCACCAACCTAATTCAATCAATAATTCTTGATCCTCAGTATTCTCTTTTAATTGTTGTTGTAATTGTGGGACGTACTTTTCATTAATATCTTCTATGACTTTTTCTAATTCATCTGAACTCCCAAACTCATGAATGAGCTTATAAATTTTATCTTTAGCTTTTTTATAACTCTTTTTAAGCACTTCGTACTTTACTATACCTAGCTTAGCATAATAATGATTTGGATCTTTTACTAAAATCTTCTGCCACTTTTCATATGCTTCTTCATATCTTGCATTTAACCAATCTACCTCTCCTAAAAAGTAAAGACTGTATTCATCTTTAATTTCACTATCTATAATTTTCTCTGCTAAATGAATTACCCTCTCTTTATCTTCTTTCCACAAAGCATAGCGTAGTTTCTGTACATCTAAGTAAATATACTCTATTCCTAAACTCACTAATTGAGATAAAAGTAATTTATATCCTTCCTCATCCTTATTATTAAGAGCCTCTATTAACTTAAAGTAATTGATAATATAAGTATCATAATCTGCTTCATCTTCACTTTTAAATGCTTTCCATTCAATATGGCTATCATTATTAATTTGATGTATCACATACCTAATAAAGTTAGGTGGTAATATATCACAAAGCGCTTCTTCATTTTCCTGTAGTAAAAATGTCCGATCTATCAGTTGCCATATTGGTCTGGGTAAATAATAATGCTCACTTAAAAATTCTAATAGTCTATTTCTTGCTAGATCACTGGTATCAAAAGCCAGACAAATTTCCTCTTGTAATAACATTTCCCATAAACTTAGGTCTATCCTCTTAGACAAAATACAATATACCTGCTCCACTTTGCTAATCCATATATCTATGGGCGATTTTACAAATACTGATGTCATACTTTGATTATGAACACTCTTAATGGCTTCCTCATAAGCTACTCTTAATATTTTAAACTCTTCTGGATGATCTTCTGGATGTGTTGCGGTTAGTTTGGTTCTATAAGCTTCTTTTATTTCTTGTTCATTGCTCGTAGGCTCTATTCCAAGTACCTTCCATATATCACTCATACACTTCTCCTATAGCTACGTTTTTTGACAGAATATTTATTATATTTATAATATACTATATTTTCTTCCTTAGATAAAGAACATTGATTTCCTTTATTCCAGTCTTTTCTCTCTTTTCCATTCCAAATAAGTAATCTCTTGTTAATAACATAAATAGGTATGATCATAGAGTAGGTATAAAAATAACAATCAAAAAAAGTCTTTGAAAATACTAGCTTGCTATCAGCTATTTATTTTCAAAGACTTTTTACAAAATAAAAATCTGGCAACCACCTACTCTCCCAGTCCGTCTCCAGACAAGTACCATCGGCCGCTTAGGTCTTAACCTACGTGTTCGGAATGGAAACGGGTGTTTCCCCTAAGCGCATCATCACCAGAAATTTTTGAAGTATTCAATTGCACTAGATTTACTTTTCAACTGCACCTCACCTCCGCTACGCTTTGGTTCGGTGTTTTGAAAGTTCATCTAGCGATGAACTTTCAAAACAAAATAGTATCCTATAATCCAGCGATTTCTTTCCTTAGAAAGGAGGTGATCCAGCCGCACCTTCCGATACGGCTACCTTGTTACGACTTCACCCCAGTTATTGGTTTTGCCTTAGACGGCTCCCTCCCTTTCGGGTTGGGTCACCGGCGTTGGGCCCCCCCAACTCCCATGGTGTGACGGGCGGTGTGTACAAGACCCGGGAACGTATTCACCGCGACATTCTGATTCGCGATTACTAGCGATTCCAACTTCATGTG
>JAEZJJ010000067.1 GCA_023436395.1 Bacillota bacterium | reverse complement strand
TGTTACTAATTATCATTTCTACTTTTGTTAAACTAATATAATAAAAAGCACTTTATAAATAGCTTTCAAAGCTTATTATAAAGTGCCTATATATTATTAATGTTGCATATTTGCAAATTTAGTATATTGTCCTAGCCAAACTAACTCTACCGTTCCTGTTGGGCCATTTCTTTGTTTAGCAATAATGACCTCACCTACATTTTTCTTTTCCGTATCTGGATGATAATATTCATCTCTATATAGGAACATTACAACATCTGCATCTTGCTCAATTGCTCCAGATTCACGTAAATCAGAAAGCATAGGTCTATGGTCCGTTCTAGTCTCACATGCCCTAGAAAGCTGTGATAGTGCAATAACAGGTGCATTCATCTCTCTTGCTAATGCCTTTAATGAACGTGAAATATCAGATATTTCCTGTTGTCTTGAGGCACCATCACCTGTTCCACTCATAAGTTGTAGATAGTCAATCATGATAAGGTCTAATCCCTTTTCCATTTTTAATCTACGACATTTTGCTCGCATTTCCATTACATTAATGCCTGCAGTATCATCTATAAAGATTCTAGAATTTGCGATATTAGGAATACTCTGTGCAAGCTTATCCCAATCATCTTTTTCAAGTGCTCCTGTTCTTGCCTTTTGTGAATCCACCATAGCTTCTGCACAAAGCATACGGCTTACTAACTGATCCTTCGACATCTCTAGACTAAATACAGCTACACTCTGTTTATTCTTTATTCCTGCTGTTTGTATAATGTTAAGAGCAAATGCCGTTTTTCCCATAGAAGGCCTTGCTGCTACTAATACTAAGTCTGATGGCTGAAGTCCTGCTGTACGATGATCTAAATCAATAAATCCTGTTTCAATTCCTGTAATACCACCTTGACTCTTATGTGCTTCTTCAATCTTTTCAATAGAAGTTAATACAATTTCATCAATACCAGTAAAATCTTCTGTTTTTTTATTTTGAAGAATATCAAAAATTTGCTTCTCAGCAAACCCCATAATATTATCTAATGGTTCTTCTCCTTCAAAACTTTTTGCCGCAATTTCATTACTTGCTTTAATAAGTCTTCTAAGTGTTGCTTTTTCCTCTACAATCTTTGCATATTGCTTTATATGTGCCGAAGTAGGTACTGAGCTTGCCAGTTCTGCAATATAAGCCAAGCCACCAACCTGCTCTAATACGCCCTTTTGGACCAGCTTATCTTGAATGGTAATAAGGTCTATAGGGTTACCTGTAGTATATAATTCCATTATTGCAGCATAAATTTGTGCATGATCTGGTCTATAAAAATCATCTGCTCTTAGTATCTCACTTGCAACAATAACGGCATCATGGTCCATAATCATTGACCCTATAACAGATTGCTCGGCTTCAATGCTGTGTGGAGGAATTCTCATATTTTGTATTTGCTCCATAAGCTACCGTTCTCCTCTTTTCCTATTACATACTGACTTGTAATTGATAGACTTTACGCTCCAACTACGAATACCTGCACTGTTGCTGTTACATTAGCATGTAACTTAATAGTTACCTTTTGTCCACCTAAACCTTTAATGGCATCTTTAAGTTGAATCTTCTTCTTATCTATTTTCACGCCGTAGGATTTTTCTATAGCCTCCGCAATTTCCTTAGAGGTAATGGAACCGAATACTTTTCCACCTTCTCCAGTTTTTACAGCTAATTTTACTTCCTTATCATTAATTTTATCAGCAATAGCTTGTGCATCATCTAATTCTTGTTGTTTACGTTTATCTTGGGATTTTTGCTCTAACATTCTTTGATTAAGAGTAACTGCATTTGCTTCTACAGCTAAACCTTTTGGAAATAATGCATTACGTGCATATCCATCCTTTACCTCTAATATATCACCTTTTTTACCTACTTTTTTTACGTCTTGTGTTAATATGACTTTCATTACATTTCTCCTTCCTGGAAGTACTTATTTATTGCATCCTTTAAATACATTTTGGCGCCATGAATGGTGGTATCTTTTAATTGAGCCCCTGCTATACCTAAATGTCCACCTCCACCTAAAAGCTCCATAATGCGCTGTACGTTGGTATCTCCTAGTGCTCTAGCACTAATAAGTACGTTATTATCTACTTCTGTTAATACAAAGGATGCTACAATTCCTTTAATATTTAATAATTCATCTGCAACTTGTGCAGCAATAATGCTTGCATTTCCTACCTCACCATTTACCTGTGTTATAGCCATATTTTCATGCCATATCTCAGAATTTTGTATTGCAATTGCTCTCATCTTATAGGTCTGCATATCATTTTGGAATAAAAGCCTTACACGACTACTGTCAGCACCATTTCTCCTTAAGAATGCAGCAGCCTCAAAAGTTCTTACACCTGCTTTAAACACAAAATTCTTAGTATCTATCGTAATACCTGCTAAAAGTGCATCAGCTTCTATAGGTGTTAGTTTTACCTTATCTGTTAAATAGTTAAGAATTTCTGCAATCATTTCACATGTAGATGAAATAAAAGGTTCAACATAGGTTAAAACTGCATCTTCTATATAGTCTGTACTTCTTCTATGATGATCAAATACAACAACCTTTTCTGCTCTATCTAATAGTTCTGGGTACTCTAAATAACTACGTCTATGGGTATCAACAACAACTAACAGTGTATCCCTTTTAATCTCTCTCTCTGCTTCATCACGAGTAATAAATAAGTCTTCATATTCCTTAGATTGTATTATTCTATCATATAATCCCTTGACTGCAAAGGTTGGGCCATCTAAAATGATTTGAGCTTTTTTTCCCATAATTGCAGCTGCTCTATACACACCTATGGCTGCCCCTAAACAATCCATATCAATACCTTTATGACCCATGATATAAATCTTGTCTGCCTCATGTAGTAATTCTTTAAAGGCATAAGCCTTTAATCTCACTTTTACTCTTGCACTTTTTTCTACTTCCTTTGTTTTTCCACCATAAAAAGTATATTTATCATTATTCTTAATAATAGCTTGATCGCCACCTCTACCTTGTGCTAAATCAAAGGCTATTCTTGCTTCCTCTTTTGAACCTAGAAGTGATTTTAGATTAAGTCCTATCCCTATGCTAATCGTAACTGGTAATTCATTCCCTACTTGAATATTGCGCATTTCATCTAATATATCAAATTTAGTCTCTTTCATACGCTCTAGTTCTCGTTTATTAAAAATCATGATATATTTGTCACGTTCTGTTCTAGCTATAACAACTTCTCTTTCCTTAAACCATAAATTAATCTTTCTATCAATAATAGCTAATAGCATTGGACGTCTTACTTCCTCTATGCTATGGGTAATTTCATCAATATTATCAATGCATAGATATCCCATCATACATCGCTCTTCTTGGAGCTGATTTTTTAATGTTTGATTTTCTGTATAATCTATAAAGTATATAATCTGTTTATTGGTTTCATCTTGTTCTCCACGATGAAAATTCTCAACCAAAATCTTATACATACTATTTCCTATATGCATTTGTCTTTCTTGAGGTTGCTTACTAGATGACCATTCACCCAGTTTGAGCTCTGGTAATACATTTTTAATGTTCTTTCCAATTAATTCTTTCTCTTTACATATTCTCTTTAGACCTGCATTAGCCCATTTTATCGTACCTACTTCTTCAACCACTAATACAGGAATTTCTATATTGGAAAACATACTATCTTTAATATTTGTAATTTCATCTACTTCTTTTTCAACCTGAAGTTTAATATGACGGTTAACCTCACATTCGCTCAATACACTCATTATAAAGAGAATAGCATAAATAAGAAAACTTAATACAGCTTGTAAGTTAACAAATATTTTTGGCACTTGTACTACCATGCCTAAAATAAGCAATATTTGTGTGGCTCTAAAAATAATTTTAGCATATGAAAAATTTCCTTTTATTTTACTTTTCATATTATATTCCTTTCCTACTTAAACTACAATCTTAGCCTTTCTATAATTAAATAACGTATCTACGCACCCAAAAACTATCACTAAATCAGGTGAAATTGAAGCTAACAGTATTACCGTAATATATCCTGTAACTTTAATGCCTTTACTTATCCCAGATTTAGCTAACAATCCAATTAACGCTAATGTTCCAATAATCTGAAATAATGTCATCAAGAAAAATACTATATTAAGGCTCACTATAGCCCAACTACTATTTTCATTTGATAGAGAAACAAGTCCCATCATAGAAATAAATAAAATCAAAAGTGATACTTTAGATAGCTTAAAATTGATAAGTTCTCTTAGTGATGGTAGTCCCTTATTCTTTCTTCTGAGAAATACATTTCCAATAATAACAGAAATGCCAACAGCTAAAAGTAACTGTAAAATAATTAGTGCACTATATAATGACTGCATTGCACTGATGACAGATTTAATTAGCTGCTTCATTTCTATACTTAATTCCGCTATATTACTTGATGTTAAATGTGGATTTTGTATAGTTAATATCTTTTCTATATTAGCAGTAGATACTTCCTTTATATCGTTTAATATATATATATATTCAGCCTCAAAATCAATACCTAATGCTTTCATTACCATGAAAAATACTAACACTACTATTGCTAAACATATTGTAGAATACATTATTATATTGGGCAAAGGAAATTTCTCTTTATAAAAGTACAAAATAATATATGTTGGAATGCATACACTTACTAGATATATTAGTATGCATATAAAATTACCTGTTATTAGATATATCCCTATACTAACAATCATTTGAAATAGTAAATGTTGTTTTCTATCTATTTTATTATTTATAAAATAGATTATACAAGGTATGGCTATAATAGGGAATAATACTAAACCAATGGCATAATACAATCCCAATACACTTAATGATATATATAAAGTCATCAAGCATACTCTGCTGACCAAACCTTTTACATTTGTATCCATACATTGTGCCTCCTTTATTTTGCTCAATTGCTATGAATCAACATTATTTAATTATACCATAAGTACTAGTTTTAATTCTAGTATACAATACGATTATGTATATACCCTTAGTGCAAATAGTTATTTATAATAAACATACTTGAGATACCCCAACTATTTGTACATAGAACTAGAATAAAAAAACCACTGCCGAAGCAGTGGTGTGTGCATATTGGTGTGTGCTTATTTATCTATCTATAAGTTTACAAAATTAATCTTCTTAATCTTGTGTATATGGTAAAAGTGCGATGTGTCTAGCACGTTTAATTGCAACTGTAAGTTTACGTTGTGCTTTCGCAGAGTTACCTGTAATTCTTCTAGGAAGAATTTTACCTCTTTCAGAGATAAATTTCTTTAATGTGTTAATATCTTTATAATTAATTTTTTTGATATTATCACCAGCAAATTGATTTATTTTACGTCTTCTACGATTGTGTCTTTTTTGCATTGCCATTGTGTATTCCCTCCTTCTTTAATTAATATTAATTAAAATGGTAAATCATCATCTTCATCAAAATTAGTAGGTGCAAATCCACTTGCAACATTCCCTGAAGAAGGATTTGGTGCATTTACACTTGTAGGAGTATCCATCATTACACCTCTAGATTCAGCTGAAGCTCTACTTTCTGCAAAGTGTTGCTCTTCTGCCACTACATCTACAGATGTATGCTTAACTTTTTGTGCATCTTCCCAAGTATTCACTTGGAGTCTACCCACAACTGCAACCATTTGACCTTTTTTAAAGTACTTCTCTGCAAACTCACCAGCTTTACCAAATGAAACAATGTTGAAGAAATCTACATCTGGTTCACCAGGCTTAGTAAATTGTCTTCTTACAGCAATTCCATATCTAGCTACTGCTACTGGGTTAGCTGATTGAGAATAACGTACTTCTGGATCTCTAGTTAGGCGTCCCATTAAGATAACTTTATTCATACTCCGACCCCTTTCTTCAGGTAATTACTATTTTTCATCAAGAGATACGATTAAATAACGAAGAACAGTTTCCATAATACGAATTCTGCTTTCAATTTCTGCTGGAGCAGATGTTTCAGCTTGGAATTGAATGAAATAGTAGAAACCTTCTCTTTGTTTGTTGATTTCATAAGCAAGTTTTCTTTTGCCCCAATCATCAACATTTGTTACTTCTCCACCAAAACGTGTAATAAGTTCTTTCACTTTTTCAAGAGTAGCTACTTTTTCTTCTTCGCTTAATGTTGAGAATAACACAACTGATAATTCATAATTTCTCATTTAGAGCACCTCCTTTTGGACTTTGGCCCCACGTCATAATGCGTAGAGCAAGGATTACATTACAGTATACTATATTATCATATATTAGTTTATTAGACAAGCTTTTTTTCATTTTTAGGGATGTAAAATTTTACAAATATCCACTCATTCTTATCCAATTTTCTTTTTAACACTTTTCTCAAATTTTTCTCTTGGAATCATAATTAAATGATTACACATCGAACATTTTAATTTAAAATCTGCTCCTACACGAATAATTTCCCATTTATTGCTCCCGCACGGATGTGGTTTTTTCATCTCTACAAAATCACCTGGTTCATAATTCACTTTATTTCCTCCTTTACCTAGTACTACATACTTATATTATACATTTTTTATAAAGCAAATCCTATGATAAATTTAGACTTAAAAAGACTCAGAATTCATGGAATCCTGAGTCTTTTTAATAAGGCGGCAACCAGATTTGAACTGGTGATGAAGGTGTTGCAGACCTCTGCCTTACCACTTGGCTATGCCGCCATTACTTTATTATATGTATTTTTAAATCAAATAATTCTTACTCTCTTTAAAAACACAAAACTCCCCGAGTAGGGTTCGAACCTACGACCCTCCGGTTAACAGCCGGATGCTCTGCCGCTGAGCTATCGAGGAATACTTAATTATTTGAATTATTTTAAGGCGGCAACCAGATTTGAACTGGTGATGAAGGTGTTGCAGACCTCTGCCTTACCACTTGGCTATGCCGCCAAAAAAATGACCCGTACGAGAATCGAACTCGTGTTACCGCCGTGAAAGGGCGGTGTCTTGACCGCTTGACCAACGGGCCTTATTAACTCCCCGAGTAGGGTTCGAACCTACGACCCTCCGGTTAACAGCCGGATGCTCTGCCGCTGAGCTATCGAGGAATATTCATACTCTCTCTTGAGTACTTATGAAGTATATCATAATTATTGACTTATGTCAACACTTATACTTCCAAAACTAAACACAATTATTGTTTAACCGTTTATTTAGGTCAAACCCTCGAACCATTAGTACTTAGTACCTGAATGTATTACTACACTTACAGCCTAAGCCTATCTACCTCATAGTCTCTAAGGGGTCTTACTCCTTTCGGATGG
>JAEZJJ010000046.1 GCA_023436395.1 Bacillota bacterium | reverse complement strand
TTCATGAAATCCTTTATAATAAGTTCCATAAGAGATTCTCCTTTTGTTTGATGTTGTTTCGCGATTTCATTATACCAAAAGGATGAATCTCTTTTTTAAATTTTTCCTACAATAATTTTACACTAACTTTTTTAGTTTTTACATTTTCTCTTCTTTATCATACACCTTTCACCTGATAATCACATACAACATTTATCATTGTTTTTAGATACTTAGTTATCTATTTTTAACCCCATAAAAAGACCCTCCATCTCCCCTGGAGGGTCTTTCCCTTTTATAGGCTAACCTCTTGTAAAAACTAAGTGTTCTGCCGTTGATAACGCTTCATTAATACGATATCCATCCTCTGAAAAACGCTTAATCTCTTCTACTGTTTCAATTTTATTCTCACAGATAAAACGTAATAGTTGTCCTCTCCCTCTTTTTGCATACATTCCAACAGTCCTATACCCATTTTCTTTAGCTTCTTTAAAGCTTATTTGTATAATAGGATAGTGCCTACTGATTTCTTTTAAATCTAATGCTTTACTATACTCCTCAGATGCTAGATTAATTAAAAAACTATTTTTTTGAAACTTTAATTCTTTTAAAACAAAACTTGTTAGAGTCTCTTTCCAAAATGCATATAAATTTCTACATTCACCTACTTGAAGATTAGTACTCATTTCAAGCCTATAGGGTTGGATACTTTCTAAAGGCTTAACTAACCCATACAAGGCAGATAAAATCCCTACATGTTCTTGCATAAATTCTAGTGTACTTGTATTTAAGTTTTCCACGCCAATAGCCTTATAAACTTCTCCATAATAGGCATAAATAGCCCTACATCCTTTTTTTTCAGCCTCAAAAAACTCCTTAAATCTCATCTCATTTATTTGTGCTAATGCAGGAGAAATCTTCATTAATTTTTCCAACTCTATTGAGGAATACTTTCTTAGTTCTTCTACCAATACAGTAGTAGCTGTAGAAAAGTTTAGGGGTTCACAATTTTCTTGCCATAGTTCTTCAGAATTTCTAAACGTTTTTGCTGGTGAAATGATAATATACATAGCGCCTCCTTATGCTTTTATTTATATTCTACACATCGCCCACTTTACAAACAATATTTTTTATAGGATAATAATTATTATTTATGTGTTAAAGGAGGTTTATGATGTCAGAGATTATATTAAAAGAAGGTTTACCTGCTCCTGATTTCACTTTAATGGGTTCGGACCAAAAACAACATCGTCTAAGTGATTATTTAGGTAAAAAAATTATTTTATATTTTTATCCTAGGGATAATACTCCTGGATGTTCAAAAGAAGCCGAAGCTTTTCGCGATCATTTCCACACTTTTGCTAATGCCAATACTGTTATATTAGGTATTAGCCGTGATAACCTTGCTTCTCATGATAAGTTTATTGCCAAATACAATCTTCCTTTTGTCCTTCTTTCAGATAGCGATGAGGAAGTATGCAAACTCTACGATGTCCTTAAAGAAAAAAATATGTATGGACGTATTAGTATGGGGATTGAAAGAAGTACCTTTATTATTGACGAACAAGGTATTATCACTAAAATATATCGTAAAGTTAAAGTAGCAGGGCATGTAGAAAGTTGTCAGCTCGAACTAGGTTTATAAACTAAAGCCATGGAAATCCATGGCTTTTATCTGTTCTATTATTACAATTATTTATCCTTTATTGCATTGCTTCAAATTGCTTAATGATTTTATCTGCATCTGGACTAATAACAAAAATAATTTTATTACCTTTTTGTGCTACTTTATAATTTTCAACGAGTTTAAGTTGTTCTGGTAGATAATTTTTCCATTGTTCAACTAAAGCTTTTTGTCTCTTTTCAATACCCGCCATTACTTGGTCAGCATCTTTTGCATCTTTTAATTCAAATACAGCAACTTCTGTAGCATGTACATTCATCATTGGTATTTGAACATAATAACTACTTAATAAATTGGGGTCAATGCCATACGTATCTGCAAACATTGTAGCATCCATCGCTGTTCCACTTGGCATTTCAATCCCATTTGTAACTACATAGAATGTTTCTTGTGCTACTGTAGGGTCTACTTCTCCCACATTACCTTGTACCTGATTTTCTGCTGCTGGTGTTTCAGTTGGCTCTGTACCTTGAGGCTCAGTAGTTGCAACTGGTGGTGTAGGTAAACTCTCTTTATTTTGCCCACATCCTGTTAAAGCTGTACCTCCAATAAGTAAGGTCATCATTACTGTTAAAAATTTCTTATTCATTTTCATTTTATCTCTCCTAAAGTAAATGTTTGCCTCTATTCACTCCACCATGATTTTAGACGCATTCTATTTCCTTAGGTTCCCATAAAACACTATTTTTATCCCTGTATAACAAAAAAACTTTTTTGCTCTTCTCTAATCATTCTTTGTTCTTCTCCAATCATACCACTTGCTTCAAAAATAAAAGCTGGGTCAATGGCTTGTCCACCTAAATAAAATTCAAAATGCAGATGAGGTGTACTACTATCCCCTGTATTTCCAGTAAAGCCAATAACATCCCCTGCCTTAACACTATCTCCTACTCTTACACCATAGGCACTTAAATGCATGTATCGTGCTTCTACACCATCCCCATAATCGATAAAAATCATATGGCCACCACCTTTATCCACACCTTTTGAATCTGGTGCTGCTTTGGTTACAATCCCCTCAGCACTAGCAAAAATAGGTGTGCCTTCTGCAGCTCTAATATCTATACCTTCATGGAAATACCCTGTCCTTAATTGGTTAAAAGGTGCTAAAACTTCTCCTCTTTGTTGCAGTGGACTTACCAAAAAACCTGGGATTTGTATATAAGGTAATTGCAATATACTTGTATCCCTATAGGTATCTATTTCATTGACTCCTATTTCTTCTGCTTGTACCATTGTATAACATCCTATAAGCATAAGTAAGATAGTGCTTAACTTCCTTAATGATTTCATCCCACGATTCCCCCTTTACCACTATATAATTATACTATATATCATAATTTTACATCAGTAAATACTGTATACGACAAAAAAGAAGAACTTCTAAGTAACGCTCTGAAGTTCTTCTTTTAAATTCACATAAAATCACATTCGTTTTAGATTATTTATTTTCATTAAAAACTTGTTTATTTAGTTTTTGTTCTGTTTTAGCAACAGTAGTTGCAGTAATCAATGTTCCACTTACATTAAGCATGGTGCGTCCCATATCTATAATAGGATCAATCGCAATAATTCCTCCTAGGAGCGGGAAATATGACCCCAAACCTATTCCAGATATGACTACAGAGACAGCAATCGTTGCACTTCCAGGCAAACCGGCTATTCCTAATGAGCTTACTGCAATAATCGTTATCAACATGATATAGAAACTAACATCCATAGGTGTTCCTGTCATATTAGCTAATAAGACTGCCATTAAAGCTGGATAGATCCCTGCACAACCATTCATCCCCATATTAGAACCTAAACTTCCTACAAAGCTAGCTACACCTTCATCTACACCCACTTTTTGATCAAGGGCTTCAATCGTTACAGGAAGTGTCCCTAAGCTAGAGCGAGAGGTAAATGCTAAGACTAATGGTTCAGTGACATTTTTAATATACTGAATAGGATTAAGTCCATTTAACATTGCAATAATAATATGAATCATAAACATAATAGCTATGCTAAGATAACTCACTACTATAAAATTCATAACTGATACTAATGCATCAATTCCTCGTTCTGTAATTGTATTTGCTAAAAGTGCCACTACTGCATAAGGCATGAATTTAATCACTGTCATTGCCACACTAAGTATAATTTTATAAAAAGCTTCAACCCATTTCACAAAAGGCTCAATCACTTCACTATGTTTTTTAGACATTCTTCTAATAGCTGTTCCTATGAAGGTTGCAAAAATAACAACTGCCACAATATTTGCTTCTGCCATGGCTTTTATAGGGTTAGCGGGTAATAAGCCTCTAAAAGTATCTACAATAGAGCTCATCTCTCTTATCTGTGCCTCTTGATCAACCACAACCTCTCCTACACCTAACTTAAAGAGTTGTCCTATTATGATAGCCACAATAGCTGCCATAACTGTTGTTCCTAAAAACATGCCAATAGTCTTAAAAGTAAGCTTGCTAAGACCTTCACCTTTCATATTCATAATGACTCTTACAATTGATAAAAAGACTAGTGGTACCACTAGCATCTTCAATAAATCCATAAAACCATTACCTACAAGTCCATACCAACTAGATACTTCATTTAACCATACAATATCCTTTGGTATTGCTGGAAAACCTGCTGTCCATTGAATGACTATCCCAAGTACCAATCCAATGCAAGTACCTATAATCATGCGTAGTGAAAATTTCACCTTTCTTTTTTCCATTTGCCTTACTCCTAAAATTAGAAGCAATAATACTGTGATAAATATCAAGGTTAATGGATGACTTAATAATAAAAACTGCGTTAAAAATGTGCCTTTTTCCATTCTAGTTTCTCCGTGTTGTCTTTAATTTCTTATATATAAATTCTTATAACCTTATATATCTTTCTTTTATACCTTAAAATTCAGTATAAGTCAATCCTTACCAGTTCATACTAAGTTTAACATTTTAGAAAGGACTCTTATAATGACAACTTTTTTTAAATACTTTACTTTATTTAGTATCGGTGGTTTGGCATATATGACAATTGAAATTCTTTTTAGTGGTAATACCCACTGGACCATGGGGATTCTAGGTGGTATTTGTTTTATTTTAATTGGTATTATTAATACTGTATTTACTTATGATTTTTCTTTAATTAAGCAAATGATTCTATCTACTATTCTTATTACTGCTTTAGAGTTTATAGCGGGTATCATTCTTAATATGGGTCTTCATATGTCCATTTGGGATTATAGCCATCTTCCATTTAATATACTAGGGCAAGTATGTTTACCCTTTAGTATGATGTGGTTCTTTCTCTCTTTACCAGCTATTTTTCTTGATGATTTGATTAGGTGGCAACTCTTTAATGAGGAAAAACCTCGCTATAAACTATTTTAACTTATTTTATTCTCATTTTTTAAAATAATTGAAACTTAAATGTGTTGATATAAATTTTCTATTATTATATAATATTATATAATGCTTTTTATTCAGTTATTATGTGCTATTTTACCAAATTATCCGTATAGAGGTACTCAAATGCTCTTTTTCTATCCATTATTGGGGACAGGCTTTCTTATTTTAGCCATTAATATTTTACTCTATTTTATTAATCGGTTATTAAGCTTTAGGAATTTTAGACTAACTCCTAGAGCCTATTATATCTTGTCTGCCTCTATGATTTTAATAGGAGGCACTTTATTAAATATCTATATTATACATACCTTATTATAAATAAAATATTACAAGAGAAAGGGTTAACTAGATGGGAAAAATGATGTCTATACTAGAAAAGTATAAATTTGTTGAAAAAGATACTTCTGCACCTATAGAAGAAACTTCATCTTACAGTTCCTCTGACGAATCTGTAGAAACAACACCACCAATCCAAACTATAGAAGAAAATAAAGTAGATGAAATAATAGAGGAGCCACAGATTATGTCAAACCCTATTTCTGAAGAAATACCAAAAACAACAAATACATATAATCATCACTTAAGCGTTGAACAAATTTATACTCAATATAATCTTCATACAGTTGCTGTAACCGATTCTATTTTCTTATTAGAAAATTTAATTCATGCATTACCTGCAGAATTACCCGATTTCGTTAAGAAGACTACTGTTAATAATATTGTTAAAGCGTCTGCTATGAATATCGACAAACTCCTTGCAGATGGTCATTCACGTTCAACTCACTTAAAAGACTTCATGAGAGAGTACACTACAGCTAATCTTAATGATATTGAAAAGCTTAAACAAGAAATTGAGCGTTTAAATGCTATGATTTCCGAATATCATCAACAAGTTCGTCTAAAAGAGAAACTCATTCAAGAAGAAACCACTTTAGTAGAAACTGAAGCTACTCGCATTAATAACATATTAAATTTCTTTAAAGATTAGTGCTTATGAAAAAAGATAAATTATACATCATTAAGCTTATTATCTGGCAAGCTTTATGCGGCGCTTTAGTAATTCTTATAGGTGGCATTTTAAGTGTTTCTTCTACTTTTGAGCATTATCATTCAAGACTATATAAAAATATTTCTATAAACAATATAGATGTAGGTAATTTAACAGCTGAAGAGGCTAACTCTTGTGTTAATAATACTTATCTAGAACCTCTTTTAGATAAAAAATTCATATTAACATTTGACGATTCTACTCTCCAGCTTTATTTAAGGAATTTATTAACCGAAACCAACTTAACAACCACTATTGAAGAGGCATTATCCTATCCTAGCACTCTTTCTACCTGGGAAAAAATATCTTTATTACAGGGAGCTACTTCTAAAAACTTTAACTGTGTTCCCCTTTTTAATAAAGAGTACCTTCGAAATGCAGCAACTGATTTATTAAATAGTAAAGTGACCTCTTCAAGAAATGCAGCAATTTCCATTACCTCTGATGGTAAAATCACCTTAATACCTCATGAAGTAACTATCACCTTTAATCAAACAGCACTTTATGAGACACTAGATACTTATTTAGAGAATTATCAAGATTTAGAAACTATAACAACCATAGATCTTAGCGCCTTTGTATCCACTTCAACACCATCTATCACCACCGATACATTAAAAAGTATTGATACTTGTGTTTCTTCTTATCGTACTATGTTCACCCCTCAAACAGGTAATGCAACTAATATTAGTATTTGTGCAAAGACAATTAATAATATCTTATTGATGCCTGGTGATACTTTTAGTTTTAATGACCTTGTGGGTAATACAACACTAGACAAAGGATATACTTACGCTCCTGTCATCGCTAATTATAAAATGGTTCAGGGTGTAGGTGGTGGTGTATGCCAAGTATCTTCCACTTTATATAATGCTATTTTACAGATAGGCATACTCCCTACTGAAAGGTCTCCTCATTCTAGGCCATCTTCTTACGTTCCTCTTGGGCTAGATGCTACTATTAACTGGGATACCATAGACTTTAAATTTAAAAACACATTGGAGTATCCTATTTATATAGTAGCTTACACTAAAAAGAATGAACTCATTATCGACATCTATTCTAATCACACTTTAAAAGACACTACCTATGTTCTGAAAAGTGAAATCTATGGTGAAATACCTTCTTCTACAAGATATATAACTGACTCCTCTTTGTCTAAAGACACTCACTTACTCGTTTCTAGAGGATATAAAGGATATAGAGTTAAAACAATACGAGAGACTTATAAAAATAACAAGCTCATAGAATCTCGTATTATTTCTTGGGATACTTATGCTGCTAAACCTACTACTTACAAAATAGGTCGTTAATATAATAAATCATATGAAGCACTAAACATACTATTTGCATTGTTTAGTGCTTCATATGATTTATTGGCTATCTCACTAATGAATGATGCTTCTTTACTGATTTTTTTTTACAACTCTTCTTTGCTTGTCTTAGGTCTACCACATACAATTGGTAAATTACCATTTCTACAACGCAGTTCATCGATAAATTTCTTTTCTTCCTGACTATCTTTTAAAACAACCATATAGCGGAGTTCATACATACTTCCTAAATTAGTAGTTTTTACATATTCTAAGCTTGTCTTATTTGTATATTTGGCAAATAAATCATCAAAAATAGTTGTATAATCAATATTTTCTGCGATGGTTATTTTTAACTCCTTATCAATAGCCTTCTTTTCTCCAAATCTTGTCTTAAATAATATGAAAAGCGTAGTACCAATAACAACTGTCATTAATACGGCAAAACCAATAGAACCTACACCTGTAGCAAGTCCTACTGCCATCGCAAATACAATATATGAAATATCTTTAGAATTTCCTGGTATAGAACGAAACCTTACTAAACTAAAAGCACCCAATACTGCTACACTTGTCCCTAAATTACCATTAACCATGGCAATAATGGCTTGAATAAGTGCTGGTAAAATAACTAATGATACCGTAAAATTCTTTGTATATTTACCTTCTGACATATAAACAAGGGCAATTATTAATCCTAAAAATAATGCTGTTCCTGTACATATGAGGACATTCCCTAATCCTAACGCTCCTGTTTGTGTATTTAATATGCTTGTAAGCATCTTTGTTCCCTCCTAATTTGCATTAAATTCTGTTTATATACATTGCCATACTTGGAGAAAGATGTAGGATAAATCTCTAAATCTGATAAAATATGGACTAACCATAAGGGCATGGCTAATGGTACCTTAATCTCCATTAGGTACTGCTCACTATCTAATAGATAATTTCCATAGTCTCCCTTACCTAAACTTAAGTCTTCTTGCCTACTTCTGATATGATGATCAAAAGTAATACGAATATTCTCATCTTCTTTTCCAAAGTAAGCTATTCGATCATAGGCAAGATACACCTTGGGTATAGGCTTATAAAAGGCCATAAAATAATCAATTTCTTTAAGTATTTGATTTTCTTTGTTAGGTTTAATACCATTATTTAAATAACGTTCGGCCTCTTCTAAAGTCATCGAAACTCTTCTTTTATAAACAACACCTTTATACTTTTTTTTAATCTCTATAAATACCTTATCTTTTTTATTGGGTCTACCATAACTCCTTACACGAAGTTTTTCTTTGTATTTAGGTTTCTCTATAGAGGTACGAATAAGGTCGTCAGTAAGTGTATCATAATAAATATTGCAAATAGTATGAAGACCATATGCATCTGCAGCCATATAAGGTTCTATAGCCTTTAAAAGCATTTGATACTTGTCTTTTGTGAGTAAGTATTTTTTCTCTACACGTTCAAAAACATAATGAGTCTTTGTCTGAGACATTACCATTCCTTCCTTCCCTAATATTACTAGTTGTCTTCTTTCGATGATATATCAAGTATACTAATTGTTCCTTAAATTAATCTTAAAGAGCAAATCTATTTATTTTTAACTCATAAAAGCACAATCACTCTAACCTCTTATGCTAACATGATTGTGCTTTTATTATCTTCAATCTGAATCTATTTTCTTAAGATTATAAATCAAAGTATTTTTATTTACCCCTAGTAGAACTATTGGGGTATATTAATGCATCTAACAAAAAAAGTCCAAAGAATAATCCTTGGACTTTCATAAGCTTATTAAGCTTTTGTAACGTTTTCTGCTTGAGCGCCACGGTTACCTTGAACAATTTCAAAGTTTACTTTTTGACCTTCTTCAAGAGTTTTGTATCCATCACCTTGGATAGCTGAGAAATGTACGAATACATCGTCTCCATCTTCTCTAGCGATAAAACCAAAACCTTTTTCTGCGTTAAACCATTTAACTGTACCTGTCATGTTACGGTACCTCCTGTTATGAATAATTGTTGTAATGAATATAAACAAAAATTCACGCATTGTTAGAAACCATATATATGCCCTTAATCATACATATATAATCTCTAATAATGCGTGAAATCTATAAATATATATCAAGTACTCCATTATTATATGTCATTTGTGATTAACTGTCAAATCGTTATTTTTTCTATCATTATCATTAAAGTTCATCAGTTTATTCCCCTCTCGTGTATAAAGTATATCCACATTGGGCTACTTCTTCTTAATTCTCTTTAATTCTTTTAATAAAGAGAGGTGACTTAAAAAAGCCACCTCTCTTATCTAGTTAAGATTGAAAACGAATGCCATATATCACTATCCATTATCTTTCTCATCATTGGGTGCATCAATATTTTCCATAAAGTAAATACCTTCTGTTAGATCAGAAGGATAGATAGGTGTTAGTTCACCTAGTATATCTTCAATATAACCAGGGCAATTTATCTCATTTCTAAGTTTTCTACTCTCAAAAAGTTCTTTTGCTTGTAGAATATAGTAATCATCCGCCCCATTCTCTTTCATAACTTTTAATACCTCATCTGTTAAGAAAATCTGGCATCCACCTTGCACAGCTCCTATATTAGTATATATCTGCCCTATTTCTGTAGAAGACATATTTTCATAAACTAATTCTTGTTCCTCACAATAATCATCTAAACTGCTATTATCCACTTCTAAGCAATACTCAAGGACGTGATTACTATCTTCAAATCCAATGAGCTTTTGGTCCGGGGAAAGCACAATATATTTCATTTCATAATCCTTTCTCATAATCTAAACTAATTAATACTCTTTTCTATTATGAGAACTATGATTAATAATTATACTTTCCTTTTGCTTATGTTTACTCTAAACTATCAAAGTCAAAAGCTGCTGCCTTTGTATAATTCGTTACTTTTGCTTCAAAGAAATCTGTCTTAGTACTATTAAGATTCGAAAAACTCTCAATCCACGCCATAGGGTGATTTGCGACCTCTGGATAAAGTTCTTCCATTCCAATGGCTTTAAGACGTTGATTGGATAGGTATTTAATATATAGCTCTATCAACTCATCATTAATCCCCATGATTTCATTAGCTGTTACATACTGTCCCCAAGCTATTTCATGTTCTACGCCTATTCGCATCATCTCTCTTAATTCTGCTTCTATAC
>JAEZJJ010000035.1 GCA_023436395.1 Bacillota bacterium | reverse complement strand
ACAAGTACCATCGGCCGCTTAGGTCTTAACCTACGTGTTCGGAATGGAAACGGGTGTTTCCCCTAAGCGCATCATCACCAGAAATATTTCCGTCACCTGACGACTTGTTTAGTATATAAGATATTCTTACATATGTCAACACTTATTTTATATTTTTTCTCACGAAACCTTAACACTATCATCTAAATTATTATGTTACACTAATCTTGGAATTGTATCTTATTGTGATTTTAAGAGGAGGCATGCCTTATGCATCACCTAAAGGATAAAAATACCAAACACAATATAGCTGCCGGTATTAACATCTTCTACTTACTATTCGAAATCCTTACAAGCTCTATTGGTTTATCCTTTATAATCTACATCTTTACAGAGAATTGTAACATCCCCACTTGTATTATAATGTCTATTCTATTCATTTGCCTCTTAGTTGTACTCCTTCGTAGCATTATTATATTAGTCCTTTATGAAGTAGAACTTAAGCTTGATAAATTTGATCCCTTAGAATTATCCTCCACTCTTATTAAGCGCAAAAATCAGCTTTTAAAAATACAACTTATACTCACTAAGGTTGCTAATCTTTCTTATCTTATCTATGACTACGGTATATATATAATATGGTTTGTACTCCTTACTTTACTAGACTATGTTCTTTTAAAACAATATACAACCAGTAGCTTTATTATATTTATTATTTCTCTTTTCTTTTGGGCAGTTGGCATTGACCTCCTTAGAAAGAAAATAAAGTAACTATACACTCTGTGTCAATATAGAAAGAGTAGTAGGTCTGGATATTTCATTTAGACCTACTGCTCCTTCTATTTATTATCTTTTATTCTTAGTAAACTTTTAATCGATCTTCAGGTTTAATATACATATCATCACTTTCTTTTACATCATAAGCCTGATAAAACTCCTCAAACTGTTGTACTACTGCATTAACCCTTACTTTCCCTGGTGAATGTACATCTAACTCTAACATTTGTATTTTGTATGCCTCTGTACTTTTATTGCGCCATATCTTTGCCCAAGATTCAAAGAATGCTTTATAATCTAGATTCTTCTCCTTCTTCATGATATCTAACATACAGGAAACTGCTGTTATATCTGCAATATTTTCTGATACTGTTAAATCACCATTCACTTTATGCCCTTCAACAACTTCTATATCGCTGTAAAAGCTCTTTATTTTCTTAGTACGTTCTTCAAATTTATTATAATCCTCCTGAGTCCACCAATTTGCGACATTCCCCTTTTCATCAAATTGAGCTCCATTTGTGTCAAATGCATGACTTATTTCATGAGCAATAACACTACCTATTCCCCCTAAGTTAGCTGCTCTACTTTGATTAATATCATAATAAGGTGCCTCTAAAATAGCTGCTGGAAAAGTAATATCATTAGCACTTGGGTTATAGCATGCATTAACAGTCTGAGGTGATATTAAAAATTTATTCTTATTTACAGGTTCCTTTAAGCTTGCAAGACTAGTTGCCATGGACCACTCATATATACTAAAGATATTATCTACTAAAGAACCACCCTCCTCAATTGATTTAATCTGCAATTTAGAATAATCTGTCCATTCATCTGGATAACCAATCTTAATTGTCATAGTATCTAATTTCTTTAGTGCACAAGCCTTAGTGCTTTCACTCATCCAATCTACCTTTTCTAACTTTTCCTTATAATTTTCAACAATTTCCTTAACTAAGGCTTTTACATCTTCCTTTTCTTCTTTTGAAAAAGTTTTTTGAACATAAAGTTTGCCAATTTCATCTGAAAATATACCACTAATTACATTAATTGCTTGTTCCTCTTTAGAAGTTTCTCCTTCAATGCCATAAAGTTCTTTATAAAGTTCTCTACTTGCTTCTTCAAACTCTTCTCCTAAAAGTGAAGAGGTACTACTTAAGAAACACACCTCCAAAGAATCCCTGATCATATCTATATTTTCTTTAATATAAATGTTATTTAGTGCCTCTAATGCTTTAGGTTCTTGTAAGATTATTTTAGCATTCTGATCAATGCCCATAGATTTTAATATATTTGATAGCTTAATATTAGGAGCTAACTTGTCTAATTCTTCTAATGTATATACATTATAAATTTTTTCATATTTATTAGACATAGCTGTCATTTCATCTTGACCTATGATAGATGATGCTAACATAGTATCTAATTTAAAGGCATTATCTACCTTTTTCTTAGCTTCTGTCTCTGAATAGCCATATAAGACTGTTATTTTATTAAGGTAACGTGTAATTGCCTCCTTCATAGTCTTTGCCATTTCAGTGTCTTGTGTGTAATAGTCTGAATTACCTAAAAGCAATGTTGTAGAACCTATGTATACACAATTTTTTGTACTATCTTTTAAATCTGCATCTATTCTTATATTTATTAACCCTTGATTTACTTGAATTTTAGGAGTACATATAAGCTTTGTAAGATCAGAAACAGTCTTTATCTCCTTAATTTGTTCCATGTAAGATTTAATAGGAGTAATCCCCGCTTTATTTCTTGCTTCTATATTTAAATAATTATTATATAAATTAATCATCTTTTTTTCTGTACTATTAGCTTCATATTTATCTTGATATGTAAAAAGCTCTTTAAAGATAGCTTGTAGTTCAGCATTACAAGTATCCTGAAGTTCATAAAATGTTGAAACGGAGGCGTACCCTGGTTTTATTACAGCATCCTTTAACCACTCCTCATTTATTGCTTGATAAAAATCATCTTGCACACGAACTTGTGCTTGATTTTCTATACCCTTAGTATCTGTTGCCATAAGTGACGTAGAAGAAAAACTCATTACAATTGCTAATACTAATACACTAAATTTTTTCCTAACCTTCTTAATTAATTTCAATTTAAAACCCTCCTATATATCTTATTATCAATAACTATTATATTATATTTTATATAATATTCAAAAAAAATAAATATTTTATTTGTTTTAATTAAGAATTTATTAAGAACTTAAACTCACTTCTACAAAATTTAATATTTATTGTAATTAATGTTAATTTTTTGTCAAATATTTGTTTTTCCCTATTAACAGTGTTATTATATTATTAATTTTTTGCATTTAATAATTTACTATAGGATGTGATTATTATGTTAAAGCACTTTAAGAAATACCTATTTTTACTCACTATATTCTATCTTTTTATAACAGGATGTTCGTCCTCACCCTCTACCACATCGTCATCTGCTGATTCCATTCTAACTGTATCAGCTACAATTGAACCAACTATCGAACCTTCTTCAAGAACCACTACCTCATCATCTAATACTGAAAATGAACTTAATCCAGTTAAGCCTGCTCCTACTTTTGACCCTAATACACCTGTAGGCATACATGGTAGACTTAGTGTCAAAGAAACTTACATAGTAGACCAAAACAACCAGCCTTTTCAGCTACGCGGTATTAGTACCCATGGCATTCAGTGGTTCTCTGATTTTATAAATGAAAATGCTTTTATCACCCTGCGTGATGATTGGAAAGCAAACATAATTCGCCTAGCAATGTACACTGATGATAATTCAAAGTATCCAGGTAGTAAAGATTTTTTAGAGGACTTAGTAAGAGAAGGTATTGATCTTGCTACTGAGTCAGGCCTCTATGTTATCGTAGATTGGCATTGCTTAAGTGATGGTAATCCAAATGCTCACAAAGATGATGCTATTAGATTTTTCAGTGAAATTGCTACAGAATATCAAAACTATCCTAATATTATTTATGAACTCTGTAATGAACCAAATGGTGAAAATGTGACTTGGGATAACGACATCAAACCTTACTGTGAAGAACTTATTAAAACTATTAGAGCAATTGATACTCAGGGCATCATATTAGCTGGCTCATCTACTTGGAGTCAAGATATCCACTTAACAGCTAAAAATCCATTAGAAGGTAATAATATTATGTATACACTTCACTTCTACGCAGATACCCATCGTAATGACTTACGTAATCGTTTAATAGATTGTATAAGCACTAACAAATTACCAGTTTTCGTATCTGAATTTGGTACATGTGATGCTTCTGGTAATACTAACTATAATAAAGAACAATCTGATTTATGGCTTGACCTTCTTAATGAAAATAATATAAGTTGGGTTAATTGGAACCTTTCCAGTAAAGATGAAACTGCCGCTCTCCTTAGACCATTCACATCTCCTCAGGGTAATTGGACCGATGAAGACTTAAGCGAAAGTGGATTATATATTAAAAATAGACTTATAGCTTCCAATAATGATAAATAATATTTAACTACTACGCTGTTAAATGAAAATAACATCTAAAAAGCATAGTAATAAAGCTTCTTTATATCTCGGCTTAAAACAATTGAGGAGGAACAATATATTCAAATCAACTGTAATAAACATATGTTTGCATTCTTTTACATTTAAGTGATCTATATGCTTAAAAGTTGCCAGTAGGAATATATACTGACAACTTTTATTTTAATTGTTTACCTTTTTACTCATATAAGCATAAATAGGTAATCCTATCGCCGTAATGACAATCCCACCTATTGAGATAATTGGCTCTGTAATCATTTGATTAATAATTACAAATAGCCCTCCTATAATTGCTAATATAGGAATTACAGGATATAGTGGTACTTTGTAAGGTCTCTTTAAATCAGGTGCTTTTTTTCTTAATAAAATAACACCTATGAAAGTTAATACATAGAATACCCATATCATAAATATAGTTAAGTCTGTGAGTAAATTAAATTTTCCTGTTAATGCGTATAAACATGCTAAAATAGCTATAAGCCAAATTGCATTATAAGGAGAGCTTCCTTTATTAACTCTTGAGAGATATTTACTTCCAGGTAACAAACCCTCTTTAGTTAAGGCAAAAGGAATTCTTGATCCTGTTAAAACATACCCATTGGCTGTCCCAAATACAGAAATAAGTATACCTACTGAAATGAGTTTTCCACCAATATTTCCGAATAGTTTAGTAGCTACTAGTGCCGCTGGTGAGGTTACTTTCGCAAGCTCACTCGCTGGATATATCCATAAGTAAGCAATATTAATGGCTAAGTAAACAGCCATAACAACAGATAATCCTCCTACAATGGCTTTAGGTAAATCCTTACCAGGATTAGTCATTTCACCTGCTATTGCTCCAACATTAATCCAACCATCATAAGCAAATAAAGTGGCAATTAAAACTTGCCCTAAAGTAGCTGTAATCTTAGCCTCTGGCCCTAATACAGGAGTAAAAACAGGTGCAGGACTGCCTTTAAGAAAGCCAAATACAATAATGAGTACAAGAGGGATAAGTTTACCTACTGTAGCTATCGTTTGAATATAGCCTCCATAAGAAGATCCTAATACATTAAAACAAGCCAATAATAAGATTAAGCCAACCGCAATAGGTAGTACTATTGTCATATTAGTATCTGCAAACCCTAGAAGCAGTGCTGCTTGTTGGGCAAAAATAACTGCTGATGCTGCAATGGTTCCTGGCATAAACAATACCGTTTGCATCCATCCTGTTAAAAAACCATAGCGCTTCCCATAAATTTCTTCAATATAAATCATCATACCGCCAGTCTTGGGAATAGCTGCCGATACTTCTGTTGCTGTAAGGCCACCTGCTATAGTGATGAGCCCTCCTATAATCCATGCTATAATTCCTAATCCAGGTGCCCCATTCGTTGCTTTATAAATAGCTTCAGGCTTAAAGAAAACGCCAGATCCAATAACTAATCCTACTACTGTAGAAAATGCCGCATAAAATCCTAATTTTTTTTCTAGTTCTCTACTCATAATAACCTCCTAGTAACCTTAATTATCCTAGTCTTAGTATTTCGGTATTCCGATTAAATATTAGGATTTTCTTTAATTTTATTTCTCATTCATAAGTTTACCGTGTACAACTAATCGTGCATCCTTAAATCCCGAGGCACATGTTGATAAAGTAATTATTTTATCTTCCTCATTTATTTCTATATCTGACTGATAAATGGATTGATTCTTTATCTCCTCTAAAAATGCCTTATACTCACCCTCATTCTCAAAATTAGGTACAATATAATCCTCATTAGGCTCTGTAATATAAACAGAAAAAACTTCATATGTTAAATGTTGATCATTATCTGTTTCTATATCTATAGGATGATTACTATAAAAGAAATCTTTTTGCTTATACTTACTTAAATCAGCAAACATAGTCCCATTCTTCATATTATGTCCAAATAAAATCGTATTTTGGTCATCAAATCCATTATTAGTAGCATTCATAAATATAGAGCCTGCTACTAAGTATTCACCCTTTATATCCTTATCTAAGTAATATAAATTATCGTCTCCTTGAAGGACAGGATAGTTTATATTGGTATGGTTGATCTTTATCCAACCTCTATAATCCTCATAATCCGGCTTAAAACTTTCCTGCTCTCTATTGTCTTTTTCAGCTCTAATATCTTCATAAACCTTATCAGCTTTTTTGTATGCTGCATTTGTATCTAATATCTTATAGGTACATATACATATAAGACCCACTAATAGCGTGTTTAGTATCCCTTTTAATCGTTTCATTTGATTATCCTTCAAAAATTATAAGTTGATAGCATAAAAGAATTGCAATCCTAAGACTGCAATTCCCTTATCCAATTAGTCATTCTTTATTCTATTAGTAATTATTTCTTCTTTTATTTATAACCACAAGCCCTATTATGGATAATAACCCAGTTAATAACCAAGTCCATAGATGAGCTGTATCACCTGTGTCTGGATTTGAACTATCCTCAAAATCCTCTCCACCGTTTCCTAAATTATTATTTAAGGAATTATCATCTGATAAATTGTCACTTGGTGAATTGTCACCTGATGAATTACCACCTGATGAATTACCACCTGATGAGCTTCCACCTGATGAACTTCCACCTGATGAACTTCCACCTGATGAACTTCCACCTGATGAATTACCACCTGATGAACTTCCACCTGATGAATTACCACCTGATGAATTACCACCTGATGAATTATGATTATCAGCCTTTACAACTACTGTTCTTATGAGTTCAGTTATATTTCCATCTCTATCAACTACTGTATATCTAATCTTATAGGTACCTGGAACCATATTATTAAAATTCCCAGTATCAACAGTAACCTTTAAATACTCTATTGTATCTCTATCATCCTTAAAGGTAACCCCTTTAAGCGGATCAAAAGCATCTCCAATATTAATTTGAGTATCACTTGCTCCATTGATTACAGGAGCTAGCCCTTTGTTATTTATACTCGCTTTTAGCTTCTCTACAGTTTCTTGTATAAGTGTTAACCGTCTATTAGTCTCCCATTGAGTGATGGCATTTGAATTAATTAAAGTTTCTGTTTCTGAAACTAAATGCTTTAACTCCTCCGCAGCTACTTCTGAATATTCACCCTCTAAGATACCAATTTGTCCATTTGCCAATATTTCATTATAGAAGGCATTGGCTTCTGCTATTTGTATATCTAAATAGTGATGATCTACCTTAGCTGGTGTTAATGGAATACTTATATGACCAAGTTGTTCAAAGCCACTATTAACTTTTGCTAAAACCTCTGACTCTTTTGCCTCCGATAAACTAAAGTTTCCATCGTTATATTTTACTGAAACATTCTTATCCTCAGCATACTTATTTCCGTAGGCTAAGAACTGATTATTTTCATAAGCAAATTCTGCCCTATTGCTTATAGTGATTTGATCTCTATCATCACTCATAAATGTATTATTATAGATTACAAAATTTTGAACATCTCCATAGGCATCTACCCAAGTATCTTCTTTGAAGTTTAAATCTTCTCCTTCTTTGAAGCTTTGGTAATATAATATGCCCGTTCCTGTTTCACCAAAGTTTGTTGTTTGGTGAAATAAGTTATTGTATATTGTTGTATCATACAGAACACATTCTTCTTTTGTTAAATCTGGATATATATACATAAGTAAGGGCACATCTTTAAAATGGTTTCCACCTATATACGCATTTACACCATTTCTTATCTTAACACCACCAGCAGCACCATTTTCCATTCCTTTAAAATAGTTTCCGGCGATATTTAAGTTAGTATATCCTTTAGAGTATATGATGTGGTCTCTTCTCTGACCATGCTCTGCAATATTAATACCTGATATTAATACATTGGGCCCAAAATCACTTGTTATCTCTCTACCTTCATCCATATTGAAATAATTATTTAATATGGTTGTATTCACATCATATCTTTCATTATTGATGGCTGTAAAGAAATTACCTTGAGAACCGCTTATCTGAAGGGTATCTGATAATGCGAACTGACCTTCAGCTTGTACTAACCTCAGTTTATTGATAACTGTAGCTGGCAACATGGTAGATGCATCATCTAATCCTTCTAAATTTCCAAAGAAGTTATCTTTTATCATCGTATTCTTGCTTCTATAAGTTGCGATTCCTCTTCCTGGATAATCGTTTCCTCTCAGGAATATATTTTGCTCTATGACATACTTACTATTCTTAACTGTTATATAAGGTGCCATTGTCACACGCGTTAAGTTACCTGAAGCATTTCTTTCACTGGTATATCTACCATTTATAAATACGTTATTATTTATAGTGATACCCTTCTTTTGTGGTCCATTAAATTCTAGTCCCACATTATTGAATACTATATTATTGATATCTATATAATTCATAACATCAAAGTATTCTGAGTCCATTAATCTTAGCATTTTATCTCTGATTGAACTTCCGTCAATAATAGAAAGACCATTTGTTGCCCCTGTCAATTTAAAGTTTGAAAGTGCTGGAAGTTCTATTGTTGATAAATCAATATCTTCTGTGATTTTATAGATACCTTCTGGTAAATATAATTCTTTACCATAGGTTGCAGCATACTCTATTAACTTTTTAAGATTTTCAGTTTCATCTACAATGCCATCACCTATTAACCTAACAGGGTTTCCATTGTCATCTAAAACTTCAGTATGAGTTGTAACATCGATAACGGTCTTGGACATCATATAATCTATTGTTTGTTCATCATATTTTTTATTTCGATCTTCACCTGTTATCTCAAATAAATCAAGATAGTACTCACTTAAAGCTTTGCTGTCTATATCATTTACATACCTATCATAAATATTTGTTGGAACAATAAATTGATTATCTTGAAAATAACCATCAATCATTTCTAAGTTCATCACACCCACATGCACATTGGTTTCTCGTTGCTTTATAGAACCCACTACTTTTACTACAGAATCTATGTGATTTTTATTCCTTAAGGTTCTTGATCTAGTAATCATGATTCCACCGTTATTGTCACTTGTAGCACAATCTTCTAATACTACAGTACTTCCGTTAACAAAGATGCCATATCTTTTTGAGCCTTGTACACCGACATGATTAAGTACTATATCTCTACTGTTATAAATATTAATACCTATATCTTCAGCATTTTTTACAGTTAAATTATTTACTTGTATATCGTTACCTTTTAGTGCGAAATTTCCTATATGATTTAAATCAATGGTATTTCCATAACCTTCTATTAATATATTTGAAACTATCTCTAATTCTACTTTAGTCGCTTCTTGTGGTAGATGACTGGTTTCTAGTTTAATATTATCTTTTATATGCAGTACATTTCCACTTGTCTTAATGCTATCTATTAAATCCTGTGCTGTCTTTATTTCAACATCTACTCTTAAGAAATAATCTACAGTTGTTTTGTCATTATTAACTTTATCTGTCCCTTTTACATATAGATTTTGTGGATCCATAATTGTATTTGGAGGCTCATCTGCAGCTTTTATTGTTTGCATATGAATTGTATCATCATGATGGGCATTCTTAGATAAAATTTCTACAGTAGAACCACCTCTTACTTGAATACTTCTATACAAGTGATTGCTACTAGTAATATGATCAAGCTTTACAGTAGATTCATAGATATCTATAGCAACTTTACTTTGTTCATCTTTAACTGTTGTCAGCTTATCTCTTCCAATTAATTCAATATCTCTAAGTTCTATATCTGAAGCCCTGTATACTGAAATACCATTGTCTAAGTAGTTTTTAATCTTTAAATTTTTAACTACTACATTTTTTGACTTTACTGTAAACTTATTAGATGTACCTGTTGCAGAATCTTGATTTAAATCTAACGTAAATCCTCCACCATTAATTGTTACATTATTACCTGTAACATTTATAGCCCCTTGAAAAACAATATGATTTGTAATATTAATTTGGGTATTGGATTTTGTAACTGCATTTTTTAATGTCTCGAAGTCTGATACATCTTGTTGTGATATATTATTAGGCTCCGACTGCATGATACTAGTCTCTTCTACTATATCTTCAATTGCATTTTTATCTACTATATCTTTATCTACAGTATGATCTATTTGATTAACTTCTGTTTTATCCGGCTCAGATGGCTCTATCTCTATATCGCCATCTTCTGCCGTTTCTACCTCTTCATTCTTAGACTCTGAGTTATCCTCATTGGTTTGAGCTACATCTCCATTTCCATCTTGTCCTAGTAATTCATCTTTAGAGTCTAACTCACTTATCTCTTCTAAAGATTCTACTATTTCCATATGATTATTTAACTCCAGCAACTGATTACTTATAATATTAGGATAAATCGCTTGATCAGAAACCAATACAGTTAATAATATACATATAATTGCCTTTTTCATTATACGCATTTTCATTATACGCTTTTTCCTCAATTCTAAGTTTCATCTTTTGTTGTATTTTCTTTTTGATCTTCTACAACAATTTACCTTTTATCTATTTTTCTTTCTATTATTAATAAATAAGCCTAATAATGATGTTAATCCTAAGCCGATATATCCTGCTACCCCAGCATCTCCTGTTTGTGGATTTACATTTGAACCTGATTGATTACTTGATCCTTGGTTATTTGATCCTTGATTTCCATCTACCTCTGGTTCTACTACACTTCCACCTGGATTTGTAGTGTCTTGATCTGGTGTTGTAGCATCATTATCTGGTACTGTAGTGTCTTGATCTGGTGTTGTAGCATCATCATCTGGATTTGTAACGTCTTGATCTGGTGTTGTAGTATCATCATCTGGATTTGTAACGTCTTGATCTGGTGTTGTAGCATCATCATCTGGTACTGTAGTGTCTTGATCTGGTGTTGTAGTACCTCCACCTGGATTTGTAGTGTCTTGATCTGGGGTTGTAGTACCTCCACCTGGATTTGTAGTATCTTGATCTGGTGTTGTAGCATCATCATCTGGATTTGTAGTATTCTCTACCTCCCAGTTAGCATAGTAAACTGTATTTAACCTATCTATTACAGAAGTTTGATTATTTACTGTTGTTGGGGCAATTTCCCATGAAACAAATTTGTGTCCTGTTCTTGTAGGTTCTAGTGATGTTAATAAAGTGTCAGATATTAATTGATCTATAGCCGCTTCATCAATGCTTTCTACTACATTTGTTCTAAGAGCAACATGAATTGTATCACCATTTGCAAATTCACCACCATTTGCATCTAATGTAAGCTCTACTGGTAAACAAAAATCTGCCACGTAATCGTAAGCTTTTAACTTGTCATCTCTAGAAACAACTAATAACTCTTTTGTAGCAGTTGTGGAACCATTATCAATAATATTTCCATTACTTTGAGCTATGATATTCTTTCTAAACATACCTTGCATATTATCTTCTGTAACCTGATCTAAATTCAAACTAGATAGATCTAAAATCGTAATATTATCTAATCCTGCAAACATATATTTCATGTTTGTTACTGATGATGTGTTAAATTTACTTAAATCTAAACTTGTTAATGCACTACCACTAAACATATAAGACATATTTGTTACTGATGATGTATCGAACCCATCACCAAATTTTATATTATTTAAATCTCCAGTATTATAGAACATACCTTGCATGTTTTGCACTTGAGAAGTATCAAAGTTACTTAAATCTAAATCTGACACTCCACTATTTGAAAACATATAACTCATACTTGTTACCTTAGAAGTATCAAAGTTGCTTAAATCTAAGCTTGTTAATGCACTACAGTCTTTAAACATATTACTCATATTGGTAACTTTTGATGTATTAAAACTGCTTAAATCTAAACTTGTTAATGAGCTACATCCAATAAATGTATTAATCATACTTGTTACATTTTCCGTATTAAAAGTAGTTAAATCTAAGCTTGTTAATGAACTACATCCCCTAAACATATTATCTATATTAGTTACTTGATCTGTATTAAACTGACTTAAATCTAAGCTTGTTAATGAGCTACAATTATTAAACATATATCTCATATTATTTACTTTTTTCGTATCAAAATGAGTTAAATCTATGCTTGATAATCCACTACATCCATCAAACATATATGACATATTGTTTACTAACTCTGTATTAAAGTCAGTAAAATCTATACTTGTTAATGCCTTACAATCTTTAAACATGTAAGCCATATTCGTTACTTTTGTTGTATCTAAAACTCTTAAATCTAAACTTGTTAACGAACTACATCCTCTAAACATACTAATCATACTAGTTACTGATGAAGTATCTATGCCACTGAAATCTATACTCACTAAAGAAGTACATCCATTAAACATATTTCCCATATTAGTTACTGATGAAGTATCTATGCCACCGAAATCTACACTCACTAAGGAAGTACATCCACTAAACATATTTCCCATATTCATGACTGATGAAGATGTATTTAATCCGCTAAAATCTACACTTTCAAGTGCCCCATAATTTTCAAATGTGGCAGCTGATACAGTATTAGGTGCTTCTACCTTTTTACCGTTCTCTTCTTTAAAAGTTAAACTAGTCATTGTAGATTGTATGCCTGAAAAACAAGCCATAGTTCCCATTTTAACTTGTTTACCATTAATTTCTCCTGGGATAACAATATCTGTCTCTGTTCCATTGTATTTATTTAAAATAATGTAACCACTATATTCATATTCAACACTTTCCCAGTCAGATAAATCAAAGTTATCTGCTGTTGATTCTTGACCTATTTGTTGCTCTTGTGAAGTTACTTGCTCGTCAGCTGCAGCTACTTCTTGTTCTGGTGAAACTACTTCTTCCTCTACTGCAACTACTCCTTGTTCTGATGTTGCTACTTCTTCCTCTGCTGTAACTACTTCTTGTTCTGATGTTGCTACTTCTTCCTCTGCTGCAACTACTTCTTGTTCTGGTGTAGCTACTTCTTCTTGAACAATTAATTCTTGTTTAATATCTTCTTTTTCAACACTACTAATAATTGTATTGACTTCCATTGGTAATTCAGTGGTATGTGCTAAAGTAGATACATTAGAGGTAACTAATGTAATTGTCAATGCAGTAGCAGTTCCTACATTTTTTAACTGTTGCTTCTTTTTGTCATTTGTTTTTCTCATTTGCATTTTCCTTCCAAAACTAATAAATAAAATCTTGCCTTTTATATTAAAATTAAAGATTATGCCTTTTTACTATAAATGAAACTTCTACTTTCAGATTCTGTTATTTTATATTAATTTTATATTTTAATTAGCTTTTATATTTATTATTCTTATGATTTTACTTCTAATCTTCTATTCACTAGGATAAAAGTTCAAAAATATAATCATAAAATCATCCTTTTAGTAAGTCTTACTTCATTTATATTATTTTTTATATTGTTTTTTATATTATTTTTCTAAGTATGTATTAACCTATTTATTTTGCTATTAGGAATGAGAGTAAAATAAAAGAGTGTAGACCTTGTCTACCCTCTGACACATTAATTGTTTTGTTCACATGATTCTGGTATGTCTCATCTATAATTTACGATAAATACTCATTAACTCATTATGAATTAACTGATTCATAATGATCATCTTTTCAAAACTCATTTGTCATTAGCTATCTCATATTACTATACTTTTGCTATTTTACGTTACTTCACTACATACGTCAAGTTTTTACATTATATTCTATTACAATATAAAAAGTAGGTAAGAGAAGCTTTCGCTTCTCCTATCTACTATAAATTTCTGGTATAGCTTTGGATACCCTAACTCTTGACCTTGGATCAATAATCTAGACTTGTGATATCTTTAGCTATTAATTATTAAATTTAGTATTACAATATTACCTTATAAACTATTATTAGTATCTTGTATCTTCAAGACCACAGAATGCATCTACAGCACTTACACCCTTGAATTCTGAACGTCCCATTAATTTATCAACTAAGACTCTTAAAGTAGCTTCTTTATCATCATATGTGTTGATATAAGTTTGGATTTGTGGTGCATCTGCTAAGTGATATGGGCATTGTACTGAGATGAAGATTGTTGGAATCTCAAATACGTAGAATGGCATATCTGGTGTACCTTTTGTAGCATCAAATTGAAGACGTTGGTCTGTACTTGCATTAACGTTGGCAATGTTGATGATTAAGTCATATTTGCTTACTAAATCAGCAATTGGTTTTTTACCAGCATAAACGTTAGCCATAGCAGCTTTTCTTTCTTCTTCTGGTAAGTTCATGATTCTATCAATTGTTGATTCCCAAATTGTTACTTCGAAGCCTTCTGCTTCTAACATTTCTTTAATCATTTCAGTAGCTGTTTTCTTACCGCCACCTGTCATCATAGCGATAAACTTACCAAATCCACCATCGTGACCTTTAGCATTTACTAATAATACTCTCTTAGTTTTTTCTGGAGAAAGTGGGAAGATATCTTGGTTATTTTTAACTAATGTGATACCTTTATCAGAGATTTCATCTGTGATTGTTTTGTATTCTTCTTTAGCAACTTTAGCTAATGCTTCTTCTTTTGGTGGCATGATTTCTGTTTTAGCTTTTGTGTGAAGACCGATAGAAGCTTTTAATCCTAAGATTCTTGTTAAAGCATCTTCTAATCTTTCTTCTGTGATGATTCCGTTTTTGTAACCTTCCATCATCCAAGCGAAATCTTCATCTGGATCGTTGAAGAATAAGAATAAGTCACAACCAGCAGCGATAGCTGTTGGTAACATTTCGCTACGTTTCATAGCAGCTGTCATAGCTACCATGTGTGAAGCATCTGTTACAACAACACCGTTAAAGTTCATTTGACCTTTTAATAAGTCTGTGATGATATATTTGCTTAATGTAGCTGGCATATTTCTTTCTCTAACTGTTGCGTTAGGATTGAATTTGCTTACGTATTCTGGTAATGCAATGTGTCCAGCCATGATTGATGGAAGACCAGCTTCAATTAATCCACCGTAGATTTTACCGAATGTTTTGTCCCACTCTTCTACTGATAATGTGTTTGGAGCGAATGATAAATGTTGATCTCTTTCGTCAACACCATCTCCAGGGAAGTGTTTAGCAGCTGGTTTAATACCGCTTTCCATAATCCCTCTCATGTATTCTAAAGAGTATTCTAATACTGTATCTACGTCTGTACCATAAGTACGTGTAGAGATAATTGGGTTTCTCCAGTTGTAGTCTAAGTCAACTACAGGAGCAAAACTCCAGTTACATCCGATAGCAGCAGCTTCGATACCAGAGATACGGCCCATTTCGTAAGCGTATTTTTTATCTTGTGTAGCAGCGATTTTGATTGGGTGACCAACATATGTTCCGTCTGCACAAGCACCATTACCACCTGCTTCTGTGTTAGCAGCAATTAATAAAGGAATTTTAGAGTTTTCTTGTAAAACTTTGTTTTGCTCATATACAACTGCAGCTGGAGCTGGGTTGTAACGAACCGCACCAATGTGGTATGTGTCAACTACACTTTTTAAATATTCTGGCTCTGTTGAAGCACCCATGTTTACGAATAATTGACCAATTTTTTCTTCAATTGTCATGTTTGCAATTGTGTCTTTTACCCATTTAACGCCTGCGTCATCAAGGTTATATGGTTTTGCTTTTAAATCTACCATCTTTTATGTCTCCTCTATGATGTATTGTTTGTGATAGAACTATTGTATTACTTATTATTTAAAACTATAAAACTACTGAAAACTATAAATTACTAAAAACTCAAAAGCCATAAAGCCTATTTTAATACTAATATTATACTTTTAGAATGATTCTATACAAAATAATAAAGCTAATAATGAGTTCTACAAGCATATATATGTTAACTACTTAGTGTAGTACCTTTCGTTCTATCCTATATAATTACATAACCATATCAGTTTCATTCAACTAAATGATCTATATTTATATTCTTTATAACTCCAGTACACTACTCTAAGATAGATAACTACAAAGTATCTTATTATTATTTAATATCAAATCCAAAGTATCTTACAGTGTTGTTATAAGAAATACCTTTAACGATTTTCTCTAATGCTTTATCATCGTTTGGATATTCTCCATTTTCTACCCAGCCACCAATAAGTTCACACATAATACGTCTGAAATATTCATGTCTTGTGTATGATAAGAAGCTTCTTGAATCTGTAAGCATACCGATGAAGTTACCAAGAAGTCCAAGGTTAGCAAGTGATACCATTTGATCAATCATACCTTGTTTATTATCATTGAACCACCATGCGCTACCTTGTTGGATTTTACCAACTACTGAGCTATCTTGGAAACATCCAAGGATAGTTCCGATAGATGCATTATCTACTGGATTTAATGAATAAAGAATTGTTTTTGGAAGTTCATCTGTTTCTGCAAGTGCATTAAGGTATTGTCCCATTTCGATAGCAGATGTATAGTTGTTGATAGCATCAATACCAGCATCTGCCCCAAGAGCACGGAATACTTTTTTATTAAGGTCACGTTGCACTCCATAGTGAAGTTGCATTGCCCAATTTTTCTTAGCGTATTCTCTACCTAAAGCTACCATAACAGCTGTTTTAAATTTTAATTCTTCTTCACGAGTAACAGCTTCGCCATTCATTCTTTTAGCAAAGATTGCTTCTACTTCTTCCTCGGTAGCTGGTGCATACATAACGTATTCTAAACCATGGTCAGAAATACAGCATCCTACTTCATGGAAGAACTCAAGACGTTTACGAAGTGCATCCATCATGCTAGCAAAGCTTGTAATTTTAACACCACTTACTTCGCTTAATTTAGCAAGGTAATCAAGGTAATTTTCTTTTTCAAGATTCATTGCTCTGTCTGGTCTCCATGTTGGAAGTACTTGACATGCAAATCCATCTTCTTTGATTTTGATGTGCCATTCAAGAGAATCAACAGGATCATCTGTTGTACAGATTAATTTAACATTTGATTTAAGAACGATTTGACGTGCTGTCATATCATCTTGTTGTAATTTAGCATTACAAATATTCCAAACTTCTTCTGCAGTTTCTCCATTTAAGTATCCTTCGTAACCGAAGTATCTTTGTAATTCTAAATGGCTCCAGTGATATAATGGGTTACCAATAGCCATTTCTAATGTTTCAGCCCATTTTTGGAACTTTTCTCTATCAGTTGCATCTCCAGTGATGTATTTTTCTTCTACACCATTAGAACGCATTTGACGCCATTTATAGTGGTCACCACCAAGCCAAATTTGAGTAATGTTTTCAAATTTTCTATCCTCATAGATTTCTTGAGGATTGATATGGCAGTGGTAATCAATAACTGGCATTACTTCTGCATAATCGTGATAAAGTTTTTTCGCAGTTTCTGTTGTAAGTAAGAAATCTTTATCCATGAATTGTTTCATTTATATTTCCTCCTAGTGGTTAATTATTATATGTGACATACTAAAATATATCTTCTCATATAGACATGCTTTATATGCATCTCATATAAACATGTCCTCATATACACTTTCTTATATCCAAATAAGTGTCAAATATTTGAAAGTTAATTTTTTAACATTTTATTTTAAATGAAATACCTCCACCCTCTAACTATTTTAATAAGACCTTTTAACAATATAAGTATATGTAGTTCTACATTGCTATTTATTTACTTATAAAATAGGGCTTCATCTATGTGGAGTTTATTTGTATCTTATAGATTTGTTATTCTGTTTTAGATATTTTATATTCAACAAGCTAGAGAAACGTATTCTTACAGTCTTCCTGCTAAAATACCTTTCTCTTAGCTTATTAAATATTTCCGTTCTATCAATTAACCTCTGATTTCTTTTACGATATCAGCTGCTTCTTTTGTAAGTTCTCTAATTTTATCAAAGTCTCCAGCTTTAACTAAGCTGTCTTTAACCATCCAGCTACCACCACATGCTAAGATACGGTCGTAAGCAAGGTATTCTCTTACGTTATTTTCATTAATTCCACCTGTTGGCATGAATTTAACATTCACGTATGGTGCAGCCATAGCTTTGATTAATTTTAATCCACCTAATGGTTCTGCTGGGAAGAATTTAACTACGTTTAATCCACATCCGATAGCAACTTCTACGTCACTTGGATTAGCTGTACCTGGAGTTACAGGAATTCCTTTTTCTACACAGTATTTAACTACTTCTGGGTTTGTTCCTGGACTAACGATGAATTTAGCACCTGCAGCAACTGCACGGTCAACTTGCTCTGTTGTAAGAACTGTACCAGCTCCTACTAACATTTCTGGGAATTTCTCAGCCATAATACGAATACATTCTTCAGCAGCTTCTGTACGGAATGTTACTTCTGCACATGGAAGTCCACCTTCACAAAGAGCTTTTGCAAGTGGCTCAGCATCTTTTGTGTCATCAAGTACTACTACTGGTACGATACCAATTTTTTGAATTTGTTCTAAAACTGCATTCATGATTTTCACCTTCTGCGTATGATTATAGTCAATTTCTAGCTTAAGTAAAAATGTGGATTTTCCCACATTTCTTTTATCATAAGTTTTTCTTTTAAAGCACTATCTTCACTAAAATAAGCTATCTAGAATTGTCATTTTAGTGAAGCAAGGGCTTTTATCAAGTAAACCTTTATTTATTATGCAAATCTATTAAAATGGTTAACTACACGTATTTTTTAAGTGTAGCACGAACTGCACCTGGCCCTTGGATTAATTCTTTGAAGTAACCACAAACTTTTTCAGCCATACCTACTTCGTAAAGGTTTACACCAAAGATTTTTGCATCCTCAAGAACTGGTTTTAAAGCAGCCTCAACATCAGCTTCAACGCCAAGTTTGAAGTTTGCAACATGTGGGCAAACTGTTTCTAATAATGGGTCTGGACTAAGTTCAAATGCATTACCATTATCATCTACTGCCATAAGGTATCTTAACCAACCAGCGAATACTAATGGGATAAGTTTAAGATCTGCAAGATCTTTACCTTCTTTGATGTAGTTTTTAATTGTTTCACCAAAACGGATAGCAAGTTTTTGAGATGTATCTGTTGCAATACGTTGTGGTGTATCTGGCATGAATGGGTTTGGAATACGTACATTTAATACTGTATCAATGAATTCTTTTGGATCAAGAACTCCTGGATTAACTACTACTGGAAGACCTTCAACGTAACCGATTCTTTCTACTAATTTACGAAGCTCAGTATCGTTCATTTCTTCAGAGATTTTTGTGTGTCCAAGTAAGCATCCATATACTGCAAGTGCTGTATGAAGTGGATTTAAACATGTACAAACTTTCATTCTTTCTACTTTGTCTACTGTTTCTCTATCAGTAAACATGAAACCACCTTTTTCAAGAGCAGGACGTCCGTTAGGGAATGCATCTTCGATTACTAAGTATTCACATTCTTCAGCGTTAACGAAAGAAGCTACATAAGTATTTTTAGATGTGATAACTGGTTCCATTCCTTCAAGACCATCTTCGATTAACATTTTTTCTACAGATGCATCTGGTCTTGGTGTGATTTTATCAATCATTGACCATGGGAATGCTACTTTGTTTTTGTCGTTGATGTAGTCTACGAATCCAGCTTCTACTAAACCGTTTTCAGCCCATTTTTCAGCGAAAGCAACTACAGCAGCGTGAAGTTTATCTCCATTGTGAGAACAGTTGTCTGTACTTACCATAGAGATTGGAGTCGCTCCATTTGTGTAACGTGTGTAAAGTAAAGAAGCTACTTTACCAATGTAACTAGCTGGCTTAGCTGGACCATTTTTGAAGTCTGCTTCAACAGCTGGAAGAAGTTCACCTTTTCCATTTACAAGGCTGTAACCTTTTTCAGTAATTGTAAATGTAGCCATTTGTAAAGACTCTTTTGTGAAGATTTCTTTTAAACGGTTAAATTCAGCATCGTTTTCTGAGTCAAGAATGCAAGATTCTACTACAGAGCCTACAACTGTTTTTTCTACTGAGCCATCAGCTTTTAATGTTACAAGAACATGGTATTCATCATGTGGACGATTCATTTTTTCTACGATTTCGTAGTCGAAACCTTCTGCAACGATGATCCCTCTATCAAGTAATCCTTCGTTTAATAAGTTTTGAGCTACGTTAGCTTGGAAAGCTTTAAAGATGTTACCTGCACCAAAGTGAATCCAGAATGGGTTTTCTTTAGTAGCTTTTGTTACTGCTTCGTGATCAAATTTTGGAAGTGCATAGCCTTTAGCTTCCCACTCCGCTGCATTTTGTAATCCAGTTTTATTTAAAATCATTTTCTATCCCTCGTGGTTATTTTAGATTTTAGTCATTAATAAAAGGTTGTCGCAAAATACACCTAACTATTAGTAAATGTATCTTGCGACATATCCTTTTGTTTATTTACTATCGTAATCATTAAACTTAATGATTTATTAACTTCAATGATTTCAATTCACGTACTAATTATTTTGCAGAACGTTCGTCAGCTTTTTGAACTGCTTCCCAAAGACCTTCGATGTAGCAAGCTCCAAGCGCTCTATCGTATAAACCGTATCCTGGCATAGCAACTTCATCCCAGATCATACGACCGTGGTCTGGACGGATAGGACCTGTAAATCCAATTTCATAAAGTGCTTTAACGATTTCATACATATCGAATGTACCATCAGCTGATAAGTGAGCAGCTTCTTCGAAGTCTGTTGGTGTGTTGAATTTTAAGTTACGAACGTGTGCAAAGTGGATTCTTCCTTTTAATGAACGAATCATATCTGGAAGGTCATTGTTTAAGTTTGTTCCATAAGAACCTGCACAGAATGTTACACCGTTGTGTGGGTTATCAACCATTTTTGTCATACGAAGAATGTTTTCTTTGTTAACGATAATACGTGGTAAACCAAATACACTCCAAGCTGGATCATCTGGGTGGATAGCCATGTTGATATCGTATTTATCACATACTGGCATGATTCTTTCTAAGAAGTATTTTAAGTTCTCGAATAATTTTTCATCATCAATATCTTTGTATAACTCGAATAATTCTTTAACTTTAGCCATACGTTCTGGTTCCCAACCTGGCATTACTGTACCGTTCATATCACCAGCGATTGATTCGAACATTTTTGTTGGATCTAAAGCGTCTACTGCTTCTTGTGTGTAAGCAAGAACTGTAGAACCGTCTGGACGTACTCTAGCAAGTTCTGTACGTGTCCAGTCGAATACTGGCATGAAGTTGTAGCATACTAAGTGAATATCTTCTTCACCAAGGTTTTTTAATGTTTCGATGTAATTATCGATGTACATATCTCTGTTTGGTCCACCAGTTTTGATTTCATCGTGGATGTTAACACTTTCGATACCTGCAATTGAAAGACCAGCAGCAGCTACTTCATCTTTAAGTGCTTTAATTCTTTCTCTAGACCATACTTCACCTGGAACTGTATCGTATAAAGTAGTGATAACGCCGTGTACACCTGGGATTTGTCTAATTTGTTTTAAAGTAACAGTATCAAATTTTGATCCGTACCATCTTAATGTCATTTGCATAATGAATAAATCCTCTCTTTTTTAGTGATTCTAAATCTTATGAGTCTATTATACCCAACATTATAAAAAAGAAACATTGAGCAAGTTGTTGTGACCCTTGCAAAAGTTGCGGTTTTATGTTAAATTTTTCTCAAATACGTTGTTTTATCCATAAAAATTCTGTAATTATTCACAAAAATTCTATAATTATTCACAAAGGACTCCCATACTATGAAAAAAGATTTGCGTACCACTTTCCTTAACCGTCAATATATGTTATCTAAAGACTTTGAAATCTACTACTATAGTGACATTAATATGCGCAATATCAGTGAACACACCCATGATTATTATGAGTTCTATTTTCTTATTAGTGGTTCAGTTTCTATTAATATTGCGGGAGAAGAGCACCCCTTACGAAAAGGTGACATGATTCTGATTCCTCCTCATGTTATGCACCACATGAGTATATTAGATCAGTCTATCCCTTATCAACGTATAGTATTTTGGATTTCCCAAGAATACTGTGATGAGCTTATAGCACAATTCCCTGAATACGGTTATCTCCTTCACCCTGCTCATTCTATCTCTAAATACATTTACCACTATGATGTCATTGCATTTAATGCACTACTCTCTAAAGTTTTTCAACTTATTGAAGAGATTCATTCTAATCGCTTTGGTAAACTTGCCAAGATTTCTTTGTGTGTAAATGATTTAATCCTTCATCTTAATCGAACGATTTATGAGATTGAACATCCTAAGAAGCAGAAAGAAGAGCAAAGTCTCTACCAAAACTTAATTTCCTATATCGAGGCACATATCTATGAAGACCTTTCTTTAGACACACTTGCTCATGAATTCTATGTCAGTAAATATCATATTTCTCATGTGTTTAAAGAAAATATAGGTTTATCTGTATATCAATATATCCTAAAAAAGCGTCTTTCTCTGTGTCGTGATGCCATTATAACAAATACTAAAATTAGCGATGCTTATTTACAATGTGGCTTTAAAGACTATAGTAGTTTCTATCGTGCTTTTAAAAAGGAATATGGTCTCTCCCCTAGTGAATATCAAGAAATTTATGCTCATAAATTAGATAATTAACATCCTTCTACTTGCCTACTCATAGTATGGATTACTTCTATTTCATATTACTAAAAAGGTTCTAACATCAATTCTAGATGTTAGAACCTTTTTGGTTAATATCTTATCCAGTCTACTAATTAAACACCAAGATTACGAAGGAATTCATCGTACATTTTTTTGCCGTATTCTACGTAATTACTTTCTGTAAAGCATTTTACAGCTTCTTCTTGGAATCTATCCCAGCTTTCTTTTTCTCTTTTAACAAGAATTGGGTAGTAGTGTACACCATTTGCAGCTGCTGCATCACTATCACCTTTAGCATCACCAACCATTAATACATTTTCTGGTTTGTAGCCTTTCAATAATAATTGTCTAATACATTCCGCTTTTGAACCTACTTCTTGTGTTAAAACAATATCTACGTGGTCTAATAATTTATGCTCTTCCCACTCTTCAAGAACAGCTTCTCTGTTTGCACTTGAAACGATAGCCACATCTGCTACCCCATGTGCTGCTTTTAAGCCTTCTAATGCACCAACAAATGGTACTTTCTCTTCTTCTGGAAGTTTAGTAATCGCAATGTTAACTGCTTGGCTCCATTTTAATGCTTTTTCTAAAGCAACTTTGTGTTCTTTTTCAAGGTTTGCTTTAAGATTTCTTTCTGATAACTCTGGTGAGTTTTCAGCCCATTCCACTAAATCTTCAATACCTTCAATTTTTGTGTATTGTTTATTGATTTCAGTTAGTGCCATAGCTAAACCTTTGAAACGGTTGATACCACGTGTAATTGTATAAAGGTTAATGTCATTCCAACGTTTTAAAATCTCTTCACGCCATTCTCCTAAATTCCATTCATCTACCATACATGGACCAAAGCAATGAATGTGTTTGCAATCCATAGTGTCCATTGCACAACCATCTGAATCTACACAGATTAAAAATTCTTTTTGTTTTTGGAATTCTAGTAAACTATCTTTCATTTTTTGTGCTCCTTAAAATTTCAAACTACCATCGATGTCATTTTTAGTTTTTATTAAACTCTCTTTGGCGATTGTTTATACACTACTCTAAAACTATTAGGGTATATTTTTATTAATATACCCATTAATATTTAAATTTATTGTAGCATGCTAAACTGTCATTTTATTATCTTACAATAACCTATGACTGCTTGTAAATATCTTCATTGCTTGGATTATTTTGCTATTTCATTAAGTTTAGCATTTAAATCTAGTAATTGTTCTTTAGTTGGTGTAAGGCCTAATGTTCCAAGCATACCGCTTAAACGTATCATAGTAAATGAACCTAACATCTCCATCATACCCTTATTAAGCTTAAAACTATTCTTATCGTCTTTACCTTCTTGAAGTTCTTCAAAGAAACGTTCGATAACTATTTGTCCTTCTGGTTTTGCTACAAGTTCTTGAATCTTATCATTTAAAGAAAAGTATCCTTCTTTTTCTGTAATATCAAACCAGTTTAAAATTGCTCCTTTTTCTTTTAGGCGGTATTTTTCATTAAAAGTATCTACTTTGCGGATAAAGCTTTCATCTTTACATTCTCCTGCCACTGCCACGAGTGTACTTTCACCTGCATTTGGCACTTCAAAATAGAAGAAATGTACATCGCTTTGTTGTTTTCCAAGACTTTTGCCGTTAACAAAGAGTTCAACTTCTGGTTGATTTGAGTAAATTGTTATTTTAGTCACATCTTCTACTCTATCTACATAGCGTTTACCACAGATGTGTACAAATGGCTCATCAGATAACCATGCTTTATATGCATAGAAAGAATCTTTCTTATACTTTCTATCAAAAGTTACAAGTCCTTTATGATTCATTCCATTTTTGCCACCTTCATTACGTGCATCAGCAGCAAAGTCAAACATATTCCATACATGAGTTGCCCAGATATATGGCCTGGTAAATAGTTGTTTGATAAGTTCTTCATGATAATATGCTTGATATTCTTCTGTGTAATCTCCTTGTTTTGGATCTGAAGTATGCCAATCTAAGGCTTCACAACCATATTCACTTACTCCAATTGGAATATTAGGGAAGGTCTTGTGGAAATTATCAAACCAAGGTCCGTTCATAGAAGTATCTCCACCATACCATCCAAAGTAATGGTTGTAGGATACCACATCTGGAATTTGAATATACGGATCATGAATATCACACATAGATACGGCTGCAATAACTGTTTTTCTTGTTGGGTCCATTTCATGTGCTAAATCATTTAAAATTCTATGGTTTTCTAATAAGTCTTCACTAGATGGCCCGTCCATTGTAATTTCATTAGATAATCCCCATACTACAATACTTGGGTGGTTGTAGTTTTGAGTAATAAGCTCTTTCATTTGCGAAATAGTATTTTCACGTCCAGTTGTCATATGTCTAGAGATATATGGAATTTCAGCCCATACTACCATACCTCTCTCATCACATAAGTCATAGAAATATTGGTCATGTTGATAGTGTGCTAAACGAATCGTATTGGCACCCATTTCACAGATTAAATCCATATCCTCTTCATGATTTGCTCTAAGGAGTGCATTACCAATTCCCACATAGTCTTGATGTCTAGAGACGCCGCGAAGTGGATAACTTTCTCCATTTAGTATGAAACCTTTTTCAGGATGAATTTCAAAGGTACGACATCCGAAACGTGTACTTATATTATCAATAACCTTATCATCTTCTACTAATTGCACCTCTACAGTATACAGATAAGGATCTTTTGTTCCATTCCATAAATGAACATCTGGTATGATTGCTCTAATACCACTTACACTAGCTGCTGTTGTTTCTTCTCCAATAATTGTGCCATCTTGCTCTTTAATTTTATACACTAAACTTTGATTGTCCTTAGTATTGGTTACAAATACTTTAACCTCAACTTTAGCATCCTTACCTTCAACAACCGGTGTCACCATAATACCAGGACCACCATAATAATCTAAATCAAAGTGGGATTCATTCACCGCAATAATATTTACATCACGATAAAGCCCACCATAGAATGTGAAATCAGCCACTTGTGGATATACGATATCATTCACTGTATTCTCTAGTGCCACAACCACCAAGTTTTCTGTTTCTAATACCTCTGTAATATCCACTCTCCAAGTAGAATAACCCCCATCATGATGTGCTAACTTCTTACCATTGACATAAACATCTGCTGAAGCATTTGCCCCTTGGAATTCTAAATAATACTTATCTGCTTCTGGTAATTCTCTTTTATCTAACTTATTTGCATAATAACAAGTCCCACGATAATAATCATTCCCACCATCTTGACCGTCAATATTATTCCATGTATGTGGCAAGTCTACCCAATACCATTTTTCTGGCATTGTTGTTGGCACACTAGTTGCTTCTTTTGAAAAAGCCCATTTCTTATTAAAGTTATAAATTTGTCCCATTTAATAGTCCTCCATGAATTAAACTTTGTAGTTTTTTACTTTGTTATTTTGCTTCATATACTGTTTTAGATTCCTAATTTTATAAAGTAGCTATCAGAATTACCCATATCTTCTTAACTTTAGATTCTCAAGTCTATATCACTTATTGTTATAATAATTCCACTATGTATACCTACTTAAACTATTTTTAAAAATAGCCCTATAGAAGAGACGATTTATACCTATCATCTCTCCTATAGACACCATTTTTATACTTTTGCTATCTATGTCCCTATTTCTTAATTAAATAAATTAAAAGCTTTAGATATAAGTAAAAGCAGATCATCTAAGACCTGCTTTTACTGTGGCAATTAATTTATCATAATTAATCTATTTATTTTATTATTTTGCTGCACGACGTCTTCTAAGTTCAGCTGTATTAGCTTCAACACGTTTCTTGCTTAATGGATATAAGAAGATTACTGCAAGTGTAAGTAATACATATGACGCTGCTGGCACTAAACATGTTACATCATAGATGCCTTTAACTACTTCTGGATTGTAAGCTGTAGCTGCTGTATAACCGATCATAGAAAGCATTGCCCCTGCAATACCAGAAGAGAAACCTTGTCCACATTTTCTTGAGAAAGAGTAAACTGAGTAAACTGTACCATCAGCACGTTCACCTTGAACTACCTCTGTATCATCAATAACATCAGCAAGCATTGCCCATGTAATTAATGAGAAGATACCAGAACCTATAAACCCAATTTCAAAAAGAACTGTCCAAACCCAGATATTATCTGTTTGAACGAAATATAAAGCAATGAATGATGCTGCTTGAATAACTGCTGAGAAGATTGCAAGATTTTTACGTCCAAATTTATCAGATAATTTTACTACGAATGTAGCAGCAAAGAGTGTGATACCAATTCCAATAAGGTTAGTCATCGCAATACCACCTGGATTACCAAAGTAGTTTGGATAGATATAGTTTTGCATACTTTGGTAAGACATTTGTCCAAGTAAAGCTGTTAAAGATACTACAACGATACCAAGTAATGCTTTATTTGTTACTAAGCTTTTTAATAAACCAACAAGATCAAATTTCTCAGTTTTTGTTTCAAATTTAATACGTTCTGTTGTCATGTGGTAGCAAACCATAAATGCAATGAATGCTCCAATAGAGAAAACAGCCGCTGCAATCATCATCTTTTTATCAGATAAGATAGTTTGTCCCGCTTCATTTTGATAGTAAATAAATGATGGAAGAACTACAGATGTTAAGACAAGTACAATTTGTGTACCAAGTGTTCTCCATTTAGATAATTCAGCACGTTCTTTTGGAGAGTCTGTAATAGCAGATGCCATTGAACCGTAAGGAATGTTGATACCTGTATAGAATACACTTCCCCATAATAAATACGTAGCGAACATCCAAATTACTTTGAAAGTCATGCTCATATCTTTAAACCATGAAGCATACATTAAGAATGATGCGATAGCAACTGGTCCAGCTACCATACGAATGAATGGAGCAAATTTACCTTTTGCTTTTGTAGGTGCACGGTCAACAATTTGACCCATTGTTACGTCTGTAAAAGCATCTACAAATCTAGAAATCATCATCATTGAACCAACGATAGCTGCTGATACACCCATAACGTCAGTATAGAACTTTAATAAATACATACTTGATAGGAAAAACATAAGGTCGCAACCAATGTTACCGATCATGTAAGAAGATTTGTCTCTAAAACCAAAAGGTCTTAGCTTTTGTTTATTTTCCACAGCAAGTCCTCCTTAAAATGTCGTATAAATTAGTGTGTCAAATATTTATCATAGTTATATAATACGCCACTTGTATACAAGTGTCAACACGTCTGTAGTTTTTTTAACAATGCATACAAACATTATATATATTTTTGTAACATATGCACAAAAAACTAGGCATTTTTACACATTTATTACCATATTAAACGAATCATATTTAAAGGTTTATTTTATTTCATTTTAAATATTTTAAATTATTAGTTGCACTTGTATACATGTAATTGATATAATTAATATAAATCTATTTACACATTTTTTAACAATTAAGTCTAATCTATATAGGGAGTAAATTATGAATCAGTCACAGACAACAGCAGCATACGAAGCCGTTTATAATACATTAAAAAAGCGAATTCTACACTTAGATCTACTACCTGGTGATATGGTAAGTGAAATTGAAACATCTAAGGAATTCTCAGTATCTAGAACACCTATACGAGATGCTTTTAAAACTCTAGCGAATGAAGGTCTACTAGAAGTAAAACCTCATATTGGTACTTTTGTTACCCTCATAGATATGAATCAAATCTCTGATATTCTTTATATTAGGGAAGTCATGGAGAAGGCAATTGCCAATGAATTATCAATCTCCTTTAATCAATCCCAAGAATTTAAAGTACAACATATCCTTAATCGTCAAAGACAGTTGTTACAAGATACTACTCTATCTTCACAAGAATTTGCTATGAAATTTGCTGAAAGTGATAATGACTTTCACGGAATTCTTTTTTCACTAGTTGGCAAAAAACGTCTTCTCTCTCATTTTCACCCTATTAATGGACAGTATCAAAGATTTAGGACGTTGCTAAATTTAAAAGATCAATCTGCTACTCAAAGTCTTTATGATGAGCATACTCAATTACTCCACCATATTAAGCAGAAAAATACTCATGAACTCAATGACTTACTCACCCATCATATTTATGATGGTTTTAATACTCATACTTATTTAATAGATGAGTACCCTCACTATTTTAAGTCTTTGTCATAAATCACATATTTTATAGGAACTAAAAATAAGGTAGTTACCCAACTCTTGTCTGTTGGTAACTACCTTATTTTATAAATCTATTGACATTATTTTATAGATTTACTCTATTACTACTTTATCCTTTAAGTTTACCTTAGTATTTATTTAAAATCATTTAATATTAGGCTTCACCACGACGCCTTCTAAGTTCTTCCGTATTTGCTTCTACTCGTTTCTTATTTAGTGGATATAAGAAAATGACAGCAACTGTAAGAAGTGCAAAAGAACCTGCTGGCACTAAACAAGTAATATCATAAATTCCTTTTACAATGTTGGGATTAAAAGCTGTATCAGCTGTATAACCAATGAAAGAAAGCATACCACCTGCAAGTCCTGACGAAAATCCTTGTCCACATTTTCTAGAAAAAGAGTAAATGGAATACACTGTTCCATCTGCCCTTTCACCCTGTACTACTTCTGTATCATCAATAACATCCGTCAGCATAGCCCATGTAATAAGAGAAAAAATACTGGTACCAATTAATCCTATTCCATACACAGCTATCCAAACCCATAAATTAGTAGTTTGAATGAAGTATAAAATAATAAAGCTTATAGCTTGAATGGCCGCACTAAAAATAGCCAAGTTTTTCCTTCCATAGTTAGCTGAAAGTTTTACTACAAAGGTAGAGCAAATTAATGTAACAACAATTCCTAATAGATTAGTGGTAGAAATAGCCCCTGCACTCCCAAAATAGTTTGGATAAATATAAGTTTGCATGTTTGAATAAGACATTTGCCCTAATAAGGCTAATAAGGATACGACAACTATACCAATTAAAGCACGATTTGTTACAAGACTTTTTAATAGGTGTTTAATACTAAATTTCTTATTTGTACTTTCAAATTTAACACGCTCTGTGGTTACATAATAGCAACTCATAAAGGCAATAAAGGCAATAACTGAGAAAATGCCTGCTGCAATTGTAACTCTTATTCCAGATAAAACAGTTTGTCCTGCTGCATTTTTATAATAAATGAAGGATGGTAAAATAACAGCAATAAGTATAAGTACAAACTGTGTCCCTATTGTTCTCCAGTTAGACAATTCAGCACGTTCTTTAGGGTCATCAGAGATAGCAGATGCCATTGAGCCATATGGGATGTTAATTGCTGTGTAAAATACACTCCCCCATAATAGATAGGTAAAGAACATCCAAAATATTTTAAAGCCCATGCTAGCATTTCTAAACCAAACTGCATACATCAAGAATGATGCCACTGTAACTGGTCCAGCTATAAGACGAAGAAAAGGTGCAAATTTACCTTTCGTTTTTGTAGGTGCACGGTCCACTATTTGTCCCATGGCTATATCCGTAAATGCATCTACAAATCTAGATACCATCATCATAGTACCTACAATTCCTGCTGATACACCCATTACATCTGTATAAAACTTTAATAAGTACATACTTGATAGCAAAAACATAAGGTCACATCCCATGTTTCCTACCATATATGAAACCTTATCTCTAAATCCAAAGTTTCTAAACTGCATACTATCTTCCATAGAATTTCCTCCCATTTTAATTTATGAACATAGTATGGCTTATACATTTTAGATTTATTCTAAGTTATATTGAGTTTATCCATAAATGACTTGTATCCCAACCAGCAATTGTTAATGCCTGAACAAATTCATCATTAGATTAAAAGAACTAATTTCTGTATAACACAGAATTCAGTCCTTTTAATTTGCTTAGTCATATCATATCTAATATTTTGGAGTGCATTTATTTTGCCTAATCTGACTCCATGACCTTATAGTGTTTTATCTAATAAAACTTGTGATTACTTTAGCTTCTCTTTCGGGCATACTTATACCCATCTTCTTACTTGCCTCAATAGCTTTTAAAATCCATGCCATATTATTTCCTAAATTCCTCATAACCTGCATACCCTCTAAATCTTGTTTAACCTCTTCTGGAGTTGTACCATGTACCATATTCCAATAGCTAGATGAAATAATAGGCATATTAGAAATTGTAAAATACTTATTAAGTTGATCAAAAGTAGCTGTTGCCCCACCACGTCTACAGCTACAAATAGCTGCACCTGGCTTATATTCAAACAAAGGCTTTCCAGCATAAAATGCACGATCTAAAAATGAAGTTAATGCTCCAGATACTGCTGCATAATGTACAGGTGTCCCAAAAATAAAACCATCTGCACCCTTAACTTTTTCTAAAAAGACATTCACACTATCTTGATAAATACATTTTCCCCCTAACGATTTACAAGCACCACACCCCATACAACCACGAATTGGTTCTGTTCCTATATGAAAGATCTCAGTTTTTATATCATTCTTTTCTAAAGCTCCTGCTACTTCACAAAGTGCGGTATAAGTACATCCTTTTGCTTTTGGACTTCCATTAACTAATATAACTTTCATTAATAAATCCCCCTCTTAATTCTATTTAACTATTACTATTATAGAATATTCTCTAATTATTAGATACATCACTTTAAGTTAAAATAACATGGAATAAATAACAAAAAAGGCCACCATTTTAGCACTTATGCTAAAACAGTGACCTTTTATATAAATCAAAGTACGTATCCACAGGGATTCGAACCCCGGACCCACGCCTTAGAAGGGCGTTGCTCTATCCAGCTGAGCTATGGATACATATAAAGCGGGTGATGGGAATCGAACCCACGTAGTCAGCTTGGAAGGCTGAAGTTCTACCATTGAACTACACCCGCAAGTCAAATGAGCCACCGGGGAATCGAACCCCGGACAACTTGATTAAAAGTCAAGTGCTCTACCGACTGAGCTAGTGACCCGTGCAATTGACTGCCTACATATAGTACCTTAGTTTTTGCTATATGTCAAGGACTTTTTATATATCTTTTCTAAAATCTTTAATCCTTACTGGATTAGGACCATATCCTTAGTCTAGCTAACTTCTAGTATTCCCATGAGAGTACATTTTATTTACTTTACCTGTAATAACACTTCTCTTAGTTATACCTCTTCTATTTCACTCATGCTTGTTTTCTAAATTAGGCTTAGGATAATCATAATCATCCTTTAATACTCTTTTAGCATTTACTATAAAGATTTCTTTACTACATTTTGCATAAGCTGTCTCTAATCTTTCCTTATCAGTTTGTTCTTCTTTAAATAAATGAATTTGATAATCCTTTGGCGCAAAACTTTCCTTCATTCTTTCTTCCAAGTCTTGATGTAGCTCAATACTTCCATCATGCAAAATATGCTTTACTACATACCCTAGTTCAAATAACTTTCTTGCTACTAAAGTTGTCCTATGGCAGTCTATAGGATCTTTTTCAGCACACATAAATGCAATACGATAGCCCTTATTTATGCCATTTTCTATTCGTTTAATGCCTTCTAAAAATAACTTTGTTTGGGCTAGTTTTGTAAAGTCTAAATATCCTTCTCTGGTATTTAAACTCACGTCTGTCTTAATAATTCCAAAGGATTCCGCCATATGCAAATAAGCTATTCCATGTGCTTTTAAAAAATTTCTAATCACTTCCTTATTAAATTGAGGATGGAATCCTGAATAGGCCATGGTCCTTACGTCCACTACACAATTAATCTCATATTTTAATAGTAATTCTAGAAAACTTTCCTCACTATGGTGTGCATACCCTATAGTATAAATTTCTTTCTTTTTCACTTGTAAACTCCTTATTCTATTTAACCATACATGCTTGTAGCTTCTTATCAGAACGTTACGTGATTGACTCCTTACTTTTAACATGAAATAGAAAGTGGTTTGCTATCAATGCTATAACTATTCCAGCTACAACATATATAATACGTTCTATTGCAGCAAAAATGGTGCTATTAGTAAGTGCCATAGAGGCTACAACAGAGGCAGTTACACAAATCATATCATCTCTATAATTATCAGTAAACGAATTTGCATAACCAAATATCAATACAATTAAACCTCTTAGAGCAACATTTTTAATAAATATAAATAAAATTATAACTATCGCTACACCTATAAGTGTTCCTTCTAATCTTTGTTTAGATCTAATACGGCAGTTATCTGCATACAGTTCTGTTAGAGAAAAAACCGTATAGCTTAGCCATCTACCTTCTCGTAAATTAAAGTAATATACTATAAATGCAGTAATCGCTACAAGTATACCTATTCTTACCCCATATTTTAGCCTTATTGTATTTATATGAATATCTTTACCCCATATTTTATAAGCCTTCCATACAGTTTTATCCTCTAAATAGTAGAGTAACTTGCTTTCTTTTACATTTACTTTATTGTTCTTCCTATTAATTAAAAACTGCATTGCCATTATACATATGGCACCAACTGCTAATGCTAAATAACGTTTTACAAGTTCTGAGCCTTCTACTGGTGTGTACAACATAAATAAATAAAGTAATCCAAAAGGTACTGTTAATGTCCTATTAAGATTATACGTACAAAAGTAACCTATTAGTGTTAATACTATAAAATTAATGACTATCCCTAATAATATATACTGACTAGCAATAAAGGCTCCTACTCCTAGTAATACATTGATAATAAGTAACCTTATAAAATTGGTCCCTGCTTTAGGAATTAAGTTTTCTCCCATGAGGACTAGTACTTCAATAATGACAGCTACCCCTACCAGTGAATTATTATCTCCAAAGATAGACTTAAACACAATCACAAACAATATAATCCCAATAAATAAAAATGTTTTATCAATAATCTTCTTTAGCATATATTTTTTCCTCTTATTATGATCTTATATTTACAGTATGCCCCAAATATAAAATGCAATGATTATTAATTATATTTTTAAACATGAAAAAAATCCTCTCGAATGTTCTCATCTCTTATATAATGCTATCTTTGCTTCACCTCATCTCCGCTTCGCTTCAATTCGGTGTTTATAAAAGTATAAGCTACCGCTTATACTTTTATAAACAAAAAAGCACCCTCTCGGGTGCTCTCATATCTTATACGATACTTTCGCTTCACGCTTAGATGCCTTCGGCATTTATCAGATCCAGGCTTGCGTCCATTGGTTTATGTGGTATTAGCGTTCGTTTCCAAACTTTATCCCTCTGCATAGGATAGGTTACCTGGCACTCTCCCATAGAATTATATTAAATTGTTTTCCATGTAGTTTTGTTGTAACTTCGATAAAGTAATAATAATAATCGAAACAAAAAGATACATGGTGAAAGCTGCTGTGGTTAGCATATTGTAATTGAGGTTAGCAAAGTTATTATTCATAAAATGTTGTAATAGATATAATCCTTCACTAGGATACTCTCCTTTTAATAAGTAGAGTTCTCTAAAGATCTTCGTCGCATTAAAGAATGAAATAATACACATAAAGAATAACATAGGAACTAACTGAGGCAGTTTAATATACCATGCTATTTTCATTCCGTTTGCTCCTTCTAAACTTGCTGCCTCCTGATATTCTCTTGGGATCGTTAATAAAGTACTTATAATAATGAGCACATTATAGCCGATATTCTTCCATACAACGATCCCTATCACGATAATAAAACCTACCCTACTATCTAGCCAATCGATAGATCTACCAATTAGACAGCTTAAAATTCCTTTTCTAGCTAATATGTCATGCCAAACTAGCACCATAGATGCCGTTGGAATAGCCATTGGCAATAATAAGAAGCTTTGTAAGAAGCGATATTTCTCTAAATGTTCTTCTATAAGCAGGCCAACAATAATAGCTAGCACACATAAAATGATCATTGATATGCCAATAATCTTTATCGTATTAATCATTCCTAAATGATAGGCATCATTATTAAAAAGCTTCTTAAAGTTATTAAGACCAACAAAAGTGTGATCTTGACTCCCTAAAGTAAAGCAATAACCTACACTTTTGATAAAGGGAATGATATAGAAAATAGTCACGCCTATCAAACTAGGTAATACAAATAATAATCCCTTCCATCTTCTCATGCATCTCATTTCCCTTCACCCCCAGTCAACTATCATTTGCCTTGTTCACCTAAATATAAGTTTACCTTCTTTTCAATATTGGCTACTGCTTGTTCTACAGTTATTTCACTATTAAAGAAAGTATTTGCTTCATCTGAAATGATCTTTCTCACATTCTCATCAATTGAATGATAGATCTGTGCCGTCTTGCATTCCTCAAGGAAAGTCTTTAGCTGCTCTTCACAGGTAAATGGCAGTCTATCTGATGCACCAAAAGTCAGATGATCACCAGCCAGTTTAACTGTACTAAAAAAGATCATATTGTCATCACCAAAGCGCTTAGATGATAACTGCTCTTTTAAAACATTTTCATTTACTGAAAACTGAAAATAATAATTTCTCTGTTGTACTTTATCTGATAATGCTAGATGAATTAGTTCTCTCGCACCTTCTTTATTCTTAGCATTCTTATTAATCGCAACAGCCTCTATACCTTGTGCAATATTACTCTTTCCTTCTACCTTATCTGTTACCACAAAATTAGGATCCTTCTTTTGTAACTCATATAAATAAGCGATCGTCTGAAGTGAATTTATTTTTTCTATATCAGCCTTACAAACTTTCTCCTTAAAGCCTTCTGCTCCTCCAAAATCATCACGCCAGCCATGTGAATATACTGCTATCTCTTTTTCAGGTAATGCAATGTCTTTTGCATGTGTCAAATACGCTTTCATCGCTTCTGTATTGACCTTGCCCTCTGCAGTCAATAATTTATCTTTACATATATCCATCATGGCCATGGTACGTGACATTGCTTCTACTGGCAACAAGATACGTTCGTTAGAGTCCTTCTGTAGCTTCGCTAATGTATCAAATTCAAATCCTTGTTCAAGTAATGCTTTATCACCAGCACCACGCATCATAGCAAAGCCTAGTGGTATAGCATAAATCTCATTTTTCTCATTCGTATAACCTCTAACAAGATTATCTAGAAGTGGTAATTCACCTTCCCAGCTAGCAATGTCTTTTGCCAAATCTTCAAAGACACCTTGCCTTTGATACATATCATAATTCAAACTATCTAATACAATAAGGTCTGGTCCTTTGCCAGCAAGTAGCTCTGTATTGAGCTGATCAAGATCGTCGGCATTGATCTGGCAAAAGTTATTGTAATAAGTATCATCATTGTATAATTCTTCAATTTTTACATATGTATCTGGATGCTGCTGGCGATATAGATTAGCTGCATCTCGAACATTAGGTGAATAACGACTGAGTGCCCAAATAACTAATTCTTTATCAGGTAGTGCAGGTTCATGGGCATTATATTTGTAGCTTTTCACACTCGTTTTATGTTCCATACTTTCACTATATACAAAATAAAATTCATCACCATAACAGATTGCCTGTACTACGTAATCAGAGGATAGGGCGCACAAATTACCATCTATGATCTGTTCTATTAATTCACCCTCTTGATCAATTCTATATAATCCTTGATCTGTACTATAAAAAATTACATTGCTGCCATTACTAAAAAAGCCATCTAGACTTCCTGTCCCTTGTATGTCATCAATTTCTTTCTCTAACTTTAAGTCTTCTTTATTAAAAATAGATATTTTTTCGCCATTTGTAACCACCTTATCCCCCATGAGCATCATTTGATGCCCTGCACCACTTCCTTCCGTGATCACATTCCCTTGTTGATCCATTTTTTGAAGGTTATGTGTATCAGGATTACACAGGTAGATTATTCCATCCTTATCTACATCCACTATATTATAGGCATATACCCCTAAATTATTTGGAATTATTGCATAGGTTAGCTCTGTCTTATTAATTGTTGCAATAAATAGTTCATATTCATTCTTTTTTCCCATTATATAAAAAGTATCTGGATCATTTCCTGGTTGCACTTTATTAATATATGTTATCTCTGGATATTTTTCTTTTAACGTTTTATTCCATTCTAGGTCATGTTGTTGCCACTCACCTGTATCGGTTCTCTCATAATTTTCAATTTGCTCATTACAGATCGTTGCTTGCAACTTTCCTTGCTCATCTATCCATAGGCATATATCCCTTCCCCATGGTACTTCACCATCTTTATCCTTTATTTTTTCTTCAATTGACTCTGTCTTTTCCACATAACGCCCCATTGCTACTGGCTTATTTGACTCACTTGCAGCACTACTTGTTGGTCCATTACTAGGTAATGGTGAATGACATCCTACTAAAGCTGTACAGGTTACTACTACTGCTAACTGTTTTATCCATTTTCTCATATTACGCTTTTCCTCTTTCTTTACTTTCTATTTTCTTTCTATTTAAAACAAGTTTTATGCCTAAGCCAATTATCAGTACATATTCCACTAAATTAATATCAGCTAATATGTTCCTAAGCACTTCTATACGTTTACCAAATCTTGAAATGCTCTCCATCATATACAGATTGCTATTCTTCCAATCCTCTAAGCATTGCTTCCAGTAAAAAGCTATATCAAAAATATTTTCGTTAGGTAATCGTTTTGGTGATATATATAGGTTTGAATATAAATAGACGATCATCAGTACACTCACTCCCATCAATCCTATACCTACCCCTATTACCTTAAAAATAAGCTGCCACTCTTCATGAGCTTTCAATACTTGCCATATATGATGTTCATCTATATAGGCCTTCATCTTCTTGATGGTGATCATACTGCCTATCACAAACATTAAGAGCAATGGATAGATACTGATGGTCTTCATATTTTCAATCCAATGGATATAGTCGCTTTTTATTGCACTTTCACTACTTATTCCCATCTGCGTTAAAGTCATCTCACTCAATTTGTCATTAATAGCTGTCTCATTAAAAATGATCTGACTGATGGGCACCTCTTCTAACATAGAGGCTGTTATGGGTATATATACGATATCATAGCCATAATCTACTGCATGATCATAAAGATTCCTATACTTTTTATAGACCCCCACAATCTTAAAGGTCTGGCCACTACACTCTATCGTCTTTCCAACCACATCCGTAGCTCTAAAGATTTCTTGTGCCACTTGATCACTGATCACAATGGTATTTCTAGCCTCTTCAACTGCTGAATTTATAAAAAAACTCCCATCTAACATTATTAATTTTTCTAACTGTGCATAGGCTGGTGTTGTCCCTACTACTACCACTGGCTCTTTATATTGGTCCAGAAATATTTTTTCTTTTTTTAGTAGTACAGGTAAAAAAGTATCATAATCATTGCTTCTTTTTATCTCATCATAGCTGGCTATCCCATTATTAGTTGCTGTAAACTCTATTCTGCCATTACCATTCTGCTCTATAAATCTATTAATAATCAATCCCTTACCTACTTGTAATAATAAAATGAGGATAATCACTACTACTATATTTCGTTTCAACTCTACTCTCTTACTTATTGCAAACCAACCTCCCCATCATCTGTTAATGTTTTATTAGTTAACGAAACAATCTTTGTTTTCTCCGTAATACCTTCTACAGCTGTTACTTCATCTCCTTCTTCGATAATACGTACATCACATTTATGTACAAAAAATTTCTTTTCGAATATCGTATCTATTTCTTCTACTGTATAAACATAAGCGCTCTGTCCACCCTGTGAAATGGCCGATGTCGGTACAACAGTCTGATAAATAGGTGATTTATAAGTCATACTCAGTTTAACATTTTTATAGGTTTTACAGTCTGTGATCCAATCTGTGATCTCTGCTTCATCAATCTTACAAGTAATAATGGTATCTTCCTTTTCACTATCATAGGTTTTCTTGATCACCTCTGCTGTCTTATTGTTTTCCTCTTTCGTCCATGCAACTTTGGTTCCCATCTCCAGTTTATCTGCTGCATCCTGACTCATTCGAAATGTTAATGTCATTGGCAGATCTTGCGGAATAATAACGAGTAATTCATCCCCCTGAAAGGCACTGGCACCTACCCCTATTTTAACTTCATAAATAATACCATCTATTGGACTATAAATTGTTTTTTTACCTTGCTTTTCTTCCAGGACTAATAACTTATTATGTTCAAGAACGATTTTATCATCCTGCTCCTTCTTGCTATTTTCTAGCTCTTCGAGTTGCTCTTCTAGCTGCTTTATTTCTTCTTCTAGCTTCATATCATGTTGCTCTTTTAGGATTTCTATTCTTTCATTTAAAAGTTTTAGGTCATCTTTGCTTTTATCTCTATCATTTTGTGCTATTGCACCTACTTCAAATAATGCTTCATTATTCGTTACTTCTTGTTCTTTCTGCTGTATTTGCTTCTCTAACTCTATGATCTCATAGTCATCTGTAAAATCCTGAAGTTTTGCTTTGTTATCTGCTAAGGCCTTTTCTTGCCTTTTGTATTTCTCTTCAATATTTTGCTTTTCCCTTTGATAGGCAGCCAAATTAATGTCTATTTCATTCTTGGTTTGTTGAACCTCCATTTTCTTATCACTATTTACCTGGGTTTCTATTTCTATGAGTGGATCACCTTTTTTTACTAGTACATTTTCTTTAACATAACACTTAGTGACTTGTCCTTCATTAGACCCTTTAATGACAAGTTTCATCTTCTCAATGGATAACTCATCTAGCCCAACCTTCCCATTATAGAAAGTAGCTGTTTGTATAGCACCTGCTCTTACTTCATCTAAGGTAACCCTGGGTAGTAACAAGGTATAGATTGTTTTGGATATCATAGTAAGCACAAACATTAACAGTACAAAAATGATTCCGTTCTTACAAGCTTTTCGTTTTAATTGCTCTAAGTCTTTCACTGCTTTCCCTCTCTATTTCAAATTAGTAATCTTAAGGCCGTGGACAAGATCCCCTTGTGCATATATTGCTAGAACAACTGGCAAAAACATATAAAGGACACTTGTTGTAAAGCTAATATCTTTTTTCTGATCATTGATTACATTCAAAAACACTGATAAAGGATATTTACTAGTGGTCTTAATAAATACAATAGGCTGTTCTACCATACTCCAATAATCTATAAAAATAAAGACAACAACAGCTGTAATAATGGGTTTACACATTGGAATGATAATATGCCATAGCACTTGCCCCTCTCTGGCTCCCTGCATTCTTGCTTCTTCAATAAAATCCTTATCAATGCCTTCCATAAACTGTTTTAAGAAGAAAACCCCAAATGTATTAAAGATTCCTGGTAAGATTAAACTTCCTCTCGTATCTAGTAACTGAAGTCTACTTAGTGTTATGTAATTAGGCACTACCGTTACTTGAAAAGGCATGAGCATAATGATGATATATCCTAGAAATAATGCATCTGACCCTAGAAACTTTAATTTGCTAAACCCATAGCCTGCAAAAAACGAAATAATCACTTGTCCAATAACGATAATGACTACCAGTACAATAGAATTCCAGAACATATAAAGGAATTTGGGTGTACGAAAAAATACTTCATAGTATTGATATAGGTCAAAATAAAATGGCTTGACCCATATCCTTTGCCATAGTGAATAGTTGTCATTACAATAAATAGACATCATATAGGCTTCGCCCTTTAATGAATGAGAGATCAAATAGAAAAAAGGAAATAATACAGTCAGTATAAATACTATAATCAATGTCATTGACACTATTTTTTTCATATGCACCTCCTATTACTTCCCTTAGCATATCACTTAGCCTATCTCTATTCCTGTTTTTATTCTGTAAGTTATCTGTTTTTATTCTGTATTTTCTATTAATATATATATCCTACTTAAGAGACATGCTATAATTACCTTGATATTTTAAGGAGGTTTTTTTATGCGTATTTTAGTGATTGAAGATAACGAAGTATTGTGTGATAACGTTACTTCGCATTTAAAAAAAGAAAATTATGATGTAGATTTTTGCTTAGATGGAAAGAGTGGTTTGGAATATGCTCTCACTAACCCTTATGACCTTATTTTGCTTGACCGCATGCTTCCTCAGCTTGATGGCACTCTTGTCCTTCAAAAACTCCGTGCCAAACAGATTGTAACACCCGTTATTATGGTCACTGCTCTTAGTGATATTGATGACCGCGTTAGTGGTTTAGATAGCGGTGCAGATGATTATCTTACTAAACCTTTTTCAATAAAAGAACTCCTTGCTAGGATCCGTGCACTCAGTAGACGTCCTTCAGCCTTTAAACCTGCTGACATTCTTACATATAATGATATTACCCTTGATAAAACCCAACTTACTGTTACAGGACCTGCTTGTTCCTGTACCTTATCTAAACGTGAATGTAGCCTATTAGAAGTTTTTCTTCAGAATCCTGAAACCGTTGTTTCTAGACAATTTATCTATTCAAAGGTATGGGGACCTGACTCATTTGTGGAAGATGGCAATATTGATAATTACATCCGTTTCTTGCGCCGTCGCTTAAAAACCATCAATACTTCCCAACAGATCACAACCTTACGTGGCGTAGGCTACAAGATGGAGGCTGGCGATGCTTAGAAAACTTAAAAGGCGACTTGTCTACATCTGTGGCTTTACTACCACCTTTATCATCACGCTTATTACATTAATAGCCCTAAAGTTCTCCATCGATCAACTGAATGCACGCTGCCAACTTAATTTGCAGAACACCCTTTTCAGTGTCGTTCATCAACTTCAAAATCAAGGACTCTCCTATAGTTGGCTAGCTCAAGTTGAGGTCAATAATGAAACGATCATTTACATATCTACTGATCAAAATGCCTTAAGTTTTCCTGGCAGCTATATAACAGGTGAGACTAGAGCATCCTTAATAGCAGAAGCAAGTAAATCTGTACATACCCAGTATGCTCTTGATGAATTACCTATCTCTTACAAAATGCATTATGAAGATGGTCATTATCTCGTTGTTTATACACCAACTCCTTTTAATGATATAGAATATCACGTACTTCTCATCCAAGATCTTAAACCTTATGATAAACAAATTGTCTCCATGTGTATCGTCTTCGGCATATTAATCATCCTGGGTAGCTTGCTTCTCATTTTATTTAGTTTTTGGTTTGTAAGTAAGGCCATCAAACCCGTTGAAGCCAGTCAGAAAGAACAGAAGGATTTTATCGCCGCTGCTTCTCATGAAATGCGTTCACCTCTAGCTGTAATTTGTACTAGCTCAGATAATCTTCTGGAAGATGAACGTTTCCGCGAAGAACGTTATCTTCATATTATTAATAAAGAATCCACGAAGTTGACACGTTTTGTTAATGACTTACTCTTTTTAGCCAATACAGATGCAGGCCACTGGCGTATCGATGTCAAGCCTACCGAAATGGATACTTTACTCTTAGAGGTCTATGATAGTTTTATTTCTCTAGTCAATAAAAAAGAACATCTCCTAGATATCGAGTTGCCCTCTAATAAGCAGCCTACTATTATGATTGACCCTGAGCGTATTACCCAGGTACTCTCCGTTCTCCTCAATAATGCGCTTAACTATACGCCAGTCGGGACTAAGATCATCCTTTCTTTAGTGAATGAAAAAAACACTGTTAAACTTAGTGTCATAGATAATGGACCTGGCATTACTGATCAAGAGAAAAAAGATATCTTTAAACGTTTCTACCGCGCTGATGCTGCAAGACATGATACAGATCATTATGGTCTCGGCCTTAGTGTTGCCTATGAAATCATCAAGGAGCATCATGGTAAATTGTCCGTTCATGATACCCCCGGTGGTGGTGCTACCTTTACCATGACACTACCACTTCAGGTAAAATAAAAGCTATGTGCTATCTACTCACTTTGTATATCCCCTTTGAAAGGACGTAGCTTTTAATTATGATGAACTGTATTCTTGATGCCTTTACACAACCAGTACTCTAACTTCATATCTATTATCTAAAGTATATAAATCACAATCACGTACTAAATCATATATAAGATCAAAGACTAAAAAGAGCCACTTCTGTGATATGCTTCCTCAATGGTAGCAGTTTAAATAATAAAACTGTCTACCATAAAGGATATCATTTAGGACTCTTTTTATATCATCTATATTAATGGGCATAATGCCATTTATTAAAATTTGCAATTTAGGGTTTTTACGACTACTTTCCCTTGCTTATCTTTTTCTTCATCCTTAGCAATTTCTTTTGTAAGGGTAATTTTAGGTACATAATTTGCTAACGTTGTCACATCTGAAATTTTGTAGCCATATACAGCAGCTGACGTTCCATAATAGCCAAATGAAACAGGCGTCATTTTCTCCTTACTATCTTCAAGTTCAAACCTACAACATTCTTCGCCCTTTCCATGTTCAATCCTTATATTTAAAACACCATTAACAAAGCCAATATTATCTAGTACAACTGATGTCCCCTCTACTGCTGGTATTGCTAAGCCGCCATGTGGAATAACCTTCAAATTTGGATCCATATAATTAAGTTCATCTTGATCTAGAACTAGATTAGCTTTTCCAGGTTCAATGCCAGAAACAGTAGATACCTTTTTAAATTGCTCTAAAAACTCAGGTGTTAATGTCGTATAATCTGCATAATAAGTAATACTTTCAATCTTAAAGTTTAATTCCTTTCCTTTAAGTTGATCTAATTTAATATCTTCACATATACCACCTTTTTCTACAATGGCAAATACATATACTGCCACTTCAGCTTGTGTATTGGAGATCTTTTTCGTAACAGTTGCCTTATCAAGCCTTAACTCTACTTTCTTTCCACCGATCTCTACATTTGCTTTTCCTGTTATCAACATATACTCCATATGAGCTGGAAAACCACTTGCTTTATCCATAACCATATTAATAATAAAGCTTCCTTCATATTTATCTGGAACAATATCTTTTGCTGTTAATGTAACATCTTTAATTTTTACATTTGAAGCTTCCTGCGCCATAACATTTGTTGTTGCAGCAAATAAGTAACCTCCTGGTATTATTGTCGTTAATGAAGATGTCCCTATAACAATCCCTACCACAGCCTTCTTGAAATTTCTCATTAATCTCTTATTCATAAATATTCTCCTCCAACCTATTTTATATTTATGAATAGAGTTTAGCATCTCTAATTTATAAAAAACTGTTTTTATCCTGTATTTTTTCTGTATTATATCTGTAAAAATTATTGTTCAACCTTACTATAACCTTTCATAAAATGGACACTATTGATCTTCAATGCCTTACGCTTTTCCTTTGAATAACCTTCTACAATCCCCTCTACATGGCTACTCCTATATAATTACGAGTACAATCTAATAATTTGTGTCGCATATAAAATGATTTCTTAACACAAACACCTACTACCTTTGCACTTTTTCTAATACTATAGCCAGTAATTAAATACTTAGCATAATGAACCCATAAAATTGCATTCTGCTCTATATCAGTATCACTAAACCTCACCTTATCTGAACTGCATTCGGCCACGGTGATTTCTTGATGAGCACGTAGTTTGTGCTCGTATGAGAGTATCACCAAGGCCTGTGTGTACGAAGGTTTTTATACAACAAAAAAAGACTAGGTATTCCCTAGTCTTTAGTTATACTTTCAAATATTAGTACAAACTACGTACTAATCATAAACAAATACTACAACTTTTGTTTAACCGTTTATTTAGGTCAAACCCTCGAACCATTAGTACTTAGTACCTGAATGTATTACTACACTTACAGCCTAAGCCTATCTACCTCATAGTCTCTAAGGGGTCTTACTCCTTTCGGATGG
>JAEZJJ010000063.1 GCA_023436395.1 Bacillota bacterium | reverse complement strand
TTATGGAGAGTATTGAATATAGTAGTAATTAAACATAAATGCGTCGGAATCTCCGACGCTAAACTTAGAAGTTAAGTGACCTAGTTTTCGATGGTCATATGACCTAAAAATGGGTTGACAAATACATATGATGCCTTCCAGTAGATTTATTACATACCCGTTTGATTTTGAACAGACGAATATATATCTTCATCAGGAGAATCCGATATTTTATCAATAACAATCTTAGGATAATAGTTCATAAAATCTTTATTATAAAAAGTGATGTGGCGAATAATATCTAATACATTTGTTACAATGCCAGATTTAAAGACATAGCAGAAATGTCCGTTGATATAAAGTTGTCTGATTTCTGTATTGGTAGATGCATGAGAAGGCATTGTGCCATAGGCAGCTTTATAGGGACAATGATTTTTGTCAAAACCCATAGTTTTTAACTGTTTAATAATCCGATTTGCGTATTTAGGATTGTTTTTATTAACAAAAGCTTCAATATCGGAAGAGTCAAAGATGGTCATGGATGTCTTGGAAGAGTCAATGGCTTGACAGATTAGCTCAGTAAGATCAACGAGATTATCAAAAACATCCTGAAGGTCATCTATAAAGTCCTGCTTAAAGCGAGTAATTCTAGAAGAATCAGGGGCTTTGGTGAAAACACACAAATCACGAAGAGGCTTGGAATAAGCAAGAAAAGTCTACAGAAGACTATCAGTAGGGATAGAAAAAAACGCGGAATGATTAAAGCCCATAATAAGGCTTATGGCGTTTAGCAAACGCTTATTATAGTAAATAAGGAAGAGGATAAGTGCGAGGTGTTATATAAATCATGATGGAACAATTTGACTTGCATCTGACAAGAGCAAGTGTTAATGATGTAAATATTTTATTTGAATGGAGAAATGATGATACAGTAAGAAAAAATTCATTATCTACCCAGAAAATTACTTACGAGGAACATGCCGAATGGTTTGCTAAAAAAATTAATGAAAAAAATTGTTTGTTATATATATGCTATTTAGGTTTAGTTCCAGTTGGACAAATAAGAATAGATGTAGCAGAAAATGAAGGTAAGATTTCCTATAGTGTTGATAGAAAGTATAGAAATAAGGGGATAGGTCATTATATAATAAATAATTTAGATTATATTTTAAAGGAAAATGTAAGAGGAGAATTCAAGTTAATAGGAGTAGTAAAAAAAACAAACAGAGTTTCAAAAACGATATTCATAAAAAATGGTTTTAACGAAGAAGATAGTGGTGAAGAAAGTATATTTTATAAAACATATATATTAAACTCTTAAAAGTCGAGTGGGTAGAAATATTTAATAGTGTATATAAAGATAAGGTGGTTCTAGTAACGGGGCTTACAGGATTTAAAGATTCTTGGCTAAGTATATGGCTTAATGAACTTGGGGCAAAGGTAATAGGCTGTAGTATAGATATAATTCCCAAAATGATTATCTTGTGCAATCTAATTTGAAAGATAAGATACTGGACATTAGAGGGGATATTAGGAATAAGAAAAAATTAGAAGAGGCATTTAAAGCGTATAAACCATGCTTTTGTCAATCGCAAAGGATTCTTTTCAGCTGAGAATGTTTTAAAAAGAGATTTCAATGCTGAGAAGCCTAATGAAAAATGGTGCACAGATATGACTGAAATCGAAGTCCCTACAAATGGTGAAAAACTCTACATAAGTCCTGCTCTTGACTTATACGACAGATATCCGGTTGGATTTGCTATATACGATAAAAATGATATTGTAGTAACAAATGCAACTCTAGAAATGGCTCACAATACTTATCTAGAAGCAACTCCGCTTTATCATTCTGCCAGAGGGTTTCAATATGCAGGAGCTGTATTTAAAACCAAGCTAGAAGGTTATGGAATGACACAATCAATGGCAGGGGTATCTAGGTACATAGATAATGGCCCTTATGAGAATTTCTAGGGATTATTTAAAGATATGTTGTTTATTTTATGTCTGAACATTTAATTAAAAGAAGAAAATGATACAAGCAATATATGGAATCCTTGATTATTATATCAATGAATATCCTCAGAAATGTTATATAGGAAAAACCTGCGGGCAAGTTCGCCAAGAAGTATTACAAACAGATGAGCCGATTGCTTATCCAATAAAACAAGCCAGTCGTTACATTAAATCTTGGTCGGAAAGAGAACAAAAGAAACAGCGTTCATTACAACAAGCAGTATAAAAAATAATCAGCATCCTCACTCATGAATGTTAGTTATAATAAAAACTATAGTTTAATTATTTCTTTTGTATACTCGATAAGGGATGTATCAAAGAGCCTGGCAATTGTTGAAACATATATTTATGCAACTAAGCAATATTCTACATAAAAAATTATGCTCATAAATTATGTTTATCGGCGTAAGGAAGGGAAAAATTCGTTGTAGTAGGCTTGAAGAGAAGTAAAAGTAAGACAGGATATGTTCCTGAAAAAAAGAGTAGGCATGTGAAGATTGCAGTCAGTGTAAGTTTGAGAAATAATGTATTAAATTTGTCCAGAGCACAGGATATTTTTTAGTGCTTCTTGCTAGACTTTATGATATTTTTGAATAATGGTATTATCCTTTTCGTTATGGCTATCATTTAGTGTCATTATTGTGTATTTGCGTTAGAAGCATTATGGCCAGGATTTATGATAAAAAGTAGGATGGAAATAATTGTTGCTTTTAAAAAGTTGACAAGCATATTTTATAGTGCTATACTAATCCATGTTGATAACAGAATACTATACCGCAGACAGTAGGTGCCCTAGTGGCTTAACGCAATGCAACCTACCGAGGTCTTTAATAAAGAGGACGGAAGTATGTCGTTTTGCCTGCGGATAGATAAGCAAAACGATTTTTTTATGCATTAAAACAAGGAGGTGTAACAATGGCAAAAGTAGAACAAAAACAAGTAGTTGTTAACCAAATCAAAGAAAAACTTAACGGAGCTTCTTCAGTTTTATTAGTAGACTACCGTGGTCTTACAGTAGAACAAGATACAAAACTTCGTAAAGAACTTCGTGAAGCTGGTGTTGAGTACAAAGTTTACAAAAACACTATGGTTAACTTTGCTATCGAAGGTACAGAGTTCGCTGAGATCTCTAAAGATCTTGAAGGACCAACAGCTATTGCTATTTCATATGCAGATGCAACAGCAGGACCAAGAATCCTTGCTAAAGTAGCTAAAGCTAATGACAAATTAGAATTTAAATCAGGTGTAGTTGAAGGTAACTACTACGATGCTAAAGGTATGATGGCTATCGGTGATATCGCTCCTAGAGAAGAATTACTTGGTCGTTTACTTGGAAGCTTCAAATCACCTATCGCAAGCTTTGCACGTGTTATCAAACAAGTTGCAGAAAAAGAAGCGTAGGATTACAAATTGTACGAAATCATATATTAATTTAATTAAAATTTACGGAGGTGCTTACAATGGCAAAATTATCAATCCAAGAAATTATCGATGCAGTTAAAGAATTAACTATCTTAGAATTAAACGAATTAGTAACAGCTTGTGAAGAAGAATTCGGTGTATCAGCAGCAGCAGGTGTTATGGTTGCAGCAGGTCCAGCTGGAGCAGCAGCTGAAGAAAAAACAGAATTCGATGTTGAATTAACAGAAGCTGGCGCAGAAAAAATCAAAGTAATCAAAGTTGTACGTGAATTAACAGGTCTTGGCTTAAAAGAAGCTAAAGAAGCTGTAGATGGAGCTCCAAAAGTTCTTAAAGAAGGTATCTCTAAAGACGATGCTGAAGCTATTAAAGCTAAATTAGAAGAAGTTGGCGCTAAAGTTACATTAAAATAATTAATGTATAATATAAAAAAGGTAGCTCATTAGGGCTACCTTTTTTGTCGCTAAAATGTAAGGGGAAGACCCCTTGAAACAAAAAAACAGTGGTGATATGCTTAAAATGAGTTGCATTCACTACTGTACATGGAAAAATATAAAAATAAAAAAGGGTTGACTACCCTTTTGATTTGTGATAGCATTATAAAATGCGCTAATATGCTATGCAGTATGTAGTTTTTTCCTTATTATAGCATAGTAACTCGCTATTTACAATACATATTCACTTATGAATATGTCACATTTTAAACCTATTTCGGAAGAATGCATTAACGTGCATTATTTATAAATTTTGCAAGGGGTGAGGAACACATGCAAAAATCTAAGATGCACCCAGTCAATATGGGTAAACAAATTCGCATGAGCTACGCTAGAACAGATGAGGGAGTTTTAGAAATCCCTAATCTTGTAGAACTTCAAAGATCATCTTATGAATGGTTTTTAAAAGAAGGTTTAAAAGAAGTATTTGAGGATATTTCTCCAATTACAGACTTTAATGGTAATCTCATACTAGAATTTGTTGATTTTTATTTAGACAGCAAACCAAAGTATTCCATTGAAGAATGTAGAGAAAGAGATGCTACTTACAGTGCACCTCTTAAAGTGAAGGCGCGTC
>JAEZJJ010000052.1 GCA_023436395.1 Bacillota bacterium | reverse complement strand
ATAATTATCCCTATGGGGAATTAAGAGGAGCAGGCATTATTGTAGGATTTGTAGATACAGGGATAGATTATAATAATGTACTTTTTAAAAATGCAGATAATACAACACGTATTGTAAGAATATGGGATCAGACAATTTCAGGCAATCCACCAATGGGCTATAATTATGGTACTGTTTACACAAAAGAAGAAATTGATAACGCCCTGCAAAATCCCAATCCTTATACAGTTGTACCTACCAGGGATGAAAATGGGCATGGGACGTTCTTGGCAGGTGTTGCAACAGGTAATGATCAAACAGGGCAGTTGGATTATACAGGAGGTGCACCAGATGCCACAATAGCCATGGTGAAATTAAGACCAGCTAGTGCTTATTTGAGGGAAGTATTCTCCGTGAATGAGGATGTCCCTGCTTTCCAAGATAATGACATTATGGCAGGGATGAATTATTTAATGGGCTTGGCATTAGCCCAGCAAAAGCCACTTATTATTTGCTTAGGGATTGGTAGTAACTATGGAGCACATAATGGCACAGAAATTATGGAAAATTATATTAGTGATATCTCCATTGCTTCAGATGTGATTATTGTTATTGCAGCAGGAAATGAAGGAAGTAGTGGACACCATTATAGAGGAGAAGTCACTGAAGGAGGAAGTGAAAGTCTAGAAATTAATGTGGGAGCCAATGAAGCAGGTTTTTCTATGTTTGTGTGGGTAGATATTCCGAATAAGATGTCGGTGTCTCTAAAAAGTCCTCTCGGCCAAGTCATTGAGAAAATACCGATTACCTATGCACAACCATCAAGATTTAAACTTAATTTGGAAGAAACAACAGTTATTGTGACTTATATGTATCCCGATCCTTTGACAGGAGGTCAGAAAATAGATGTTAGATTAGATAAACCTACGGCAGGCTTATGGACTTTAACGGTTTATGGAGATGTTATAGTAAGCGGCGTATTTCATATATGGCTTCCTAGAAAAGGCTTTATCCAAGAAGATACCAGGTTTTTAAAGCCAGATCCACAAACAACTATAGAGATTCCTGGAACAGAACAGTATGGCATTACAGTAGGCAGTTATGATTATTTAGATGATAGCGTTTATGTATCTTCCGGAAGAGGACCTACAACAGAAGGCATTATTAAGCCAGATCTTATTGCGCCAGGGGTGAATATTCAAGGACCAGTACCAGGAGGTGGATTTACTACTTATGTTGGAACTAGTGCTGCCGCTGCTATTACGGCCTCAGCAGCCGCCTTACTGATGGAATGGGCTATTTTGAATGGTAATTTTCCAGTGATGAACACACGTATTGCAAGAAGTATTCTCATCCGAGGGGCAAGAAGGCAAGATAATGTAGTTTACCCCAATAATATAGAAGGTTATGGTAGGTTAGATTTACAAGCAAGTATTGCCAAGGCTTAGGAGGGGGAGAGATGAGACTCATTGCAAAGCAGTTTGTGGATAAGGGGATACCTCCTGAATGTTATAGTGTAGAGGATTTAGGAAGAGGGTATGTTGTAATTGAGGGGAACGAAGTGGGACTGTTAAAAGAAAGAGTAAAAACAGTGGAGCCAGATTTTAAAATGACATTAGGAAAGGAACAATTGTTAGGAAAAGAAATCTTAGGCCATTCAGGAATCATGATAGTAACTATAGGAGAAAAGCAAAATCATCCTGAAGTTGATATCCATTGTTCTATGAAAAGTAAAGATTTAGGAAAGAACATGAGCCATATAAAAGAAATCAACTGGATTAGTTGCTACAGTGAACAAGTGTGCTTAGCAAGTGACTTGATAAAGACAGTTGATGTGGTTTTAAAAAAAGCAAAACATATAGGAAAGAAAGTTATTTTTTATCTAGATGGAAAACCCGAGGAAAAGTATTTTTGGCATCATAATTTAGCTTATGAGTGTATCAATAGTATGTTAGGGAAGGATGATCTATGGCTACAAAAGATTCCTCAAGAAGAATTGGCCGGGTGCTATGAGGTAGTAAATGGTCAATATAGACTTTATTATGAGCATTTTGTGTATGGGCAGTCTTTTGAGGTTTTATTGGAGGAAGCCCTAGGACGAATGAATACGTCTAATCCCACATTTAAAAACTATGAAAAGGAAAGAGAGGAAAGTTTCTCTCCATGGGCCTTTCCAGTGGCTACTGAAATATCCCTCAAAAAAGGAAATCATAACTCTTTTAGGCAAAAGTGTGTTCCAAAGGGGCCCATGCCCTATAAGGGCAAAGAGGTATATATTGGAATTGTGACAACAGAAACTATTGACTGGACAGATTCTTATTTAATGGATGAAAGGAATCAAACTAGGGTGCAATGTATATGGGAACAACAGGAGGAAGAACAAGGGATTTATTATACGGGTCATAAACTGAATGAAGCTTTTAAGCAAGGAAAATATTTACCTCAAATCAATAAAGGAGCTGCTACTAAATGGCTAGCTTTAGCAGGTGGTAGGGAAAAAGAGTATAAGGCGCTTGGGTGTGAAGCAGAATTTCTAGTGGCTCACATAAAAACTGCTTCTAAAAAGATACAACAATTTTATACAAGTACCATGAATCCTTCTATGGTGTTAGTATCAGATATTTTAATTGGTGCTAGAAAATTGATTGAATTAGCTAAAATCAATGAAAAACCTCTTGTACTTTATTTACCTTATCATTATTTATGGGCAAGGACATTAGGAAACAATAGATATGACGCCCTATTGAACCAATTAAGTTATGAGAGAGGAGTAACCTTGATTGTTCCAGCAGGTGAGGAAGCTGATCAAGGACACTGTCAAATGGTAAAAGGGAGTGGGCCACAGGAAGTATTGATAAGAGGAGCAAAAGGAGAGGAAATCTTATGTGGAATGATTTTTAGTCAAGTAGCAGAAAAATTCAAAGCTAAGTTGATGCCTATAGGAAGAGAAGATGAAAGTATTTCGCTGGAGAAAAAAGGGCGTTATGGCATTTTAGGTGGTTTTATTGAAACTACAGGACTAGAGTGGGAAGAAATCAGTGGACAGATGATATTAAAATTTAGAATTTTTCAATCTCCATATCAAGACTGGCGACTCATTTTAGAAGGTCAAGAGAATAAAAATATACATTTAACTGTCAATCTATTAGAGGGAAAAGATGGTCCTAGTCCTACATTAAGCCCAAGTTGTGCTATGGATACCATCAATCCAGCACCCTATAAGTGGTCTGCCATAGGCGTGGGGAGTTTTGATTTAGAAAATCTCGTAGTAAGCAGTAGCTCAGGACGCACCTCTGAAAAGAATGTAGCCTATTTAGAGTGTGTAGCAGAAGGGAGAACCTACTTTAAAGATGATAATAAAAATCAGAATATTCTTTTGGAGGGGACAGGAGTGGCAACCAGTAGGATAGCAGGTGCAATAGCGACTCTATATAGTAAATGGTATGCAGAAAAACAAAAGGATTTTCCAAATACACCCATGATGAAAAAATGGTTAGAACATCAGCTGAAGGAACTACCAGGTCAGCCATATCCGAACTTGAGTCAAGGAAAAGGTATTTTAGATTTGGAGAAGTTACGTGCTACATTAATTGTTCCATTGTAGGAAAGGGGTAGGAGATGGTTGTTAATAAATTAAGTGCCCAATTGCAGATGGCTTTACGTTATGAAAATTTACTAACGCCTGAGACTAAAGTTTTATTTATAAGAGACAGAGATTTGGGAATATGGGAAGTCATTGTGCAATATGTGAATACATTAGAAACCCTTAAGAAAAATTTGAATCTAGAGGTCTATGATTTAGGACAGGGATTTGCACAAGTGATGATGAGGAAAGTAATGATTGGGAACTTGTCAGATGATCCCAATATTATTTTCATAAGTTTACCTCAACCTATGACCTATACAGATATTGATTTATCTGAAGTATGTGCAGAAGAAACCAGTTTGCCAACAGGAAATTATCAAATAACAGGTAAAGGATTTCTATTAGCAATTGTGGATTCAGGTATTGATTATACCCATCCTGACTTTATAAAAGACGATGGGATGACCAGAATTAAGAGTATATGGGATCAAGGGGGAGACGGTGAACCGCCAGAAGGCTTTTCAGATGGTACTGTTTATACAGAAGAACAAATTAATGAAGCACTGAAAGCACCTAATAAAGCCCAGAGTTTGACTATTGTGCCCGCTATAGATGAGTTGGGGCATGGGACAGCACTAGCAGGTGTAGCAGGTGGGAATGGTAGGGCAAGCGTGGACAGACGGAATAAGGGGATGGCACCAGAATGTGATTTTTTAATTGTAAAGGTAAAGAGCATTAATGGTACATCTGGTCCGAGAGATATTGACATCATGCAAGGGGTGTATTTTGCCATACAAGAAGCAAAAAAAATGCAAAAACCATTGGTAATCTTACTAGGTTCAGGTTATAACACAGGAAGCCATAATGGGACGGATATTCTAGCTCTGTACATTAATGCTATCTATAGAACATGGATATGTAATATTGTAGTGGGAATAGGAAATGAAGGAAATCGGGGGAGTCATTATTCAGGCACAGTAAGTGAAACAGAAAGTACAGAGGTAGAACTTGTTATGGAAGGTGAACTTTCAAGTTATGCTTGTTCTATATGGAAGGCTATTAGTGATGAAGTAGAAGTCGTTGTACAATCTCCAAGCGGTGAAGAAACAGATGTATTAAGCCTACTGACGCCTAATAGAGCTTACTTATTTGACCAAACAGCGGTACTTATTAATTTTTCAGAGCCAATAGTCAATATTTCTCAACAACAAGTTTTCATTCTTTTGCAAGGACAAAATGGGCAGACTATTAATAATGGATTGTGGCGGATTAGAATAAGGGGACAGAGAATTTTAGAGGGGCAATTGAATATATGGGGGAGTATTATAAAGGATACTGGGAATGCGACAAGATTTCTAAGTCCAGACCCTAATATCACTCTGAATTGTCCTGCAGATGCTCAAGGCTTAACTACTGTAGGGGCATATAATGGTAATACCATGCAAATTGCACTTTTCTCTAGTCGAGGCTATACGCTAGATGGTCGTATTAAACCAGAGTTAGTAGCACCGGGAGTGGGGGTTACAGTCCCCTCTATCAATGAGGGAGAACGCTATACAACCATGTCTGGTACCAGTATTGCAGCTGCCTTTGTAGCAGGAGCTTATCTATTAATGCAGACTTATGGCATTGTTCAGTTAGGAAATACAGGGGCATATGGGGATACATTAGAAGTTTATCTTATTCGTAATACAAGAAGTCCTGAGGTCAATGGCCCATATCCTAATAATATATGGGGATATGGGATGCTTTGTTTGGAAGCAGCACTTAATAATATGAGAGAAGTAGCCAATCAGACGTATTAGGAGGGCATATGCAAAACAAAACAGATGCAACATTAGAAATTCTAAGTATTATTCCACAGGATGAAGTGGGGAAAATAGGAGATTATCTTAAACTATTAGGCTTTGAGCAAAATGGAAATTGGCAAATCCTAGTCAAATATAATGGAGATATTGAAGCAGTAGCCATAAAGGAAGGGGGAGTGGCTCAGTTAATTAATGATCAATTTGCAGTATTAACCCTTCCACCAGAAAACACGAGGAATCTACTTAATTATACAGAAGTGGAATATATGGAGACACCTAAAAAACTAAAGTATAATGTTTCAGAAAATATGTCGGCAAGTTGTATTACTTCTGTCCAAAACAATCCGCCTTATGAACTCAAAGGCCAAGGGGTACTACTTGGCATTATTGACTCGGGAATTAATTATGCCCATCCTGACTTTAGAAATGACGATGGAAGTACACGCATTGCGTTTATTTGGGATCAAACCTTATCAGGTGCACCACCATTAGGTTATCTGATAGGTACAGAATATACGGAGCAACAAATTAATGAAGCTTTAAGTCAGCCTACTAAAGAAGAACAACTTAGGATTGTACCAACAGGAGATCAAATAGGGCATGGCACTCACGTTGCAGGGATTGCGGGTGGAAATGGGAGGGCCTCTAATGGTGCTATTGTAGGTGCAGCACCAGAAGCACAATTTATTATTGTGAAACTTGGGCAACCAGACTTTGAAGGATTTGTAAGAAATATAGAAATTATGTTAGGGATTCGTTATGTGATTGAAAAGGCAACGGCATTAGGAAAACCCATTGCCATTAATATTAGTATAGGAAGCAATGAGGGCCCTCATGACAGTAATGCTTTACTAGAGCAATATATAGATGATGTAGCAACTTTATGGAAGAATAATATTGTGGTGGGAGCAGGCAATGAAGCGATTACCAGAAATCATACAAGTGGTACAGTTCTACAAGGCGGTAGCAGCAAAATTGAAATTGAAATAGGACCTAATACCACCTATTATCCTGTTTCAATTTGGCAAAATCCTGTAGATGAGTTGAGTTTTCAAATTGTTGACCCCTCTGGTAGAAGTACACCTATGATTGTTTATGCAGAGGGACCGGTACAATATGGTTTAGAGGGGACAAAAGTTTATGCAGCTTTTGCAGGACCTTCTCCCTTGAGTAGCGACATTGAATTTGCAGTTGTTCTGACGCCTATAGAAGAACGTATAACTAGCGGCACATGGCAAATCATAATTTTTGGTGACCATGTTGTAGATGGGCGCTTTGATGCTTGGGGACCTACAGCAGAAGAAGGGGGAGATAATAATTTTTTTGCAGATCCCAATGTGGAGACAACGATTACTACCCCTGCTACAGCTAGATTAGGTATTGCAGTAGGTGCCTATAATCATATCACAGGACAAATAGCTCCTTTCTCAGGGAGGGGGTTTGGGCGTGATAATACTGTGATTAAACCAGATTTAGTGGCACCTGGGGTGGAAATTACTTCAGCAAGTCATACAACCTCAGGTTATCGTGTACTCAGTGGAACCAGTATGGCAACTCCTCATGTAACAGGAGGTGTGGCGCTTTTAATGGAATGGGGCATTGTACAAGGAAATAATCCCTTTTTATATGGAGAGAACTTAAAAACCTATTTGTTAAGAGGAACAATAAGAGATGAGTCAATAAGTTATCCTAGCCCTATATGGGGATATGGGAAGCTTTGCGTTGAACAAAGTTTAGATATTTTAAGACGTCAAATTGTTTTTTAGAGAAAGAAGATAAAGAGTAATGATTCCGACTCTTTGTCTTTTTTTGATGCGAAAAGTATTTGAGATGATATAAAGTATATAACTATGATAATTATTAATAAAGTTTTAAAATATATAAATAAAATTAATAATAATGTAAAATACAGTTTATAGTAAAGTATATTTTAATATGTTATACTAAATTTTATATTGAGATAGGGGGAAGGGGGAAGAATGTGCCTGGAATTATAGAAGTCAAAGGTCTACGAAAAGTGTATCGCATGGGAAAAGAAAAAATTATAGCACTTAATCATATTGATTTAAATATAGAAAAAGGGGAAATTTGCTGTCTTTTTGGAACATCAGGTTCAGGTAAGTCTACTTTACTTAATATGTTAGCAGGACTTGAAAAGCCTACTAAAGGAAGTATTAAAATAAAAAAGGTGCGAGTAGATCAATTAAATGAGACTCAGTTAGCTATTTTTAGGCAGAAGTACATAGGTTTTGTATTTCAGTCCTATAATTTAATTCCTACGTTAACAGCTATAGAAAATGTAGCATTGCCATTAGTGTTTCAAGAACTGGGCAAGAAGGAAAGGGAAAAAAGAGCAAAAGAAATGCTAGAGGCCGTAGGATTGGGGAATAGGCTTCATCACAAACCAAAGGAAATGAGTGGGGGGCAGCAACAACGTGTAAGTATTGCAAGAGCCTTTGTAAATCGTCCGCAAATTTTATTTGCAGATGAGCCCACAGGTAACTTAGATACCCATACTACAATAGAGGTCATGGACATTATTACGAAGATAGCTAGAGAATATAATCAAACCTTGATTATTGTATCCCATGATCCAGAAATTGCAGGTTATGCAGATAAGATTATTACTATTCAAGATGGAGATGTTTTAAAGATAGAAAACAAGGCAAAAGAGAGAGGGGAAAAGATTAATGAAAAAGCAGAATAAATGGATAGTATGGATGATAAGCTTTGTATTATGGTGTACATGCCTGATGCCAAGTCAAATCATTTATGGACAAGGTGCTAGTGTAGAAATATTAGAAATAGAAGTGAGTAAATCAGGTATACAGCCAGGAGAAAGCTTTGAATTAAAATTAAAGGTAAGAACGACAGTAACAGAAACATCAAATGAGTATTATATTTGTGGTGCTACTGCTAGTGGTTCAGCAATAGATTCACAAAAGAGTAATCCTAGCTTTAGTGTGGAGGAGGGGGATTCTTTACCTCCAGGAAGTGCAACAGTAAATGTACATATATCAGGCCTTATATATAGTGGTAGTGGTAAAGATATAAATGCAGTCGTTCAGATAGGGTTTGGGGAAGATTATAATAATATGCAAGTAAGTGGTAGTGATAGTAAAGGGGCAGAAGTATCTGGTAAGACTAATGGAGAAATTGCAGAAGTATTAATGGTCGAAAAACAAGAAAATTTTATTGTAAAAACGGGACAAAGTCAAAATATAGAAGTTAAATTGACTAACAAGGGGGCCTTTACAATTAATCAGGCTGAGATGAAGCTTGCTTTAGGAAGTAAGGTTGAGGGAGTAGAAATTAAAACAGATACATCTACAGTTAGAAATATTAAGTCTAAAGAAACAAAGGCAGGAAGCTTTAATATTAAAGTAAGCGAAGATGCAAAAGCAGGTGTTTATCCAGCAACAGTATCCATAGGAGGAAATAGTTATCCCATTAATCTTCAGGTAGATAGTAGTGTAGTGCCTTCAGCACTTGAGGTAAGGGTCTCAGGAAGTAAGGTGTATACGCCAGGAGTAGGTGGTGATATTACATTTAATTTAAGTAATGTGGGGCAACGTGATGCTAAAAATATTCGTTTTGAAGTGGTTAACTCAGAGCATATAGCTATTGTAGAAGGTGGTAATGTAAAAAGAATAGATCTTATTTCAGGTAAATCTAGTCAAAATATTTCTATGAAACTAAGAGTAAATAGTGATATAAAAGAGGATAGTATACCTCTTCAAATTAAATTAGAATATCTTAGTTCCACAGGAGAAAAAGAAGAGGATGTACAATATGTTTATATAAGTACATCAGCTTCTAACTTTGCCTCAGAAGTAGTCATTAGCAATGTGATTGCACCTACAGGTACCTATGGTGTAGATCAAAATTTTACAGTTAAATTTAATGTTTCCTCTAAAGGGGGGGCAGAAAATCTAAAGATTTCAGTAAAGGGAGATGAAGGCATTGTTCCTAAATCTCAAAATCTCTTTTTTGTAAATAAACTAGAGATAGGAGAAACTAAACAATATAGCGTAACCTTTGCTGCTACCAATGCAGCGATTACAGGTAGTCACCCTATAGAGGTTAATATTGAATATGGAGATGGCAAAGCACCTATAGTGATTAGTCAATATGGAAGTATTTATATTAATAATCCTAAAAAAGATGCTGAGGAAGAAGAAGGCAAGCTAAAAGGAAAACCTCGTGTTATTATTGGGCAATATGTGGTGAATCCAATCATTGTACAAGCAGGCGAAAACTTTGAATTAGAACTTGGTTTTTTAAACACAAGTAATCAACATACAGTAAGTAATTTAAAAGCCAATATTAAAGTGATTGAACAAGGTGAAAACCAAACGGGAAATGTCTTTACACCAGTAGGGGGAAGTAATACTTTCTATATTGCTCAGCTTAACCCAGGAGAAACCTTAACGAAGACAGTTACCATGTATACGATTCCTACGGCAAAGCCCAAAACTTATGAAATTACATTAGAAATGGTATATGAGGATGAAGAGGGAAATGAAATCACAGCAACCGAGAATGTTGGTATTCCAGTAGAACAAATGACTAAGATTGAAACAGGAGATATCTTTGTAGAAAATGCCCAAGTAGGAATAGGAGCAACCCTATCAGCTACTTTGTATAATAGAGGTCGTACAGATGTAAGTAATATGATGGTTTACATCGAAGGTGAAGGGTTTACTGTTGAAAATAATAGAACCTTTATTGGAAACTTTAAGCAAGGAGATTCGCAAACTTATGAACCCATGATTATGGCAAATCAAAGTGGTGCATTAAGTGGGGAGTTAGTTGTAGAATATGAAGATGCAACTGGGAATCCTCAAGAGATTAGAAAGCCTTTTGAATTTCAAGCAGAAGAAATGATGATGGAAGAACCTATGCCGTTAGAAGGTGAAGAAGGTCTACCTCTAGAAGAGGGGGATGGCGCTCAGGGAGGTAAAGCAAATAAATTATGGATTTTTGCGGGAGTAGGAACAGGCGTTATTATAGCAGGAACAATCACCCTCATTGTGCTTAAGAAGAGAAAAGCAAAAAAAGAAGAGATGATGCTAGATGAAGAAGAGTGATTTGATAGAAATGAGTGTACGTAATTTATGGCGACGTAAATTACGTACCATTCTTACTGTACTAGGGGTAGTCATTGGTGCCTGTTCAATTATATTAATGCTTTCATTAGGACTTGCCATGGAACAAAATATGGAAGAACAGTTTGCACAGATGGGTGACCTTACCTTAATCAACGTATGGAGTTACGGGGGTGGTAACTCTGCTCAAGAAATTGATGATAAAGTCCTTAAAGAATTTGAAAAGGTAGAACACGTGGTACGTGCTATTCCTATGCTCAACGATATTAATGTGTATTTAAGTTGCGGCAAGTATCGTACACCTGATCCTTATTGGGAAATTTTTGTGATGGATGCAGAGGATATAGAAGCGTTAGGATATAAGATAGAGGAAGGGCGTAGCTTACTTCCAGAGGAAACAAGAAGCATTCTCATGGGAAAAAATGTTTTAGAGTACTTTACTAAAAAAGGAAAACCTATGGACTACTCTAAAGAGCTAGAACCTATGCCCTTTGATATGAATACGGATAAAGTAAAACTAGAAGTTATTCAGTATGATTGGGAAACGGGGAAGCCTTTGTTAGAAGATAACAATGGTAATAAGATCAAGCCACCTAAGGGAACAGAGGTAAGTGTAGTAGGTTTACTGCCAGATACCAATATGGATGTGGCCCGTAAGGTAATTATACCAAGAACCCTTTATGAAGAACTAAAAAAAGAACAGATTGCTTATCATAAGGCGATGGGGTGGTATTCTGATGAACAAGCTAAAAGAGATAAAAAACATGTTTATAATGAAGTAATGATTAAAGTAGATCATCAGGATTATGTTGTAGAAGCATTAGAGGCCATTAAAGCTATGGGGTATGATGCCTATAATAATATGGAATGGTTAGAACAGTACAAAAAAGAAGCAGCGACTAAACGTATGGCATTAGGTGGTATTGGTATAGTTTCTTTTGTAGTAGCGGCGATAGGTATTGCCAATACGATGATGATGAGCATTTATGAACGTACAAAAGAAATTGGCGTTATGAAGGTAATAGGTGCTAAATTGGTAGATATTAAATATCTTTTTTTAATGGAAGCACTCTTAATTGGTTTAATAGGTGGCATACTAGGGGCAAGTATTTCTGTTGGGATATCCATATTGCTCAATGCCATAGGAGAGCCCATTGCAAGAATACTTGGTATGATGGAGGGAAGTGCAGCAGTATCTTTGGTACCACCTTGGCTAATAGGGACAGGTATAGGTTTCTCTACTTTGGTAGGACTTGTATCGGGCTATTTCCCAGCTAGAAAAGCTATGAAGCTTTCAGCTCTTTCAGCAATTAGGACAGAATAGAAAAATCCTCAAAGAAGGGAAAAATCTTCTTTGAGGATTTTTTTTATAAACTTCTACCTCAGTTCAGCTAATTTAGTGACAGCTACATAGATTCGAGAAATTTCATACCAAGTACTCTTACCAACGATCCCATCTTGTGGAAGATGGAAGATTTGTTGGAAGGTTTTTACAGCTTCCTGAGTTTCTTCGTTGAAATTTCCATTTACTGCAACTTTAGGAATTAAGGGATAGTTTTGTGAGATACGATTAAGTTGCATTTGAATCGTACGTACAGCAGGACCACTATCACCTAACTGTAGAGGGGAGCCAGGGTAGGACTCCGGGTTTCCTTCTACAGTAGTGGCTGTAGGAAAGGTGATATCCGCACCATAGAAGTTTCTAAGAATTTGTTCAGCTGTATAACCTGCATCTCCTAAGTCTTTGCTACCCCATTGAGTCATCCAGTTAGGACACTGTGATTTCACACCATCACAATATTGGGAAAGGAGTGGTTGCTTCACATCAGGTTTTTTAATATAGATATCAAAAACTTCATTGACTACAGGAATAATAGTGTCAAATATATTGCGGCCTTGGAAAAAAGCATGATCGTAGGCTGTGGAATTGGTAATAGTAAAAGGTTTACCTTGATTGCGATACCATTCTGTATAAACACGGTTTAAAGTAAAGGAAGTAATGGCAATAACGTTTGCCCTAATGGTTTCAACAGGCCATGTAGGATAAATCTCAGAACTGGCCACATTAGAGATATATTCTTTAAAAGGAACAGTGTAATTAGGAGCATCATTATCATTAGGTGATCCTGCATGAACAATGACATACTCAGGAACAATAACCTCATCTAAAACAATAAAACCAGAACCAGGAATAATAGGCTTGATAGCTGCTTCAGGAATTTTCTCTGGATAGTTGCCATATAAGGTAGCAGGCCCAATACTTACAGTCTCTTGTAAGTCTCTTGTATAGGTAGTATTACGAGCAAACCCCCTTTCAGTTGGCACAACAGTAATGGGTTGAATAGAGCGTATATTGGGAAAAATCTGAGAACCTATTACTACAGTATCTACAAAGAGAGGAGAAGAAGTTTGAATACGATAAGTAGAATAAGGCATTTGAGTATTAAGAGGGTCTAGACTATAGTCTACAGGGGGTGCATTTAATTCTAAGGGGGGCGTTTGCCCCACTTCATTGGTGACCATTTCAGCAATAACAGTTTCTTCTCCAGTAGGGGAAAGTTCCGTGACAGTAACATTAACACCACTGACAGGAACGAGAGGTCCGATAAGAGGATCAGAAGTGAGTTGTACAATAAGAGAACCTAAATTCTGTCTAGAAATACTAGGTGGATAGATTGGATGATAATGCATTTAAGCCGCCTCCTTACAAACAGACTGACAATCAGTTATGACTAATATATGAGACTTTATGGCGTGCTAGAACAAAATCCAAGGATAAAAACAAGTTTATTGCATATCCTAAGAAAAAAGGAGGCAGATTATGTTCAAAAGAAGAAGTTGGCTCATAGTATGTATGATTTTCATTTTACTTTTCCCTTTGCAAGGAAAGACTTTATCATCAGGAACATTCAAAGAAATTAATAAAGAGAAGTATAACTCTGACACGATACATACCTATCGGCATGTTGAAACGGGGCTAGAAGTTGTTTGGATAGAAAATAAAGATGTCAATAAGAGTTTTGCCTTAGGGGTAAAGACACCTACTACAGATTCTACAGGTGTTAATCATATTATTGAGCATACTGTCTTTACTGGATCAAGAGATTATCCTTCCTCTAGTCTATTTTTTGATGCTAGTGAAGCGTATCCAAGTACGTATATGAATGCACTGACTAGCAGCGATATGACAGTATTTCCTTTTTCTACCCCTTATTTATCCTGTTACAAAGAGCTGTTGCATGTTTATTTAGATGCTATTTTTGAACCGAATCTCCTAAGAGAACCCTATGGTTTTTATGAAGAAGCCTTTTATAAATCACCTGGGGAGAACCGGATAGGAGGGGTTGTTTATAATGAAATGAAAGGGGCATATAGTAGTAAGGAACGTACTATTTTTAGGAGTATTAGAGATATGATTTTCAAAGATACCCATTATGCCCATGATAGTGGTGGAGCACCTAATGAAATTCCTACTCTTACCTATGAAGCGTGCTTAAAGGTTTATAAGCAATATTATTATCCTGCCAATATGAAAATTATTTTATATGGAGAAATTCCTATTGAAGAAAGCTTAGAGAGGATTGCCACTTATCTTATAAATCACCAAGGACCAAAAGAAGGGATAGATTTAAGTGTAAAAAGTTTAAACACAGACAAGACAAACACATGTCAAGTACTACCCAATACAGATAAAGGTTACCTTGTAAAGAGTTTTGTGATAGAAGAACCACTTAGTGCCAAAGAAATACAAGCATTAGATTTATGGATGACAGCTTATCTCATGAATCCTCAAGCGGGCTTTTTTCAAAATCTAAATAGTATGGGCCTAGGTAATGCTAGATGGATGAAAGATGCTGATTTACCTTATCCAGTATATTCCTTAGTGATTGCAGATTTACCTATCGACAAATTGAAACAATGTAGTAAACGATTAGATAGACTACTTACAAGTATGCCACAAGATGTAGGGACCAATCATTTTATAGAACAGGATATTCTCGCAGAAGCCAACTGGATAAGTCTCAAGAATGATACTAGTAATAACCGAGGGATAGACATTGCTGAGAGTATATTAGATGCATGGGCACATCACAAAAGCCCTACCCAATATTATGAAAAAAGGGAGTATATTCAAAAGGCAGAAGGGCTGGATAATGAAGGGAGAAAACTATTATTTGAGAAGGCAACGCAGTATACACTTTTATTATTACCAGGGCAATATGAAGTAGAGTCACCTGAAAAGCTTACCCCTATTTCAGATGAGGGTTGGACCAAACTTGTAGTAGAGATGGAGAATTGGCAAAGTCATAAGAAGCCTTTAAAACCAGTGGACTTAGAGGCCTTAATAATAGAACCACAGTTAGAAATAAAAACAAAAAAGCATAAAGATTACACGGAAATGATTACAGAAGTAGAAGGGGAATGGGCAAGAACACAACTCTATTTTAATACCGCTCATATTTCTAAAGAGAAATTACCTTACCTTTTCCTCTATGCTCATTTATTAGAGGAGAGTGCAAGAGAGATTACACCTTATAGTGGACAAATCGCTACACAGTGTACTGCTTATCCTAGTGAAAAAGGCTATTGGCCTTGCCTTAAAATAAGTATTTTGACAAAAGCGGATGAAACAGACCATAGTACCTTATTGCAAGAGGCAAGAAGAAATCTACTCAATAAGCCTATCTTTTGGTACCGCCAAAAACTGATTGAATGGTTTATAGAAATGAAGGAGTCTAGTGAAAATAATGCCATAGGAACCTTGTCTCATGTTAGTTTAGGAGCACAACAAGGATTAAAGCGTTATTTGTATGAGCAAAGCTATCCCACTTATTCCTACTGTGAAAATCTTCTTAAGCAGCTTCATGCAGCATGGTGTCTCAATGTACAATATTTGGATAAAGAAATCTATCACAAAGGGGACATGATTATGGCCCTTACTCTACCTCGTAAAGCAAAAAATGCGTGTAGAAAGAATTGGGAGTGCTTTTTAGAAGAGTTGCCTACCCAAGCACATCAAGATGCAACTTATGTTTTTGAAGCACTTCCAAGCCAGAGTGTGATTACAAGTAAATCAGCGGTGGATCATAGTTATATAGGGATGGATAAAGGTATTCCTTTAGATGGCTTAGATTATTTAGCAACGACTTATTTAACAAAGAATTATCTTAATCCTCGTATACGTGTAGGTCTAGGGGCTTATGGGGCAGGATGTCAACTCAGTTATCCTTATACCATTTCCTTTTATACCTATAGAGACCCAGATGTTACCCGCTCAGTACCTGTTGTAGAAAAAGCCTATGAGTTTTTAAGTCAAGGAATGAATTTAAAAACGCTCGAAAGTAGTAAGGCGGAAGCTTTAAATAAACTTCAAACACAATTTAAGCTTATAGGCACACCTTTAGATGAAGCAAATACTCTAGAAAGTTTACTACTATGGGGGCAAAATCCAAAGATCATTATGACACTTCAAGAACAGATTTTAAAAGCAACTCCAGAAGCAGTTGCTGCTAAAGGGCCTATCTACAAAGAATTATTTAAAAATAGTAGAAGTTCCGTGATGACACAAAAAACTTATATAAAAGGTCAAAAATCGACGACCTATTGTTATTAAAACAATGGATAAATATTGACAGAATCCTTAACCACCTATACAATAAGTGTGTATTGTTAAATTTTTGATTTAAAGAGAAATCTTTAAATAGAGATGAGTGGAAAGGAGTCATGAAAATGATGTATTCACATGAAGTAGAACAAATGTGCCC
>JAEZJJ010000049.1 GCA_023436395.1 Bacillota bacterium | reverse complement strand
GTGTTAAGCACGCCGCCAGCGTTCATCCTGAGCCAGGATCAAACTCTCATCAAATGAAGTTTGTCCGTGTAGCATCTCTGCTACTGACTATTTTACTTAGTACAAATGTACTGATTCTCATCTCTTATTAGAGACGTAATGAATCGACTGGTTTATAGTTACTATTTTGTTTTCAAAGTTCATTTATTATCTTAGGTTTTTTAACCGCTGACTCATTTAATAATACAGCATTTCCTTACTTAAGTCAACATCTTATTTGTAGTTTTTAATTTATCTTAATGATTTCCCTATGCCTATCTTCTTATTGCATCGGATAAGAGTATGTTTTTAATCCTTAAAGCTAGTGGTTAATTGGGCTAGAACTACAAAAAATCCCAGTTAGGATTTCCTAACTGGGATTCAAATCATGACCCATACGAGAATCGAACTCGTGTTACCGCCGTGAAAGGGCGGTGTCTTGACCGCTTGACCAATGGGCCATAAATTTGGCAGCCACCTACTCTTCCAGTCAGTCTCCCGACAAGTACCATCGGCCGCTTAAGTCTTAACCTACGTGTTCGGAATGGAAACGGGTGTTTCCCTTAAGCGCATCACCACCAAAAAATATCATCTTCTTTTCCTGACGACAAGTAATATAATATCTTAAACTGTTTTTCATGTCAACAATTTTATTTGCTTTTTTATCTTCTTTCTAATTCCCCATAAGAATACGTGTTTACCACTAGTTCATTAATCAAATTTCTAACAGTAAGCTTTTTTATAAATTTCTATCACATCTTGTAAATTTGCCTGTCTCGGATTATCTGGCATACAAGTATCTTTAATAGCAAGCACTGCTAACGCTTCAAAGTCTTTTGTATCAACTTTTAAAGTAGATAATTTTTCAGGGATTCCTACTTCTTTAGAAAGCTTTTTAATTTCTCTAATAGATTCTGTCATAGCCCTATAGGGTACATATGTAAAAGCTCCTTTTAACCCTAGGGCTTCGTAGATGAGTTTAAAACGCTCTTGCACTTCTGGTCTCTCGCCATTATACGCCATAACATAAGGTAAGAGTACAGCATTGCAAATACCATGAGGCAAATTATAAAATCCTCCTAAAGAATGTGCCATGGAATGTACCATCCCTAAGCCAGCATTAGAAAATGCAAGTCCTGCGCAGTACTGAGCATATGCCATCATTTCTCTTGCTTCTATATCATTTCCGTCTTTCACAGCTCTAGGTAAATATTCTTTAATAGTCTTAATTGCCCATAAAGCATCTTTATCTGTAAAGGGAGTAGCTCTTTTAGATAATACTGCTTCTATAGCATGAGTCATAGCATCCATTCCTGTCGCTGCCGTTAATCCTTTAGGCATAGAGCGCATCAATTCTGCATCGTTTATTGCTATCCATACACTACAATTAGGATCAATCATAACCATTTTAGAATGTGTTTCCTCATCTGTAATAACATAAAATGTTGTTACTTCTGAGCCTGTTCCTGCGGTTGTATTAATGGCTACTATAGGAAGAGCTGGATTCTTAGATTTATTAACCCCTTCGTAATCTCTTATATCTCCATTATTAGCAAGGACAATCCCTACTGCTTTACAAGTATCAATAGCTGATCCCCCACCTAATGCCACAATAAAATCAGGTTTAATCTCCTTAGCCACACTTAATGCCTCATTAATGACAGCCGTAGTTGGATTTGGTTTTACACCATAATAAATATAACTCTGCACATCAACTCTTTCTAATAGCTTTCCTACTTGCGTTGCTACACCTGACTCATATAAAAAACCATCTGTAATAATAAGGGTTTTTTTATAGTTTCTTTTTTTCACTTCTTCAGGTAAAAATTCTAAAGCTCCTTGTCCAAAGAAGTTAGTTGTAACCATATTTACTCTGCAAGCCTTATTCATTTTATCACCTTCTCTTAGAATTCAATATTGCGATAATCATTTGGATCTATTTTTCTTAATGCTATCATCTCTTCATTGGTTGGAAGTGGTGTATACTTTAAATCAATATAACGAATGTCAAACCCTGTATTAGATGCAATTTCTTCTATACTAGATGTAGGATGAATACTTTCTAAAATAAGCTCTCCTTCATACATCTTAAACACACAAAGTGGTGTAATAATACAATCTACATTTCCTCTGGTTGTTATAAAATCAACCTTCTGCACAAATGTTCTCTTGTCATGTTTGGTTCTCCATATAATAGCCCTTTTAGCCGTTGGGATAAGTACTGCACTACCTGCCCCTCCCGGCATTCTTACTTTAGGCCTATGATAATCACCTATAACCGACGCATTTACATTTCCTCTATTATCAAACTGAATACCACTTAAGAAGGCTATATCAAGACCTCCTCTCATAGATAGATCAAAAATATCAGAAAGAGGAAAATCTGCTATACTTGTATCTGTTAAGGCAGTACCAGCACTTGTATATTTTTGTAAAGCTTTTATTTCAGGATTAACACCGCCCGGAATGTTAAGATGTACTGCATTGGGTGCATGTGTTGCCTTTGCAAGTAATGTTGCAATCATAGGCATATGAGAAGAAACCCCATGAAAAACCGTATTATTTTCATTAATAAGCCTTGCCATAGTACAAATCATAATATCACATGGTCTATAATCCACTATGTTTCCCTCCTTTATATATCACTCAAAGTTGCATGGTTTGATAAATACTGCCCCAGCTCGTCTTGATTCTTTAGTGCCTTAAAAGCTTTAATATGCTCTCTATCAATATCATAGTAGCCTTGACATGAACATGGTGCTGCACCCCTAGGTGCATGCGTTACTGCTGATATCATAAATCCCGGAATAGTAACTTTCTGTTTAGCTTCTCTAAACTTTGAAGTATCTACTATTTTTTCTGCAGATAAAATAACCTTCTTAGATGCTTTAGCTAATGTTATATCATCAAATAAAGGGCCCTCAATGAGTGCATTTCCCTCTATATCTGCTTCTTGCACATGAATAATGGTTACATCAGGCCTAATTGCTTTAACTACTGTAATAGGTTCATTTGAAAAAGGATCTATAATCCGAGTAAAATAATCATTTACATGGATCAAATCACTTATCACAAGACCCTTTACTGGCATAAAAGGAATGCCATATGCTGCTGCCCTAAGAGCACTTATGACTGTATAACAAGCATGCTCATTTCCTTTTACAATACCATTTTGTACAGCTTTTCTATAGTGATCTGCTAGGGAGAACTCTGTTTCATAACTAATAAACCCCGCATCCACGCTTTGCACGCACCCTCCAAAGCAAAGCATATCTATATCCATAGCCCCTGCTGTCTTAACTAATTTTAGTCCTTTTTTTTGTACTCTCACAATTTCTCTTATAAGTGTCATAGGTGCTCTAAGAAGTACATTTCCACCTATTCCAAGTGTATCTCCATCATGAATGAGGCTTACCGCCTCAGATATCCCCATTAATTTACTCACGCTAACCTCCTCCTATTCTTTACTTTTATTTAGCTGCGTTACATGCAATATGTATAGCATCCCAAACACCTGAAAAAGGCGGTGCATATACAAGGTCAGTCATGCCTAACTCATCTGTTGTCATTTGATTATGAATAGCTACAGCAAAGACGTCCACTCTCATTACTGCCCCCTTCTCACCTGCTGTTTGTGCACCTAAAAGCTTCTTAGTTCCCACTTCATAAATTAACTTAATTGTAATAGGCGTTTGGTCTGGATAATATGCGGGATGATCATAAGCTGATATAACTACAGTTTTATAGTTGATTCCTAATCTTTTAGCTTCAGCTTCGCCAAGCCCTGTCCTTCCCATTTCTATATCACATACTTTAATAGCAGCAGAACCTAATGCTCCAATAAACTTCGTATGTTTACCTGTAATATTTTCACCTGCAATACGTCCACATTTATTAGCAACTGTTCCAAGGGGTAAAAAGCTATTCTCTTCTAGTCCTTTATGATAAACAACACTGCAGTCTCCAGCTGCCCAAACATCTGGCAAAGAAGTTCTCATCTCTCTATCAACTATGAGGGCACCATTAGGTGTCATTTGAATATTTGTATCTTTTAAAAACTCAGTAGAAGGCCTTACCCCTATTGCTAGTACCACAAGGTCAGCTTCATATACTCCTTTATCTGTTTGTACTGCACGTACCTGTATGTCTCCTTCAATAGCAATCACTTTTTCACTGGTTTGAAGCTTAACACCCTTTTTTTTAAGTTCTTGTGTTGCTAAATTTGATATTTCTGAGTCAAATGGCATTAGAATTCTATCTGCAAATTCCACACAAGTCACATCTTTCCCTAAATGTAAAAAGGCGTCTACAGATTCAATCCCTATGTAACCTCCCCCTACAATCACTACTTTTTTTATATTAGAGTCTTTAGCAACCTCTTTAAGTCGCAATCCATCTTCTAACGTTTTAAGTTGAAAAACACCTTTTTTATCAATACCAGGTATAGGTGGCTTAACAGCAGCTGCCCCCGTTCCTATCATTAATTTATCGTACTTATCGATAAAGATATCTCCTGTTTCATGGTTCCTAATTAAAAGCTTCTTTTCTTTTGGAATTACTTTTAAAACTTCATGATGCAAATATGTTTGTATTCCCATTTTCTGAAATTGTTCTTTAGTCCTAGCAATCATTTTAGTGTAGTCATCATTAAACCCACCCACATAATAAGGAAGCCCACATGCTCCATAAGATAAAAATCCACCTTTTTCATATACTATGACCTCTGCATCCTGATCTATTCTTTTAATTTTAGAGGCAGCAGACATACCTGCTGCTACTCCACCAATTACTACTACTTTCATAACGTACTCCTTTCTTAAAGAGAGTTTACTTTCTCCTGGACTTCGTTTAAAGCTACCGAACTGCTTACCTTTCCTGTAAAAATATGATAAATTGCTTCATAAAGAAGATTATTCTTCTCTCCAGCCTTAGTATCTGAAGCTAAAGGCTTTGCACATTCTTCTATCATTCTAAGCTGTACTTTATACCAAGGAAATTTTGACATTCCTTCTATGTAATTACTTTTTCTAATAGGTGCCCCACAATAAGCACCTACTATACTATCCACATGCTTTGATCTTAAATACGCTAATAACTTTTCTGCCTTGTCCTTTTGTTTACTCATATTAGTGATAGCAAATGACCATGTTACATTCCAAGCAGTATCAAAAGTTGCATATCCCAAATCTTCTCTTTCCTCGTAGCCTTTGGTTATTACCCCAAGCTGCCCACTCCAAGTAGTAGCCATAACCACTTGCTCTTTTATTAATGCTTCTTTAATTTCATCATTGCCATACATGTGTGCATCTTTAGGAGCAAATGCCTTAAGTTTTAGATACTTATCAAGCCCCTTAGCCATTTCTTTAATATGGCAAGTATTTCGCCCCTGCCCCTGCACATATATATCCTTATCTGACCCATTCCTTAAATAAGGAAGTGCATCTAATAGAATTTCTGACTCATGTGCTTTTATAGCAATGGGTGTTTCGTATCCTGCATGATAAAGTTTTTCTACTATCTCAATAAGTTCATCAACTGTAATAACCTCTTCAGGTAATGTGCCTAATACTTCTTTTAAAATGCTATTTCTATAAACGATCATATGTCCATCACAGAAAGATGGAGAAAGATAAGTTTTCCCCTCACATGTCATTTCCTCCGCTATAATAGGTAAAATATCTTCAAAATCATAGCTTATAGGTGCAAGATACCCTTTATCTACAAAATCTTTTAACCATAAGTGTCCAGCAACCATAACAATATCATAAGCTGCATTTCCTTTAAAAACTTGCATCATGGTATCAAAATAATCTTCCCATGGTACAATGTCAAACTGGACCTTTATATCCTTATCTTGAAAATCTTCTAAGATATGATACCCTTTATCTATATAAACACTCACAGCCGGATCTGCTACTGCTAAAACCTTTAAATTTTCCATACCTGCTTCCCCCTTAGATTTTTCTACTTATTGTCTACTTGTGGTTCTGTATCTACTATTCCTACCACTAAAGCATCAATAGGGACTGATTTATCCAATGCATGTTGCGTCGTACTACCTATACTAATAAGTACACATTCTCCAATGCCTGCTCCTAAATTATCTGCTGCCACAAGTATCTCTTCTTTGTGTCCATAAAGGGGCTTAATGGTAAGCAATTTATAACCTACTAAATTTTGGCATTTTCTTGTTGATACGACTGTTCCAACTACTTTACCTAATATCATTATTCTCACTTCCAATGCTTTTATTTTTCCATTTTTTCAAATCTAACTTTTTGGCCTTGTATTAATCCAAAGGCATTTGCATCATCTGTATCAATATGTAAATCTAGAGCATATGAATCACTTACTCTAACTGAAATATATTCTAATACTCCACCCTTATTACCATTTACAAAGACTCTAATATGTTCTCCATCATTAAGACCAAAGCTTTTAGCTTCTCTTTTTGTCATATGTACATGTCTTTCTGCAATAATGACTCCACAATCTTTTTGTAGTTCACCTCTAGGACCTCTGAGGATGATTCCTGGTGTTTCTTCTATATCCCCTGAACTTCTTACTGGTGGGTTAATTCCTAAAATTCTAGCATCTGACAAAGATATTTCTACTTGAGTTCGAGGACGTACTGGACCTAATATACGTACTTTTTTTATCACACCCTTTGGCCCTATTAGCTCAAGGGTTTCTTCTGCTGCAAATTGGCCAGGTTGACTAAGTGGCTTAAAAAAAGTAAGTTTATATCCTAAACCGAATAAAGCTTCTACATCTTTTTGTGATAAGTGCACATGCCTAGCTGATATTCCTACTGGAATCATTTTGTTCTTTATTTCTAGATTTCTAATTTCTGTTAGTACTAATTCTGCAATATATTGTACGAATTTGTCTTTTTCCACTCTTAGACTCCCCCTCCTCTCATTTCCTTTAAGTATCTTTTTATATTTTTAAAAATAGGGGTTACTGCAAAACAGCATTTACTTGTTTTTTGCAACAACCCCTTCTTATTATTTAATAAGTGGTAAAATAGTGCTGATATCTGCATGTGGCCTTGGAATTACATGAACAGATACAACTTCTCCAAGTCTAGAAGCTGCTTCTGCACCACTTTCTGTAGCTGCTTTAACTGCCCCCACATCCCCTTGTACAATAACTGTTACAAGTCCTGAACCTATTTTTTCTGTTCCTACTAATTCCACTTCTGCTGCTTTAAGCATTGCATCTGCTGCCTCAATTGATGCTACTAATCCTCTTGTTTCAATCATTCCTACTGCTTTCATTGTTATTTCCTCCTATTTTTAGATTTTTAGATATTTATTTTGATTGGCGATTTTTACTTATAAATTTAATTACTTATTTCTCTGCTCTATTATTGTTAGCCTTGGTTTTTGCTTTTTGTTTTTTTGGATTTGCCACAATTGCTGTTTTTACTGTTAAAGCTTTTTGTTCTTGAGTTTGCAATGTCTGCTCCTGTATTTCCTTCATCTGTGATTGATTAGGCTTTTGGCTCAAATTAAATAACTTTCTAATTTCTATATGTGGGTTAGAAATAGTAACAGCTACTTTAATATTTTTTTCTCCTACTACCTGCCTTGTAAGTAATGCAGCTTCTATTGCTGCATTAACAGCAGAAGTGTCTCCACCAACAATGATACTTACCATTCTCCCCCCTAACGTCTTCTCACAAGCCACTAAGTGTACTTCACTGGCTTTGAGCATCTCGTCTAAAACGATGAGAGCATTGGCAAAAAAATTGACTTCCACCACTCCTATTGCATTATAAGTTCTATTTCCCATATGTGTATTCTACCTATATGTAATTTTCCTACTTAGCAGCAGGTAAAATCCTTGATGTGTCATTATGAGGTCTAGCAATTACATGTACACATACTAGTTCCCCTAAGCGTGCTGCTGCTTCTGCTCCCGCTTCTGTTGCTGCTTTAACTGCTCCTACTTCACCTTTTACAATCACTGTAATAAGACCTGAACCTATTTTCTCAGTCCCCACAAGTTCTACTTCCGCTGCTTTAAGCATAGCATCTGTTGCTTCGATTGACGCTGTAAGTCCCCTTGTTTCAATCATTCCTACTGCTGACATATTTCATCCCTCCATCTAACGGTTATCTTGAAACTTTACTTTAGAAATCATACCTAATTTTTTTGTTCCCTGGTACGGATTCTCAATTACGCTTGTGATCACTTCTTTTTCTTCATTAAATCTAAGGGCCGCCTCACCAGCTACTTCTGCTGCAATTTTTACATCAGAAATACTGCCTTCAAATTTGACCTGTACTGTAAGTGGAATATGGGTACTTGTATCTTTAGGATTAATCGTATCAATTCCTAAAATAGTGATATCCGTTGCTTTACAAGCTTTATCCATTGCATATAAAGCAGTCCCATATCCCGCAACTTCTAAAAATCCAATTGCCATGATATCTACCTACTTTTCTAAATTATTCTAAAACCACCTTCACCAAGTGTGCATCTCCTCTGTCTAGTAAAAGAAACGGCATTGGTAATACCTTCGCCTGTTGGCCCTGCTATTGTCATGGTTGTATGTCCTTCTCCACCAAAACCTACTCCAGCTAAAGTAGCAGCATTTTTAACAAAAATAGTGGTTTCTACTTCTCTTGCAAAACGTGTTAGATTATTGATATTTTGTGAGAACATAGATGCTGTATGACGGTTCCCATGTTCTGCAATCATCGCATATTTAATGGCTTGATCTAGATTAGCACATTTTACAATTGGAAGTACTGGCATTAATTGCTCAAGTAAAACAAATGGGTGATTATGTGGCACTTCACAAATAAGCAATCTACACTCTGATTTACCTTGAATACCAATAGCTTCTAACATTTTACTTGCATCTTTTCCAACCCAATTCTTACTAGTATGATATTCTCTACCATTTGGTGTTTCCTCATATGTAAGTACTAAATTCATAATTTGTTCTAGCTGATTACTATTAAGTAGAAATGCACCTTCTTGAATCATATTATAAATTAAATCCGTTGCTACATCTTCTACAACGAATACTTCCTTCTCTGCCAAACAAAGTAAATTGTTATCAAAAGAAGCTCCCTTATAGATTTGTTTTGCTGCATGCTTAATGTCGGCTGTCTCATCAACAATAACTGGTGGATTTCCTGCACCTGCTCCAATTACTTTTTTACCTGATTGAAGTAATGATTTTACCATAGGCATGCCACCTGTCCCTACTAAAAGTCTGATTTTATCGTTGCTACTTAACTCTTTTACAGTGTCAAGGGTTGGATTTTTAACCATAGTTGCCAGATTTTTAGGACCACCTGCTTCTTCAATAGCCTTATTAATAACTTGAAGTGCGAAAGCACAGCAATTTTTAGCACTTGGATGAACATTAAAAACAACCGAATTACCACCAGCAATCATGGAAATAATATTATTGATAATTGTTTCTGTAGGATTAGTCACTGGTGTAATAGCTCCTATGACACCGTAAGGGGCATGCTCTACAATTGTTAGTCCATGATCTCCCGAGATTGCCGCTGTTGTTAAACATTCTGTACCAGGAGTTCCTTCAATAACTAATAAATTTTTTTCTATCTTGTCCTCATAGCGTCCAAGCTTGGTCTCTTCTACACTCATCTTAGCAAACGTTTCAGCATGCTGTTTGGTCACTTTTCTAATATTTTGAATAAGGCGTTCTCTATCTTTTAATTGAAATTTATTTTTATATATTTTTTGTGCTTCATAGGCTGCATCTACTGCTTCAGCCATAGTCTCAAACACACCATAATCTCCATTAATAGAATTTCCTATATGTACTGGTGCTACTTTAGTTTGTGCATCCTCTATTGAGACTACTGTGCCAGCTTTATATGTTTTTACAATATTTGAAGGCTGAGAAGAGGCTGCCACTTGTTCTATATTTGGTAATATATTTTTAAGTACTTGTTGAACAATCATTTCAACATCTTTTTGAACTATATCCATGCTGTCACCTCTTTAAACTTTCTAAAACCTGTTGTGTAATACGCGCTGTTAATTCTGCAATAATTGCTTCTTTGTTAGTAGCCGTTTTCTGTTCAGGTTTGATTGAAACTGAACATCCACAACTTGCATCTACAAAGTGAGTTGGTTTAGATTGTACTAAACTAGGGGCTGTAGAAACAACAGAACTTACAACATCTTTATTATTAGTCTCTGTTAGAGAACAAGGAGGTATCCCACCTGATTTAATACCTAACTTATCTCTAATATCAATAAGTTCACTTACTTGATTACAACTTAATTCATTAGCCTTACCTATAATTCTACCAGTATACATAAGCACTGTTGCATAGTACTCTAGAGATTCTAAACGATGGTATGCTTCAAAAACATCCTTACCCCATGATAACGCTCCGTGATTAGCAAGAAGCACTGCATTATGACTATTACAATATGGTGCTATCGAATCAGGTACATCCTGACTTCCTGGTGTTGCATAATGGGCAATTGGTACTGACCCTAAATTCACAACTGCTTCTGGTAGGATTGCACGATCAAGGCTAATTCCCGCAATAGCAAAAGATGTAGCTACTGGTGGATGCGCATGTGTCACCGCCATAACATTTGGATTTTCTTTATATACTCTAAAGTGCATCTTTATTTCCGACGAGGGCTTACTTTTTCCCATTAGAACTTTTCCATCAAAATTTACTTTTACAAGCATATCAGGTGTCATAAATCCTTTGGATACACCTGTTGGTGTTGCCCATATGGTATTAGGCCCAACCTTACAACTGATATTTCCATCATTAGATGCTACAAAACCTTTATTATACATTCGCTTTCCTACTTCAATAATAGCTTTTTTAGCTTCGTAATCTGATGGATATCTAAAATCATTTCCATATCCAACCATCTTTTTATCCCCTCCTTATCAAAGACTATTTAAGACTTATTTTTTAGCTGCTTCTTTTTTTCTAAAGATTTCTTGTAAAGATTCTTTAAATGGAGGTCTAGCAATTCCATATTCGGTAATAATTGCTGTAATACAACTATTATCAGTTACATCAAAGCATGGATTGAAAGTTTTAACACCTTTTGGAGCCATTCTTTCTTTGTACCACATTTCAGTAATTTCTTCTGCTGGTCTTTCTTCAATATGAATATCTGCTCCTGTCTCACAGTTCATATCAATTGTTGAGGTTGGCGCACAAATATACATTGGAACACCATAATACTTCGCTAAAATACCAACACCAGATGTACCAATTTTATTAGCTGTATCACCATTAGCAGCTACACGGTCACAGCCTACAAACACTGCTTGAACCCAACCTTTTTTCATTACACTAGAAGCCATGTTATCACAAATAAGTGTCACATCTAAGCCCGCTGAATGAAGTTCATAAGCCGTTAATCTAGCTCCTTGAAGAAGTGGTCTTGTTTCATCTGCAAATATTTTAAAGTTATATCCTTTTTCGTGACCTAAATACATAGGAGCTGTTGCTGTACCGTATTTAGATGTTGCGAGCTGTCCTGCATTACAGTGTGTAAGAAGTCCATCACCTGGCTTAACAAGTGATAATCCATATTCACCAATTGTTTTACATACCCAAGTATCTTCTTCTTTAATTACTACAGCCTCCTGATGTAATAATTCTTTAATTTCTGCTACAGTCCTACCCTTATTGTCTAAAACTACTTGTTCCATTCTGTTTAATGCCCAAGAAAGGTTAACTGCTGTTGGCCTCGAAGAATCTAAATACTCCTTAGCTTCTCTAAATGCTTTATAAAATTCATCGTATTGATCTGTTTCAATCTCTTTGGCTGCAAGATAAACACCTATTGCTCCTGCAATCCCAATTGCTGGTGCTCCTCTTACTTCTAGTTTATAAATAGCATTCCAAATTTGTTTTTGTGTATGAAGTCTTAAAATGTGTGTTTCATAAGGAAGCCTCGTTTGATCTATAATAACAAGTTCACTTTTTTCATTATCAAGAGCTACAGTTTCATATAACATAATATTTTTTTCTTCCATGCCTTTACCTCCTGTCATGTTGAATTATTTTACTTTTTCTACAACTTTATTTAATGCATCTATAAAATCTTTACCGCATTTAAAGCTTTCACGATTCATAATGCAGTCTTTACCTAATAAGATACAAATTTTTTCTGCTTTTGCTCTTTTTTCTATATCTTCAATGCTTGTAATATCTTTCACATTGGCAAGTCCAACTGTTCTTCTAATAAGCTCAAGGCCAGTTACCGCAGCTGTATCTCTTAAAATAGTTGTTAAATACCACTCTTTAAATCCATCAGTTTTAGCCATTACATCTTTTACCTTTTCGGTAAAAGCTCTATTGTATTTTTCAATGAATAAATCAATCATAGATTGTACTGACTCTTGAATCCAATTAGTATAATTCACTCTTTCCTGCTCATCTTCAATAGTTGCATAACCGTTATTCCATGCAAAAAACATATTAGCTACTACATTTCCTATGTCATAGCCCATAGGTCCGTAGAAGGCAAATTCCGGATCAAATACTTTGGTTGACTCTTGTGTAACAAAAATAGATCCTGTATGTAAGTCTCCATGAATAAGTGCTTGTGCATTATTCATGAACTCAAATTTACATTTTGCTACTTCTAAATGAAGTTTTTTATCATCATATAACTCTTTTTGTACAAAGTATGCATTAGGAGCAAATACATTATTTCTATTTCCTATGTCATTAAAAGGTTCTGTATAAACTAAATCCTCTGAAATCTCGCAAAGCTCAGGATTAATGTAATTTCTTACAGATTTCTTTTTCTCTTTATGATCTACGCAAATATCAGTCGTTCCTATTAAAGTTTGAACCATAAAGGTGGATATATGATCTGCAAAATGAGGAAAAATCTCATGTCTCATAAGAGCAGTTCTCATAATGGTATGATCAGATAAATCTTCCATTGCACAAGTACACATGATTGGATCATATAAGTAAACTTCTGGTACAAGTCCTGGTGCTAGCTTTCCTTGACTAATTAGAATTTCCGCTTCAATTCTTGTTCTATCTGTAGAAAGCTTAATATCCGAAGAAATTCTTGCTTCCCCTCCAGCTTGTTTGATAATTACAGATTTTCCAGTAGCTTCTTCCCATACTTTAAATACATAATTAAGATTTCCATCACCAATTTCTTTAGAATTAAGCTCTGCATTATGTGAGAAAATAGTTAGCTTTTCCTTTGCATACTCTTTAATATCTTCTGTGTTCATTAAGAAATACTGATTAAATTTAGACATAATATCAAGTCCCCTTTCCTATTTATGATTGATTTATTTACTATATTTCTAATTAGTTTTTCTTCCTAAAGTACGTACTTGCTAAAGCAATAGCTAAAACAGCTCCTTTAACAATATCTAATGAATAATAAGGAACAGAAAGCATTACAAGACCATTTTCTAGAATTCCCACTAATAACGCTCCCACAAGAGTTCCTATTGCATTAGCTTTTCCAGCCCCTGCAAAAGAAAAACCGATGTAAGCTGCGGCAACAGCAGGCATAAGATAGCCAGCACCCGCATTTATTTGAGCTGACCCAACTCTAGCTGCTATTAAGATACCACCAAGAGCTGCAAATAGTGTAGATAAGAAATAAGCTAATGCACGATAACGATTTACTGGAATACCTGAAAGGCGCGCTGCTTCTTGATTACCACCTACAGCATACATGTAACGTCCATGTTTTGTATAAGTCAAGAAAATATGTACCAATATAACTACTACTAACATAATAATGATAATCCAAGGCGCTTGTCCTATCTTTGAGAACAACCCTGGTACTTTACCTGTTGTGATTGTTCCATCAAGCCTCGCCATGTTCTCTGACACAGAACCACCGCCTGCATATGTCATTGCAACTCCTTGAAAGATAAACATAGATGCAAGTGTTGCTAACATATCTGGTACTTTAAGTTTTACAATTAAAAACGAGTTTACACTTGCTACTAAAAGAGCCACTATAAGCGCTATACCAATAGATGTAAATGTTGGCATACCATACCATATAAACATTGTCATGACTAGTGATGTGGAAAAAGTAGCTGTTGATCCTACTGATAAGTCAAAGCCATTAACTGTAAGTGAAATAGTTACCCCTATGGCAATTACAGTTACAATTGAAATACTCCTTAATATAGTTGTCATATTGCTTACAGTTAAGAATGTTCCTGGTGTTAAGATAGTAAACAATAGAATAAGAAAAACAATAGTAATAACTGTTCCCCATTTACTTAGGAAGTCTATGACTGACATTTTCTTTTCCTTGTTAACTGTTGTTTGTTTCTTCGTATTAGCTTCCATATTTAACGTCCTCCCGTTGAATAATAAAGAAGTTCTTCTTCATTAGTTTTTGAAACTTCAAGTTCTTTTACAATTTCACCATCGTACATCACATAGCTTCTATCAGCAATTCCTAAGATTTCCGCGAACTCACATGAAGCATATATAATGCCTTTACCCATTGCTGCTAGACGGCTAATGAGCTCAAAAATATCTTGTTTAGCTCCTACATCTACTCCCTTTGTAGGTTCATCAAAAATATAGACTTCTGCATCTGAAACCAACCATTTTCCTACTGCCACTTTTTGCTGATTTCCTCCTGATAATAGTTTTACGAGTTGACACTCCGAAGGAGTTTTAATACCTAGATCTTTAATCAGCTCTCTCGCTGCACTTTTCTCATCATTCTTCCTTACAAAGCTAAACCTATTCGTATATTTATTAAGAGATGTGGATGAAAGATTCATATAAATACAATCTTCTACAAGAATTCCTTCTTTTCTTCTTTCTTCTGGGACTAAAGCAAATCCTTGTTTAACAGCATTGTACGGATTCGTGACTTTAAGTGTTTTTCCATTTAGTTTAATCTCACCATCATTTTGCTTCATTGCTCCAAAAAGGGTTTTACAAAGTTCAGTTTTACCTGCACCTACAAGTCCTGATACTCCTACTATCTCGCCTTTTCTTACTTGAAAGCTTATATTCTTAACAGCCCCATTTTTCTCGCTAAGATTCCTAACATCTAATAAAACATCTCCTATTTTTATATCTTTCTTTGGATAAGCATCATCATATTTCCTACCTAACATCATTTCCACAACTTGCTTAGGTTCCAGATTATCATCAATAGGTAGATTAGCAACAATTGCCCCATCTTTCATAATTGTGATATGCTCACAAATTTCAAATAGTTCATGTAACCTATGAGAGATAAAGATAACACCAACATTTTCATTTTGTGATAAGTCTCTTACAATCCTAAATAATTCTTTCGTTTCCGTATTACTTAGTGGCGCTGTCGGTTCATCTAGAATAAGAAAACGGCATTCTTCTACAACTGCTCTGGCAATTAAAACCATCTGTTTTTCTGCAAGTGATAAATCACTCACCAAACTTCTTGTATTGATGGAGATATTTAATTTTTCTAAGGCTTTTTCTGCCCTAGTATAGATTTCTTTCCATTTAATAACTTGTTTTTTATCCATATTGTTAACAATACTGTTTAGCATAATGTTTTCTGCTACACTTAAATATGGAATAAGAGCTGTATCAACTTCCTGGTATACAATTTCAATCCCTTTACTTTTTGCTATTTTGGGCGAACGTATTTCAACCTTTTCTTTATCAATAAAAATATCACCTGTATAATCAGAATTTACACCTGATAGAACCTTCATTAACGTTGATTTTCCGGCTCCATTAGCACCTATAAGTGCGTAAATACCTCCACTTTGAATTTCAAAATCCACGTTAGAAAGCGCCTTTACTCCAGGGAATTCTATTGATATGTTTTGCATCTTTAAATTAATACGTTTTGTTTCTTCCATTAGACCACATCCATCCCTTTCAACTGGCTTTATAATAACAGAGAAGACTTATCAGTCTTCTCTATTAGCTAAATCCCTAATTAAATACCATTTACCTATTTCTTATTTTTTTCACGTAATTCGTCCATCCATGGTTCATTGAATGCATCAGATTTTCCCCAACCTTCAACTACTTCACTTAAGGTATTCATAGTTGTATCTGATTTAAGATCTGATTTTTTAATAAGATTTGCTGTAAGGTCATAAGTTTGAGGTGTTTCTTCACCTTTTAACTTTTTAGCTAAAATTCTCATGTTAACAATTCCAATAAGCTTTGGATCTACAGCTGCTGTTGCAGACCACACACTATTTTCTTCCATCATAAGATTGATATCTTGGTTAGAAACGTCAATAGATACTAAATTTATGTCTGTACGATTAGCTTCTTTTAAGGCCTTATAACCACCTTTAGCTAATTCATCCCAAGACCCCCACATTGCATCTACTGAACCTTCAGCATACTTAGGAAGCACTGCTCCTACTCTATTAGCTACTTCTCCTTGTACATCATCTAGGGTAGATGGCCCAATAAATTCTACAGTTTCAATTTTACCTTCTGCTTCATATTGTTTGTAAACCTCATCACGTCTATCAAGTGGTGGCACCCCTGGTCCATACCATATTTTTAATACTTTTGCTGGTTTGTTAGCAGATGCTGCTACAATTTCATCCAGTGATAATTTTGCTAAAGCTATATCATCCTGTGCTGTTGAGGTAATTCCTTCAGGAATAACACCATCTTTAAATGCTGTATCAAATGTAACAATCTTCATACCCTTGTCAAGTGCAGGTTTTAACATTTCTGTAGAATATTCTGCTTTACCATGTGAAATAACAAGGCCATCATATCCTTTTTGAATTTGTTGTGCTACTAATTCTTGAAATTTAGCATCATCACCATTAGAAATGAATGTATCTACTTGATAACCAAGTGATTCACCTTCAGTTGTTACACCTTCTAAAAACTGTTTTGTATGGTCGTCTGAAGGTAAGTTTCTAATAACTGCAATTTTACTTTTTTGTTCTGCTGAAGATCCTGAAGATGGTTTACTGCCTGTACTTGCTGTAGATGACGCACATCCTGCTAGAGTTGCTGCCGTTAATACCCCTGTTGTAAGTAATGCTAAAAATTTTCTTTTCATATGTAATCCTCCATTTTGTAATAGTTTTTCTCCTAGATTTTTATAATAACTACATCATCAATTTGTTTTTATATGTAGATTATTATCTCTCCATTGTAGTTGCTGGTGGTAGCGTACTTTCTCTTTCAATTAAGTTAGTCCTAGTTAAAGTTTTTATGTGTCCTTGTGAAACTTTGTTAATTTTATTATGCAGTACACTAACAGCTAGATAACCTATTTGTTCTTTATCTACCTGCATAGTAGTTAATGGTTTATCTAATATCTTTCCAAAGGGAATATCATCAAATCCAATAATCGATATTTCTTCTGGAACATTGATGTCTTTTTCTTTAAGTGCTTTTATTGTACCTATAGCAATAGTATCGTTTGCAGCTATGAAGGCTGTGGGCAATGGTTGATTTTTTTCAAGCTGAGTTAACATGGTATTATAAGCACCTTCTAAATTTGGAGCTACAATCTTAATATAGGAAGTTTTATAGGTCAAATTAAGTTTATCTAATGCCCTAAAATATCCTAATCTTCTTTGATTAAAATTAGAAAATTGAATATTACTATCTATGTATCCAATTTCTCGATGCCCTAAATCATATAAATATTTAACTGCTGTAAATATGCCTCCGTAGTTATCCATAACTACACTATCCACATCGTAGTCTTCAAACATATGATCCACGGCTACAACAGGTATATTTATATTGGAGATTAGTTTTCCTTCATGATCTTCAAGTTCTGTTCCCAATAAAATAATCCCTTCAAAATCATCAAAATTGACACTATGTATTTCTTTATCAAAATAACCTGCTTCAATATTCTTAATAACCAAGTTATAGTTTAGATTACTTACTGCAGATTCAATGGCATCTATAATACGTGCCACAAAATCCCCATTATGTTCAATAGCAGCTCCATTTCCTATGTACTTGATAAATAAGATGTTTTTTTTCATAACTCCTTTTTTTACATATCCATACTTATTAGCTATATGCCATATTATTTTTTTTGTCTCTTCACTAACCCCCTCCTTATTATTAAGTGCTAAAGACACTGTAGCTGGAGAAACTCCTACCATTTTTGATATTTCCTTAATAGTCATTTTAATCATCCATTTTTTTAATATTATTATATTTTAAACAATATCACTTTCTTTTAAAAAAATCAATATAATTTATAAAAATTTTAATACTTTTTTTAATAAATTTTAATTATCAGCTTTAACTTTCAGTATATTTTGTACTATAACTCTTTAGTTTTATTAAATTTAAAGGGCATTCTGTATAAGTTGTCTCTTTTAGTATTTCTAATATCAAATTCAATAAAAAGGATAATTTAAATTTAATTTAAAATAAATGACTGCATTTTATATAAACTTTAATGTAAAACGAATATACTTCAAAGGTTAACCCCTAGACATAAAAATATGTACCATATTTTTATGTCTAATATAAAAAAGAGCATTTATATTTGCTTTTCGCAAATATAAATGCTCACTTCATTAATTTTGTATTTTAACCACATAACACCTTATTTATTAAAAGTATTAATTAATTACCCTTACACTTTCTCGTTCTACTAACTGTGTTCTAACAAGTAATTTTATACCTTCTTTATGATTTTCATTAATCTTACCTACTAACATTTTTATTGCTTGCTCACCAAGTTTATCTCGACTTACTTTCATTGTAGTAAGTGGTTTATCTAATCCAACACAATATGGAATATCATCAAACCCAATAATTGATACCTGTTCAGGTACTTGTATTCCAAATTCTTTTAAAGCTTTAATAACTCCTATAGCCAAAGTATCATTAGCTGCTACATATGCTGTTGGAAGTTTGATCCCCCTATTAAGTTGTGTTAGCATATCTTGGTATGCACTTTCTAAAGTCAATCCAATTGTAATTTTATATTCATCTTTAAAAGTTAACTTCAATCTCTCTACAGCCTTTTCATAGCCTTCTGTCCTTTGAAGAATATTATCAAACTTTATGTAGCTATCAATAAAACCTATTTCTCTATGACCTAAATCATATAAGTATTTGACTGCATCATAAATTCCACCACGATTATCCATGACTATTGAATCTATATCTGTATACTCAAACATATTATCTACTGCTACTACTGGGATATCCATATTATTTATTCCTATAGCTACATCTTCTTGTGCCTCTGTAGCTAAAAATATAATCCCTGAGAAATCTTCTTGGTTAATAGATGAGAGATCCTTTTGCCAGTCACTCGCCATAACATTTTTTATAGCTATATTATATTCATATTTACTAGCTGTATTTTCGATAGCATCTATTAGCTCCGTTATAAAATTTCCATTCTTATCAATAGATATCCCACTATTCACATATTTTACAAGTAAAATACTTTTTTTGGGTTTCATATTTTTTTTAGTATAACCACATTCCCTAGCCAACTCTAATATAACCTGCTTAGTTTCTTCTTTAACATTACTTTTCCCATTTAATGCAAGTGAGACTGTTGCTATAGAAACCCCGGCTCTCTCTGCTATTTCTTTAATTGTCATATTACGCCCCCTTTACTATAATTTTACATCAAATTGTATATATCATACAATTATTTTGTATTTATGTCTATATTCACCAACCAAACTATTCAATTATATATATAAAATATATCTTAATATGTCCTTTATATCTTAACAAATAAATTCAAAAAAAACACCCCAATCGGGTGCTCTCTTATACTAGCCCTTTCATCCCTTAGTTACGAGGGTATTTTGCATGTTCTTTAACACTGCTTCTCTCATAAGCCTTGAGATTCTTCCCTCACTCATTTGTGTCAATTTATATAAAAGTAACAAATCATCTTTACTTTTGAAACAATGGTTAATATAGATAAATTATTTAACTTTGTTCACTTAAATATAAGTTTATTTTATGTGTAATATTATTCACAGTTTCATCTATTTCCATATTATCATTAAAATAAGCTTCGGACTCATCTCTAATAATTTCATAGATCTGCGGATCCATAGGTTTCATAAGCTTTGCCTTCTTACAGCTCTCTAAAAACTGCTGCATTTCTTTTTCATATCCCCATTCAAATTCTACTTGATCTTTTACTGTTCCGTCATTTTCCCATATTACATACATCGGTTTATACTCACTATAATTATTACGTAATATCCAATCCTCCAGTGCATCTTCCCGTACTGGAAAATGTGACAATGCCTCGTTTGACTGTACCTCTTTTGATAAAGCAATACTCACAATCTCTTTGGCCGCGTCTTGATTTTTACTAGAATTATTAATACCTACCAATTCAACGGGAATAGCTATGTTTTCTTCTCCATCAATTTTAGTTGTTATCTGAGAATCACCATAATGTTCATTAATATACGCTAGTACTTGAAGTGCCCTTCCATTTTCTGCCCTATCGATTTCTACACATCCATCATCATATAATAGAAATTCTGGTGTTCTAAAACCATAACTATCATATGTATAATCAACGAGAGCATATCCATCTTTAACTTTAGGCGTAATTGTTTTAAGTCCTTGCAGCAAAGTCTTTATTTCAGAAGTATTTACTTTTCCCTCCTTATCAAATAACCTGGGTGCCCACCAAGATCCTATTTCCTTAATACGCTTACCTGGTGATGTGCTATGTATTACCTTTTTATCTGGATGTTTCTCTTTATATTGAACTAACTTTTCCAAACTGATTCCATCCTGGGTAAGTTCTTTTTTTCCTAAACCCACCACTAACCCGAATTCAAGTGGAATGGCATATACTTTTTGGCCTGTCTGATAAGTATTCATAAGGTTATTAAGCAGTCCTTCACTTTGTGTTTTCTCGTCTACAAACTGTGTTAAATCTGCTAATATCCCCTTCTTCATATAAGCATCTACAGGTAATCCATCTAATACAAATATATCTGGTCCTTGTCCTGCTAAAATCTCTGTATTAAGAATATTAATAGCTTCTGCATCTCCTACACCATATTGCTGATTCTCCTCATTCAACATAACTTCAAATCTAATATAGGCATCTGGATGCTTTTCCTTATAAATTTGTACTGCTAGTCTTAATTTAGGACATTGTTTTAAGGTACGTATCGTAATTTGTGTTTCTGGTACAGCAGGTACCTCCTGATGGTAAACATATTTAACTAATAAAAATGGATTTCCGCTTAAGTTTGCGTGAATTTCACCTTTGCATACTTTAGCGTCTCTTAAACCGATAGACGGTGAACTTAGGGAACAAAGATCTCCTTCTATTATCTTTTCAAACACGTTTCCATCCTTAGGCAATTTAAATACGCCTTCTGTGGTAAGAATATAGACGCTACCCTCTTCGTCTGCATTGATAATCTGACTCTGCACATCTACTTCTACCCCTTCAATGCTCCTTTGTAAAGCTCCGTCTTTTATAGCATATATATTTAAAGCATTTGAGCTACCTATTGTAAATACTTGATTGCCAACAACAGTAAAATCTCTTATGTCTTCTTCCTTCCCTACTACCTGTTTTAGTTCACCTGTTTGCCCATCAAATATTTGTACACCCGATGACACAGCATCTAATATAAGTATATTTCCTGCTTCATCTACCTGTACTTCTAAATCTATTGCTTTATTTTCATTATCCCAAGAAATCTTTATTTCCTTTAAAGTATTATCTAAAAACTGAGCCACATAAAAATCTCCTCTTTTACCCTCTTCATCTGTCTTATACCCCTCTATATAAACTTTTTTTGACTCTGGTGTTATCATCACATCCCCAAGCTCATAGAGTTTCTCCCCCATTTGATTTAATGCATTGCATAAAGGCATATCTATTTCTATCCATTTCCCATCAGGCCCTTCTTCATATCCTGTTAGCGTCTCATTGAGTACTAATGCTTGTAGTTTACCGTTCTCACTCTCCCATATTACTACATCTTTAGTCTCATACTTTATAAATTTTTGTAACTCTATGCTCTCCTCCATATAGCGTCCCATTGCAACTTTTGTTTGACCTGTTGTCTTAGTTTGTAAATTGGTATGACAACCCGTTAAAGTCATGCTGACCAGTAAACAACTAGCCATTAATCTTGTTAATAATACTCTCATTTCATTCCTCTTTTTCACTCTATATCTTAGCATGTCACCCTATACCTTTTCTGTATTTTTATATAATCTAAAATGCTTAAACTTATGAACTGACCCCCATAAATTAAATCTAAAAGATCTAACTTATAGGAGGTCAGTTTTTATGATAAATACTTTTTTGATTTTACTTACCTATATTGATAGTTAATGCAACAGATTTTGTTTCTTGATCCGTCTGAACAATTTCTTTTTGATTCCAATGAATGTTACACTTTGCTAATTCCTCTGCATTTTTAATCTTATAAACACAATAAAATACATTATGTGTTTTATCTAATATCAAATAATCTTGTGTATCAATTCCAGAAGCGTTGGTTATTGAAAGATTCCAAGCACTTTTCTTATTAAAACCAGTAATCCTCATATGTAGCTTGTCATCTACAAACCCTACATTATCTAGTTTAAGGCCTAAATCCTCAGAGAGTATTTGTAAATCTAGCCCTTTAGCAGGCAATACATTCTTAGGTCTTGTTTTTAATTCAATATCCTTTAGCTCCTTTAATCCCTCTTTTATCTCAGCTGTCGGAGCTCCTGCAATTGCTTTATCATAATCTACTACTAAATTCCCCTTTGCATAAGGCACGCTGTTTGCTTTTTTCGCTTTTTTTAAATCATTAACTAAATCATACGTATATAAATTTGTAATATGGCTATAACTTACTTGTTTTATTGTCAAAGTAGCAGCTTTCTCGTTCATTTGTGCAAGCTGCAAATCTACTAAAGTTCTTCCTCCATCCGACGAACACTCTGCCACTACTTCACCTTGCACTTTTGTGTCAGAAATTCTTAATACTTTTGAGTCATTCCCCCACATATTAAGCTGATACTTTTTCCCTTGCATACTAAAGTCAATATTTCCAACTACTGAGGTGTCTGTAGTATTACTAGGTATTCCACCCGCTCTCTCTAAAGTATAGCCTAATTTATATTTCCCTTTATAGTTTTCTTTAGTAATACTTGTAATAGTTACTATTGTATCTTTTACTTTAACTTGTGCAATACCATTAGTTGCATGAGTATTAGTTGAGATGATTGCTGCTTGTAACGGATTCGTTATTGACATATAGCTTCCCTGTACCATTAGCATTCCTGTTAGGGCTTTTATAATCATTCTTGTTACTTTCTTACTTATTTTTTTCCTCATCTTTACAATCTCCCTTTTATTTATTTCTACTGTTATATTTTATCAACCTTACCTGTATTTATTCTGTAATTTCAGATTTATTCTGTTTATTCTATTTATGGCATGCTATAATGATGTTGTTTTATGTAAGGGAGGAATTATAATGCGTATTTTACTTATTGAAGATAATAAACCGCTCTGTCAAAGTATAACAAGGCATCTTAAAAAAGAGGGCTACGACATAGACTATTGCTATGATGGCCTTGATGGTCTCGAGTATCTGAAATATCAGGCCTATGACCTTGTGCTTTTAGACCGTATGTTACCCTCACTAGATGGTATCTCACTATTAAAAAAAATGCGTTACCAAGGTCATCATATACCCGTCATCATTATCACTGCTTTAGGTGATATTGATGATAAAATAATCGGATTAGATGCTGGTGCTGATGACTATATTACAAAACCCTTTGTAATGGAAGAACTCTATGCACGTATCCGTGCATTAAGACGCCGCCCCGTTCAATGGGAAAGTCTAGATTTCTTGCAGCATGGCGATCTTTCCTTTAATCTAACTAACCAAATCTTAACGGGACCTGCTGATACGCTTTCCTTATCTAAGAGAGAAAGCCGTCTAATAGAGCTATTTTTACAAAATCCCAACAGGCTTCTTCCACGTCAGCTCATTTTCTCTAGAGTCTGGGGCCCAGATACCTTGGTTGATAATGGTAATTTGGATAATTACATACGTTTTTTGCGTCGCCGTCTAAACAATGTTGGCAGTATCCAAAAAATAAAAACTGTTCGCTCTGTCGGTTATGTTTTGGAGGACATGGATGCTCAATAAGCTACGAAAAAAACTCATCCTTATCTGTGTTATTGTTACAACTACTATCGTAACTATTTTAACATTACTTGCACTCATGTTTACCGAAAAGAACCTTAATGCACGTAGTAAACTTACTCTAAATAACCACATCAACACCGTTGCTCAGCGCTTACAAAATGATAAAGTCATTTCCCATTTATGGCTTGCTCAGATGGAGGCAAGCAATCAGCTCATTATTTCTATTTCTACTGAAAATGCATCCTTTAGTTTTCCTGGGGGCTACATATTAGGCGAAGAACGTCGGTACCTCATTCAGCATGCTACAAATATTGCACTCAATGACTATCAATTTAATCCTCTAGCTACTTATGCTTCTTTTTATGATATTCCTTCAATTTCTTTTCCTCTGCGTACACGATATGGACACTTTTTAGTAGCAATAGCTGCCATTTCTTCACATACAGATCACTATGGGGTTATTATAGTAAAAGATATGGCAGATGATGATGCCCAAATCCTTCATATACGACTAATCTTTGTGAGTCTTATTTTATTGGGTGTACTTCTTCTTGCTTTCTTTAGCTTTTGGTTTTCAGGAAAAGCAATTAAGCCCATTGAAATCAGCTACAAGGATCAAATAGACTTTGTTGCTGCAGCTTCTCATGAACTCCGTTCACCTCTAGCTGTTATTCAAGCCAGTACAGAAGAACTTTTAGAAGATGAACTAATTTTAGATAAGTACTTAATTAATATTATTAATCGTGAATGTAGAAATCTTTCCAGATTAGTTGGCGATTTGCTCTCTCTTTCACGGGCTGATTCAGGTCAATGGAGCATTATTAGGCATCCTATTCAAATAGATACCTTACTCCTAGATATTTATGATAGTTTTCTTTCTCTTGCTCAAAGTTGTGAACACCCACTAGAAATCATCTTACCTGATCTTGCTACTCCACCCATTCCGTTAGATGCAGAACGCATCAATCAAGCTATTTCTATCCTAATAAACAATGCCTTAGCTTATACACCACCTCATACACAAATTATACTTTCACTTGAGGTTATATCCTCTTACATTAAAATAGCAGTCATTGATCATGGACCTGGTATTCCTGACTCCGCTAAGCCTAATGTTTTTAAAAGATTTTATAGATTAGATTCTTCTAGGCATGAAACTGAACACTACGGGCTTGGCCTTAGTATCGCTTATGAAATCATAAGACTGCATCATGGACAAATTACAATAAAGAATACCCCAGGTGGAGGTGCTACTTTTGTCATACTTCTTCCATTAAGCTAAATTTGCAACATTAAGCTCTGACTCTCTTTGGCATTGTTTCTGTTATACTTTTTTACATCTTATTAATGAGATAAACTTTGAATACTTTTTGTAGATAGGGTAAATATTGAAGCTAATACTAATAAATAGACTTTGATTTTGAAAAAGCAATTCGTAAAAATTAGGAAAATAAAATAAGCAGCTAGGTAGATTTTTAAAAATCTACCTAGCTGCTTGTAACTTAAGATGCTTGGGATACCCAACTATTGTTATATAACCAAAAATGTATGTAAAAATAGTAGAACTTTTAATAAAATAATTAAAAAAACACCCTCTCGGGTGCTCTCATCTCTTATACTTTCAAAAACAAATACTACAACCTTTGTTTAACCGTTGAACTTTTGTTCATTTCTTAGGTCAAACCCTCGAACCATTAGTACTTAGTACCTGAATGTATTACTACACTTACAGCCTAAGCCTATCTACCTCATAGTCTCTAAGGGGTCTT
>JAEZJJ010000045.1 GCA_023436395.1 Bacillota bacterium | reverse complement strand
TTAGGATGAATCGTTCTATCCAGGTTGAAGGTGCCTTTGGTGTACTCAAGTGGGACCATGATTTTACTAGATTTTTAAGACGTGGTAAAAATAACGTCAAAACTGAATTTATGCTCCTATGTTTTGCCTACAACATCAGAAAATTCCACTCTAAAATTCAAAATGAACGGTGTGAAAAACATTTACATTCATTAAAAACAGCCTAAATTTTAGAATCAATAATTGTAGGTTTATTAAGGTACGCTAAAAATGAGAACTATTCATGTACATAGCTATAAACTTCCAGTTATATACATAGCAAAAGAGTGCCACGAAACTAATTCATAGTTTCGCGACACTCCCTTCTTTTCAACTCTTAGATAATCAAAAATTTATTTAGAACATTGAGCTAGCCATGCGTCAAGCTGGTTTTGCTTTTCAGCAATAATTTTATCTGATCCTGCCGCTTTTAATGCCTGAATCATCCTTGGTAAATAAACATCTGGGTCTTTTGCCCCTATTCTCAATGCTGGCATATATTCATACCATACATCATCGCAAGCTTGTATTTCCTTCTCAACATTTGATGTGTTAAAGATAAAACCAAGTGCTTTTGATGGCTGCACTTTCTCATTAAAATCTTTAATAGAACCCGGGTAATTAGGGCTTTCATCAAGCTTTGTATAATTTAATAATGTATTGCCAAACATCCATCCTAGTTGAAAACAATAATTACTGGCATTGTCAGTGGGTTGGATACTCTTTTTTCCTGTTTTAATATAGTGCACGTTTTCAATACCAGAGTTTACTAGATTATTTAAATATTCATCTGTATTGACTAGTTCTAAAAACATTAGTGCTCTTTCAGGATTAGGTGAAGTGGCAGATATTGCTTGCATAGAACTTGTCGCTACTTGAGTAGTCATTATGGTGGGGCCTAGTGGCACAGCAATCCAATCATACCCCGTCATATAGTTTAAATAACGAGTGTTGGATGGTGTAATGTTTCCTAGACCAGCAAAGACTTTTTCCTCGTGATTTAGAAACGAGTAATCATAACGATTACTAATTTCGTTACATACATAACCTAATGCATAAAATTTATGCATTGTCTTGAAAAAATCCTTGGTCTCGGGTTTTTCATATTCATTAAAAACTTTCATATCTTTAGAATCAGAATAAATAACGCCTGGATAGATTAAGTCAGTAGGTAGTGACTCTCCAATGAAATCAAAATCTAAAGCCATTAATATAGATGCATTATCCTCTAAAACTTTAAGAGGTTCTACTTTGGGTTCGTTTGCTTTTATGAGTGCTAACATAGGCTCCAGATTTGAAAGACTCTTAATTTTGGTAATATCCATATTGTATTTAGTCACTAAATCTTTACGAAGGAGCAATCCAATCTGCCTTGCTTTTTCACTATTTGCTGGAATTGCATAATTAATACCATCAATCTGTGAACCCTTTAAAAAGTCTTCTCCAAGAAGTGCCTTTGTTTTTGGCGCATACTCTGGAAGAAAATCATTAAGCGGCAGAAATGCACCCTTTAAAGCTTGCGTATAGTAATTATTTGACCAGGATGAAGTAAAGCAAATATCAAATTTTTGTCCAGAATCAATAATGTTAGGCATATTTTCAGGATAACGCCCCCAGTCATAACAAATGAGTTTCACACGGGTATTCATTTTATAGTTATCCATTAAATATTCATGGATTCTCTTTTCCACCTTAGTAGTATCCTTTTGAGGTCCATCACCTATAAAATACCATGTCAGTGTAACAGGGTTAGTGATATCAACCTCCGACTTAGCATAAATCGGTGTAAAGCCCAAAACACTAAAAACAACCGTAAAACTAAAAAATAATGTAAATAATCTTTTTAACCTTCCCATAGCAAAACCCTTTCTCTATTAACTTAGTTTTTATTATACGACATATATTTTATAATTTTGAATATTATATACAATATTAAATAATGCAAAGCAAAAAAATATGCATGTTTATAGTATATAGTTGTATAATCTAAATATATAAACATAAGCAAAAGCTAGAGGTATACTTAGACAATCATCTAATAGGGGGCGTCGTAAACCTAACTGTAATATACAAGCAGTTGTTGAGGAAGATGATAGATGTGTATACATAGCGCTGAAAAGTTAGAACCATCGAAGAGTGAAATAGTTTGGTTTGAGGAGGGTGTCAGGATGAAAACAAGGAGGCAATGATGACTAAAAGAAGAAGTACAAAAAGAAAAATAGGAATAGTAATTATATTTTCTTCAATCTTTCTATGTGTTTTCACATATGCTTCTAACAACTGGATTGAAAACACTAGATATATTATTTCTTCACCTAAAGTAAACCAACCTATCACCATTGTTCATTTGTCAGATTTACATGGAAAGCAATTTGGAAAAGATAATATAAAACTCATGAAAAATATTAAGGAAGAAAACCCTGATATTATTGTCTTTACAGGGGATTTGATAGATGCATATAGAAATGAGAATATAAACGAAAGTGTAAATTTTTTAAAAAAATTATCACAATATATTCCAGTGTATTATATTAGAGGGAATCATGAATACAATTCAAGTAGATATCAAGAAATAATGGATAGACTTTATCAAATAAAAGGAAAATTTTATATACTTGATGGAGATTATATAGATGTTAATATAAAAGAACAAAAAATTAGTATTTTAGGATTAGACAGAGATAAAAAAGGTGTAATAGAAAAGTTTATATCTAAAGATGGATACAAAATTATTCTTAATCATTATGCAGAAAACTTTATAGACAATGCTAATATTAGTCAATTAGAAGCTGATTTAGTTTTAACTGGACATGCTCATGGAGGGCAGTGGAGACTGCCTATAATCGGAGGCGTATATTCCCCAGGACAAGGAGTAAATCCAAAATATTATGAGGGTATGATTGAGAAAGGTGGAAGTATACAAATAATTAGTAGGGGATTAGGGAATAGTACATTTCCTCTTAGGCTTTTTAATAGACCAGAAGTGATAACCATCGTCATTGAGTAGAATATAAGGTAAATATAGTGGGAACTATAACAACTTACGAATTTGTAACTGATACCATTTCTTTTTCCATCTTAGCATAAATCATCATTATTTGATCCCAATCGCTGCTTTCCTGAGTGTTTTTAAGTAAAGATAGTTTCTGGTAAAAATCTATCTTTCTTTTATTATGCTCACTTACCAGTCCTTTTTTATCAAGAAAAATATCTCCCCAGTCCTTAAACACAGCATTATTAACTTGATGATCCATCTCTACAAAAAATGAATTTAAAAATTCAGTCGCTGATAAAATAAAGGTATCGTATGATATTTCGAATATTCCTTTTGGCGAAACCCAAATATTAGATGAACTATTCCATACAATCTTAATCCTGTCCTCACATCTAAAACATCCAATGTTGGGCCCCCCTATAAGATGACCTGAATCGAACGACCTATCACAATACCAATCTATCAGTTTACTATATTCATTATCATAAAATTGGTCAAATAGTGCATCCTCGTCATCTAGATGGTGACTTTTCCAATCATCTACCTTTACTTCAAATTCATTAATAATATTATATAATTCTTTAGGTATAGACTCACCTACATACCTAAATGTTCCCCAAAAATCTTCTAAAAATCTAGCTAAATAATAATCATTGTACCGTATGGGGTGACTAAAATAATTTTGTGCCTCTTCAGTATATTCATATATTGTTTGTCTACCTGCATTTATCCACAACAATGCATCTGTTAAACCAAACCAATGAAGTGATAAGGCTTTCTCACTTCCAAAAGGAGCAATCTTATCTAGCTCTTGTAATTGAAAATTTATTTTAAGCTTATTCATTTAAATAGTTGTCCCCCTTTCTGTTTAAAATCATTTAATCTAAATACAAACTAACCATAATGCTTATAATTGTATCATAATTCTTTATATTGTGTAAGCTCCATTCTCTTTAATTGTCACTTTGTTTATTAAGTATCAAAGCAATCAATTATAAATAATAAGTCCTCAATACTTCAAAAAAATGGATTCAAAGAAGAATATGAATTGAGAAAGAGTATTCTCAAAATTAAAAGACAAAATTTTAACGAAAATTATAAAAAACATTGAAATAATCTCTAAAGATTGTTAAAATTTATTTATATTACTAGAATATAATCCTTGGATACAAAATAGGAGGACTCATATGAAACGAAGTATTAAGCATTTTTATGGTTGTTTAATGGGCAGTGCAATTGGGGATGCATTAGGTGCACCAGTTGAATTTATGCCATATGATAAAATGGTTGAAAATTATGGAGCAAATGGAGTTACAGAATTAGATATTCCTTGTGGACAACGCTATGCCCTTATTACAGATGATACACAATTAACATTATTTACAGCAGAAGGACTATTACGTAGTGTTACAAGAGCTAAGCGTAAAGGGCATGAAAGAAGTTTAGAGGGTACAACAATTACTTTATTTAGAGCCTATTTAAGATGGCTTCATACACAAGGCTTAAGTACACCACATTGGAATAAGAAGGATTATGATGGTTGGTTAGTAAAATTAAGCAGGATGCAAGCTTATCGTGAACCAGGAGTAACTTGTTTAACTTCATTAGGCAAAGGGGTTATGGGCACTTTAGAGAAACCCATGAATGACAGTAAAGGTTGTGGTGGCATGGTAAGAGTGATGCCAATAGGTCTTATTGAAGATGAGGAGAGGAGCTTTTTAATAGGGATGCGTTCAGCTGCAATTACACATGGGGCACCTAGCGTCTATTTCTCTGCAGGGGCACTTGCTCTAATGATCCATTATTTAGTAAGTGGGGATGATTTAGAAGAAGCTGTTCAAAAAGCCCTTTATTACATTAAAGGCAAGGAAAATAGTGAAGAAGTGGTAGAAGCATTAGAGAAAGCTATTGATTTAGCCCATCAAGAAAAGCCACATTATGAGAAGATGGAAAGCTTAGGAAAAGGTTTTGTTGCAGAAGAGGCACTTGCTATGGCAGTATATGCAGTATTATCCTATCCACAAGATTTTGAAGCAGCTCTTAAATTAGCTGTAAATCATAGCGGGGATAGTGATAGTGTAGGAGCTATTGCAGGAGGCTTGTTAGGGACTTATTTAGGTATTGAGGCTATTCCAACAAGATGGATTGAAGGGGTAGAACTTAATAGAGAGATTGAGGAGATGGCAAAAGACTTAATAACCTTCTATGAAGAAGGAGAAGAATGGCTTAAGAAATACCCAGCATGGTAATATAAAATGGGAGTGCTACAAAGATGAAATCATGTAGCCTCCCATTTCTTTAAATATAAAAATTATTTCTTTTCAAAAATTTTATTCTTCAGATTCGTAGCATGTGTTTTAAGACGAGGGGATAAGCCAGGCATTGGAATAATAGCAGAGAGATATTGTTTACATTCGTCTAGTTTATCTAGTTGATGTGCCATAGCAGCTAGCATATACATAACAGTAGCTTCATCTAAACCTAAAATAGGAAAGTTTTCTTTGGTAAGTGCTTCACTAAAGCCTTCATAAGCACGACGTATGAAAGACAGTTCCTCTTCAGTAGCGCCTTTATCACGATAGAGCCAAGCAATATGTAATGCAAGATAAGCTTGTTCACCTAATTTACTTTTTCGCGTCATACAGGCAACAAGAGCTATTTTATGTTTGTTAATAGCTTCATCAATAGTTGCATATTCTCCGTAAGAGGGAGATTTAGCACCTTTATGAAAATGGGCACTGAGCCATTCTTTTTGTTTAGGTAATAAAGATGTAAAGCTTTTGGTAAGAGCACTATAACCACAAGCAGGACAAGCAATCACATCATAGAGGAGAGGATTGACTAGGGAATAGTGAGGATAAAGGTCTTCATCAATAGAAGTAACCTGATTCTTGCCTACCTTAATCGTTTTAGTAGTAAAGGCCTGATTACATAAGGGGCATGTACAAGATTTATCATATAAAACACCTTTAAGTAATTGTAATTCTTCAGTTGTGCACATAAATTTCACTTCCTCATAATTTTAATAAATACATTATATCAAAATATGATTAATTTATCAAAAGATTATAATAACAAAAAGAAGAAGTATATAAGGGGTATTGAAATGAAAAAATGTATAAAAGTATTCTTAATCATAATCGTATTAGAATTGCTAATAGGATGTGGTAGAGATAATAATAGCATAGTACAACCCAAAAATGATGAGATTAAAGTGAAAGAAAAAGATGACACTAAGAGGGAGGAAGAAATAGGGAAGGTGGCATCTCATAACCAACTGGAATATGTAGAGGGGCAAGATAATAGTAAGCTGAGTGTAGAAGAACAAATAGAAAACAATATGAAACAAATGACTATAGAAGAAAAGATAGGACAAATATTTATTATTGCTATTCGAAAAGATAGCAAAGGGGAACCTATTACTCAAATGAATGAGGAACTAAAAATGTTGCTTACTAAGTATCCTGTAGGAGGTATTATTCTTTTTAAAGAAAATATTATATCTATAAACCAGACAAAGGCATTAATTGATGGGGCACAAGGGTGTAGTAAAATTCCTTTATTTATAGGAGTAGACGAAGAAGGTGGAAAAGTAAGTAGAGTAGGAAGTAATGAGGGAATTAACAAAGTACCTTTTAAATCTGCTTTTAATATAGGACAAACTGGAGATACAAGGGTTGCCTTTGAAGAGGCAAAGAGAATGGGAAAGTTACTTAATACATTAGGTTTTAATATGGATTTTGCACCAGTAGCAGATATTTATAATGAACCAAGTAATACCGTTATTGGGAAGAGAAGCTTTGGGATCACAGCTCAGGAGGTAATACCTATGGTAATTACTTTTGCTAAGGGATTACAAGAAGAAGGGATCCAACCTGTGTTAAAGCATTTCCCGGGACATGGTAATACTTTAGAAGACTCACACGAAGGATTGGCCTATGTCAATAAGTCCTTAGAGGAATTAGAAAAAGAAGAGCTTAGACCATTTGAAGCAGGATTAGATTCTGGAATAGGGGCATTGATGAGAGGACATTTAGTAGTAAAGGGAGTGGATCAAGTGATGCCAGCTTCCTTATCTAAAGTGTGGGGGGAATATATAACTACCCACTATGATAGTGAGGATATTTTATTAATGACAGATGCTATGGACATGGGGGCTATTCAAAATAAGTATACAGTAGAAGAGGCTACACTTCTGTGCATTGAGGCAGGAAATGACATTTGTTTAATGCCAGCTGATATTGAAAAAGCATACAATGCTTTATTAAAAGCATATAAAGAAGGGAAATTGACAGAAGAAAGAATAAATTGTTCGGTAAAAAAGATTTTGTCAAAAAAAGTAGCACAAAATATACTTGTATTGGAATAAGATAGAATAAGTAACAAGAAAAAATTAAAAATATTTATAAAATATAAAGCACACATTACTCAGATATTGAATACTATATACCATAGAAGTTAAAATGGTAGAGTATCCCCTTTTGAAGGGAAAATAAGAAATAGCCTTAAATTTATTTAAAATAGTGAGCTTAGGACTTACCCCCTTGTAGTATGCAAAAGATAGTCCTAACACGCTTATAACCGGTAAAGTGTGTAGAAGTCACTTAGTGGTAGTATATTTCCGAATATATTATTATTAAGCCCTAAGCTCATTTAAGTATATAAATATATCAACTATTAAACTATTCTAAAATATATGCTAATCAGAGTATTATTATGACTATAAATAAGAAAAAGACATCTTCTTATAAAGCAAAAAGAAGATGTCTTTTATGTTAGATTTACATAAAAAACTTCAAAAAATTAAACTATAAAAACTATGTATTTATGGGCTTAAAATGTTGACAAAACCAATTCCTAGTGATATGCTTGGAAATATAATTCCTAGTAGTAAAGTAGGGAATGGAGGTGGGGATATGAAATTATCCACAAAAGGGAGATATGGTCTTCAAGCTATGGTGGATTTAGGGGTGTATTCAAAAGAAAAGCACATCTCACTTAAGAGCATAGCAGAGAGACTATCAATGTCAGAAAATTATTTAGAGCAGCTTATTGCACTTTTAAAAAAGAATAAATTAGTTATTAGCCAAAGAGGGGCCCAAGGCGGATATGCCTTAGCCAAACCACCAGAGGAAATTACAATCGGAGAAATTCTAAGAGCATTAGAAGGATCTTTAGCACCTACTGATTGTACATGTAAGGATGGAGAATCCCATTGCTTTTTAGATGGTAAATGTGTCACTAAATCGGTATGGGAGAAAATTAGAGATAGTATTGATCAAGTAGTTGATAATATCACACTGGACCAACTCATGGCAGACTATGAAAAGATTAATGAAAATGCAGCACAAAGTTACTATATATAATAGAATTTAAGGAGGTTATAATATGAATAAAATTTACCTTGATAATGCAGCAACAACACCTGTGCGTAAAGAAGTGGTTGAAGCAATGCTTCCTTATTTTACAGAGAACTTTGGTAATCCATCTAGCGTTTATCAAATTGCACAAATCAATAAGAAGGCACTTGATGAATCAAGAGAGCTTATTGCAAAACACATTGGTGCACAAACAAATGAAATTTTCTTTACTAGTGGTGGTTCGGAAGCAGATAACTGGGCGATTAAAGGGATAGCAGAAGCTCATAAAAATAAAGGAAATCATATTATTACAACAAAGATTGAGCATCATGCTGTACTTCATACTTGTGAATATTTAGAAAAACAAGGTTATGAGATTACTTATTTAGAAGTAGATGAAAATGGATTAGTAAGTCCAGAGGCTGTTGAGGCAGCTATTAAGGATACAACTATTTTAATTAGTATTATGTATGCCAATAATGAAATTGGTACCATTATGCCAATTAAAGAAATTGGTGAAATTGCGAAAGCCCATAAGATTCCATTCCATACAGATGCAGTTCAAGCTATAGGGCAAGTAAAAATAGATGTAAAAGATCAAAATATCGATTTACTTTCTTTATCAGGTCATAAAATTAATGGGCCAAAAGGCATTGGTGTTTTATATATTAGAAGAGGACTTAAACTTGAAAACCTTATTCATGGAGGGGGACAAGAAAGAGGACGTCGTGCAGGAACAGAAAATGTAGCTGGTATTGTAGGGCTTGCAAAAGCAATGGAACTTAGCTATACAGACTTTGAAACAAAGATTGAAAAGATGACAAAGCTTCGTGATAAACTCATTAAAGGTTTATTAGAGGCGATTCCTTATTGCAAATTAAATGGGCATCCAGTACAACGTTTAGCGAATAATGCCAATATAGGTGTAGAGTATGTAGAAGGAGAATCTCTTTTACTTCTATTAGATATGAATGGCATTGCTGCATCTAGTGGATCAGCATGTACTTCAGGTTCTTTAGATCCTTCACATGTTCTTTTAGCATTAGGTATTCCCCATGAAAAAGCACATGGTTCTATTAGATTTACATTAGGTATTCAAACAACAGAAGAAGAAATCGATGTTGTACTTGAAAAAATGCCAACTATTGTTCAAAGAATGAGAGATATGTCTCCACTTTGGGAAGAAGTAGTTAAGAACAATAAATAATTAAAAGTTATAGGTATAATTGTGAAAATAAAAACGACAATAATCATACAAATATAGAGAGGTGAAAACTATGTACAGTGAAAAAGTTATGGATCATTTTATGAATCCAAGAAACGTTGGAGAAATTGAAAACGCTAGTGGCGTTGGTACAGTAGGAAATGCAAAATGTGGAGATATTATGAAAGTTTATCTTCAAATTGAAGATGGCATTATTAAAGACGCTAAGTTTAAAACTTTTGGTTGTGGTGCAGCGGTTGCAACAAGTTCAATGGCAACAGAGCTTGTTATTGGTAAAACAATTGAAGAGGCTTTAAAAATTACAAATAAATCAGTAGCAGAAGCACTTGATGGACTTCCACCAGTGAAAATGCACTGTTCATTACTTGCAGAAGAATCACTTCATGCAGCACTTTGGGATTATGCAAAGAAAAATAATATTAAAATTGAAGGATTAAAAGAACCAGTAGAAGATGTACATGATCATGACCATCATGATCACGATCATGAAGAAGGTTCTGGTTGCTGCTAATGAGTGAAATAGCAAAGAAAAAAGTCGTAGTAGGTATGTCTGGAGGGGTAGATAGTTCTGTTACAGCCTATCTCCTCAAAGAGCAGGGTTATGAAGTGATTGGTATGACGATGCAAATCTGGCAAGAAGGGGCACCAGAGGATAGTGATGGTGGTTGCTGTGGGCTTTCAGCTGTAGATGATGCCAGACGTGTCTGTCAAAAGCTAGGTATACCTCATTATGTGGTAAACTTTAGAAATGATTTTAAAAAACATGTTATTGATTACTTTTTAGATGAATATCAAAATGCACGTACGCCAAATCCATGTATTGCATGCAATCGTTATGTGAAGTGGGAATCTATGCTTCAAAAAGCTCTTCAAATTGGTGCAGATTATATTGCGACAGGTCATTATGCAAGAGTTATTAAAGATGAAGAAACAGGACGTTATAGTTTAAAGCAATCTAAGACACTTGCAAAGGACCAAACTTATGCCCTTTACAATCTTACCCAGCATCAACTGGAGCATACACTAATGCCTCTTGGAGACTATACAAAAGATGAAGTAAGGGCAATTGCTAAGGAAATTGGGCTTGCTGTAGCAACTAAACCAGATAGTCAAGAAATTTGCTTTGTACCTGACAATAATTATGCTAAATATATTGAAGAAGAAACAGGTAAGAAGCCAGTAGAAGGTAATTTCGTTGACAAAGAAGGTAAGGTATTAGGTAAGCATAAAGGCATTATTCATTATACCATTGGACAAAGAAAAGGCTTAGGCCTATCTTTAGGAAAACCTGGTTTTGTACAACGTATCAATCAAGAAACAAATGAAGTTGTTATTGGAGATAATGAGGACTTATTTAATACAGTAGTTAAAGCCAACCAAGTCAATTTCATGCCTTTTGAACGTTTAGAAGGTGAAATGCGTTGTTTAGGTAAGATTAGATATAATCAATTACCACAGCCTTGTACTATTCAAATGATTGATGAAGATACTATTTTATGTACTTTTGATGAGGGACAACGTGCTATTACACCAGGACAAGCCCTTGTACTCTATGATGGAGACAAGCTTATTGGTGGAGGCACTATTTTATAGGTAGTTATTTGAGTAGGAAGAATAAAGAGCCATAAAATGAGGGTGATTACTTTCATTTTATGGCTCTTTATTGTGTGTAAAAATGATGTTTCTGGCATGAAGGATATTTATAAAAGTAAACGTTATAAAATTTCGTGAATGTGAAATATTAAGTATATGACAGTATTCTAATCGGAGGACTATATGGGAGAAATTAATTGGTTTGGATTAGGTTTAAACTTTTTGGGTGGGTTTGGATTATTCCTATTTGGTATGGAGTTTATGGGAGAAGGACTTCAAAAAGCAGCTGGTAGTAAAATGAAAAATTTATTAGGTATCCTTACTAGTAATCGTTTCTTAGGTGTATTAGTAGGTGCTGGAGTAACTGCGCTTATTCAGAGTTCTTCAGCTACGACAGTGATGATTGTAGGTTTTGTCAATGCAGGGTTAATGTCTTTAACTCAAGCAGTAGGCGTTATTATGGGTGCCAATATTGGGACTACAGTAACAGCATGGATTGTCTCACTAGGTGAATGGACTGAATTCTTAAAACCCTCTGTACTAGCACCTGTTTTTATTGTAGTCGGCGTGGGACTTATTATGTTTGCAAAAAAGTCACAGGTAAAATCTATTGGACAAATTTTATTTGGATTTGGAAGTTTGTTTCTAGGATTAGATATGATGAGCAGTGCAGCTAAGCCTCTTAGTAAATTAGAAGAGATTCGTAATCTTTTTGTGATATTAGGAAATAGTCCTTTATTAGGTGTGCTAATAGGGGCAGTAGTAACAGCCATTATCCAAAGTTCTTCAGCGTCAGTAGGAATCCTCCAAGCATTAGCACTAGCAGGACTTGTACCATGGAGTTCTGCAATCTATATTATTCTAGGTCAAAATATAGGCACATGTGTTACTGCACTTTTATCCAGTATAGGGGCAGGTATTAATGCTAAAAGAGCTGCTTTTATTCACTTTCTATTTAATGTGATAGGCTCCCTTATTTTTATGATTGTAGCGATTGTAGCCTTCAAAATTGTGGTGCCACAATATCAAAATATACTAATCAATGTGACAGATATTAGTATTGTGCATACGACTTTTAACGTGCTTAATACCTTACTTCTTTTTCCTTTCTCAAAAGGTCTTGTTTACCTTGCTGAGCATCTTATTACAGGCAGGCAACAAAAGTCAGAAGAAGTCTTACAACATTTAGATGAAAGGATTTTAGAAACTCCTTCCTTTGCTATAGAAAATGTTATTAAAGAAGTGCTTCGAATGGGACATATTACATCTGTTAACGTTAATACAGCAATTAAAGCCCTTTTTGAGAAAGATGAAAAGAAGATACAAGAAGTATTTGAAAAAGAAAGAACGATTAATGCTATGCAGCAAGGCATTAATGCCTATCTTGTAAAATTGAGTAATGTATCCTTAGCTGAAAAGGAACAGTTAACTGTTACAGAATTATTTCATATGGTGAGTGATATAGAACGAGTAGGAGATCACGCAGATAATATTGCAGAGCTAGCAGTTAGTTTGAAAGATGATGCTTTAGAGTTCTCTGATCAAGCTAAAAAGGAATTGCAAGATATTTCAAGTACAGCCCTTAATTGTTTTGAAACAGCCCTTAAGGCCTATGAATTAAGAGATAAAAATTTAGCCAATCAGGTGATTCCTCTAGAGGCGCAAGTTGACAAGCTAGAAGAAAAATTACGTTCAAGACATATAAAACGTCTCATTGAAGAAAAGTGCAATCCATTAGCAGGTATTATTTTTTTAGATATGATTAGTAATGTGGAGCGTATCTCAGATCATGCCTCTAATATAGGTTTATTAATCCTTGATGAAGCACGTATTATAGTGAGTGAAGAATAGAATGATATGAAAACAAGATAAAAGTATAAAAAGCTAGTTTAATAATAATTTAGAATATTAGACTAGCTTTTTAAGTTATATATGACATAAAAGTCAAAAAAGATAAAAAAAGATTTTATTATGAAATAAAAAATAGAACTTGTTTAACAAAAAAGATGGTGTTAAAATGAGTCTGAATGAAAACAACCTTGGGAGGATAATTAATGAATGATATAAACTGGCTTAATGTGGCCTTAGGCTTCTTAGGAGGCTTTGGATTATTTCTCTTCGGCATGGAGTATATGGGGGATGGATTACAAAAAGCAGCTGGTAGTAAAATGAAGAACTTACTAGGTGTGCTTACTAATAATCGTTTATTAGGGGTATTAGTAGGTGCAGGAGTGACCGCTCTTATTCAAAGTTCGTCCGCTACTACAGTAATGGTAGTTGGGTTTGTAAATGCGGGGCTAATGTCCTTAAAACAAGCTGTAGGTGTAATTATGGGAGCCAATATAGGAACAACTGTGACTGCATGGCTTGTTTCTTTAGGAGAATGGACAAGTTTCTTAAAACCATCAGTTCTAGCTCCAATTGGTATTGCTATTGGTGTCATTATGACCATGTTTGCTAAGAAACAAAGTATTAAACATATTGGTCAAATTATTTTTGGATTTGGAGCGTTATTTTTAGGGCTAGATATGATGAGTGAGGCAGCTAAGCCGCTGAGTGGTTTAGAAGAGATTAAAAATGCTTTTATCATATTAGGTCAAAATCCTTTATTAGGTATTTTAACTGGTGCCCTTGTAACGGCAGTGATTCAAAGTTCTTCAGCTTCAGTAGGTATATTGCAAGCATTGGCAACAGCAGCTCTTGTACCATGGGATTCAGCTATTTATATTATATTAGGTCAAAATATAGGAACTTGTATTACAGCTATTTTATCTAGTATTGGTGCAAGTAAGAATGCTAAAAGAGCAGCAGCTATTCACTTCTTATTTAACTTATTAGGTTCTATTCTGTTTGGAATTATAGCGTTAATAGGCTTTAAATTTGTTGCACCAGAGTTAGGAGCTGTAAATATAGAAGTGACACATATTAGTATTGTTCATACAATATTTAATGTACTCAATACAATACTGTTATTCCCATTTGCAAGTGTTCTTGTGTATTTAGCTGAACATATTATTACTGGTAATGAAACAGCTGAAGAAGGAGAACTTCAACATTTAGATGAACGTATTTTAGAAACACCAAGCTTTGCTGTAGAAAACGCAGTAAAAGAAGTGGTACGTATGGGAAATATTGCAGAGCAAAATGTAAAGGTTGCGATAGAAGCTTTATTTGAGAAGGATGAAAAGAAAATACAGGAAGTTTTTGAAAGAGAGAAAATCATTAATCAATTACAACATGGTATTAATCATTATCTCGTAAAATTAAGTAATATTTCACTTTCAGAAGCAGAGAATACGGAGATTACAGGACTATTTCATACTGTAAGTGACATCGAACGTGTAGGAGATCATGCCGAGAATATTGCAGAACTTGCGCAGAGCTTAATGGAAAAAGATTTAACCTTCTCTAGTACAGCAATAAAAGAATTAAGGGAGATTACAGATACAGCTATTAATTGCTTTGAGTTAGCACTTCAAGCTTATGAGTTTGGGGACAAGACAAGTGCTAAAAATGCTTTACCATTAGAAGAACGTGTAGATGCTATGGAGGCAAAACTACGTTCCCGTCATATGAAGCGTTTAGCAGATAATACATGTAATTCTTTAGCTGGGATTGTATTTCTTGATACAATTAGCAATATAGAACGTATTTCAGATCATGCTGCTAATATTGCCCAAACTATTTTAGATGAGAATAAATCACTTTCAAATGAAGAGATGGTAACTCATCCTATTGCTTAGTTATAAAAGTAAAAAGAGATGTCTAGAAATAGGCATTTCTTTTTTTGTTTGGTAATTTATGTTAATCTAAAAACTTTTGTAATAAAAAAAGAAAAATGTGGCATAAAAAGATTGATTAATTAAAGGAAGTTATATACAATAAAAGCGTGGGACAAAAAAGTAAGAATGGGTCAAAAGTGTTCCCGGAGGAGTATGATATGCAAAATAAGATTATAGCAGTAGAAAAATTACTTCCGGAAGCCATAGAATTATTTAAAATAAGGTATACGCTCTTACAAACTATTATGCAAAAAGGGCCTATTGGTAGGAGAAGTCTTACAACTTGTTTAGAATTGTCAGAACGTATGGTTAGAAGTGAAGTGGATAAACTAGCACAAAATGGGCTAGTGGTAGTGAATATGCAGGGTATAACCATTACAAAGTTAGGTCAAGAAATTTTAAACACACTATATATACCACTACATTATTTAGAGGCTTTTACTAGACAAGAAGAAGAAATTAGAAACAAGTTGGGTCTTAGACATGTCATTATTTTAAAAGGGAACTTAGAAAAAGATGAAGAAACGAAAGTCAATCTTGGTTTTACGATGGATCGTTTATTACAAGAAATGCTCAAAGCCCATATGACGATTGCGATAACAGGTGGAACTACTATGGCAAATATGGTTTATTACATGCCAAATAGCCATAAGCGTTATGAGAATGTGCATGTACTACCTGCTAGAGGAAGTGTGGGGCAAAGAGTAGAACTTCATTCACATATCATTGCTGTACAATTAGCCACTAAATTAGGCGGTATGTATGAAGTTTTAACTATTCCAGATAATCTAAGTCACCAGTCGATCAATCTTATAAAAAGTGAACCTCAAATAGAAAAATTATTGCAAAAATTAACAAAAACAGATATGATTATATTTGGAATAGGGAATGCCTTAAAAATGGCGAAACACCGTAAAGAGCCAGAAGAGGTTCTTGAAATTCTAAAAGAGAAAGAGGCAGTTGCTGAAGCTTTTAGACATTACTTCAATGCAGAAGGACAAGTTGTATATGCCACAGAAGTTATAGGTGTTGGGCCTGATATGGCAAAAAATATTCCTATTCGTATTGCGGTAGCAGGTGGTAAAAGCAAGGCAGAAGCCATTATAGCCACCAAGTCTCTTCTTCAAGATGGTTATTTGATTTTAGATGAAGAGGCAGCAATAGCCATTTTAGAAAATTTAGAAATTAAAAGTTAAAAAATTAACATTTACCATAGAATTTCCAAGGAATAGATGGTAAAATGAATAAGGTATCATATCGTTCTATCTAGTAAATACTAGTATGGGCGATTTGAATATAAATTAAAAAATGAAATTATTTCAAGGAGGAACCAATAATGGCAGTAAAAGTAGCGATTAATGGATTTGGACGTATTGGACGTCTTGCTTTCAGACAAATGTTCGGTGCAGAAGGTTATGAAGTAGTAGCAATCAACGATTTAACTAACCCAAAAATGTTAGCACACTTATTAAAATATGATTCAGCTCAAGGTAGATATGCTTTAGCAGATAAAGTAGAAGCTAAAGAAGATTCTATCGTTGTAGATGGTAAAGAAATCAAAATTTATGCTGAAAGAAATGCAGCAGATCTTCCATGGGGAGAACTTGGTGTAGATGTAGTTCTTGAATGTACAGGATTCTATGTATCTAAAGCTAAATCACAAGCTCATATTGATGCAGGTGCTAAAAAAGTTGTTATCTCTGCTCCAGCTGGTAATGACCTTCCAACAGTTGTATACAGTGTAAATGAAAATACATTAACAAAAGAAGATACAATCATTTCTGCAGCTTCTTGTACAACAAACTGTTTAGCTCCAATGGCTGATACATTAAACAAATTAGCTCCTATCGTAAAAGGTACTATGACAACTATCCACGCTTGGACAGGTGACCAAATGACATTAGATGGCCCACATCCAAAAGGAGATTTAAGAAGAGCTAGAGCAGCTGCATGCAATATCGTTCCAAACTCTACAGGTGCTGCTAAAGCTATCGGTTTAGTTGTTCCAGAATTAGCTGGTAAATTAGACGGTGGTGCACAACGTGTTCCAGTTCCAACAGGTTCTTTAACAGAATTAGTTGCAGTAGTAGATAAAGAAGTAACAGTTGCAGACATCAACGCTGCTATGAAAGCTGCTTCTTCAGCATCATTTGGTTACACAGAAGAAGAATTAGTATCATCTGATATCATCGGTATCACATATGGTTCATTATTCGATGCAACTCAAACAAAAGTAACTTCACTTCCAAATGGACAAACTTTAGTTAAAGTTGTTTCTTGGTATGATAATGAAAACTCATACACAAGCCAAATGGTTAGAACAATCAAATACTTCGCTGAACTTGCTTAATAAGTAGTCAATAACGAAGTTAATATATGATCCTAACAGGGTCCGGTCTTGTAGGTTAGACTTATAGGACTGGGCCTTTTTAGTGATTATAACCTATAAAATGATGAAAAATTTGAAAGGAGATATTCTCATGTTAAACAAAAAAACAGTAGATGATTTAGCAAATCTTCAAGGCAAAAAAGTCCTTGTTCGTTGTGACTTTAACGTACCTTTAAAAGAAGGCGTTATTCAAAATTACAACCGTATTGATGGTGCTATTCCAACAATTAAAAAATTATTAGATCAAGGTGCAAAAGTTATCCTTTGCTCACATCTTGGTAAACCAAAAGGAGAAGCTGTTCCAGAGTTATCTTTAGCTCCAGTAGCAGTTGCACTTTCAGAAAGACTTGGTGTAGAAGTTAAATTTGTAGATGATGCTAAAGTAACAGGTCCAGAGACTCAAAAAGTAGCTGCTGACCTTAAAGAAGGTGAAGTATTATTACTTCAAAACACACGTTACAGAGCAGAAGAAACAAAATATGGTAAAGATGAAAATGCAGCAGAATATGCTAAAGAACTTGCAGCACTTTGTGATAATGAAGTATTCGTAAATGATGCATTTGGTACAGCTCACCGTGCACACTGCTCAAATGTTGGTGTAACTAAGTTTACTAAAGAAAACGTAGTAGGCTATTTAATGCAAAAAGAAATCAAATTCTTAGGCGAAGCTGTAGAAAATCCAGTTCGTCCATTTGTTGCAATCCTTGGTGGTGCTAAAGTATCTGATAAGATTGCTGTTATTAACAACCTTCTTGATAAAGTAGATACATTAATCATCGGTGGTGGTATGGCTTATACATTCCTTAAAGCACAAGGACAAGAAGTTGGTAACTCTCTTCTTGAAGAAGATAAAATGGATTATGCTTTAGAGATGGTTAAAAAAGCTGAAGCAAAAGGTGTTAAACTTTTACTTCCAGTTGATCACGTAGTAGGAAAAGAATTCTCTAATGAGACAGAAAAAGCTGTAGTAGATACAATCGAAGCTGGATGGTCAGGATTCGATATTGGACCAAAAACAATTGCATTATACAAAGATGCATTAGCTGGTGCTAAAACAGTTGTATGGAATGGACCAATGGGTGTATTTGAATTCAGTAACTTTGCTGAAGGTACACTTGCAGTATGTGACGCTGTAGCTAACCTTCAAGGTGCTACAACAGTAGTTGGTGGAGGAGACTCTGTAAATGCTGTTAAACGTCTTGGCTTTGCTGATAAGATGAGCCATATCTCAACAGGTGGTGGTGCATCTCTTGAATTCTTAGAAGGAAAAGAACTTCCAGGTGTAGCAGCTGCTGACAATAAATAATCTTTCTAAAGTATTACCTTGATGAACAAAAGTTAAACATAAATAAGCGCTAATGATAGGAAAACTAATTTCTCATTAAAAAGCGATAAAAACTAAAGGGGTGTTTTTATATGCGTAAGAAAATTATTGCTGGTAACTGGAAAATGAATATGACACCAGCTAAAGCTGTAGAACTTGTAAATTCTTTAAAGAATGAAATTAATACAACAGATGTTGACGTTGTTTTATGCCCACCTTATGTATGCCTTCCTGCTGTACTTGATGCAGTTAAAGGTACAAACATAGCTGTAGGTGCACAAAATATGTACTTTGAAGAAAGCGGAGCCTATACAGGGGAAATCGCTCCAAGTATGCTTGTTGAGCTTGGCGTTAAATATGTAATCATTGGTCACTCAGAAAGAAGACAATACTTTGCTGAGACAGATGTGACAGTTAATAAAAAAGTATTAAAAGCTATTGAACACAATTTAGTACCAATCCTTTGTGTAGGTGAAAGTTTAGAAGAAAGAGAACAAGGCATTACAATTGATCTTGTACGTCTTCAAACCAAAGTAGCCCTTAAGGATGTAAAAGCAGAAGATGCTAAAAAAGTAGTGATTGCTTATGAACCAATCTGGGCAATCGGAACAGGTAAAACAGCTACTTCAGCTCAAGCTGAAGAAGTATGTAAAGCAATTAGAGAAGTAGTTGCAGAAGTATACGGACAGGAAGTTGCTGATGAAGTACGTGTTCAATACGGCGGTTCTGTAAACGGTGGTAATGCAAATGAATTATTCAACATGGGTAACATTGATGGTGGCCTTGTTGGTGGTGCTTCTCTTAAAGCGGAATTCGCTTCAATCGTTAACTATTAAAATGAAATAGGAGAAGAAAAAATGAGTAAACAAACAACATTATTACTCATTCTGGATGGCTTCGGAATCAATGAAAATATGGAAGCAAATGCAATTGCAGGCGCTAACAAACCTCATCTTGATGCCATTATGAAGAAATATCCTACAGTAAAAGGCTATGCAAGTGGCATGGCTGTAGGTCTTCCAGATGGGCAAATGGGTAACTCAGAAGTTGGTCACCTTAATATGGGTGCTGGACGTATTGTCTACCAACAACTTACAAGCATTACTAAAGCTATTCAAGATGGAGACTTCTTCAAAAATGAAGCTTTATTAAATGCAATGAATTTATGCAAGAAAAATAATAGTGCACTTCACTTATTTGGTTTATTATCAGATGGTGGTGTACACAGTCATATTGAACACCTTTATGGTCTTCTTGAAATGGCTAAAAAAGAAGGACTTGAAAAAGTTTATGTACACGCTTTCTTAGATGGGCGTGATACACCTCCTGCCTCTGCAAAAGGATTTATGGAAGCCCTTGTAGCTAAAATGGCAGAAATCGGTATAGGTAAAGTAGCATCTGTATCTGGACGTTACTATGCAATGGACCGTGACAACAGATGGGAAAGAGTAGAAAAGGCTTATAATGCCATAGCACTTGGTAAAGGTGAAGTAGCAAATGACCCAGTACAAGCCATTGCTGACTCTTATGCAAAAGATGTAAATGATGAGTTTGTTGTACCAACTTGTATTTTAGAAAATGGTGCACCTGTAACGATTAAAGCAGAAGATGCAGTTGTATTCTTCAACTTTAGACCAGACCGTGCACGTGAAATGACAAGAGTATTCTGTGATCCAGAATTTAACGGCTTTGCAAGAGAACGTATAGGTAATAGTTTTACAACTTTTACACAATACGATATTACAATTCCTAATACAGAAGTATGTTTTGTACCAGAAGAGCTTACAAACACATTTGGTGAGTTTCTTGCTAAAAATGGTAAAACACAACTTCGTATTGCTGAAACAGAAAAATATGCTCATGTTACTTTCTTCTTTAATGGCGGAGAAGAAGAGGCTAATGAAGGTGAAGAAAGAATATTAGTTGCTTCTCCAAAAGTAGCAACTTATGATCTTCAACCAGAAATGAGTGTGCCAGAAGTATCAGACAAACTTGATGCTGCCATTCGCAGTGGCAAATATGATGTCATCATTGCTAATTTTGCTAACCCAGATATGGTGGGGCACACAGGTAACTTGGAAGCTGCCCAAAAAGCAATTGAAGCAGTAGATACAGCAGTAGGAAAAGTGATTACTGCAATTGAAGAAACAAATGGTTATGCCTTTATTTGTGCAGACCATGGTAATGCAGAACAAATGATTGACCCTGAAACAGGTGGCGCATTTACTGCACATACAACTAATCCAGTACCATTTATCCTTGTCAATTACAAAGAAGGTGTTACGCTTAAAGAAGGTGGCAAACTTGCTGATATTGCCCCAACTTTAATTGAAATGATGGGAATGGAAAAACCAGTAGAAATGACTGGTGAATCTTTATTAGTAAAATAAAGTGTTAACTTAGAGTCAGCAAAGCTATACTATTACACACAACTTATCAGTTGGCTTTAAGACAAGTTTTGGTAAACTTTAGTATTACAAGCAGCATAAGCCATACTATTACACACAACTTATCAGTTGGCTTTAAAAACAAATTTTGGTAAGCTTTAGTACAAAAAGTAGCATAAGGCGTATTATTACACACACAAGTTATATAACCTAGTAATATTTTGTACCAAGAAAACTTAAGACAGCAAGTTTTCAATTAACCATCCAAAATGATTAATCAAAAAGGTAAAAGGTAGTGGATTAGCTACCCACTACCTTAACAGCGCTGAAATATTGATATATCAATACTTGTCAAGTGGTGACGAAGACGTTTGGCACTTATTTGACACAACTTTTTTATAAAGAGGAAGCCTATATCTCACTAATGAGGTATAGGCTGTTTTTTTTCTTCAAACAGATAATAATTATTATTTGACAAAAGTTAATTTTAGTAATAACATAAAAGTATGAAAAGTAATATAAAAAATACAATAATGAATTGTATTTTAATATGTATATTTGTATTTAGATATCATAAGTATCAATGCATAAATTAAATAAGCGTTGGTAAAAATACGTAAGAATAGTTATTAGAATGGAGGTTATGAAATGAAAGGATATATTGAAATTTTAGATGTATTTGCAAGAGAAGTATTAGACTCAAGAGCAAATCCAAGCATTGAAGTAGAAGTCATTGTTGAAGGTGACTACATGGGAAGTGCTATTGTTCCTTCTGGGGCATCCACAGGAGAAAGAGAAGCTCTAGAGCTTCGTGACGGTGATAAGGATAGATATATGGGGAAAGGTGTAACTAAAGCAGTAGATCATGTGAATAACATTATTGCAGAAGCTGTGATTGGTATGAATGCACTAGATCAAGCGGCTATTGATAAAGTGATGATTGAGCTTGATGGTACCCCTACTAAATCTAAACTAGGAGCAAATGCTATTTTAGGTGTTTCTATGGCAGTAGCAAAGGCAGCTGCTAATGCACTAAGTATGCCACTATATCAATATTTAGGAGGTATTAATGCAAAGGTATTACCAGTACCTATGATGAATATCTTAAATGGTGGGGAGCATGCAGATAATACTGTAGATTTACAAGAATTTATGATTATGCCAGTAGGCGCGCCATCTTTTAAAGAAGCGCTTCGCATGTGTGTAGAGACTTATCATACCCTTAAAAAGGTACTCAATAGCAAAGGTCTTGCTACAGGTGTAGGGGACGAAGGTGGTTTTGCACCAGACCTTGCCACAGCTGATGATGTACTCAATCTCATTGTAGAAGCCATTGAAAAAGCAGGTTATAAACCAGGAGAAGAGATGTTCATTGCCATGGATGCAGCGGCTTCTGAACTTTATAATAAAGAAGATAAGAAATACTATTTCAAAGGCGAAAGCAAAATGACAGGTAAAGAAGTGGTTCGTACTTCTGAAGAAATGGTAGATTATTATGAAGCACTTGTTAATAAATACCCTATTATCTCTATTGAAGACGGTCTTGGGGAGAATGACTGGGAAGGCTGGAAGTTGATTACAGATAGACTTGGTAAACGTATTCAGCTAGTAGGTGATGATTTATTTGTAACTAATACAAGTATCTTAGAAAAAGGTATTGAAGCAGGTGTAGGTAACTCTATCCTTATTAAAGTTAATCAAATAGGAACACTTACAGAAACTTTTAACGCCATTGAAATGGCTAATCGTGCAGGCTATACAGCTGTTGTTTCTCATCGTTCTGGTGAATCAGAAGATAATACTATTGCAGATATTGTAGTAGCTGTAAATGCAGGACAAATCAAAACAGGTGCACCAGCACGTTCAGACCGTACAGCTAAATATAATCAATTACTTCGCATTGAAGAAGAGCTTGAAGAGGTTGCAGAATTTAGAGGGAAGAAATCGTTCTTTAATTTAAAATAATAAAATCTATAAAAAAATAAGTGTAAAACTATTTTGCACTTATTTTTTTATAGATTTTATTTAAAAAATTTTAATTATTGTAAATTTAAAATATTGAAAATAAAGTTTAGGTGTGTTAAGATTTAATTAACTTATTTAAGAAACTTAAAGAAGTTGATTAAAGTATAGGAGGCACAAAATAATGAAGGTTGTAGTAATTGGTGGAGGTAGCAGCTACACACCAGAATTAATTGAAGGCGTAATTCGACATCATGACACATTACCAATCTCAGAGATAACGCTTGTGGATATTGAGAGTGGTGAAGAAAAACTTCAAATTAACAGAGAGTTTGCTAAGAGAATGATCGAAAAAGCTGGGTTGCCTATAGAAGTAAATAGTACATTGGATAGGAAAAAAGCACTTTTGGATGCTAGCTTTATTATTACTCAGATTAGAGTAGGAGGTCTTGAATCGCGTGTACAGGATGAAAGAATTCCTCTCAAATATGGAATGATTGGACAGGAAACAACAGGAATAGGTGGATGTTTTAAAGCCTTGCGTACAATTCCGGTTATGCTAGATATTTGTAAGGATATTGAGACTATATGCCCAGAGGCATGGTTAATTAATTTTACAAATCCCTCAGGAATCATTACAGAAGCTATTTTAAAAAATACGAAAGTTAGATGTATAGGACTTTGTAACTGTTCCATTAATATGCAGTATGATGTTGCTGAACGATTAGGTGTTTCAATTGAACAGATTGATTGTCGCTTTATTGGGCTTAATCACTTAAGTGTAATGAATCATGTGTATCATAACGGTGTTGAAAGAATTCAAGATGTCCTGCGTATCTATAATTGCGAAAGCATTGTAAAAAATATTGATAAGCATAAAGAAATGGACCTTATTGCACAGGAAATGGGGTGTATGCTTTCTCCTTATCTACAGTATTTTTACATGGAACGACAAATGATAGAGGAAGAGACTAAGCAGGCAGTGGGAGGTTTAGGGACAAGAGCTGAGCAAGTTATGGAGGTTGAGAAGGAGCTTTTTAAACAGTATCAGAATCCAGAATTGATGGAAAAACCAGAGGCATTGGCAAGACGTGGAGGTGCAAGGTATTCTGAAGCTGCTATTCGTTTGATTGATAGCATTTACAATGATAGGGGAGATGTTCAAGTCGTTGATGTTGTAAATAGAGGTTTGATACCACAGCTTCCAGATGATTGTGTAATCGAAACAAATTGTGTGATAGGAAAATATGGAGCACAGCCATTGTTAGATAGTGATGTGCCAGAAGCGATTATTGGTCTTATTCATCATGTAAAGGTATATGAGACTCTGACGATTAAAGCAGCAATTTCTGGAGATAGAACAACACTATTTCTTGCATGTTTAAATCATCCCCTTGTACACGATGCACGAGATGGACGAGCAGCATTATATGAAATGCTTGAGAAAAACAAAGAATATTTACATAACTTTTTTAGAGAGAAATAGTAATGATGGCAGCTTTTAATTCGTTAGTTAGGGGTGTAGAGATGTATGTACTTGGATTAGATGTAGGAGGAACAAAAACTCTATGTGCAGTAGCAGATGAAAAAGGATATATTGTAGCAGAAGGTTTTGGTGGCTGTGGCAATTATCAAATTTGTGGAATTGAGGCTGCTCAAATAGAAATACAAAGGGCCATAGATGATGCGCTCAAAAAGGCAAAAATAAGCATTGAGTTTCTTAAATATGCTGTACTTGGAATTTCAGGTGCTGACAGAATAGAGGACTACGATATTTTAGTTCCGGCAATAAAAAGCATAATGAAAGATATAAAATTTAAGATTGTTCATGATACTTTAATTGGGCTTAGAGCTGGAACGGAAGATTTCGTTGGGGTAGTATCTATCTGTGGAACAGGTGCTGGTCATGCAGGTAGGAATCGTCAGGGAAAGGAATTAATTCTTAGAAATCTTGATTACAGGACAGGAAACTATGGAGGTGGAGAAGAGGTAGTACAGCAGGCACTTCATTATGCTTTTCGCTCAGAGGAGGGCACATGGGAAAAAAGTGAACTTGAGAATATCATTCCTAAAATTTTTAATGTAGAAAATATAAATGATGTTTGTAGTATTCTCATGAACAAACAAATGACAAAAGAACAAAGATTCCATATCCCAATTGCGGTATTTTCTCTAGCGGAGAAGGGAGATGAAGTATCAAGGAGTATTTTGCGTGAAATGGGCTACCAAGAAGGAAAATATGCAGCAGCAATACTTAGGAGATTAGAAATGTGTAATGAGATAGTACCAATAGTACTGATTGGTAGTTTGTTTCGTGTAAATCAACCTATTTTAATAGATGCCTATATGGAAGTGGTTCATGAAGAGGCACCAAAAGCTTATGCGATGATTCTGGATGAAGCACCTGTTATAGGAGCGGTAAAAATGGCATTAGATTGTGCTAGAGGTGAAAAATGAAGAAATTAGAAATTACAGGGAAACCAAAGGTTTTAAAAGAACTTAATATGAGTTTAATTAAGGATGTGCTTTCAAAAAAAGGACATGCAACAAGAGTGGAAATTGCTGAGATAACGGGAATTAGTCAGCCAACGGTAAATCAACTTATTAAGGGTTTACTGGAAACAGAAACAGTTATTAATGTGGGAGAAGCGAATTCGACTGGAGGGCGTAGGGCAGAAGTATATGCACTGAATACAAAGAAGTCTAAATTGGCATTAATTAAAATTCATGATAATTACTTTGAGACCTTTGTTACAGATATGGAGTTAAGAGAAGAGCAACATGGGAAGCAAAAACGAAATTATAAAAATAGCATGCATATGCAGCTAGAAAAGTTAATTCAAAAGATAATAGCAAATGAACCGTGTATTCAAGCTGTTTCAATTGGAATTCCAGGAGCAGTGCTAACTGACGGAACAGTATTTGCTATTCCTTCAGTTCCAGAATGGGAATACTTTCCCCTTAGTAATTGGCTTGGGGAAAGAGTATGCATGCCTGTTAGAGTTACAAATGATATCAACGCATCAGCAATCGGCTATGCCGGCGAGAATCCTAATGTTTTTAATATGATTTATTTGCATACAGATGGAAAGGGTATTGGTGCCGGGATATGTCTTAACGGTAAGTTATACACAGGCATCGGTAGTTTCGCAGGAGAACTTGGGTATATGCAACTTGGAAAACAGAGTGTTGAAGAGTTAATGCACGACGGGAAAACTTCGCTAATTTCAATTATTGCACAGATTACAATAAATCTGATTTGTATGTTTAACCCTGAGAAAATTATTTTTTCTGGTCATTTAAATTTAGATGAGCTGATAATAGAAGTAGAAGAAGCATGCGAGAAAGTTCTTCCCAAGACGGTTATACCTAAGTATGAAAAAGTGGAGGCAGGAGCAGTTTATTATTATAAGGGACTTGGTAGAATAGGCCTGGAAGCATTAAATAACGATATTCGTATTTTATAGGAGGAATTTATGAAGATTATTTGCGTAGATAATTATAGCGAGATGAGCAGAAAAGTAGCAGATATTATTTCTACACAGATTAAATTGAAGCCCAATTGTGTACTAGGCCTTGCAACTGGATCTACGCCCATTGGGATATATAATGAACTTGTTATACGCTACAAAAAGGGAGAACTGGATTTTTCAAAAGTGACAACCATTAATCTTGATGAATATAGAGGGATTCCGAAAAATCATCCACAAAGTTATTTTAGATTTATGCAAGAAAAACTCTTTTCTAAAGTAAATATTAACTTGGAAAGAACATATATACCTGATGGAATGCAAGAAGATACAGAAAGAGCGTGTAAAGAATATAATAAAATCATTGATCAAGTTGGTGGAATTGATTTGCAGTTACTTGGGTTAGGGCATAACGGACACATTGGGTTTAATGAACCAGGAACAGTATTTGAAGCGGAGACCCATCTTGTGAATTTAAAAGAAAGCACAATAAAAGCAAATCAGCGCTTCTTTAAACTAGATGATAAGGTTCCAAAGCAGGCATATACAATGGGAATTAGGAGTATTATGCAAGCAAAGAAGATTGTGCTCGTTGTAAATGGTTCTAATAAGGCTCAAATATTGAAGGATACAGTTTGTGGAGATATTTCTCCCAAAATACCAGCATCTGTATTACAATTACATAATGATGTGACTATTGTGGCAGATGTTACGGCATTACAATTATTGAATGGATTAAAAAATAGTATTGAGATATAAATATATCATATGAAGGCAAACATTTGATATTTTTTTACCCTAGGTAGAAGGTACTTATTTTAATAGAATAGAGGTTATTAGATAAAAAACTAAGTGCAAAATTATTTTGTACTTAGTTTTTTATCTAATAGAGCTTATCTTAAAAAGGCACCATTATTAATATCAATACAAGTACCGTTAATATATTCTGGAGAGTCTGTAGCTAACCAATAAATGGTTTTAGCGACTTCTTCAGGTTTTGCAAAGCGATCTGTAAAGACACTGGCTTTAATTTGCTGTTTTCTAGCTTCAGGAATGACATAAAGCATATCTGTTTCCACAGGTCCTGGTGCTACAGCGTTGATGATAACCCCTTGGCCGCCTAATAGTTTAGCAAAGCTTTTAGTAGCGTTGATCATGCCGGCTTTACTAATGCCATACCATACATCAGGGTGACCGATTTGCCCAGCTATAGAAGCCACATTGACGATTCTTCCACTTTGCTTTTTGACCATACCTTTTGAAAAGTGGGTAATAAGTTCAATAGGTGCATAGAGATTAAGATTCATTAAAGTTTTAATTTTATCTTCAGGATAATCTGTATAAGGAAGTGAATTCATCACACCTGCATTATTAATTAAAATATCTACATCCCCAATCGTTTCTGATAATTTTAGGATGCCATCAATATCAGTTAAGTCATAAGGGGTGGTCGTTACATGAGGGTGATCTTTATAAATGAAATCTGTAAAATCTCTGGCAAGAATGATAACATGATGGTTACTTTCTAGAAAAAGACGTGTCGTTTCTAAGCCAATTCCTTTATTCCCACCTGTAATTAAAACTCTTTTTTGCATTATCTTATTCCTCCGTCAATAAACTATTCATTCAATGAACTATATCACATAGTATAGCATTGGATGGTAAATCCTGCAATCATAGGGTATTACTTATAGTATGTGTTGGAAAAAGAGAAACATGTAGGATTGTTCACTTTAGTTACACAATAAAATATAAAATTAAAGTAAATATTATTGATTATAAATAAACAACGGTTATAATTAAATAAGAATTAAGCATGAGTAGACTAAATTCTAACAAAGTAGATTAATATAAAAAGATAAAAGGGAGGTAAAGAATGAGTGATCTAGAAGTAAAGGAAAGAGATGCCTTTGACGGTGGTTTTGCAGTTGTAGACCGTGAAAGGCTTATTGAAGAAGAAACAAAGGTTGTTACACCTTGGTACAAACATTTTATACATAGTATTATTGCGCCTAATAAGATGATGGAAGAAAATTTATTATGTGAGCCACCTAAGGGGAATAGTATAGCAGTAGTAGGATCCATATTAGCGATTCTCTTAATAGCTTTTTTCCAAAATATGAATCCACAAATCAGGCAAGGGATTTATGACACCTTAAGACAAAAAGACATCGCTGAAGATATGCTGGGTCAGCAGTATATCGTTACTATGGTAGTAGGAATCATTGTTTCATTTATAGGGATATTAGCAATTGCTTTAGTGCAAAGTATTGTATTACAAATTATAAAAGCTATTGCTAAAGATAAATGTAAATTTGCTGGTATTTTTACAGTCATATTTCTAGGGTTGTTTATCGGTTTAGTTGTTCAGGCAGCAGATTATTTTGTGGCTAATCTTATTGATGTGAATTATTTAGTATTTAATTTAGGGAGTTTGATCAATCGAACGGCTTTATTGGCAAATAACAAATTGATGGTATTAATGAATTTCTTCTCATTAGAAAGAGTATTTTCTGTAGCCTATATGATTATGGGATATAGCCTTATTACTCATAAGAGCAAGAAACAAGCTACTATTAGAATTATGATTTTGCAAACCATTATTTTAGTATTTTCATTAATAAGTGCATAAAAATGTATGCTTATTGATTTTTTTCTTAATATCTGATATGATGAGAAAAGATATGCATACCATATGGTTTCAAGGAGGCTTTAAGTCATGGCAACACTCAGAATGATTTTAATCATTGTATTTTTAATTGCAGCCCTTGTAATGACAGTCGTTGTATTACTTCAAGAAGGTAAGTCTGCAGGACTTGGTTCAATAGGGGGAGCAACCAATACGGATTCCTATTGGGATAAAAACAAGAAACATACTTTAGAAGGTAAATTTGAAAGATGGACTAAAATTATGGCAGGTGTGCTTGTTCTATCAGCATTCATTATTATGTTGATTCCTAATAAAAGTTCATCAAACGTTGAAATTGTACAACCTACTGCAACAGCATCAACTGAAGCAACAGGTAACGTAGAGGGAAGTACATCACCAGAAGCTAGTGTAGCACCACAGGAATCTGCAGCGCCATCTGCTGAACCTTCAGCATCACCAGCTCAATAAGACACAAACACTTTACAATTTTGTAGAGTGTTTTTTGTTGCGCAAAAACAATACATAAAAGGTATGAAGAAGAAAAATGAATAAATACTGACAAAGAAAATGTGTTATAATAAAGCTATGAAATAAAATATAAAATGATAGTGCTTGATAGAAATAATGTAGAGCGTCCATAAAGAAAAGAGATGATAACCATGAGAGAAGAAAAAAATCGTATGGCAGAAAGAAAACAAGTCATTTTGGAAATGATGAAGAGTCCTAGCTATGTTCCAATGAAGATTAAAGAGATTATAATGATGCTCCAAATCCCCCCTTCAGATAGACAAGAATTAGAGATTATATTAGGTGAACTGATTACAGAAGGAAAGGTTATTCGTACGAAACGTGGCAAGTTTGCAGTACCACAAACCTATAATTTGGTAGCAGGTACTTTTCAAGGACATCCTAAAGGTTTTGGTTTTCTGATTCTAGACGAAGAACAAAAAGATATTTTTATTCCTGCGTCTGGTGTCAATGGTGCTATGCATAAAGATCGGGTGATGTGCCGTATTACAAGACCAGCTACAGCAGAGAAAAGGGCTGAAGCAGAAGTTATCGAAATCCTCACCCGTGGACCTGAAAGTCTTGTGGGTACCTATGAAGAAAGTCAAAACTTTGGATTTGTAGTGCCAGATGATCAAAAGTATACAAGAGATATCTTTATCCCCAAGAAGCTTTCTAAAGGAGCAGTAACAGGACATAAGGTACTTGTCAAAATTACAGACTGGGCAGAAGAAAGACGTAATCCAGAAGGGCAAGTAGTTTCTATTTTAGGACATATCAATGACCCTGGTGTAGATATCTTATCTATTATTTATCAATATGACCTTCCTAGAGAATTTCCAGATGATGTGATGGCAGAGGTAGAAAATGTACCTACAGAAGTAGCAGATAAAGACAAAAGAGGTAGAAGAGACTTAAGAGCAATTCAAATGGTTACTATTGATGGAGAAGACGCTAAGGACTTAGATGATGCTATTTCTTTAGAAAAGCTAGACAATGGCAACTTTAGGCTAGGGGTACACATTGCAGATGTGACCCACTATGTGAAAGAAAAGTCGCCCCTTGATAAAGAAGCCTATGAAAGAGGGACAAGTATTTACTTAGTAGACCGTGTCATTCCAATGCTACCTCATAAATTAAGTAATGGCATTTGTTCTCTGAATGCCCATGTGGACCGCCTCGCATTAACTTGTATGATGGATATTGATAAAAATGGTAATGTACAAAGCCATGAGATTATGGAGACTGTCATTAATATTGATGAGCGTATGACATATACCAATGTGAAAAAGATTCTTTTAGACGAGGATGAAGAAATAAAGGCCCGTTATACAGACTTTATTCCTATGTTTAAGAATATGGAAGAATTAGCTGATATCTTGCGTAAGAAACGTATGAAACGTGGTGCTATAGACTTTGATTTCCCAGAGACAAAGGTCATCTTAGATAAAGAGGGTGTCCCACTAGAGATGAAGCCTTATGACCGCAATGTAGCCACACGCATTATTGAAGAATTTATGCTTGTATGTAATGAGACCATTGCAGAAGACTACTACTGGCAAGAAAAACCTTTTGTTTATCGTAGCCATGAAGACCCAGATCCAGAAAAGATTTTGGCGCTTACTGAGTTTATTAATAACTTTGGGTATCAGATGAAGGGAAATACAACGAAGATTCATCCAAAAGACATGCAAAAAGTATTAGCAGAAATAGAAGACAAACCAGAAGAAAGCATCATTAGTCATTTGCTTCTTCGTTCTATGAAACAAGCTCGTTATACTGCAGAATGTAATGGTCACTTTGGTTTAGCAGCAAAATATTATTGTCACTTTACTTCACCTATTCGTCGTTATCCCGACTTACAAATTCATCGTATTATCAAGTATAATTTGCATAATGAGCTTAAGGGAAAGAAAGAGGCTAAACTCATTGAGCGTATGCCAGAAGTTTCTAAGCAATGTTCACTCCGTGAAAGACGTGCAGAAGAAGCAGAGCGTGAAACAGTTAAACTCAAGAAAGTGGAATATATGGAACAGTTCATTGGCAAGATGTTTGAAGGTGCCATTACAGGAACCACTTCTTGGGGATGCTACGTGGAACTCCCTAATACAGTAGAAGGTTTAGTCCATGTGACAGAAATGGCAGATGACTACTATATCTTTGATGAACCAGGACATCGTTGGATAGGAGAACGTAGTAAACAAATTTATCGTTTAGGAGATAAGGTATATGTCCAAGTAATTAAAACAGACTTAATGACAAGGACGATAGACTTTAGATTTGTAACAGAAGAAGAGTTTTATAAAGATCAAGGAAGTCTTGTGACTTTAAAAGAGGAAGAAGACCAAGCATAGAAGATCTAAATAGGTGATGAGCCAGACAAGAAAATTGTCTGGCTTTTTTGAGGTTATTAACAAATAAAAAGCCTTTCCAAAATCAGTGAGTAGATAGGAGAAAAAATTTGTAGTATAATGACATATCATAAGAAATTGAATAACATGAAAAATAGACAACGGTAGTGAACTACTGATAGGTAGGGGGATAAATATGAAAATTATTAAGAAAATATTCCTATTACTAGTTATAGGAAGTTTATTGATAATGGGTATGGGGATTTTATGGCCTACTCCTCAGCACCCGCTTGAAGCAGAAAAAGTAGAAATGGCTCTAGGGATTCCTTATGAGATTGCCACTATTCCAGAATCTAATAAGAGACCAGGGACCAAAAGACGTATTAAATCGATTGTGGTGCACAATACAGCCAATCCCAATAGTACAGCCCAGAATGAAAGAGATTATCTCGTCAACCTCACGAATACCTCAAGTACTTCTTTTCATATGGTAGTGGATGCAAATGAGATTGTAGAAGCTATTCCTGTCACAGAAGTTGCCTTTCACGCGGGGAGTAGTAAAGATAATAGAGAAGGAATAGGGATAGAAATTTGCGAGTCAGGAGATTATGAAAAAGCAGAAGAAAATGCAGTGCAAATGATTGCTTACTTAATGAAAACTTACAATATTCCTTTAAGCCAAATAAAAACCCATGAAGATTGTAGTGGCAAAGCATGTCCAAGGCTTATATTAGGACATTGGGATCACTTTTTAGAACGTGTAGATCAGGCCTATAGAACACTCTCAAAGACTGATAAACCTTAAAAATGATAAATCTAGTTTTGTAAAAATTATGATATTTTATTAAAATATATAATATTATAACTTTTTGTTGATAATAATTATTCTTGGTGGTATATTAAAGTTAACTTTTCATATAATAGCAAATGAGATGAAAAAATACAAAGGTCGGAGGTATCACAATGAAAGTTATTGTTATAGGATGTACACATGCAGGTACAGCAGCAATTGTTAATATTAAAAAAGAATATCCAGAGGCAGAGGTAACCGTTTATGAAAGAAATAATAATATTTCATTCTTATCATGTGGTATTGCCTTAAATATAGGTGGTGTTGTGCCAGATACAGAAAGCTTGTTTTATAACTCACCAGAAGGCCTAGCTTCTATTGGTGTAGTAACAAAGATGGAACATGATGTGACACATATTGATTTTGACCAAAAAGTTGTAACCGTAAAAGATTTAAAAACCAATGAAGAAAATACGGATACTTATGATAAATTAGTACTGACCATAGGTTCATGGCCTATTATTCCCAAACTTGAAGGAATAGAGCTTGCTAATATTGAGCTTTGTAAAAACTATAATCATGCACAAACCATTATTGAGAAGGCAAAGGCAGCGCAAAAAGTAGTTGTTATTGGAGCGGGTTATATCGGTGTAGAGCTTGCTGAAGCCTTTGAGATGAAAGGCAAAGCGGTGACACTTATTGATTCAGAAGCACGTATTATGAGCAAATACTTAGATGAACCTTTTACAAATGTGGCAGAAAAGGCTTTTAGAGAAAAAGGTGTTCATCTTGCTTTAGGAGAAAAAGTAGAAGGCTTTGAAGGTGAAGACGGTAAAGTCACTAAGGTCATCACTGATAAGGGCAGTTTTGAAGCAGATTTAGTGGTGCTTTGTATTGGCTTTAAACCTAACACAGAATTGATTAAGGGACAGTTAGATACATTACCTAATGGGGCTATTTTAATTAATGAATATATGGAGACAAGTCGCAAGGGCGTGTTTGCAGCAGGAGATTGCTGCGTAGTACGCTTTAACCCTGCTGGTGAAGCCAGATATATTCCACTTGCCACAAATGCTGTGAGAATGGGGACGTTGGTTGCTAAAAATTTAATGAAACCAACTCTTAAATATATGGGGACACAAGGCACATCAGGGATTAAGATTTATGGCTACAATATTGCTTCTACAGGGATGACAGAGGAAGTGGCAAAGACGACAACAGAGAAACAAGTTGGTAGCATTATTGTAGAAGATGTTTATCGTCCCGGATTTATGCCAACCAATGAAAAAGTAATGCTAAAAATTGTTTATGATGAAAGATCAAGAGTTCTTTTAGGAGGACAAATTTTATCTAAATATGATTTAACAGAAATGATGAATACACTCTCTGTGGTCATTCAAAATAAGATGACCGTAGAAGAATTAGCAATGACAGACTTTTTCTTCCAACCACACTTTAATAAACCTTGGGGCTTATTAAATCAAGCTGCATTAGCTCTATTATAAGCCTACTTATTATGATATAATAAGAGAGTGGAGAAACTTACAAGGTATTCACAAGGATTTTCTTGGAGAAAATAGAAGAGAGATAAGCTTAAACGGAATGGGACACTCAATCATATTATTTGTTTATATACTCACCTCATTGACAGCTAAAGGAGAACAGTTTATGAGTAAAAATGTTTGTGTATGTAAGCATGTTTCCCAGGAAAGTATCCAAAAGGCTCTAGACCGTGGGACTAGCACTATGACAGGTGTTAGAATTGCCACAGGTGCAGGAGCAGGCGCTTGCCAAGGTAAGCGTTGCAAAGAAAAAATTCAAAGTATGATTAAAGCAAAAGAGTAGCAACTTAAAAAGAGTTTTTGTGAAGGGTATTGCTTAATGTGATACCCTTTTTGCTACATTGAAATAGAAGGAGTAAAAAAGATGGATGAACAAGCAATTAAAGATCGATTAACAAAAACCTGTGTATGTAGGCAGGTTACAAGAGCCACCATCAAGGCAGCCATTATGGATGGTGCTGATACAATAGAAAAGATTAAAACAAAGACAGGTGCCCTTACTGGAAGTTGCCACGGTAGAAAATGTAGAGGAAGTATTGAAGATTTATTAGCTACTTATAAGGAAGAAGGCCACTTTTAAAATAGAAGGACGCTATAACTTTTAGACAATAGAGTTATAGCGTCCTTTTTAATATTTCTTGTTAATGATTTTGTTTTTTAAGGCGTCCTGTGTTATAGAGGAACATGAAAATTGCCATCGAACAAATGATAATATAACCAATGCTACTGTATAAGTCAGGTATCTGGCCAAAGAGCACAAAGCCTAAAAGCGCTGCAAAGATGACCTGAGAATAGTCATAGACGGAAATTTCTTTGGCAGGGGCATAGTTATAAGCAGCTGTAATAGCAAATTGGCCGCCACTGGCAGCTAGTCCAGCTAGAAGTAAATAGACAATTTGGAGAAAGCTCATGTCTTGGTACTGAAAAATAAGAAAAGGCAAAGTGACAAGGCATGAAAAGGTAGAGAAGAAAAAGACAATAAAAGGTCCTTTTTCACCTCTTTGCCCCAAAGCTCTTACAGCCGTATAAGCAGCCCCAGCACCAATGCCTCCTAAAAGGCCAATGAGGGAAGGAAGGAGGAGTAAATTATTAAAAGAAGGCTTAATAATAAATAAACTGCCTATAAAGGCACCCATCACGGCTAAGGCCTGCACCAGATTAATTTTCTCCTTTAAACATAAATAACTAAAGATAATCACAAAGAAAGGGGACATCTTATTGAGCATAGAAGCATCTGAAAGTGCCAGATGGTCGATGGCATAGAAATTACATAAGATCCCTATGGTACCACAGGTTGCTCGAAGGAGAAAAAGGGGTAAGTTTTCCTTTTTAAAAGAAAAGCCAGCCTTACTACGCTTTAAAATAATAGCGGCTACAATCAGCGCAATCAAATTTCTAAAGAAACTTTTTTGGATAGAAGGAAGATCTCCAGAAAGCCTTACAAAAGTATTCATCACTGCAAAAGAAGCAGCAGAAAGCAGGATATAAAAAATCCCTTTAGTTTTATTAGTCATATTAAATCCTCGCTATTTATTTCTTATGTCAATTCTACAGACATAGGTAAGTTTATACTTCTAAGCATAGCTTTTCTAAGATAAGGTTGCAAGACTTATCTATTTTAAGGTGCAAGTGACTTGCTTTTTTTACAGATTATGTTATACTGTATAAGCAAACTCGGTGAAGAAAGGAGCAGACCATGGCAAAGGATAGAACAAGTTTTAAAGTTATTGCTAACAACAAAAAGGCGTATCATGATTACTTTATAGAAGAAGTCTATGAAGCAGGGATAGCACTTGCTGGAACAGAAGTTAAATCTATTCGTCAAGGGGGATGCTCTGTTAAAGAAAGCTTTATTAAGATTAAAAATGGAGAAGCTTTTATTTTTAATATGCATGTTAACCCTTACGATCATGGGAACATTTTTAATAAAGACCCCTTACGTACCCGTAAGCTTTTACTTCATAAGAGGGAAATCAATAAACTCATTGGTGAAACCACGCAAAAGGGCATGACCATTGTGCCTCTTCGTGTATACATCAAAGGAAGCCTTGTCAAGGTGGAAATGGGGCTTGCACGTGGTAAGAAAAATTATGATAAACGTCAAGATATCGTGAAAAAAGATACACAACGTGCTCATGAAAGAGAGTTTAAAATCAAAAATCTTTAATTTTAGATTATCACCTTACTTTGCAGAAATTGCTAGTAGCAAAGCACTGCAAAATAGAGTATAATAAATTTCTAACTGCTAGTGTAGTCGAGACTAGCCGTAAAACCAAATCACCTTATTTGAAATAAGAGAATGCTTAGAAGCGTTATAAGCACTTATTTCAGCAAGTCTACTAATGGAGAGTGACTTGTCACTAATAAGGGGGTGCACTGGTTTCGACGGGGGTCACATCTACTGGGGCAGCCATCCGTAGAACGCCGGAGTCTACGTTAAAAGCTGGCACTTAAAGTAAACGCTGAAGATAATTTAGCAATCGCTGCC
>JAEZJJ010000041.1 GCA_023436395.1 Bacillota bacterium | reverse complement strand
TAAGCGGCCTTGTTTTATGCTGTTAGTTTTTTTCTACCTTTTGCTCTTCTTCTAGCGAGTACCGCTCTACCATTTTTAGTTCTCATTCTTTTACGAAAACCATGTTCTTTACTTCTTTGACGTTTCTTTGGTTGATAAGTCATTTTCATTGTGAGCACCTCCTTTATTGGATAAGTTACCACACAATATGCACATCAAAATTGATAAATAGTCACTGCACATGCGCTATTTATCTTCACACCAATAATAAAAATATTTACATTAAACTTATTGAATGTAAATAAGCACTATGGATAGTATAGAAGATTTATAATTTGTAGTCAAGCCTTACTTACTATATTATCTGAATAAATAAATGGTAATTAAAATTATTTCTTCCTTATATATGTCATTTTATAATATATGTCATTTTATATGTGAACTTAAATTAGTTAAATATTTATATTTTAAACAAAAATATTAATTATAGAAATTAAAACTAATATTTTTATCTATACTCACTTATTATTAATAAAATTATTCTTCTACTTTATGTTCCCTTCTTATATTTACCTATACAATTCATTATTTCTCTTTTATCCTTTTACTTTTTATTTTTATTTTTTTACAAACTCTTATGTAATTTTTAAATATTCTCTTTCATCCTTTTATACTTTTTATTTTTATTTCATACTTTATATCTTACTATAATTAATACTCCTCTTTATTTGTTTTACTTTTTAATGTACTTCAACATCTAATTATTCTCCATTATTTATATTGAAATATTAATCTATATCTTTATTACACAAAATATCCACATCTTTTTTGACAACCTTGCTTGTGGATATTTTTTATCTAAGGTTGATTTTCCACAGGTAATTTGATATTATAAAATTACTTGTAGATAAGTTGTTAATTATATTAAGTTATTCACATTCTGTTGATAAAGTTGTGCATAACTTATATTTTTTCCTTTTTTTTTGTATTTTTTAATGTTTTATCAGGTTTTTTTCTTAATAACTTTATCCACATATTGTTTAGCCCGTTATTTTTATTCATTTAAATTATACTTTTCAATATATATGTTGATTACTTTATGCACATGTTGACAATACTTTAATAAACTGTGCATAAATAAATAAAATAGGAGGATTAAGTATGTCGTCGCTGTATAAAAAGCAATGGGAATCTATCCTTAGTATTATAGAACTGGAAACCTCTAGCGTTAGCTTTAATACTTGGTTTAAAGAAACTGAGTTATTATCTATTGAAGATAATACTTTAATTATTGGCGTAAAAAATGAATTTACTAAGGAAATTCTTAATACACGCTATATAGAGCTTATCCGTAATAGTGCACTTCAGATTCTAAATAAGGAATGTCATATAAAATTTGTACTTCCAAATGAACAAACTGCTACTGAAAACAAATCTAATAAAAGAACTCTTGATCTTCAAGATCCTCTTAATAATCCAAGTAATTTAAACCCTAGATATGTTTTTGATAGTTTCGTAGTAGGAAATAGTAATCGTATGGCTCATGCTGCTGCTTTAGCTGTTTCAGAAGCACCTGCTAGGGCTTATAATCCATTATTTCTATACGGAGGTGTAGGGCTTGGTAAAACTCACCTTATGCATTCAATTGCACACTATATTCTAGATCAGAATCCTAGTGCCAAAATTATTTATGCTTCTTCTGAAAAGTTTACTAATGAGCTTATTAATTCTATTCGTGATGATAAAAATGAAAGTTTTCGTAATAAATATAGAAATATTGATGTTCTATTAATAGACGATATTCAATTTATCACTGGTAAAGAACGTACTCAGGAAGAATTTTTCCATACCTTTAATGCACTTTATGAAGCCAATAAGCAAATTATTATTTCTAGTGATCGTCCACCTAAAGAAATTGAAACTTTAGAAGAACGTTTACGTTCTAGATTTGAATGGGGACTTATTGCAGATATCCAAAGTCCAGATTTAGAGACTAGAATTGCTATTTTAAGAAAAAAAGCTGAAATTGAGAGCCTATCTGTACCTGAAGATGTTCTTTTATTCATTGCTAAAACTGTTATTTCTAATATTCGTGAGCTTGAAGGTGCTTTAAATCGTATTTTAGCCTTTTCTTCTCTTACAAATAAACCGATCACTGTTGAATTAGCTAATGAAGCATTAAAAGACCTTATTTCTAAGGACAGGCCTAAAATTATTACAGCTGAGTATATTCAAGAAATTGTTGCAAATTACTTTCACCTTAAACCCGAAGAACTTCGCTCTTCTAAGCGAACTCGTAATATTGCCTATCCTAGACAAATAGCCATGTATCTTTGTAGAAAACTTACAGATCTTTCTCTTCCTAAAATTGGTGAAAAATTTGGTGGTCGTGACCATACTACCATTATTCATGGTTTTGAAAAGATTTCCAAGGAACTTCAAACAGATATTGAACTTACTCAAATACTCAATGAATTGGAATCTAAAATTACAGCAAAATAACCTGTGTATATTCATGTGAACTTAGCGTGAATTTTTTGTGGATTATTTTTGTGATTTTTTTTTTGATGTTAATAGTGTGGATAAACTTAAAGTAAAACTTCAACTCATCCACATGTGTATAAACATCATTTTTTATAATGCTATTAATGGCTAGTAAGGGTTATCCACAGTACTCACACCCCCTACTACTATTATTGCTAAATTAACTTTAATAATTGTATTGGTTTTACACGAAAGGAGATATCCACATGCATATTTATTGCAGGCAAGATCTTTTGTTAAATAGTATTAACACAGTGCTAAAAGCATGTTCTACTAAAACAACTATGCCTATACTAGAATGTATTCTTTTAAAGGCGTCTAATAATAAGCTTACTTTAGTTGGGAATAACCTTGAACTTGGCATTGAAAGTACAATAGATGCAGACGTTATTAACGAAGGTTTTATTGCTCTAGAGTCTAAGATTTTTTCTGAAATTATTAGAAGAATGCCAGGAGAAGTAGTTGAAATTTCAACAGATGATAACTTTATGACGAGTATTGTAAGTGAAAAGTCTAAATTCCAAATTGCTGGTCAATCAGGTAGAGACTTCCCTGCTCTTCCAGATGTAGAAAAAACAAATGTTTGCACTGTTAATCAATTAGCTCTTAAAGAGATGATTCGTCAAACAATTTTCTCAGTTGCTCAAGATGAAACTAGACCTATTCTTACAGGAGAAATGTTGCAAATTAAAAATGACAATTTAAACATGGTATCTGTAGACGGCTATCGTATTTCATATAGACAACTTAAACTCTCAAATGAGAATGAGGAATTAGAAGTTGTCATTCCTGGACGCACACTTTCTGAGATTAATAAAATTTTAACAAGTGAAGAGGATGAAGAGGTAACAGTATACTTTGGAGATAAACATGTTCTTTTTGACTTAGGAGATAGTAAAGTAGTATCACGTTTATTAGAAGGTGAGTTTCTTAAATACGAACAAGTATTTTCACCTGATTATGAGACAAAAATTCTTGTGGACCGTAAGAACTTCTTGATGAGTATTGAACGTGCTGCTTTAATTTCTAGAGAAGGTAAGAAAAATCCTATTCGTGTAGAAATTGAAAAGGATAAAATGATTATTACTTCTAATGCGGAACTTGGAACTGCTAGGGAAGAACTTGAAGTAATACTTGAAGGTAAAGAGATTACAATCGCTTTTAACCCTAAGTATTTAATTGATGCACTTAAAGCTATAGAAGATGATAATGTGTGTATTCACTTTATCTCATCCCTCACCCCTTGTATTATTCAACCAGAAGAAGGGGAACACTATAAATATCTAATATTACCAATTCGAGTAAATGCATAATTATATAAAAGGTAATCGCTCTACAATTCTCTTTGAATGATAGAGCGATTTATTCATTAGTATTTTGTATACAATATACTTTAAATTAAAGGAGAAAAAAGATGAAAGAAATTAAAATTGATACAGAGTTTATTAAGTTAGATCAATTAATGAAGTATGCTTCTATGGTTCAGACTGGTGGAGAAGCAAAAATGCTTATTGCAGGAGAGTTAGTTTTAGTAAATGGTGAAATTTGTACTCAAAGAGGAAAAAAAATAAGACCAGGTGATGAGGTTTTATTTGATGGAGAAACTTATAAAGTAAAATAACTAATTGGGGAGGCTTTATGTATATAAAAGAGTTAGCTTTAAAAAATTTTAGAAATTATGAAGAGCTAAACATTTCCCTAGATAAAGGAATTAATATTTTTAAAGGTGACAATGCTCAAGGTAAAACAAATGTTCTTGAATCTATTTATCTTTGTGCAACAGCTAGGTCTCATAGAACACATAAAGAAAAAGAGATTATAAAATGGAATGAAGAAAGCGCCCATGTTAAACTTCGTGTGCAAAAAAATTATGTACAGGATGACATAGACTTTCATTTAACAGCCAAAGCAAAATCAGCCATGATTAATAAAATACCCATTAGTCGATTGGGTGAATTATTTGGTTGTCTTAATATTGTTATGTTTTCGCCAGAAGACTTGCAACTTATTAAAAATAGTCCTAAAGAACGTAGAAGATTTATAGATATTGAACTATGTCAAATTGATAAAATGTATTATTATTCACTTCGTCAATATCATAAGGTGTTGAAACAACGTAATATAGCTTTAAAACAATATTTTAATACTAAGGATAAATCCATGTTAGACGTATGGGATATGCAAATGGAAGAATACGCTACTGCAGTAATCAAGAAAAGAAGTGAATTTATTGCAGAAATTAATCAAATAGCATCGCAAATACATGATGATATTTCTGCACAAAAAGAAAAGCTACAAGTTATTTATGAGCCTAATGTAGTGGCAGAAGAATTTGGAGAGAAGATGTTAAAGTATCGTGAAAAGGATATTCTTTATCAGACAACTTCTATAGGTCCTCATAGAGATGATTTAACCTTTTTGATTAATGGAATGGATGTTAAAGTCTATGGTTCCCAGGGCCAACAAAGAAGTGTTGTTTTATCTATGAAGTTAGCTGAATTAAATATTATGAAAAGATATATAGGAGAAGAGCCTATTTTACTATTGGATGATGTTCTTTCAGAGTTAGATCATAATAGACAAGGTGATCTGTTTAAATATACACAGAATATTCAAACGCTAATAACATGTACTGGTATTGAACAAAGTGTATGGAATACACAAAAAATTGGAAAACTATATAGTGTAAAAAATGGAAATATAAAAAGCGATAATAGTTAAAAGTATAAGTGTTTATAATTATTAGCAAGTTTGCCTTTATTAATATTATAGTATATAATAAAACTTGGATAATTATGATTACGAGTAAATTTTAAAGGAGTGAGATCTTAGTTATGGCAGCAACGTACGATGAAAATCAAATACAAATATTAGAGGGGCTGCAGGCGGTACGAAAAAGGCCTGGTATGTATATAGGTAGTACCTCTTCAAAAGGTCTTCACCATCTAGTATATGAAATAGTGGATAATGCAGTTGATGAGGCATTAGCTGGATATTGTAGCCTTATAAAAGTTACAATACATTCTGATAATACTATATCTGTTATTGATAATGGGCGTGGTATTCCAGTTGGGATACACCCTCAGAAAGGGATATCAACAGTAGAAGTCGTATTTACCATTTTACACGCAGGTGGAAAATTTGGTGGAGGAGGATATAAAGTATCAGGTGGTCTACACGGTGTAGGTGCATCAGTAGTAAACGCCTTATCGGAATGGTTAACTGTAGAAGTATATACAGATGGAAAGGTACACCAAGAGAAATTCTCAAGAGGAGATGTAGTACAACCTCTAACAGTAGTTGGTGACACAGATAAAGTAGGAACCTACGTACATTTCAAGCCAGATGCTGAGATCTTTGAAGAGGTTGTTTTTGAATATAAAGTTTTAGAACAACGTTTGAAAGAAACTGCGTTTTTAACAAAAGCACTGAGAATTGAATTAGTAGATGAGAGAGAAGGACAGGAGCAGAATAAAACATTCCACTATGAAGGTGGTATTAAAGAATTTGTTCAACATCTCAATAAGCATAAAACACCTATTTATGAAGAGATCTTTTATTGTGAGGGAGAAAAGGACGGAATAGCAGTAGAAGTAGCATTCCAGCACAATGATAGCTATGTAGAGAATCTCTTTAGTTTTGTAAATAATATTAATACACCAGAAGGTGGAACACATTTATCAGGATTTAGAACGGCTATTACAAAAAATCTTAATGATTATGCAAGAAAGATGGGACTTTTAAAAGATTCGGATAAGAATTTAACTGGGGATGATATCCGCGAGGGTATGACTGCTGTTATTAGTATTAAAATTGGAGATCCTCAGTTTGAAGGACAGACTAAGACAAAACTAGGTTCTAGTGAGGCGGCTGGAGCAGTGCAATCTATTTTTGGTGACCAATTAACCTATTTCCTTGAACAAAATCCTAACGTAGGGAAAGTAATCGTTCAAAAAGGTGTTATGGCAGCTAGGGCTAGAGATGCTGCACGTAAAGCTAGGGAATTGACACGTAGAAAAAGTGCCTTAGAAGGTAATGCACTTCCAGGTAAACTTGCAGATTGCTCTGAAAAAGATGCATCAAAATGTGAGATTTACATTGTCGAAGGGGATTCTGCGGGTGGTTCTGCAAAGAGTGCACGTTCCCCAAAAACACAAGCTATTTTACCACTTAGAGGTAAAATCCTTAATGTAGAAAAAGTTAGAATAGATAAGATGCTAGAAAATCAAGAAATCCGTAATATGATTACAGCTTTTGGTGCTGGTATTAGTGATGACTTTGATATTAGCAAATTAAGATATGGAAAAATTATTCTCATGACTGATGCCGATGTGGATGGGGCACATATTAGAACTCTCTTATTAACATTCTTATATAGGTACTTTAGAGAACTTATTGATCAAGGACATGTATATATCGCGCAACCACCACTTTATCTAGTAGAGAAAAATAAAAAGAAACACTATGTATACAATGATAAAGAACTTGAAAAGTTATTAGAAGAAATCGGTAGAACAGGCATTTCACGTATGCAACGTTACAAAGGTCTAGGTGAAATGAATGCAGAGCAACTATGGGATACAACCATGGATCCTGCAGCCAGAGTGCTTGTTCAAGTTACAGTGGAAGATGCAGCAGCAGCAGATGAAGTTTTCACACAGTTAATGGGTGATGATGTAGAACCTAGAAGACAGTTTATTAATGAGCATGCACACAAAGTAACATATCTAGATATATAAAAGGGCAAGGAGGATAATAAATGGATTCGAATGATGTAATTTATGACAGAATTATTCATAGAGATATAAATGATGAAATGCAGACATGCTATATTGATTACGCGATGAGTGTAATTGTATCTCGTGCCCTTCCAGATGTAAGAGATGGATTAAAGCCAGTTCATCGTCGTATTTTATATTCTATGAGTGAACTAGGCCTAGGTTCAGATAAACAATATAGAAAGTCAGCACGTATTGTTGGAGATACCATGGGTAAATATCACCCACATGGTGACTCTTCTATTTATGGTGCAATGGTACGTATGGCACAAGAATTTTCTACAAGATATCCTCTTGTAGATGGACAAGGAAACTTTGGTTCTATTGATGGCGATAGTGCAGCGGCAATGCGTTATACAGAAGCACGTATGAGTAAAATGACAGCATTAATGCTTGCAGATATTGATAAAGAAACAGTTGACTTTAGACCAAACTTTGATGAATCTTCTAAGGAACCTTGTGTATTACCAGCGAGATTTCCCAACTTATTAGTGAATGGTTCATCAGGTATTGCTGTAGGGATGGCTACTAATATTCCACCACACAACTTAACTGAAGTTGTAAATGGCGTTATTAAGATGATTGATAATTACATGGGTGAAAATGAAGAACAAGAAGTTCGTGAAACAGATATAGAAGAGCTCATGGCTATTATAGAAGGCCCAGACTTCCCAACAGGCGCTACTATCTATGGACGCTATGGAATTGACCAAGCTTATAGAACTGGTAGAGGCAAAGTTAAAGTAAAAGCCAAAGCAGAAATTGAAGCTATGCAAGCTGGTAAGAATCGTATTGTTGTTACAGAGATTCCATATATGGTTAATAAGTCAGCCCTTATTGAAAAAATGGCAGACTTAGTTAAAGAAAGAAAGATTGATGGTATTACAGATATTCGTGATGAGTCTGATAGAAATGGTATTTCTGTTGTTATTGAACTTAGAAGAGATGTAAATCCAACAGTTATATTAAATCAACTTTATAAATATACACAATTACAGGATACCTTCAGCATTAATATGCTTGCATTAGTAAATGATAAGCCTAAGGTTCTTAACTTAAAGCAAATTCTAGAGGAGTATTTAAAACATCAAAAAGAAGTTGTGGTAAGAAGAACACAATTTGAACTTAATAAGGCAGAAGCAAGGGCTCATATATTAGAAGGGCTTCGTAAAGCTTTAGATAACATTGACTTAGTAGTATCACTTATTCGTGAATCAGCAAATGTTCAAGAAGCTAAAGAAAGATTAATGGAGGCTATTGAACTTACAGAGATTCAAGCTCAGGCAATTGTTGAGATGAGACTTCGTGCTTTAACAGGCCTTGAGAGAGAAAAAATTGATCAAGAGTATGCAGAACTCCTTGAGAGAATTGAATACTTAAAATCAATTTTAGCTAGTGAATATAAGTTATTAGGTGTTATTAAAAATGAACTTATCGAAGTGAGACAAAAATATGGTGATGGACGTAGAACAGATATTACGATTGATGAAGATGAATACGATATTGAAGATCTTATTGATGAAGAAAATATTGTAGTGACAATTACTCAATTGGGATATATCAAGCGTATTCCATTAGACACTTATAAAAATCAAAATAGAGGTGGTAAAGGAATCATAGGTGTTAATACTATTGAAGAAGACTTTATCAAACAACTATTTGTAACGACTAACTTTAACTATATTATGTTCTTTACTAATAAAGGTAAGGCATATCGTATTAAAGGATATAGAATACCAGAAGCAGGAAGAACTGCTAGAGGAACTGCTATTGTTAATTTATTAGAGTTAGATAAAGATGAACGCATTACAGCAGTATTCCCTATTAAAGAATTTGAAGATAATACTTTCTTAACAATGGTTACTAAGAAAGGTCAAATTAAAAAAACGCCTTTAAAAGACTTTAGAAATATAAGAAAAGGTGGTCTTATTGCACTTTCACTTAATGAAGACGATGAATTAGTTGATGTACATCAAACAACATCTCAGGATGCCATCCTAGTTGCAACTAAAAATGGACAAGGTATTATGTTTGAGGCTACAGATGTAAGGCCAATGGGTAGAACAGCTCGGGGTGTACGTGCTATTAATTTAAGTGAAACAGATGAAGTAGTAGGTGCAACTGTACCAAAAGATGGTGAACAAATCTTAACTACTACAGAAAAGGGATTAGGAAAGAGAACTCAAATAGATGCATTTAGGGCTCAAAAACGTGGTGGAAAAGGTATAAGAATTAATAAGATAACTGAGAAAACAGGTTGTATCATTGGTATAGCCTCAGTAAGTGAAGAAGATGAGTTACTACTTATTACTTCTCAAGGTATTATTATCCGTATTAAGGTTGCACAAATTTCTTCTATAGGTCGAAATGCTCAAGGTGTTAAATTAATAAATGTCACTGATGATGTACAAGTTGTATGTATGGAAAAAGTAAATGAAGAATTTATCGATGCTAATGTTGAAGAAGGGGATATTACAGAAGCCTCTATAGAAGATAGCATTGATGAAGTTACAGATGAGGAATAGATGAGAGTATTTAAAGCTATTCTATTTGTAACATTAATAATAGTAATTGTAGGTGGGGCATATACTTATTATGTTAAACATAATAGTAGTGCGCTGCCTACTTTTATAAATGCAAGCACATTAAGTAAAAAGTATATCATCAAAAAAGCTGGTAATATTGTAGCAGAAGCCGATACAGAAGAAGAAGCTATATCAAAAGCTGAAAAGATTAAGAGGAGTATAGCGATTAATACTATAAATAATGAATGGGTATATAATAATTTTAAGCCTTTTTTTATTGTGACAGATACGGCAATACATGATTTTGAAGATTTTAAAGAAGCTGTTAGTTATGCTAAAACAAATAACTATGATACCATTTATTATAAAGATAAGACAAAAATTATTTGGACCAAGGAAAAAGAAGAAGTTAAGGTAGAACCCCTTAATGTACCATTAATAAATCAATATCCAGAATTACCTAGGGGATGTGAAGTGACTTCTTTAACAATGTTACTTAGGTACAATAATATTAATGTTAGTAAGATGATACTGGCACAGGAAATAAAGAAAGATAGTACAGTATACTCTAGAGATGAAAAAGGTAGAATATATTATGGAAACCCATATGATGGGTTTGTTGGAGATATGTACAATATTAACAATAATGGATATGGGGTATATCATGGGCCAATCGCAGAATTAGCTGAAAAATATGCAGGAGATCAAGTGATAGATTTAACAGGAATTGAATTTGAAGAGATGATGTATTTCTTAAAATTAGGAAGTCCTATATGGGTAATTACCAATGCTACATATAAGTCTTTAGATGATTCCTATTTTGAAATCTGGCACACACCATCAGGAATAGTAAAAACAACTAATAAATTACATGCTGTTATAATCACTGGAGTTGATAAGAATAATGTATATATTAATGATCCTCTTTCAAAAAGACCTAATATTGCTGTGAATAAAGATGATTTTAAGAAGGCATGGGAGCAAATGGGACATCAGGCAGTTATCATATTAAAGTAAAGATAAGTTTAATAAAACAAATAAGTGTATAATTTTTTAAAAATATATACTTTATAACAAATATTAATTGTAAACTTGAATATAAGATGATATCATAATACATAGGATGTTACTATTTATCATTCCGATAAATATTTGACTCATTTAATATGAATTAAGAATATGAGGTAGTAAGAAAACTTCTTATTCATTTAAATAAAACATGTGCAAATAACAAAACAAGTTAATAAATGAGTTAAGATATTTTTATATGTGAAAGATAAGACATCAAAGAAATTCCAACAAATTTAACCCTTGTGTACTTGTACATAAGGGTCTTTTTATAATAAAAAAACAAATTCAAAAAAGGCTTGACATAAAGAATAAGGTTTGTTATTATATATCTTGTCCTGAAGAAAACGGACACAATAAAAAATGGTAATTCGGAGAAGTACTCAAGTTGGCCGAAGAGGTGCCCCTGCTAAGGGTATAGGTCGGGTTAACCGGCGCGAGGGTTCGAATCCCTCCTTCTCCGCTTTGTTTTGTAAAAAAACAAAACAAAAGACTTGACATAAGTTAAGTAATAAGATATACTTATACAAGTCATAATAAATGAACTTTGAAAACAAAATAGTAACTATAAACCAGTCGATTCATTATGTCTCTATTAAGAGATGAGAATCAGTACATTTGTACTAAGTAAAATAGTCAGTAACAGAGATGTTACACGGACAAACTTCATTTGATGAGAGTTTGATCCTGGCTCAGGATGAACGCTGGCGGCGTGCTTAACACATGCAAGTCGAACGAAGTGAAAGGAGCTTGCTCCTTGAACTTAGTGGCGGACGGGTGAGTAACGCGTGGGTAACCTGCCCTATAGAGGGGGATAACGTTTGGAAACGAACGCTAATACCGCATAAACTATGGATGACCGCATGGTCAT
>JAEZJJ010000008.1 GCA_023436395.1 Bacillota bacterium | reverse complement strand
ATTACATTTCACCAGATCAGTTTGAAAAATTATATAAGCAGATTCAAAGAGAAAATGCTACTAAAGTAAGTTAAATGACAGGGAAATTTCTCACTTTAATTTGTGCTTTTTCTTGACATAGTACCATTTTTATCCAGGAATAGTAATAAATATAGAATGAGTTAGGATAGGCACAGGAGGCTGAAAATATGGATTTGTTAAAAAAGATAAATGAACTTGGAGATTTTTATGGCATTGATTTTATTGGTGTAGCAGGAATCAGTCAAGTTAAAAATGAGATTAAAGATATAAGTGGTAGGGTGATAGAAGATTTTCCAAGAGCATTATCTATTGGAATAAGACTTCAAGATAGTATTATAGACCTTTTAGAGGATAGAGAGTCATATGAAAATAGGCTTTTATTCTACACTCACGCATATGAGATTATTACTGGCCGATTAGATGAATTTGCTTCCATTATTAGTTCAGTCATACAGCGAGAAGGATATAGGGTGATGCCTTTACCAGCAGCAGAGCGTATAGATAGCGATAGGATTTATGCTTCTATATCTCATAAAATGACTGCTAGATTAGCGGGATTTGGCTGGATAGGAAAGAACTGCCTTTTAATTAATCCTCAATGTGGTCCACGTGTAAGGTGGACTTCCGTGCTAACAGATGCCCCCTTTGAAGAGAATAAAGAGCTCATGGAAAGTCAATGTGGGAACTGTCATGAATGTGAAAAGGTATGTCCTACTCATGCAATATTGGGAAGAAATTATGTGGATCATGAGCCAAGAGAATTAAGACTTGATGTAAGAGCATGTGATGCATATTTTAAACAAATGAGTGAGAATAAAGAATTAGTCGTATGTGGTATGTGTGCTTATGCTTGTCCGTTTGGTAAAAAGAAGCATAAAGTATGAAATAGAAAAACTGGTATATTGCATAGATGAACTGGATTATAACGTTACGGATAGACAGGATTTATTAAAATTATAATAGGGGGATAAAATGCACATTAAAAATGTCAGACGTAGATGGAGTATATTTGCATTAGGAATAAGTTGTTTTTTAAGTTTTGAGGGGAGTATCTTTGCAGCAGAGCAGAAAGAGATGACAGTGGATACAAGTAAAAAAGTAGAGATTAACTGGTACTTTATGGGCAATGGTCCACAGAAGGATACAAAATTAGTTGAAAATAAGATAAATAAGTATATTGCTGAACATACAGATCTAAATTGTACGCTTAAGCTCAACTGTTTTAATTGGGGAACTTACAATGAACATATGGAAATGATGATAACTCAGAAGGAGGATTTTGATATTTGTTTTACCTCCAATTGGACTAATGATTACTATAAATGGGCTACGAAGGGTGCTTTTTGGGAGCTAGATAAAGCTTTACCTCTTTATGCACCAAAGACACAGGCTTTGCTAGGGGAAGAATATTTAAAAGGAGCTGAGGTAAATGGGAAACTCTATGCTATTCCTTGTAATAAGCAAAATGGAGCGCAGTTCGGTTTAATTGTTAGAGAAGATCTAGTGAAGAAATATGATATGGATTTATCAGGGGTTAAATCCTTTAAAGACATGGAGCCTTTCTTTGAAATAATAAAGGAGAAAGAATCCCGTATGAATGTACTTGTTTGCAATGAATTCGCTATAGAGTTGTTACCTTATGAACATATAATGGACTATGACATGTCTGGGGCAGTAAAATGGAGTACTTTAGATTATAAAGTTATCAATCCATTTTTAACAGAGGAAGCTATAGCTTATTATCATAAGATGCATGAATATTGTTTAAAGGGGATTATAAATGAGGATATGCTAACAGGTGACTGGTATTCTACACCTGCTTATAAATATCGAAACTCTTTTGCAATAGAAGAAATGCTTTATCCAGGAAGGTTACAAGATCTAGAAGAACAATATGGTTATAAATATATGGGGATACCTCTTACTGAAGTTTATATGCAAAGGGAAAAACCAGTAGGTAGTATGCTTGCTATTTCAAAAACTTCAAAATATCCTGAGCGTACACTTATGTTATTAGAAAAGGTGAATACGGATTCCGAGCTTAATAATCTTATTAATTTTGGAATCGAAGGGATTCATTATGAGATAGTAGGAAAGAATGAAAATGTAAATATCATGAGAGAAAAGAAGGATTATGATAGATATAATCTAAATTTGGGTTGGGCTTTAGGTAATCAATTTTTAAATAATGTATATGAAAATCAAGACCCAGATATATGGAACAAACTAGAAGCCTTTAATAAGCAAAGCCTTAAATCTAAGCTTTTAGGATTTCACTTTGACACATCTAGAGTATCCAAGGAAGTAGCAGCATGTTGCGTGGTATATCATAACTATGTGCCACAACTAGCGACAGGATTAATTGACCCGGATACAAATGTTCCAAAGATGGAAAAAGCGTTTAAAGCAGCAGGAGCAGATAAAGTGATAGCAGAAATGCAGAGACAGCTTGATGAATGGAGAACTAATGTAAAATAAAATTGCTAAGTTCAAACATATTACTTGAACAAGCTAGATTAGGGATGGAATGAAATGATGAATACGACTTCGAATACTAAAAATACAAAATTAAATAGGGTCAATTATCTTGATAATCTAAAAACGGCACTTACTTGCCTAGTAGTGGCACATCACACTAGTCAAGCCTACGTAACCATTAATACAGGTTGGTCAGTACAGCAACCTAATATACCCGAGATAAATAATAGAATAATTGGGTGGCTTCTATCTGTTGATAATGCATTTTTTATGGCACTTTTTTTTATGCTATCTGCATATTTTATTCCACTTTCTTTAGAACACAAAACGGCTAAAAGATATCTTTGGGAACGACTAAAAAGATTGGGTATTCCAATCATCATATTTATGTTTATAGTATTGCCAGTCACTGGATTTTTGTTATTTGGCGAAGGAATGTCTTTCGCAGATTTTCTGAGTCATCGGTATTTTCTTATTCCTGATGGTGATATTAATTTTGGACATACCTGGTTTTTATTTAACCTACTCTTTTTTATCGTTATTTATATCTTATTTAGTCAAATAAAAGGGATGAAACAACCAAGAAAGAAGAATTTGAATTTAAATTTAAATAATGTTTCAGACATCTGGCCGTCTTCTCTGAATGATAAACATATCTTATTATTGGGGCTAGGCCTAATGCTCCTTACCTTTATGATAAGAATAATCTTTCCACCTGGTTATTGGTTGCCATTACATAGCTTTGAACCTGCAAGGGTTATTACTTATATTGCCATGTTTTGTTTTGGTATTGTGGCTTACAAGCAGCAATGGCTCCAAAAGCTTCCCGTGTCTGTGGGAATTTTATGGGGAGTCATTTCGGTTATTGTGATTTTACTAGCACCTCCTATTATCCTTATGCTTGTGGGTGGCTATGGAGTATGGGCAGAAGGATTATCTTTAAATTCATTGATTGTATCCGCTTGGGACTCTTTTCTATGCGTGGGGCTGTGTATCAGTTTGCCAATACTCTTTCGGCAAAAAGCTAATGGCACAAATAGGGTTTTAAAAATGGCAGCTAAATACTCCTTTGGAGTGTATCTCATTCATCCGTTTATAGTCATTCCTACTCAGATAGCTATTATTAATGTACCGTTACATCCTATGCTAAAATTTATTCTTGCCTCAATAGTTAGTATTATTTTATGTTATACTCTATGTCATTTGTATTATATGGTTAAAAAAAGTATATTAAAAAAAGTATATTAAAAAACAATAAGTAACTAGGAGTTAGGAATTTCATATACATAACATCAAAGGCATCAAGATGGCAAATCTTGATGCCTTTATGATAAAAATATATTTATTAATCTCCACTAGGTTTAATAAGGTTGATGCTTTATTAAGAGGTTTAGCTTAATTCCGCGGCATCATGTCCAGAATTAAATGCAATAACTTTGTTAGTGACTGGATCAAAGAAGAGTAGCACCTTTTTATTAGGGTCAGAGGCATCCTCATAATAAATGCGGTTATGAGTTGAACCTTTAATTATAACAATCTTAGGATTTTTAATGTCAGCAATTTGATGTGTGGTAATAAACTGAATGCCAATTGCGGTTTTAATTTGATCAGTGGCTTCTGAAGCGGATGATGGTTTCTTACCATCTACAACAGCACACTGGAGATTCCATCCTTCTTCTGAATAAGGGCACGTAACCTCGTAAGCTTCTTTGGTATTGGCATTAAAAAGAATAGAATAGAAGGCATTTGGTGAATTGATACCAAGATATAGTTGACAAGTAACGATGTCATGATTGGCTTCAATAAGCTGATTACGGTACCCATCATATTGTTTTTTAAGGTCTTCCTTTTGTGTTGTGTATTCTTGTTTTGTAAGCTTCTTTTGCGCATATTCTTGCTCACAAAGCTCAAGCCAATGAGCTTCTTCTTGAGCTAAACTCTCTTTCGTCATCACGAATATTATAAACTTAGCATCTTTAGGAAGTTGATCTCGTGTAATATTAAAATAATTTTCTAAAATCTTAAAGCCTTTTTCATTATAGAATGCATTTAAATCAGTTTCAGTTGTGGTTTCTGGAGAGGGGTCTGTGGCTGTATAGACAATGTTAGTTTTAATGATTTCATTACCAGTAGTACTTGCTAGAAGCTGCAAGCCTGATAGTGTTGTGAGGCTGGTGATTAATAATCCTGTAAATAATTTTTTCACCTTCATTTTAATTCCTCCAATATGATTATGATTTTAATAAGTACTTATTACTGTTTTAGTATAGAACTAAAATGTTTGAGAAGTTTGGGGGAGTTGTCAAATAGTTGTCAAATGATCAGGAGTACAAAAACTAATAGAAATGGTAGTACCTTCATTAAGTTGGCTGTCTATGTGAAGCGTTCCATTGTGGCATTTAGCGATTTCGCTGCAAATAGATAACCCAATGCCAGCACCATTGTTTTTTTTAGTTCTGGCAGAATCCACAACATAAAAAGGGTCACAGATTTTAGAAATATGGTCGGGTGATATACCCATACCAAAATCCTGGACGGAGAGAGTGGTCTGATGATTGTGGGTATGAATAGCTAAGATAATGGAACTATTAGCAGGAGAAGCTTTAATAGCATTGTCTACTAAGTTGCACAAAAATATTTTCATTAAAATTTTATCTACCATGAGTATACAAGGTGGTCCAATAATCTTTAAGTCCATTTGCTTTTCATCAAGCTTTGGCTGTAAGGACTGCTTAACTTCTTTATAAAGTGAGAGAACTTCTTGGGGCTGAAAAGTGATATGGGCGGATTTAGCATAAATGAGATCCATCATTTTAAATGCCATTTGTTCAAGGTTTTTACTTTCTTTGTAAATATAGTCTGAGGCTTCAAAGAAAAGTTGTTCATTATATTTAGAAGTCCGTATAAAGTTGGCATAGCCAATGATGGAAGTCAGTGGTGTTTTGAGTTCATGAGTAAAATCATTGATAAAAGTTTCTTTTTGCTCATTAGAAAGTTGAAGTTGTGCGATCTTATCTTCAATAGTTTGAGCCATTTGATTAAAGCAAGTAGACAAGGTACTAAATTCATCTTTAGTATCTATAAGTACTCGTTCGTTATACTTGCCAGAAGTAATCTTTTGTGTAGAGTTAGTTAGGATACCAATAGGCTTGGTGATTTTGTGGCTTATTAAAAACATAAAGATGGCAAAAATTAAGCATATAAAACAATCTAACTTGAGAAAGAAATGGATATGGGTCTGGCGCTCATCGTAGATGGTGGAAATATCTTTAGCATAATAAATCATTAAGGGGGTACCATAGGCATCTGTCAGACTGGCAACGTATAAATAATAGTGACCTCCAAGGGGGCGGATAATGTAATGCGTTTGACCAAATGGCAGATTTTCTAGCTCTTCATAACTGGGAGGAAGGGGAAAATCAAAGTCTGTATATAGCAGCTTGTTTTCCAAACCTAGGATTTGAAAAGACCCCTCATAATAGATAGAATCAACATAATCAGTCATTAGTGTGTTAATGGTACCCTCCAGATTCAAAGAGTTCCCGACTTGTTGATTATTTATTCTTAATTCATAAGTTAAGAAATTCTTTTCAGTGATACAGGCTTCAATTTCTTTTTTTAAAAGGCTATTATGGAAGTTTTGAATAAGTAGGAGTCCGGAGAGATTAAGGGTTAGCACAAGGAGAAATAAAGGAAAAAAATAGATTTTCTGCCATAGTTTCATCAGATTATTCCTCTAATCTATAGCCAATTTTGTAAACTGTTTTAATGGTATCCATTAGGCCTAGTTTCTTTCTTAGATTTTGAATATGTGTATCAATTGTTCTTGTTTCTCCCATATATTCAAACCCCCAAACCGTTTCTAATAAATATTCTCTAGATAAGGCCATATTTTTGTTTTTTACAAGTAAAAGCAATAAGTCAAATTCCTTTAGGGTTATGTTAATGGGATTCATGTCTTTTTTTACGATTCTTTCACTTTCATAAATAGTAATGTCCTTAAATTGGATACAGCCATTATTTTTAGCATAGCGCCTTAGAACCACTTCTATTCGTGCTAATAGTTCTATAGTTTCAAAGGGTTTTACGATATAATCCTCAGCACCGGATTTTAGTCCAGTTACCTTATCAGTTAATGCACTTTTAGCTGTAAGAAAGATGACGGGAATATGAAAGTGCTTAATTTTTTGAATCAATTGAAAGCCATCTATGCCAGGTAGCATAATGTCCATTAAGATAAGATCAAAGGTGTTTGCCTGTAGTAGGGGCAAGACATCCAGTCCATTAAATATCTGAGTACATTCATAACCGATCATAGATAAATTAAGCTTAATGAGATGAGAAATAGATTCATCATCTTCTACAATTAAGATATGTATATTCAAATTGATACCTCCTAAGGTGATGTAATAGCCGCTTTTTATTGATGTATATTTCTATTATATCTTAAAAAAATTAAAAAAATGAAAAATAGTTGTAAAATTTAGTCTAATATGAAGCTGTAATATGTTAAAATATATAGGATAAAAGAAATAAAACTGGTGAAATACAATGAGCATTATTTATTAAGAGCAAGAAATAGGATGTGGATTTATCATAGGTTAAGTTCCTTGAAGATATGAAGCTTTCCTTTGATAAAATTAAGAAGCAAGAATCCATGTGAATGGGCTTGTTTGTAAGAATGATGCTTTACAGGTATTACCAAATGAATTTATAAAGGACTAAGATATGCCTGAAGTAGTAAAAATTAAGGAGGATAAACATGGGCGATTGGGAAACAGGAAAACGTTTTTACGAAAATTATGTTTTTAAATTAGCTTGCAGTACACATGAAAAATTTGAATGTATATCTAACAAGGAGTGCCTGAAAATTGTATTACTTAAAAAAGGAACAGTGGTTATGGAAATAAATAACAAACAGAGGGTGTTTTCATCTCCTTGTGTCCTTTGTATCAATCATCAAGATAAAGTGTCTATCATTAGTCAAAAGACATATGAGGCAGAGTGTATTTATTTCCACCCAGAAGTGATTAATAATAGTTTAACACTTGATAATATCTATACAGACGATTATTCTAATAGTGCCATCACTTCTTCTCTCATGGATAAATTTTTATTTGATTCCTTTTTTGAAAGAACAGATGCTTATGTGGGTGACATAAATATAGATATTTTAATGATGCAATTTTTATGCCAAAAGTTTAGTAGGTTACAAAATGAATTAAGTATGGAAAGAGATTTCTTTTGGCCGTGTCGAAGTCGTTCTATTCTTATTGAAATACTCATTTTATTACAAGAAAAATATAGTACTTCTAGCTTAGAAACACAATATCTTCAATTCAATAAGGATGTAACTCAAATAGGAAAGATTTTAGATTATTTACATACCAACTATATAAATAAAATTACAATCAAGGATTTAACGTTACAATTTCATTTGAATCGCAATACCCTTAATAAATGTTTTCTTGAATTGACGGGTGATACCCCCATTGCCTATTTGATTAAGTATAGATTGAAGATTGCAGAAAAGATGCTTACTAACACTACAGTACCTATTTATGAAATTTGTGAAAAGGTGGGTTTTGGTGAAGAAGTCAATTTTATACGAAGTTTTAAAAAACATTATTCAGAATCACCTTCGAGCTTTCGAAAAAAATATCGTATAATAGGATAAAAATGATTATTTGCTAATATCGAGTGCGTATTTTATATTTTAAAAGATTAGTATTCATACTATCATTTTCTTATAATATTTTGATTTTTAAATCAATTTATAAATTATTAAGGAGATGAGTTAAAAATGAAAAAGAACAAGTTGATAGTGTTTATGGTAACATGTATGACGGTAATGAGTAGTTTAGTATATGCATCTACTGATGTAGAAAAAAAACCTACTCCAACAGCTCCAGCAGAAGTAACAAACACGGAGGTGTATTTTTCATTAGAACAAGATGTTTTTTTACCTAAGGATATGAAAAAAGACAAAAAATATCCAGTTGTTTTCTTTGCCCACAATGGTGGAACTGATAAATCTGGATGGGGCGACTTCCCAGAGCAAGTTTCAAAAGAAGGATTCCTTGCAGTGAACATTACATGGAAAGATTGGGATACCTGTAATGTAGAAGCTGCTATTGGATATACATTACAAAAATATGCAGCTAACATTGATACAAATAATGTAGTATTTATTGGTGGATGTCATGGTTCAAAAGATTTACTTCAGATTATGAGCAAAGAGAAGTTAGGCTATACAGTAAAGACTGCAGTTATTTTATCTTTATCTGAAGATGATCAGCCTGTTATTGATACTCAAAAACTAAAGCATTCTCCTATTCTTGTTTACTATTCAAAGAACGATGTTTTAGGAGAATATTATCAAGATGTCACTAAAAAAATAGCGCAGCAAATTATTACGACTCCTAAAAAAGTCATTGAACTCAATGAATCAGCACATGGAAATGATATTTTAACTCAAGCGACATGTAAAGATGAAGTGCGTGCAAATATTATTAAATGGATTAAGGAATATACAAAATAATTCATTTTAATGCAGGTCATATTTTTCTGTGAATAAAGACTTAAAAGGTCTTCTATGATAAATTTATAATCATAGGAGACCTTTTCATTTAGAACGCTCTTATTAAATAGGTTTAGAATATACGTTCTATTGCTATAAAGTTTATGACAAAACGTTCTAATTTTTGTGCGTTAGGAGTTAGGTTTCATTTATAAATTGGATGAGTTCACTCTTGGTTATAGAGGGATGGGTGTAGCGAGGTTTATCTTGGGAGGTATTCTTCCAATTAATAGCACTTTGAGGACAGATATGCAAACATGCAAGACATAATTGGCAATTTCCATGAAATGCTAGAGAGTTTTCAATAAGTGATATATTATGATTTGGGCATATCTGCTTACACATACCACAGCCCATGCAATTTTTTACGGTAAAAAAAGAATCACAGGGCATCTTTTGTAGAGTAAGATACCGTTGGATCCTTATATAGTTTAGAAGGCCAACAGGTTTTATTATTTTATTCTTCTGATTTTTAATATCTAAAATAACTTTATGTAATCGCTCATCTACTTTTTGGTGAATCTTTTGTTGATTATTAGACTTATATAGGGAGGGGAAATTTTCTACACTGTGTACTTTTGCAAAGTAGTTTAAGGTTAATCCTTTTGGTTTTAACACCTTTCGTACGACACCGTCTAAATCAAAGACGAAGCCTCCACAAGTTGCAACGGCAAAAATATAAGCATCTGAATGAGTGATTTTTAAATTCTTGATAAATTTTTCTACCAGAGTAGGCAGTCCAAGAAAAAAAGTAGGGAATACAAAGCCAATCACGGAATCAGAACATTCTGTAATAGGGGAGGTCATAGAAATGAGCTCACAAGCAAGTTCTTTTGAAATACACTTCGCCACATAGAGACTATTTCCGGTAGCTGAAAAACAAAAAATAGTTGCCATAAATAATATCTCCTTTCGTTATTATCATTCTTATATACTATAAAAAAACTATTCTGAGAAATCAATAATTTAGGAGAAAGTGAAACATTTGAAGTTCATTTGGTTACTTTTTGTATGAATTATAAAGAGTAATCTGTTAGGATGGATTCTTAGTCATTTCTACAATAAAGCCTTTAAATATTTCTGACATTTGTTCAGGAGTCTCTTTACCACCACGTTCAACCCATTTACACAGTAGTTTCCAAAAAGCACCCGAAGTATAAGTAGAGAAGTATTCAAATAGAATAGAGTCACCCTCAATACTACAAGGTAAATGGGCATATATGAGTGGCAAAAGTTCATCATATTTTGTTAGAATAAATGAAAGTAAATTATTTTTAGAGAGTAAGGTTAGAAAGTCAAAATGAGTCATCCAAAATTTAAAATAAAGAGGGATGTGTTCATAAATTGATTGAATAGAAGCCTGTTGTAGTGCTTTTATATACTCTGTATATAAGGTTTCAATATATTCGTCCAATACATCATCTAGGCTGTAAAAATGCTGATAGAATGTTTTACGTGTAACTTGAGCCTCTATAGCTATATCTGTGATGGTAATGGAAGTGTACTTCTTTTGCTTCATCAGTGTAAAGAGGGCATTTACAATCATCTGTCTTGAACGAATAGCAGATGGATTTGAACTCTTATCTTTTACATACATTATTTTCATTCCTTTGCATTTTATTTTATCCAAGGAGCAACATGTGGCTACTTTGTACGGAAAATCCCCTTGTATTAGATAGTCTTAGTATATACCTTAATACATTAAGTGTCATTGGAGTATATAAAATAGCAGATGAAAAAGTGAATACTATTGATACATATGTGTTAGGGCATTTGCTCAGTCGAATGAAGATGGGGGTATGGATTATATATTAAGAACGCAAAAAGGCGACTATCATGAGATAGTCGCCTTTTCGGATCCAGACTCTAATTAAACTTTCATAGCCAGCAAGTAGACTTGATTTCAAGACATAAAGTAGCTCCTCAGCACCTTTAGGATATAGAAAGGCGCCTACTAAGACTGGCTATGAAAGTTTAACCCATGAGTGAGGAGCTCCTTAAAGTCTAGGTCTGGACTGTCCTACCATGAGGACCTAGACCTTAAGACTCTGGTTTAAACTTTATTTGGTATTGCAGTATAAAGACTGAGCAAACAGCCTATAATTTGAGCGCCTCCCTTTACCCGAGCAATCAGTGAACATTTTCCTTAAGTCCAGAGGTACCTATAACAATAGATTGAGACTTGGCTGACCCGGTCAGTTCCTCAGAATCTCGAAGTGGTGATTCTGCTACAAGAAGCTATTTGCATGACCTTTATACTCTATATATGTGATGAAAAAAGATATTCCCTAATAAAAATTTAAATTTTTAATATTTTTAATATATAATTAAGAAAAGTGGAACTTTAATCAAATAAAAGCGTCTTAAATATTAAATAGAATAATTAGAGGGGGATTTAAAATGAATAGGTGTAAAAAGGTATGGAGAAAAATGATAGGCATAGTGGGGATCAGTAGTCTCATATTAACTAGTGGTTGTGGAAGTAATATGAGTACTAAAAGCACTAGTGAGAAAGCAGAAGTAGACATGGCAGCAAGTTATGATGCTGCACCTGAAATGAGCTATGAAACAGAAGAAGCAGAAGCAGGGGGACTCCAAGATGCTAAAATGTCATTAAACGGCAAGGGAGAAAATCCTAGTGTGAATACAACTTCTAATTACAATCGAAAGGTGATTAAAACAGGACAGTTAGAGCTTCAAACGGAAACCTTTGGTCAGACAATAGATGATTTAACCAATTATGTCATTAGCCTAGGGGGATATGTAGAAAGTTCCAATATTCAAGGCAGTAGCTTCTATAATAGGGAAAATACCAATAGAACGGCAAGCTTAACGGTAAAAATTCCACAAAAACAATTTGATCAGTTTATTAACAAAGGCAGTGAATTTGGTTATGTGACTTATCTCACCTGTAATAGTGAGGATATTACTAGTGTCTATGTCGATACAGAAATTCGCTTAAAGACTTTAAAAATAAGACATGAGAGATTACTTGCCCTTTTAGAACAGTCAGGTAGTTTATCAGATCTTTTTGAGATTGAGCAAGAGATTGGCAATGTAACCTATGAAATAGAAAGTTTAAGCGGCACACTTAATCATTATGATGCTTTAGTAGATATGGGGACCATTAACATTCAAATTCAAGAAGTGAAGAAAGTTGAGGTGGAAGCCCAAAAAGAAGAAGGACTGGGCGCAGAAATGGCAGAAGCGTTTAAAGCATCTCTTAAGACTTTGTTAGAGATTGGCAAGGGGATTGTGATTTGGTTAACAGGGGTATTCCCTTTTGCAGTTGTTCTTATTCCTATAGGGATTGTGGTATTTGGTTTCATTAAAAAACGTACGAAGAAGCAAGTAAAAGAGGCTGAAAAAATAGAAGAGAAAAATGAATAGTCATTCATGAAAAAGTTTATACTGTTACAATAAGATTAAACGTTGATTTTACTTATTAAATGTGATAAAATGTGCCTTATAAAAACAGTATATATCAAAGACAATGATGCGAAGTAGTAGGAAAGTCGTTTTATCAGAGAGCTACTGGGTGGTGTGAAGTAGTAAAATGGATTTTTTGAACTCGTCGCTAAGTTCCAGGCTGAAGTAGTAGTAGGTCATGGCGGGTCTTCCCGTTATAGAAGTTTGAGTGTGTAGGGGCTAACCCTGCAAATAAGAGTGGTAACGCGGAATTATAACCTTTCGTCTCTTAGAATATTCTAGGAGTCGGAAGGTTTTTTGTTGTTTTAAAGCGCGTGAAACAAGAGAAGAGACTATATTTAAGGAGGCAATACAATGCAATACAATCATAAAGAGATTGAACAAAAATGGCGTAAACATTGGGAAGAAAATCCTGTTAACGTTGAAACAGAAGGTAAAAAACCTTATTACTGTTTAGACATGTTCCCTTATCCATCAGGAAATGGTCTTCATGTAGGTCACTGGAGAGGATATGTGCTTTCAGACGTATGGAGCCGTTATAAAATTCTTCAAAATCACTATGTGCTTCATCCAATGGGATGGGATGCCTTTGGTCTTCCAGCAGAAAATTATGCGATTCAAAAGAAAGTACATCCAGCTATTGCTACAGCAGAAAATGTTGCAAACTTTAAACGTCAACTTCACGATATTAGTGCAGTTTATGATTGGGATAAAGAAGTGAATACAACAGATCCAGAGTTCTATAAATGGACACAATGGATTTTCCTTAAAATGTTTGAAAATGGTTTAGCTTATGAAAAAGAGATGCCAATTAACTGGTGTCCATCATGTAAAACAGGTCTTGCTAACGAAGAAGTAAAAGAAGGATGCTGTGACCGTTGTGGCGCAACAGTGACTAAGAAAAACCTTCGTCAATGGATGCTTAAGATTACAAACTATGCAGAAAGATTACTTAATGACTTAGATGGTCTTGATTGGCCAGAAAAAGTTAAGAAAATGCAAGCTGACTGGATTGGTAAAAGCTATGGGGCTGAAATCGACTTTGAAATTGAAGGCACAGATGAGAAAATTAAAGTCTTTACAACAAGACCAGATACACTTTATGGTGCAAGCTTTATGGTAATGGCTCCAGAACATGCAAAAGTTATGGCACTTACTACAGAAAGCCAAAAAGCAGAAGTTGAAAAATACGTATTTGATGCTTCTACAAAATCCTCAGTAGATCGTATGGCAGATAAAGAAAAAACAGGTGTATTCTTAGGTAGATATGCTATTAACCCTCTTAATGGTGAGAAACTTCCAGTATGGATTTCTGACTATGTACTTGCAGACTATGGTACAGGTGCCATCATGTGTGTACCAGCTCATGATGATAGAGACTTTGCATTTGCTAAGAAATTTGACCTTCCAATCATTCAAGTTATTTCTAAATCAGGCGAAGTGGAAGAATTAACAGAAGCCTATACAGAAGCTGGGATCATGATTAACTCAGGTGATTTCAATGGTATGCCATCTGAAGAAGCTAAAAAGGCAATTCCAGAATTCCTTGAAACAAAAAATATTGGAAAGAAAACAACAAATTACAAACTTCGTGACTGGGTATTCTCTCGTCAACGTTATTGGGGAGAACCAATTCCAGTGGTTCACTGTGACTGCTGTGGTATTGTAGGAGTTAAGGAAGAAGACCTTCCTATCACACTTCCAGATGTAGAAAGTTACGAACCAACAGGTACAGGTGAATCACCACTTGCAGCTATTGAAGAATGGGTAAATACAACATGTCCAAAATGTGGTGGCCCAGCTAAACGTGAAACCAATACAATGCCACAATGGGCTGGTTCATCTTGGTACTTCTTAAGATATCCAAACCCACATAATTCAGAAGAGCTTATTAGCAAAGAAGATATGAAAAAATGGTTACCAGTAGATATGTACGTAGGTGGTATCGAGCATGCTGTGCTTCACCTTCTTTATGCACGTTTCTATACTAAATTCTTATTTGATATTGGCGTAGTAGACTTTGAAGAACCATTTAAACGTCTCTTTAACCAAGGTATGGTAACTAAAGCAGGGGCTAAAATGAGTAAGTCTAAAGGAAACGTTGTTTCTCCAGATGAACTTGTTGAAAAATATGGTTGTGACTCACTTCGTATGTATGAACTCTTCATTGGACCACCAGAACTTGATTCTGAATGGGATGATAGAGGTATTGAAGGGGTTTACCGTTTCCTTAATAAAGTGTGGAAATTAGTGGATGAAAACACTGCCGTAGCAGAAACAAAAGATATGGAAAGAATTCGTCATAAACTCATTCGTGATATTACAGTGCGTATGGAAAACTTCAACTTAAATACAGTAGTAAGTGGTTTCATGCAATATACCAATGAACTTCTTGATCTTCAAAAGAAACAAGGCGGACTTGCTAATGAAACACTTAAAGCACTTGTTATCCTTCTTGCACCATTTGTACCACACATCAGTGAGGAACTTTGGGTTAAAGTAGGTGGAAGTGGTTCTGTATTTGAAAATGAATGGCCAACTTATGATGAAGAAAAAATGAAAGAAGACGAAGTAGAAATCGTTGTTCAAATTACAGGAAAAATTGCTGCACGTATGATGATTTCTCCAGAAGCTAGCCAAGAAGAAGCTATTACAAAAGCAAAAGAACTCATTGCAGATAAATTAACAGGTAAAACAGTGGTTAAAGAAATCTACGTTCCAGGACGTATTGTTAACCTTGTAGCTAAATAATAAAATACAAATTTAAAAAGACATGGTACATACAAATACCATGTCTTTTTTGCGAATACATATAACGAAAATTATATAAAAAATATTCAGAAATATTTGATAATAAAACTGGCTTATGATATGGTAGATATAAGATACATATTACTGTTTAGATAGAAAGGATAAGATGCCAATGCTTTACACAAAACTAGATTTACTACAAGCACTAGAAAAATTAAAGATTAATCCAAGAGGTACTTTGCTAGTTCATTCTTCTATGAAAAGTATAGGAGAGGTAGAAGGAGGTGCTGACACTGTATTAGATGCTCTAATGGAGTATATGGAGGAAGGATTATTGGTATTACCTACTCATACTTGGTCTTATATTAATCCAGAAAATCCTAAATTTGACAGTGTGCATTCAGAAGTGTGTGTAGGTATTTTGCCTGAGCTATTTCGCAAAAGACCAGGTGTTGTAAGGTCTCTACATCCTACTCATTCAGTAGCTGCCATCGGAAAGGATAAGGATGACTTTATTAAAGATAACGAGCTATGCCATACACCTTGTGCAAGACAGTCTCCTTGGGGGAGATTATTAGATAGAAATGCACAGATTATGCTTTTAGGTGTTGATCTTAGAAAAAACACTTTTATACATGGGGTAGAAGAATGGATGGGTATTCCTGGCCGTATGACAGATGATATGAAGTCACTGATTGTTATTGATGAAAAAGGGAACGAGATATCAGTACCTTCTAGAATGATTTGTGGTGAGGACTGGTCCCTATACTTTGGGAAGGTAGATGATTATTTTAGAGAAAAAGGTGTGATGTACCTAGGAAAGTTTGGAGATGCTGAGGTTCGTATTTGTGAAGCAAAGCCAATGACAGAGTTGCTTAATGAAATGCTAACTATTAATCCTCAGCTTTTCTCAGATAATGAACCATTGGAGCTAGAACGATACAAAAAATGAATAAATTGAAAATAAATTATGACCATATGATGATTTGCTTGAAAAAAATGAACTACCTATTTAGGATAAAAAGGAAAAGTTTTAAATAAGGTAGGAAGTTGATGTGACAGAACAGAAACAAAATAAAAAAGCTAAAAAGAAGCAAAAGAAGATAAGGGTACTGAGCATGGGGTTTGTGCTCTCAAGTCTCTTCATAGCTATCCTCACATTTTATGTGTGTTTTTCCATAGGCATGAATATGCATAATAAATTGCCTTTCTAAAATAGAACTAACTAAAATAGAACTAACTAAAATAGAATTAATAAGGCGTGTAAGTATAATAAAAAATCAGGGGTGCTTAAAAATGGCATCCCTGATTTTTTATTATAGTCCCTTTTTTGCAGTAAACATTTTAAGAATAGCTTCAAATTGTCCCCGTTGATTTTTAGGAAGTTGATTTTTGAAGTATTGGAGCAGAGTGGCTTGCATCTCTGGGGTAAGAGGAATATTTTTTTGGTTAGCCTCGTTAGAAATTGCCATGAGTAGACCTAATACTTCTACACTATTTTTATAGTTTGCAGTAGCTAAAGTGTTTTCTAAATGAGTGACAAACTCAGGATCAACGTTTTTAAAAGCAGGAGATTCTGAAATTTTCATATGAGTTACCTCCTTAAAAATGAAAGTGTTATTTCATAAGACCTGAAAGTAGTTTTAAGAGTTGGACTTGGTTAGGCTCTAATAAGGGTGAAAGTTTATCAATGATTTGCGTAGGATTAGGGGAAGTATTAGAAGTGTTTGAGTTAGAAGCTGGGGATGCTTTTGAAGAAGCAGGTGCTTCAAAGGGCATTTCTTCTAATATACCCGAATCACTTTCATGAAGCGAATAAGTTGGTGAGTTTTGAGCGTTATCAGAAGAGCGGCGTGTATTTAATAAATCCTTTGCTTCTGTAAGTTTTAATATAGCATCTATAAAATAAGCTTTATCACTAGAGAGATTTGTTTTAACATCATTTAAGAAATCTTTTTCCCAACCTGTTTCTTGAGAGCGTGTCATAGAACGTACAAAGTCCTCTTTAGAATATAAGTCAATGGTAAATATTAATTCCATGGCTTTAATAAGAATAGCAACAGGCCTTTGATGGTCCATATGGAGATAGGGAAGGAGAGACTTAGAAACTCTTAAAAGATCATTATTCACGGCCCGATCTAGAGTATTCATATAAAACCTCCACTTTAGGGTATCTTTTATAATGTATGATGTGGCCAAGAATGATTAGAACTGAAAAGGTTATTTTTATGGAGGTAAAAGAATAAAATACTAGTGAATTCATTTATAAGAGAGTGATCCTATGGGTAATGAAGATTTGATGGTTAATCTAGAAGAAGATTTAACAGAAATAGCTACACTAATATGGACATATATGGATAAGAAATACATATCTCATATTAAACAGGAGTTAGATATGTATAGGCAAGGGTGTGAGGAAAATTTATGTAAGGAAGGGCAACTTTTAAAGGCAATGATTCCTTTTATGCCTGGAGAAAGTAAACTTTTGCAAATAATATTAGACCTGATGATTTACAATGACATGATAGAAAAAAGTTTTGAGGAGCATAAAGAATTAACGAGCCTCTATAGAGATGAGAATCAGGAAAAAGAAAAGATTAAAAAGTTGATGTATAAATTAATTATGTTTAAGCTTGTGACAGCTATTGAAAAGGGAGGAATGTAACTCCTATATAAGATATATAAAGGAGTCGTTAAGAAGGGAAAAGGACTATTGCAAAGGAAAAAGAGGGTGTTATACTGAGATAAGTAATAAAAGTAGTACTTAATGAGTCATTTCGCTAAAACCTTTTCCCTAAAAAAGAGGCTGATTAGAAGAATGGAAAATCCATTTTTTAATCAGCCTCTTTCATAATAATAAGAGAAAGCTTAGGGCTTTCTCCTATTGTTTTATCAAAATGAGATTATTGAATGTCGTTTCTTAAGAAACCACAGCTAGAACCTTTGCAAAAACACATCCATACAATTATAGCAATGATAATCCAAATCCAAGCTGAGTTATTGCAACCACCAAAGAAGTTGCTAAATAAACAATCGAAGTTAAAACCGCCACAACCTTCTCTTCCACCAAATAATAAGAAGAATGCAATGATGATAATAATCCAAGTACAATTGTCTTCTAAGAATCTAAAATCTTCCATAATATTGCCTCCTATATTAAAAAATAAGTTGTAATCGTCTATGACAAAGTAGATAAATCAATCCCAGCATAATAATAAGTAAGCCACATTCACCGAGACAGCAAATAAAGATTACAGTCAAAATGATAAGGGGTAACCAAGTTGAACAATTTGAATGATGTTGGTTACAGTAATGATGCTGAGAACAGGGAGAGTAGTCACAATATGAATGAGCATTACAGCAACAATTAGAGTAACCGTTGAAAGCAGACATATTTGACCTCCTTATAAAAGCTATATTTAATTGTATGACTCTGCTATTTAAAAAATTACTTATATTACCAAAATAGCAGAAGAAAATGTTTTATTCTAGAAATAAGAACAAGTTTTGAGAAACTTTATTAATCGCTTCTTCATTAACTATAGTATGAAGTATGGAAAAAAATGTTACCTATGTAAAATATTTTTTTCGAAGATAAAAAATGTATATATTATTATTAAAATTATTGAATTTATAATTTAATAAATAATTTTGTATTGACATGAATAGTATGATTGTATACAATTATACATAAGTAATTTTCAGACAATTAAAAGATTAAAATTTAAAATTGCAAGGAGTGATACGATGTTTGAACTTAATAGAAGAACTAACCTACTTACAAGTCCAGAAAAAAACCACCAATTGGAAGATCGAGCTGAAGCAAATATGTTTAGGGAATTCTTCCCATATGATGAAATTCCAAGAGTTGCCTTCAATGATGTTCATGTGCCTATGACGATGCAAGAGCAAATTTATATTACAGATACTACTTTTAGAGACGGTCAACAATCTAGAGCCCCTTATACATCAGAGCAAATCGTAGACATTTATAAAATGCTTCATCGTTTAAGTGGACCAAAAGGGATTGTTAAGCAGAGTGAATTCTTCCTTTATAGTGAGAAAGATAGGCAAGCTGTGTATAAATGCCGTGAGCTTGGTTATGAATTCCCTCAAATTACTTCATGGATTCGTGCATCTGAAAAAGACTTTCAGCTTGTAAAAGATATGGAGATTGATGAAACAGGTATTTTAGTGAGCTGTTCAGATTATCATATTTTTCATAAGCTTCATATGAAACGTTCTGAAGCTATTGCACACTATACAAAAATTATCAAACAGTGTATAGAAAAGGGTATTATTCCACGTTGTCATTTTGAAGATATTACAAGAGCGGATATTTATAATTTCGTAGTACCTTTTGCAAGAGAACTAATGAAAATTAGCGAAGAGACAAATATGCCAATTAAAATCCGTGCCTGTGATACCATGGGATATGGTGTTAGTTATCCAGGAGCTATGATTCCACGTAGTGTACCAGGTATTATGTATGCTCTTCATCAATATGCAGGAGTACCTCATGAGTGGATTGAGTGGCATGGTCATAATGACTTTTATCGTGCAGTAGCAAACTCCACCACTGCATGGCTTTATGGTTGCAGTAGTGTAAACTGTTCTTTATTTGGTATAGGTGAAAGAACAGGTAATACACCTCTTGAAGCAATGGTAATGGAGTATGCACAGCTAAAAGGTACTTTAGATGGTATGGATACAACAGTTATTACAGAACTAGCTGAGTACTTTGAAAATGTAATCGGAGAGAAAATTCCAGAACGTACACCATTTGTAGGTAAGAACTTTAATGTGACAAGAGCAGGTATTCATGCAGATGGGTTACTTAAAAATGAGGAAATATACAATGTTTTTGATACAGAGAAATTTTTAAATAGGCCTGTTCGTGTCTCAATCAGTAATACATCAGGGCTTGCAGGTATTGCACACTGGATTAATAGTAATCCTGATTGTAGTGAGCTCAAAGGAATTGATAAAAATGATCCACTCTGTGTAAGTATCAAAAATTGGGTAGATACACAATATGAAGATGGTCGTACCACTGTTATGAGTGATGAAGAACTGGAAGATTATATTAAAGCATATTTACAAAATAAGTAATATCACCGACAAACATAGGTAAGAATTTGCTAATCAATTAAAATACTTAAGCTAAAACAGATAGTAAATGGAGATGTTAGTGTAACTGATGTCTTCATTATTTTTTTGATAAATATAGTATAAAATTTAGACAAGTACACACTTGTTCTGATATAATAAAAAAGGATAAAATACGGAAAATTTAGGAGGTACAGAAATGGAAAAATTAGAAGCAGCAAAAGCACACTTTGCAGCCTTAGTTGAGGAACAATTAGCAAGGGTGGAAAGAATGAAAAATGATACAGGTGTTGTAGACTACAGCAAGTTAGATAAGATTATTATTGGATGTTGTGGTGGCGATGGTATTGGTCCTGCTATTACTGCAGAGGCTGAGCGTGTTCTTCGTGCTGTTCTCAAAGATGATGTAGCAAGTGGTAAGATTGTATTTAAACAAATTAATGGTTTAACCATAGAAAATCGTATTGCAGCAAATAAAGCTATTCCAGATGATGTTCTTGCAGAACTTAAAGCATGTGACATTATTTTAAAAGGACCTACAACAACACCAAGTAAAGGGGATGGTCCAAATATTGAAAGTGCTAATGTAGCCATGAGAAGAGAATTAGACCTTTTTGCTAATGTAAGACCAGTGTCAGTGCCAGAAGAAGGTATTGATTGGACATTTTTCCGTGAAAATACAGAAGGTGAGTATGCACTTGGTAGCAAAGGTATTGCTTTAGATGAAGATATGTCATTTGATTTTAAGGTAACAACAACACAAGGGACAGAAAGAATTGCAAGACAAGCTTTTGAATTTGCACGCAAAAATGGTAAGAAACATGTAGCTATTATTACTAAAGCAAATATTCTTAAGAAAACAGATGGTAAGTTCTTAGAACTTTGCTATAAAGTAGCTAAAGACTATCCAGAAATTGAAGTAGATGACTGGTTCGTAGATATTATTTCAGCTAACCTTATTAATGAAAAAGTAAGAAAGAACTTTGAAGTATTTGTACTTCCTAATCTTTATGGAGATATTATCACAGATGAAGCTGCTCAAATTCAAGGTGGTGTAGGAACTGCTGGTAGTGCAAATGTAGGGAATAAATATGCTATGTTCGAGGCTATTCATGGTAGTGCACCAAGAATGTTGGAAACAGGTAGAGAGCAATATGCAAATCCTGCAAGTATGATTAAAGCAGCAGAATTACTACTTCGTCATATTGGTTATAAAGATGAAGCAGATCGCGTTATTGCAGCACTTAAGATTGCAAATGATACAGTGAAGATGACAGGTAGAAATGATGGGGCAACAGGGGCAGAATTTGCTAACTGTGTGATTGAAAACTTATAATACATACATACTCAAAGAGAGTTATTACGATTATCAAGTAATAGCTCTCTTTTATTTGAGATACTAATATTTTTATATTTAATATAAAAATATATTGACATATGTAAGTGGTTCGTGTAATATAATAAAAGTCAACACGGCCCATTGGTCAAGCGGTCAAGACACCGCCCTTTCACGGCGGTAACACGAGTTCGATTCTCGTATGGGTCATATGTTAGTTTAACTAACATAGAACGGGGTGTGGCTCAGTTTGGCTAGAGCGCCTGATTTGGGTTCAGGAGGCCGCAGGTTCGAGTCCTGTCACCCCGATTTCTTTTGAAAAAAGAATTTGGGTCACTAGCTCAGTCGGTAGAGCACTTGACTTTTAATCAAGTTGTCCCGGGTTCGATTCCCGGGTGGCTCAGTAGTTAAAAATCGGAAGTACTACTTTTCAGTACTTCCGATTTTTTTTGCATACAGTTATTGTAAGTTTTTAGAAAGAAGCTATTTTATATCAATAAAACAATGGAAAAAATGATAAAAAAAGAATACGATTTACTTTAAAGGGGGTAAGAATAACAATTTTCTTCATTGGTTAAATGATATAAAATAAAGAAAAAGATAAAGACGGGAACGAAATGCTCTAAATGTAGGAGTAAATTGTAGTTTGACGGATTTAGCAGAAGTTTATTTGATGGGAATGTTGAACAAGGGATGCAAGAAGGATCAAGAGCAGCTGCAAAGACTCTAGGCTTTGTAGGTGCATTGCAGAAGAGATAGAAAAGTATAAAGAAATAAGAGAGTAAAAAGGAAGGAAAAAAGATGGCAACTATATTATTAATAATAATCTATATTTCATTTATTAGCTTGGGGTTACCTGACTCTCTGTTAGGATCAGCTTGGCCTATGCTACATAAGGAGTTAAATGTACCAGTTACTTATGCAGGAGTAGTTACTATGATTGTAGCAGGAGGAACAATTATATCTAGTCTATTTAGTCAAAGGCTTATTAAAAAGTTTGGAACAGGAAAAGTAACAGCAATAAGTGTACTGATGACAGCTATTGGATTAATAGGTACATATAAAGTATCAGGATTTTTAGGAATATGTTTATTAGGGATTCCTTTAGGTATAGGTGCGGGAGCAGTAGACTCAGCACTTAATAATTTTGTGGCACTTTATTATAAAGCCAAACATATGAATTGGCTACATTGCTTTTGGGGGGTAGGTGCCACTGCTGGGCCAGTTATTATGTCCTTTTGGCTTATTAGATCAGGTGGATGGCGCATGGGATACACTACAATTGGCATAATCCAAGCTATATTAGTAATCTGCTTATTCTTTAGTTTACCTTTATGGAAAAAGATAGAAAAAGGAGAAGAGCAGGCGCAGGTACAAAAAGCAAATACCCGTATAGTAGATTTGCTAAAAATGAGAGGGGCTAAGCCAGCGCTGATGGCATTCTTTTGTTACTGTGGTATAGAGTTAACCACCGGATTATGGGGAAGTACATTCCTAGTGAATGTAGTAGGTTTATCAGCAGAAAAGGCAGCTAAATGGGTAGCTCTATACTATTTAGGCATTACAGTAGGGAGGTTCTTATCAGGATTTTTAGCAATCAAGTTAAATAATGTGGAGATGATGCGCTTAGGGCAAGGTATATGCTTAGTTGGAGGAATTGCATTAGGATTACCATTTTCAGGTTATTTCCAGTTGATAGGTCTAATGCTCATTGGTCTAGGATGTGCACCTATTTATCCAGCTATGCTTCATGAAACGCCCAATCGTTTTGGTAAAGAGTATTCTCAAGGGATTATGGGGATTCAGATGGCTTGTGCTTATGTAGGGAGTACCTTCATTCCCCCTATATTTGGTTTTTTAGCCAAAGGGATGAGTTTTAAGATTATGCCGTTCTTCTTGGTCATCTTTATAGTACTTATGGGCTTTTGTTCAGAAATGGTGACAAAACAGATTAAAAACAATCAATAGGAGATTTCATAAAGAGTTATTGCTTTAATAGTTGAAAGCAATAACTCTTTAAAAATAAATAATTATGAATAATTAGTGAAATTAATAATGGGGTGCTATAATATAATCAATAAGAGTAAGAAATTAAGAAATGGATAGATAGGAGGTAAGATATGTCTCGCTACTATACGCAATTCATTAAAGTAATCTTTTTGATATTGGGCATAAGTTTGACAGGGTATGCATCCACCACTGAATCAGGTCTTATTGAGGTGAAGACACAAGGTACTTATCAGGAGATGAAGCATCAAGTTGCTGAATTACTAGACACTTACGAGGAAACTACAGAGCCAGAAGTAATACAACTAATAACAGTGGGAGATATTATGATGCATGAGCCTCAAATTAGTAGTGGTTATAATGAGAAAACTAAAACTTATAATTATGATTATATGTATGAGGAGGTTGCCCCTTATTTAAAAGAAGGAGATCTAACAATTGGGAATTTGGAACTTACGCTTTCAGGAGCAGATCAGAAATATACTGGATATCCTCAGTTTAATGCACCTGATGCTGTGGCAGATGCACTTAAAAAGGTTGGATTTGATTTACTTACTACTGCCAATAATCATAGTTTAGATAGAAAGTTTACAGGCTTAAAAAGAACAATTGATGTCTTAGAAAAAAGAGGTTTATTACATACGGGCACTTATCGCAGCAAAGAAGAAAGTCAATCTATTTTAGTGCATGAAGTAAAGGGAACTAAGATTGCATTTTTGGCCTATACCTATGGGACAAATGGGATTGTTGTAGATAAAGGAAAGGAATATAGTGTCAATTATATCAATCAAGGCAAGATAGCAAAGGATATTCAAATAGCACGTCAAAAGGGTGCAGAGTTAATCTGCGTGAGCGTTCATTTTGGTGTTGAGTATATGAGAACCCCTCATACAGCTCAAAAGCAATTAGTGGATTTCTTAGTAGAACAAGGAGTAGATATTATATTGGGAAGTCATCCTCATGTTCTACAACCAATAGAAATAAGAGAAAGACAAGGAAAAGAAACAGTGATTTTATATTCACAAGGCAATTTTATATCTGGGCAAAGAACAAAGTATCGAGAAACGAGTGCTATTTTTAGCATCTTTTTAGAAAAGGAGCCATTATCTCAAAAATTTACGGTTAAGAAGGTATCTTATATTCCTACATGGGTGGATTACTCTATGGTAAAAGGAAAACCTAATTATAGGATACTACCAGCTAAAAGAGCAGTACATTTATATGAATTAGGGCAGGATCCTCTCATATCTAAAGCGGATTATGAAAAACTTAAGGGGGCCTTAAAAGATGTCAGAGAAATGTTTAAAAGTGAGGATGAAAGAATAGTCGAACAACAGACCTTTGTGAATTAAGCATATGATATATAGCTTAGATTAAGCTTATATAAATATTTAATAGATAACAGACATAGAATAAGGAGAGGAAGTTATGAATCATTTAAAAGTGATTTTAGAACAGGCGGGTTTTCAGGTGAGAGTATTACAAGATACAGTATTACCTTTTCACGAGTTAACGGCTTTAATTATTAATGAGAATCTTAAACTTGTTTACGAAGAAGAAGAAGATGGGACTTTAATGATTAGAGAAATAAGAGTGGATGAGGCTTACTTAAACTTAGGATATACAACACGCTTGTTAGAATTTCTACACAAGCAAAATGAATATAATATTATTTTACCTTTTGTGACAACACCCAAGCTAGCGCATATTTGCGATAAATTAGGGATAAAGAGAGATGATCACTGTGTAGATAAATATGGCTATAACAGCGCCTTTTATGCCATTGCTAAGAATTATGTTTTCTTTGAAGGGAAATATGGCCATTATGTGGTAAGAAAGTTGGAAGTAGAATGAAAAAACTTATTTTAGTAGGTACCCCTCAGCGAGTGGAAAGACTTTTGTAGCAAGAAAAATAGCTTATAGGTCAGAAGATCTATAAGCTATTTTATTAATTATTAAAGTTTAAAAGAACTTTTAAGTGGTACGATACGGTTAAACACAAGTTTATCAGTTGTAGAATATTTGCCATCTACACAGAAGAAACCATTTCTGACAAGTTGGAATTTATCAAGTGCTTTAGCCTCTTTGAAAGCTACATTTTCGATAAAGCCTTCTAGGACTTCTAACGAATTTGGATTAATTTGTTCTAAGAAGTGCTTACCCTCATTTTCTGGTGCATCATCTAAAATAAGAGGTTCAAATAATCTAAATTCAGCAGGAAGAGCAGTCGTTGCATCTACCCAGTGGATCGTTGCTTTTACTTTACGTCCTGTAAAGCCAGAGCCACTCTTAGTTTCTGGATCATAAGTACAGTGTACTTCGACCACATTGCCAGCTTCATCTTTAATAACATCTGTACATTTAACAAAATAAGCACCTTTAAGACGTACTTCATTTCCGGGATAAAGTCTAAAGTATTTAGGCGCTGGGACTTCCATGAAGTCTTCTTGCTCAATGTAAAGTTCACGAGAAAATGGAATCATACGTGTTCCTTGTTCAGGATCTTTCGCATTATTTTCTACTTCAAGCATTTCTGTTTGACCTTCAGGATAGTTGGTAATCACTAGCTTAAGAGGTTTTAAAACAGCCATTGCTAAAGTTGCTTTTGGTTGAAGGTCTTCGCGAAGGAAGAAATCAAGCATTTGGCTATCTACAGTAGAGTCAGCCTTAGATACACCAATTTCACGGCAGAAATTACGGATAGCTTCTGGTGTATAACCACGTCTACGTAAGCCTGAAATAGTTGGCATACGAGGATCATCCCAACCATCAACAACACCTTCATCAACAAGTTGTTTAAGTTTACGTTTACTCATTACTGTATTTGTCATATTAAGTCTAGCAAATTCGATTTGACGAGGTTTTGCATCCATTTCACATTCTTCAACTACCCAATCATAAAGTGGACGATGGGCTTCGAATTCAAGGGTACAGATAGAGTGGGTGATTCCCTCAATAGCATCTTCAAGTGGATGAGCAAAGTCATACATTGGATAGATGCACCATTTATCACCTGTATTATGATGAGAAGCATGAGCAATACGATAGATAATAGGATCACGCATATTCATATTAGGAGAACTCATGTCAATTTTAGCACGAAGGACTTTTTCACCGTCGGCAAATTCCCCTTTTCTCATACGTTCAAATAAATCAAGATTTTCTTCTACGCTTCTAGAACGATAAGGACTTTCTTTACCAGGTTCTGTTAATGTCCCACGATATTCTTTAGCTTCCTCTGGTGTTAAGTCACATACGTAAGCTTTGCCTTTTTTGATAAGAAGAACAGCACGATTATACATTTCTTCAAAGTAATCAGAAGCAAATAATTTTTTCTCCCATTCAACGCCAAGCCATTTCACATCTTCTTCAATAGACTCTACATATTCTGTATCTTCTTTAACAGGATTAGTATCATCAAAACGAAGATTAGTTTTCCCATTAAACTCTTCAGCTAGGCCAAAGTTCAGTAAAATAGATTTGGCGTGACCAATATGAAGGTATCCATTTGGTTCTGGTGGGAAACGTGTAATGATTTCATTATGCTTGCCACTTTCTAAATCTCCAACAATAATATTGCGGATAAAATTAGAAGAAGTATTTTCTAACGACATATTTACGACCTCACTTATCATTTGATTTATAACAAGATAAATATATGTAAGAGTACACATACCTATTTGATGATTAATATTTATTGTCATTATATTCTAATCCAATATGAAAAAAAAATAAAGGGATATATATAAAAGATATCAATAAAGTCATAAAAAATAATTCAGGGGCTATACAACTAGCGCCTAGGCTCTAGTTATATAACCCTTGATGCATAGATGTTTATAGCTATTAATGACGTGAAAGGCTCTTGTTAGTAGATGCCTAAATAAATACTTTTTATTTGCCAGCCCCCTTCACTTACTTGGAGGGTAATATCACCTACATACTCACCTGCTTCTGGTAAGGTATCATCATTCCAAAGTGTAGAAGCAATAGATTTTGGACCAAAGCTAGCAATCACCTCAGAAATACGATGATTTTTAGCATACTTTGTATTGAACTTAAGAGTTGCGTCTTTAATAAGTAAGGTGGGGGCACTATTACCTGCACCAGTTGGCAGGAAGAGCATCAGTTGCTTTTCTAAGGCATTAAAATCATATTCATAAGCATTATCTATGCACTTATCCACATATATTTTAGGGGTTTTATCATGTTCACTTAAAAGGCTAGCTTCATTGACAGCCTTTGCAAAGGCGTAAATTTGATCTGTGTTAGAAGCTTTAAGGCCACAAGCCATAGGATGGCCACCTCCACCATCTAAAAGATGGAGAAAAGGCTTAAAGCTTTGGAACATATCATATTCTTCAATGGAACGCCCAGAACCTTTATAAGTACCATGAATGGTACGAGAGAAAACAACAGTAGGACGATAAAACTTTTCTTTAATACGTCCAGCTACAAGGCCTACTACACTTTCATGAGCCATTTCATCTATTTCAATAATAATATCAGGAAGGGTAGTCATTTTTTCTACTCTAGAAAGCACCCTCGTGATAGAGTCCATCTCTTCATCTTGACGCTCTTTGTTAAGGCTATCTAAACGTTGCTTGAAAGGCATGAGTGCATTAAAATCCGTAGTACGTAAGTACTCAAGAGCTGTTTCCGCACTCTCAAGACGTCCGCAAGCATTAAGTCTAGGTCCAATTTGGAAGCCTAAAGTCCCTACAGAAATACGAGAGTTAATCATACTAGCAGCAGGCAGGGCTCCTTTATTAAGTGCGCCTAAACCTGTTTTCACCATATGACGATTTTCCCCTACCAGGGGAGCAACATCACAGACAGTACCTAGAGCCACTAAGCCTTGAATTCGTGAAGTGAGCTGCGGAGTAGGTCTTAGTTTGAAATGGGAAATAAGTGCTTGCCCCAGTTTGTAGGCAATGCCTACACCTGCTAGACTTTTATAAGGATAACGACAATCAGGTTGGTGTGGATTAATAATGGCATCTGCTATAGGCAGTTCATTAGGAAGCTCATGGTGGTCTGTGACAATCACTTTCATACCTAGGGATTTTGCATGAGCCACAGCTTCTATGGCAGAAATACCGTTATCAACGGTAATCAGTAGTTTTACTCCTTCTTGATAAGCTTGGTCTACAATATCTGGATTTAGACCATAACCATCCTTTTCGCGAACAGGAAGGTAATGACTAATATGAGGATAATTTAAGACTTCAAAGACGGTGAGTAGAACATAAGTACTTGTTACACCATCTACATCATAATCTCCCACAATACGAATTTTTTCATGAAGGGCCATACTTTCTACGATTAGGGAGGTAGCCTTTTCAATATCTTTTAAACCTTTAAATGTTTTGGGTTTATGGGTGCCTAAAATATATTCTCTAATTTCATCAGAGTTAAAGGCATTACGGCTGCATATAATAGCAGCAACGAAATCATAAAGTTTATAAGTTGAAGCTACTTCTTGGATCATAGCTTGTTCTTCTATAGTAAAGTTCTGTTGTTTATGTTCTAATATAGTCTGCATATACATCTCCTATCTCTATCTATAAGGCTATTTTAGCTGAGAGCTTGTCTAATTTCTAGTGTTAAAATTTGAGTGGGGTGTTGAAACTCACTGGAGCCTATATTATAATGTGTAGATAGATAAGGTTTATCAAAGGATAAGTTAGTAGAATATAATAGGTACTGTAGGACTAAGAATAAAGAGAAATCAGTATATTTTTAGTTGAGTCTTTGAGTCAATAGGCGTATAATGAGTTAAATGCAAAGAATAAAGTAATGAATAGATAAAGGCGATGAAAGAAAGAGTATTATGGAGAGAGATGTCAGAGAGGGCTCGGTTGGTGAAAGAGTCTCATAGCTGTCTATAAGAAGTGCATTCTGGAGCTAAATATGTGAAGAAAATCTGTAGCATATTTCGTAGACTGACGTTACCAGTAAATGAGATAAGGGAGAGATTCCCTTAAACAGAGTGGAACCGCGAGTAACTTCGCCTCTGAAATAAGAGGGGAAGTTTTTTTGTGTGTAAAATCTTATAGATTAGGAGGACTTAGTGATTATGGGATATATTAAAGAGCAAATACGTGTAATCAAAGAAAGAGACCCCGCTATTAAGAAAAGTGCCGAAGTCTTTTTATACCCTAGTTTTTATGCATTACTATTTCATAAATGGGGGCATTGGTTTTATAAGAAAAAACGCTTTTTTATCGCAAGACTTATTTCCCAAGTTGGAAGAGGACTCACAGGAATAGAAATTCATCCAGGAGCAATTATAGGAAAGGGACTTTTTATTGATCATGGGATGGGTGTTGTCATTGGTGAAACTTGTGAGATTGGAGATAACGTTACTATTTATCATGGGGTGACACTGGGTGGTACAGGAAAAGATCATGGTAAAAGGCATCCCACCATTGGTAACAATGTGATGATTAGTTCAGGAGCAAAAGTACTAGGACCGTTTAAAGTTGGAGATAATTCTAGAATAGCAGCTAATGCGGTGGTGCTTCAAGAGATACCAGAAGATAGTACCGTTGTAGGTATACCAGGAAAGGTAGTAAAAATACAAGGAAAACGTGTAAATCCTTGTGATGACTTAGATCAAGTAGGATTACCAGACCCTGTAAAGATGGAAATTTGTACACTTAGAAGGACAATAGAAGCCTTAGAAGAACAAATTAAGTCATTATCCCATCAAGTAGGCCTATCTGATCATGAGTTAAATACTATGACAAAACAAGTTGTTTTAAATGAATCACCAGAGATATATGTTTCACCAGAATTTAATGAACGTATGAAGCAAATAGAATTTATTAGACAGCCAAAAGATCATCACTGCGAAAACACAGCTTGTGAAAATAAAGAAGCTTGTGAGGAGTATCAACAAGAAAACAGTAAGGAGAAAAACGATGATTAAAATTTACAATACATTAACAAAACAAAAAGAAGCATTTAAACCTATTGAACCAAACAAGGTACGTATGTATGTATGTGGACCTACAGTTTATAACCTTATTCATATAGGGAATGCAAGACCTTATATTGTATTTGATACCGTTCGTCGTTACTTTGAAAGTGTAGGTTATGAAGTGAACTATGTTCAAAACTTTACAGATGTGGATGATAAAATTATTAAGAAAGCTAATGAAGAAGGCAGAACGACAGATGAAGTTGTATCACAGTATATTGCAGAAACCCTAAAAGATGTAGAGAACCTAAATGTGACACCAGCTACACATCACCCTCGTGTGACAGAAGAAATGGATCGTATCATTGAGATGATTAAGAGACTGATTGAAAAGGGTTACGCATATGAAGCAAATGGAACAGTTTACTTTGATACAGCAGCCTTTGATGCCTATGGTAAACTTTCTAAAAAGGTTTTAGAAGAATTAGAGGCAGGTCGTAGTGAGAGAGTTGCCCTTACAGAAGAAAAGAAAAATCATATGGACTTTGTACTTTGGAAACCTAAAAAAGAAGGCGAGCCTTATTGGGAAAGTCCATGGAGTCAGGGGCGCCCAGGATGGCACATTGAATGCTCAGCTATGGCAAAACGTTATTTAGGGGATACAATTGATATTCATGCAGGTGGAGAGGACTTAGTATTCCCACATCATGAAAATGAAATTGCTCAAAGTGAATGTTCAAACGGATGTGAATTTGCTCACTATTGGATGCATAATGCCTTCCTTAATATTGATAATAAGAAAATGTCCAAATCTCTTGGGAACTTTAAAACGTTACGTGATGTTGGAGAGATGTATGGCTATGATGTGGTACGTTTCTTTATGCTTAATGCGCACTATAGAAGTCCGCTTAACTTTAGTTCAGAACTGATGGAATCAGCAAAAAACAGTTTAGATCGTATCAAAAATGCTAAGATGACATTATGCTTTGCCTTAGAACATAGTCAAAGTGAGGTTTTAACAGAAGAAGAAAAGACATTACTAAAAGAATTAGAAAGCTTTGAAGCACGCTTCCATGAGCATATGGAAGATGACTTTAATACAGCAGATGCCATTAGTATTATTTTTGAACTTGTTAAGTTTGCCAATACTTATGCTAAAGAAGGCGCTTCTAAGCCATTTATTGAAGGTGTACTCCATTTATTTAATAAGCTAACAGATACCCTTGGTTTAATTTATGAGCGAAACGGCAATAATGAAGAAGGTTTATCAGACGAAGAGATTAAAGAATATATTGAAAAACGTAAAGCCGCTAAAAAAGCAAAAGACTTTGCAGAAGCTGATCGTATTCGAGACTATCTTAAAGACCAAGGGGTGCTCATTGAAGATACTAGAGAAGGTGTACGTTTCAAACGTATTTAATAGGAAAGGTATAGAGAATTAGATGGAAAAAACGATTGAAAATCTTTTGACATTAACATCAGGTAAGATGAATCATAAGGCAAATACCTATTCTCCTTTAGCATTAGCTTATATTGGAGATGGTGTCTATGAAGTTTTTATTCGTACGTATGTGATGAATAAAGGAAATGCACCTGTTAATAAACTTCATAAGGCATCCAGAGAATTAGTTAAGGCAAGTACCCAAGCGAAACTTTATGAAGTCATTGAAGAAGTTTTAACAGAGCAAGAAAAAGCAGTACTTCGTAGAGGACGTAATGCTAAGAGTTATTCTTCTCCAAAGAATGGTGACCTTGGGGATTATAGACATGCCACAGGTGTAGAAGCACTGATAGGTTATTTATATATAGATGGTCAAATAGAACGTATTAAAGAGTTGATTGATTTAGGGCTAGAGAAAATGTCACTTTAAGTGACTAAAAGGAGAAAGTAGAAGCATATGAGGAATGATATGAGAAAAGGTAAAAAGCACGAACGTACAAACGAAATGCCAAAGCAAGAAAAAAAGTTTAATAAGGAAAGAAAAGATTTTAGTAGAAGTTATAATAGAAAGCCTATGATTCCAGAGGACTTTGAAATCGATGAAAATATTTTATTTGGTAGGAATGCAGTAATAGAGGCACTTAAAAGTGAACGTGAAATAGATAAAATCCTTATTCAAAAAGGAGAAAAAGAAGGTTCTGTTATTAAGATTATCAGCGGGGCTAAAGCTAAAGGTATTGTGGTCATTGAAGTGGAAAAGAGTAAGTTAGATGAACTAACAGGTAGGGAAAAGCATCAAGGTGTAGTGGCTTATGTAGCGGCTCATGAATATGTAAGTGTTGAAGAAATCTTAGAAGATGCAGCAGCTAAAGGTGAACCTGCCTTTGTACTCATTTTAGAAAATATCCAAGACCCACATAATTTAGGAGCTATTATAAGGACAGCACACACAGCAGGTGTACACGGCATTATTATTCCAAAGAGAAGAGCAGTAGGACTTACAGGAACAGTGGCAAAATCTTCGGCAGGAGCCCTTGAGCATACTAAAGTGGCGAAGGTAAGCAATATTGCACAGACCATTAAAGACTTACAGCAAAAAGGACTATGGATTGCTTGTGCAGATATGGATGGTAAAGTACTTTTTGAAGAAAATTTAACAGGTCCTATAGGTATTGTAGTAGGCAGTGAAGGTGAAGGGATATCAAAACTGACAAAACAAACCTGTGATTATGTAGTAAGTGTACCTATGTACGGCAGGGTCACTTCATTAAATGCATCAGTAGCTGCAAGTTTAATGGTATATGAAGTGGTGAGACAAAGAAATTTTAAATAAGGTATAAAGTTGAGTAAAAGGCTAAGGGGACACTCTCCTAGCCTTTATTAAAATGAAAAACATATAGTTGTCTATATTTATTTTGCTAAGTAAAAGTTTATAATGTATAATAGTATAATAGAAGTAACATCTCAATCTCATAAGGGTTAATAACTTCATCAGCTTATGAGAATCTCATATTAAGTGAGGAGCAATTATGGCAATTATTCAAGGCGTAACAGAAGACAATAGAGACTTAGGGCAATTAACAGATGAAGAACTCATCATAGCATACCGTACAGGAACTAATGAGGCGATTGAAGTACTTGTACAACGTTATAAAAGATTGGTACGAGCTAAAATTAGAGCAAATTACTTTGTGGGTGTAGATAAAGATGATCTGATTCAAGAAGGTATGATTGGCCTGTTTAAGGCAATTTGTGATTATAACATCCAAAAAGAGACAAGCTTTAAATCCTTTGCAACGCTGTGTGTTACAAGACAAGTGAGCACAGCTTTTAAGGCAGTTTCTCGCCAAAAACATATCCCTCTTAATACAAGCATTTCCCTAAGTATTCCAATTAATCATAAAGGAAATGAAGAGGATGAAGAAGGGATTACCCTATTAGATACCTTGAAAAATAGTACAACGATGACACCTGAAGATGAGATTATTAGTAGAGAGAGTCTAGAGGTGCTGAATAAGCAGATTATCAAGGTGCTTAGTAAATTAGAATGGCAAGTATTAGAACTTTATATTAATGGTAAAAATTATCAAGAAATTGCTAAGGAACTTGATAAGACACCAAAGTCTATAGATAATGCATTGCAAAGGATAAAGAAAAAGTTAGAAATAGTACGTAGATAAACAAAACAAAAGAGCAGGTAGGAGTCTACCTGCTGTTTTTTGTGATTAGTAGCAACGTGGAAGTACATCCTCGATGTTATTGATACGGTTAAAATTGAAGTATACGATTTTTTGTGTGCAAGGATTAACAGTCTTAAGGAAGCACTTGCCAATTCCTACGATAACTACACACATTTTACAACCATCCACATGGATAATAACGCGTTGATTAGTTAATCTAGCAGCAGCTTTTCTTAAGCTATCTTCGCATAAGCAATCGTTATTGTTTTGAAATGGGCAAGAGATGCCAAATTTATTGTCACAATCATCATGATTGCCGCGACCATAATCGTTATCATTATCGCAATCATTATCGCAACAAACCTGATCACGTCTATTACAATCGTCATTGCAATAAGCATGGGTATAGTAGTTTTTATTATTCTTTCCACAACAACAGCTCATATTAAGTCCTCCTTATTTGATTCTAAAATTCAAGGGTTTCTAGCACTGAGGTAAGCATTCCTCAACATAGTCGATACGGTCAAAGTTGAAATATCTGATGTTACCACAACCAAGCTCTATTGCACGAATATAGCAAGGGCATACTTGAGAAATGATGACACAGTAACTACAACGATTGGAGTGAATAATAACTTTTTGATTTACAAGACAAGCTAAATCACATTGATATGCCATATAAATACCTCCTAAAACATTCATAGTGTGAGTATTTTTTTATAGAGAAGCGGGCTATAACCCGCGTTACATTTCTCTAATATAAGGTATGAAACTTTTGGAATTAATGTTACAAAAAAGTCGAAAATAATACACTCTACCTTGGGTTTGGAATTTTTAAAATAATAACAAGTGTTAATAATATTTTGCAATTATATCATTAAATGATATAATAGGATAATATAAGTTGATAGCATTAAGTGAGAAAGGGAGATTAGTAATATGCATTATACAAGTACACGAAAGAAATTAGAGGACATTACATCAACGCAGGCGATTTTACAAGGTATTTCTGAAGAAGGTGGTTTATTTATTCCAAGAGAATTACCTAAAATGGATTTTTCATTAGAAGCATTATCAAGTTGGGGATATCAAGAAGTAGCTTATCGTGTGATTAAGCTATTCTTTGACGATATAAAAGAAGAAGATCTTAAGCATTGTATTACACATGCTTACGATGAGAAATTTGATACAGAAGAAATAACACCAATGGTACATACAAAGATGGCAAGTTTCTTAGAACTTTTCCATGGACCTACAATTGCCTTTAAAGATATGGCATTATCTATTTTGCCATATTTTATGTTAGTAAGTAAGAAGTATAATAAGGAAGAAAAAGATATTGTTATCTTAACTGCAACATCAGGAGATACAGGGAAAGCTGCTTTAGAGGGCTTTGCAAATGTAGAGGGTACTAAGATTATTGTATTCTTCCCACAAGATGGTGTAAGTGAAGTACAGAAACGTCAGATGCTCACCACAGAAGGTGCCAATACTTTAGTAGTAGGTGTAGAAGGTAATTTTGATGATTGCCAAACAACAGTTAAAGAAATTTTTGCAGATAAGGAATTTGCGAAAGAGCTAGAACTTAAAAATTACAAATTCTCTTCTGCAAACTCTATTAATATTGGTAGACTTGTGCCACAAGTAGCCTATTATTTTGCGGCATATGGGAAGATGATGAAAGCTGGAAAAATTAAAGCTGGAGAAAAAATGAATGTGGTTGTACCAACAGGTAACTTTGGTAATATTCTTGCAGCTTATTATGCAAAACAAATGGGACTTCCAATTGATAAGTTCATCTGTGCTTCTAATACTAATAAGGTGCTTTTTGACTTTTTACAAACAGGAACCTATGATAGAAATAGAGAATTCCATCTGACAGAGTCACCTTCTATGGATATTTTAATTTCTAGTAATCTAGAAAGATTGCTCTACCATATTAGTGGAGAACGTTCAGAGGTAGTGTGCGATTTAATGAATGCCTTAAAGACAGAAGGCAAATATACCATATCTGAAGCTATGAAGGCGAACTTAGTAGATTTCTATGGTGGTTATGCAGATGATCAAATGACAAGAGCTTATATTCAAAAACTTTATAAAGAAGAAAACTATCTAATGGATACTCATACAGCAGTAGCTTATGCGGTTTATGATACCTATGTAAAAGAAACGGCAGATACAACTCCAACAGTAGTTGTGTCAACAGCTAGTCCTTATAAATTTACAGGTAGTGTAATGAGTGCAATTGATACAAAATATGAAGGGGTTAATGACTTTACTTTATTAGAAGAAATGCATACTCTTATTAAAGGAAACATGCCTAAGGCAATGGATCAAATTGCAACAAGGCCTATTAAACATGATAAAGTGTGTGCAGTAAAAGAGATGAAACAAGTTGTAAGTGAATTTTTGAAATAGATTTCTGAATGAATATTATAATTATTTTTATATATTGTATATAAAAATAAGGAGTGGTAAAAAGTACAGAAATAATGTATAATAGTTATGCTAATGGAGTAATAGTAGCTAATAGGAGCTACAGATGCTTTTTAAATGTGACCGTCTTAGGGTTTGATATTACCATAATGATTGCTAGGGGAACATAGAGAGCATATAGATAGGCCAATAGTTTTAGTGTGGTTGATATCCTAAGCGCATATTGAAAGTAAGAAAAGGAGAATACTAATGACATTATTTGAATTATGGAATAATTACGGTGAAGATGCAAAAGAAAGATCTGTAGAAGAATACAAAAAAGTAGTAGAAAACTATTTAGGTAGAGAGAGAGATGTATATAGTTATCTTCTTTCTAATGTTGAAGAAGTTGTAGAAGGTACTATTGCTGAACTTGGTAAACGTTTTAATATGGATGAAGTTGAGTTTTTAGGGTTTGTTGATGGGATCAATACAAGTTTAGTAAATGGTGAATATGACTTAACTGATTTCACTGGAGAGTCAGTTGTAAGATTAGAATTTGACCTTAAAAAATTATATTGGAATATGTTAGATGCTAAAGCTGAGTGGCTTTATGGTTTACCACAATGGGAAACACTTTTAACAGCTGAAGAAAAAGAAACAGTTAAAAGAGAATACAACAAAACTAAAACAGTTGTTAAAGCTAAAAAAATTGGTCGTAACGAACCATGTTCATGTGGAAGTGGGAAAAAATATAAACAATGCTGTGGAAAATAACTGCTCGTATGAGCAGTTATTTTTAAAATCCTGAAAAGTAAAGTGCATTTTATGCAGGAAGGAGTCTAGGATGGATATTAAGTGGTCTTACTATTTAATAGCAATTATTTATGTATTAGTTATTGCACTGCGATTAATGAATACAATAAGTGCTAGAAGATTTAAGAATCAATATAAAGATTGTAAATCAATATTTTCTATAAAAAAGGATTTCTTTACTACTGTAAGTACAGCCTGCATAGTAACGACAATAGCGATTAATGGAGTTGCTATAATAGGGGGAAGACCTATTAATAAGGATAGTATTCTGATCACCATTTTAGTGATTGGCTTTACAATTATTAATAGTTTTTATTCAGTTTTTTTTACAGAAGAAGCAAGTCGTATAAGTTACTTAGGGTATCAAGTAAAACAAGGGGATATTGAAGAGTTAAAGATTAAAGAAGGTCGTTTAAAGACAACGGTTACCATGACACTAACTAAAGAGATAGACAGTTATAACTATACCAAATTAATGATATTTGGAAATAATAAAAAGGATTTAGAGGGTATTTTGACTCGTTTAAAGTCCGAAAAGGTAGCGGAGTAAAAAAGGCACTTATTCTACAAATAATATTGTGGAATAAGTGCTTTTTGTGTTAAGAAAAAATTAAAGATTATAGAAGTTCATTAATGAAGAAAATGAAAATAATCTCTAATAATGCACAAAAAGTATTCTTCAAGGATGCTGAATATAGATATAATCGATAATTTTTAAAAGATAAAATGTAAATAGATTAAAATTTTATATAAATAAATGCTTTCTAAACTATGGATTATGCTATATTGTAAAAAAATTGAAATTAGCTTTTTTTTATTATAATCTGTATAATGAAAATATATCTTTATTTTTAAAAATAAAGTGATAGAATAATAAAAGTAATAGGTCAAATAACAAGGTAAACCAGTATGAAGGTTACTTTAAGTGAGGGATTATTATGGAAGATATTATTAAGCAAATTGTTCAAATCGACACGGTTGCATTCAATACCAGAAGAGGGAACGAAGAAGCTTTAAGATTAAAAAAAGAGCAATATGAAAAGCAAATCCAAGAGTATAAAGAAAGTACACTAGCAGAAGCAAGAGAAAAAGCAAAAGAAGTTTATGAGCAAATTGTTGCTGTTGGTATGACTAGACATCATTTAGAAGAAGAGAAGTGTAAAAAGGTTTCACTTGCTGTTGAAAATCACTATTTACAAGTTGAAGAAGCTTTATTAAAGCAAGTATTTGAAGAACTCGTAGTTGTGGAGGGATAACAATGAATCCTTTTGCTGCCTATAGAGCCATCAATACTAAAATTCACAGTAAGCGAAGAGTACTTCTTTCAAAAAATGAATGGGGAAAGGTTGTTGAATTTAATCACATTAACCAGATGATTGATTTCTTAAAAAAGAGAGATGGTTATAAAGCAATTATAGAAAATCACAAAGGGGAAGAATTACACCGGGCTGATTTAGAAATGATGTTAGAAGGTTATATCGTAAAAGAAATAGAAGTAATGCTACATTATTTTTCTGGAAGCTATAAGGAATTTTTTAAAACCTTTCTAATGGAATATGAAATTAGTGATTTGCAGCTATTGCTTAGAAGTATTTCTAGAAATGAAGATTTAGAATCCGCAAGAAGTCTTTTTGTTCATTCTGAAAAGTGGGGAATATCACAGTATAATAAACTCTTATCTTGTAGCACCGTCAATCAATTTATAGATGCATTAAAGGGAACTGTCTATTATAGTGCAATTAAGAATCTGACACAAGAGGACATGGATAAAAGAGAGTTCCATATGGAGATGCAGCTCTATATTTTATTTTATAAAACGCTTATGGAAAGAGCTAGTAAACTTAATAAAGTAGATGAAGTTTTAGCCAAGCAGATGATTGGTACAAAGGCAGATTTCATTAATGCACAATGGATTTATAGAGCCAATAAGTATTATGATATTTCACCAGAAGAAATATTGATTTACAGTTTACCTTGTGGTAATAAATTAACCTATAAAAAGTTAAAAAAACTAAGCTATACAAATAACATAGATGAGTTAATGAATAAGATAGAAGAATATTTAGGTTATGCTTTATTTAAAGATGGGGAAGATGCCTTTATCGATTGCAGAACTGATAAGTATTTACTGAGGTATATAGGGCAAATGGGAAGAGAAGGTGAAAGTGTTCAAGCAGCTATTGCCTACATTTATACTTTACAGATAGAAGTAAAGGATTTAGTAGCATTAACAGAAGGTGTAAGATACGCCTTATTAGAAAATGAACTAAGGAAGTATTTAGTTCACACAATATAATGAGCGGAGGAATTTGCACATGGCTATTGAGAAAATGAAACTCTTAAGTCTAGTAGGCGCCCTAGATCAAGAGTATGCAATACTTCAGGAATTAGTACTATGTGAGAAGGTACATTTAAACTTAAGCCATAGTCAAATGTACGATAACAATTATTTAATGCATGAGTATGAAGCGATGCTTCTAACTAGTGATGCCATTAAAGAGGAGAACTACGCTGAATTTGAGAATAAGTACTTTTCTATTTTAGCTAATATAGAGACAATGGCTACAGACTTACATTTACCTATGTATTTTGTGAAGGAAGACATTAAGTTCTATACGAAAGAGCAGGCATTAGAGGATTATGATAACATACACAGTAGTATTGGGCACAATGTTGTAGCCATTAATGAAAAAAGAGAGCAGATGAAAACCCTCCAAGTGCTTAATCAAAATTTATGTTCAATTAATAAACAAATTGATTTTTCAAAACTTAATCAATTAAATTACTTTAATTATGAAGTGGGAATGCTTTCAAAGGACAATAGAGTACATATTAAGAAGAACCAAGAGAATATTAGTGCCCTTATTTTTGAAATAGGAGAACTAGAGGACTCAAGAGAAGATATTTATATTATTTTTTATTTAAAGCAACTAGAAGAAGAAACGCAAAAAATATTAAAGTCCTTAAATTGGCATCCATTAGAAGTTCAGTGTCAATTAGAAGGAGACGTTATTGATTGTCGAAAAGAAAATGAAAGAAAGATTGATATTTTTAAGAAACAGATTGAAAGATTAGAAAAGGATATTTTTGAAAACAAAGGAGAACTTATTCTTCTTTTAAATAAAATCTACACAAGGATTAAGCTAGAAACAAAAATAATTGACCTTAAAAAGCAAGTTTTTAGAGGAAATAATGTATTTGTCATTTCAGCTTGGATTAGAGCTAAAGATTATCGCAAGCTAGAGGAGCGAATTGGTGATGTGACTGATAAGTATGTCATGATGGCAAAGAAGCCTAAGGAACTCGATAACGATTTAACACCACCAACAAAATTGAAGAACAATTGGTTTTTTAGGCCATTTGAGCTTATTGTGCAATTATATGGTTTGCCAACATATGGTGAGATAGATCCTACTCCATTCTTAGCTATTACTTTCTGTTTGATGTTTGGTATTATGTTTGGAGATGTTGGTCAAGGTTTTATATACTTTTTAGCAGGCATCTTCATTAGTAAGAAGATGGGAGTAGCAGGTGGAATCCTTAAGCGCTTAGGCGGTACTTCCATGGTATTTGGATTTGTCTATGGGAGTGTTTTTGGATTAGAGGATGTGGAATGCATTTCAAAATTTGCACTTTTTCATGGTGGACCTTTGAATAAGGTAAATATTATGCCTATTCTTATTGTAGGTGTGGCATTTGGTGTAGCAGTACTTACCGTATCTTTTCTAATAGGTATTATTAATGCCCTTAAAAGAAAGGATTTAGAGCAAGCTTTTTTTGGAAAAAATGGTATAGCAGGCTATATGTTTTTTGTAGGACTTATTGGAGTAGCCTTATGTTTAGTTAATGTTATCCCAGTTCCAGTATATATTCCGATATTTGTGATGCTCATCATGTTAGTAGTTATGGTTTTCAAAGAACCATTAGCCCATTTGATGGAGGGAAAACGTCCTCTTATACATGGAGAAAAAGGATCCTATTTTATTGAGAGTGGATTCGAAGGAGTAGAAACAATACTTTCAACTTTAAGTAATGCAATTTCTTTTATTCGTGTGGGTGCATTTGCACTTAACCATGCGGGACTATTTATGGCTTTTTCGGTGATGGCAAGGATGATGCCCAATACCCCATTAAAGATATTTATGTTAATACTTGGGAATGTCCTCATCTTAACCTTAGAAGGATTAGTTGTATTTATTCAAGGGCTAAGGCTCCAATACTATGAAATGTTTAGTAAATATTTTAGTGGAGATGGCGTAGCCTATGAGCCTATTAATTTAGAAAAATAAATTTATATTCATGAAAGGAATGAATGATAATGATGCAAGTAATAATCGTTTTATCAACAATGATCGTAGTAGGAACAATTCTTTATGGTGTAAAAACAATGAAAAGTAATAGAACAGGAAATTTAAGAACACAACTCTTAACATCTGTAGGTCTATTTGCAGCAACTGTAGTGGCTTTTGTTGTAGTAGGTGCAGATCAAGTCGTATTAGCAGCAGCAACAGAAACAGCCAATAATGCTGCATCAACTGGTATGACTTTAGGTGAAGGTTTTAAATATTTAGCAGCAGCACTTAGTACAGGTATTGCAACCATTGGTACAGGTGTAGCAGTTGGTTCAGTTGGTTCATCTGCAATTGGTGCAGTATCAGAAGACTCTAGTGTTTTAGGTAAAACATTAATCTTTGTAGGTATGGCTGAAGGTATTGCTATTTACGGTATGATTATTTCTATCTTAATTTTATTTGTATAAATTTCACCTTCTTCATTCTTGATTTTATAAAATAAGGAGGTAGAAGCATGTGAAATCTTTTTTAATTAGCGATAATCATGATACCTTAGTTGGAATGAGACTTGCAGGGATTGATGGCATTGTGCTCCATGATAGAGAAGAAGTGTTAGAAAGCTTAAAAAAAGCAATTGATAATACGGAGATAGGAATCATTATTCTTACTGAAAAAATTGTTGATTTAGCTCATGATGAAATTATGAATTATAAGATTAAGTATAAAAAACCATTAATAATAGAAATTCCAGATAGACATGGTACCACTAGAGGCTCTGATATTATTACAAGTTATGTAAGAGAGTCTGTAGGCATTCGCATATAGGGGTGAGAAGAATGGTTACGATTGAACAAAAACTGACGTTATTTTCAAAGTTATTACATCAAGATATTAAGGATGAAATGGAACAAAAGTTCTATGAATTAGAAAAGGAATATCAAAAGGCTAGTGCAGAAAGTAAGTTTCGTGTAGATAAAGAAGCATGTGACATTATTGAGCAAGCTAGAAGAAAGGCAGAGAGTAAGAAAATAGAACTTATAAGTAAGGGTAAGCTAACCAGTAAGAAAGAAGCAATGTGGACAAAAGAAAAAGTGGTAGAGCGCTTTATGACTGCTCTTGAAGAACGTATAAAGGAATTTGTTTTAACACCTGAGTACAAAGTTTATCTTTCAAAGCGTGTTTCTGAACTGGATTTTTTAAAGGATTATACTAATCCATTAGTAGTATTTGTTACATCAAATGATTTTACAATAAATAAGGCATTTATTTTAGAACAATTAATTGCCTTAGGCGTTTCTTCTGAAAAGCTTTCATTTAAAGAAACAAGTGAAGAGATTATAGGTGGATTTATCATAGAAGATTCATCATTAAATATGCGCGTTGATCAAAGTATCCGTGGGATGCTTGAAGAGAATAAAGATAGCATTGTTGAAAAAATCACATTAGCAATTGGAGAGGTGGGTGAAACAAATGAATAGTGGGTTTGGTATAGTAGAACTCATTAATGGTCCAGTTGTTAAAGGTTCAGGAATGGCTGATTTTAAAGTAAATGAAATGGTAACAGTAGGAGAAAGACAGCTTATAGGAGAAGTTGTTTCTTTGCAAGGAGATGTGGCAACAATTCAGGTTTATGAAGAAACAGAAGGGCTTAGAGCTGGTGAATGTATTAACCCCACAGGTGCTCCTCTTTCATTAAGCTTAGGGCCTGGTATGCTCAGTAATATGTTTGATGGAATCCAAAGGCCATTAAAGAAAATACAAGAAATCTCTAGTGATTTTATACCAGAAGGTATAGGTTTACTTTCATTAGATGAAGAGAAGATATGGGAAGTAACAGTTACTGCAGAATTAGGTCAAGAATTAAGTGGTGGTATGGTTTATGCAACGGTACAAGAAACTCAAAGCATCCTTCATAAAATCCTAGTACCTCCTTATGTAAAAGGGAAAGTTGTAGAAGTTAAGCCAAGTGGAGAATATTGTCTCAATGATCCAATTGTCGTACTAGAAATAGCTAATGGTGAAACAATCAACCTAACCTTAGTACAAAAATGGCCAGTAAGAAAACCAAGGCCTATTCACAGAAGAATGCCTATTTATAAACCACTTATTACAGGTCAACGTGTTATAGATACCTTTTTCCCGGTTGCTAAAGGTGGAACGGTAGGTCTTCCTGGAGGATTTGGAACAGGGAAAACAGTTACTCAGCATCAACTTGCCAAGTGGAGTGATGCAGACATTATTGTTTATATTGGATGTGGTGAACGTGGGAATGAGATGACCAACGTTTTGGAAGAATTTCCGGCACTTATTGACCCACGTACCAATCGTCCTTTAATGGAAAGAACCATATTAATTGCCAATACTTCTAACATGCCAGTAGCAGCTCGTGAAGCAAGTATTTATACAGGTATAACCATGGCGGAATACTTCAGAGATATGGGTTATGATGTGGCAATTATGGCAGATTCTACTTCTAGATGGGCAGAAGCATTGCGTGAGATCTCAGGACGACTTGAGGAAATGCCAGCAGAAGAAGGCTATCCAGCATATCTTCCTTCAAGACTTGCCCAATTCTATGAGAGAGCTGGTTGTGTAGAAACTTTAGGATTACAAGAAGAAGCATCTGTTACCATTATTGGTGCTGTTTCACCAGCAGGTGGAGATTTCTCAGAGCCTGTAACAGAAAATACAAAACGTTTCGTAAGTGCGTTCCTTGCCCTAGATAAGAAACTAGCTTATGCAAGACACTATCCTTCAATTAACTACTTAACAAGTTATAGCAGTTATGTTTCTATACTAGAAAGTTGGTATAGTGAAAATGTAGCACCAGATATGCTTACTTTACGTGCTAAAATGGTACGTTTATTACAAGAAGAAGAGAAGTTAAATGAGATTGTGCAATTAGTAGGTGAAGATGTTCTTCCTAATGATCAATGTTTGATTCTTGAAATTGCAAGGACCATTAAGAAGGGCTTCTTACAACAAAATGCCCTACATAAAGATGACACCTATGTAAGTCTTGAAAAACAGTATAAAATGTTACATGTTATCAATGACTTATACGAAAATGCACTAAAATGCGTTAAAATGGGTATTCCATTATCTACTATACGTAAAGAACAAGTATTTGAGGATGTTGTTAAAATGAAATATGATATTCCAAATGACCATATTGAACTTTTAGATGAACTTAGAGCACGTATTGTTAATGATTATGATGCATTAATGAAAAAGTATCAATAAGGGGAGGGGAAAAATATGAGAAGAGAATACTTAAAATTAGACAAAGTAGAAGGACCCCTTATTGTCCTTTCCAATATAGAAGATGTTGCCTATGATGAAATGGTTCACATTAAATTAGATAATGGGGAAATGAGAAAAGGGAAAGTTATCAAGGTAGAAGGCAAGACAGTTGTTGTTCAGGTTTTTGAAGGAACAGCAGGTATTTCTACAGGTAATACTTCTATTAAATTCACTGGAGAACCTCTCAAACTTCCTTTATCTAAAGAAATATTAGGACGTTCTTTTAATGGTATTGGTGAGCCTGTAGATGGGGCTTATCAGATTGTTTCAAAGGAAAAATATAATGTCAATGGACGTCCTATTAATCCAGTAGCACGTCGTTATCCAAGAAATTTTATTCAAACAGGTATTTCTGCAATTGACGCCTTAATGACACTGATTCGTGGCCAAAAACTACCTATTTTCTCGGGAAATGGTATTGCACATAATGAATTAGCTGTTCAGATTGTTCAACAAGCTAAAATTGAAGGAGCTAATGCAGATAATTTTGCCGTTGTATTTGGTGCTATGGGTGTACGTCATGATGATGCGGCTTACTTTACACGCTCATTTGAGGCTGCAGGTGTACTGGATCACGTTGTTATGTATTTGAACCTAGCAGATGACCCTATTACAGAAAGAATTTCCACACCAAGATGTGCCCTTACAGCAGCAGAATATCTTGCTTTTGAGCAAAATATGCATGTACTTGTTGTACTAACAGATATGACTAGCTATAGCGAAGCACTTCGAGAAATGTCTTCAACCCGTGGAGAAGTACCTTCTCGTAAAGGTTATCCAGGTTATCTCTATAGTGACTTATCCACCATTTATGAAAGAGCAGGTATGCTAGAAGGAAAAGAAGGAACTATTACGTTGATTCCTATTTTAACAATGCCAAATGATGATATTACACATCCTATCCCAGACTTAACAGGATTCATTACCGAGGGACAGATTGTACTCAATCGTGTACTTAATCAAAAAGGTATTTATCCACCTATTGATGTACTACCTTCACTTTCTCGTCTGATGAAAGACGGTATAGGCGAAAACTATACAAGAGAAGACCATGCAGCTCTTTCCAATCAAATTTTTGCATCTTATTCAAGGGTGCAGGATGTACGTTCACTAGCGCAGATTATAGGTGAAGATGATTTGGGAGATACAGATAAACTTTATTTGAACTTTGGTAGAGCCTTTGAAGAAAAATTTGTTGCACAAGGAGCTCGTGAAAATCGTACGATTATAGAAACCCTAGATTTAGGTTGGGAAATCTTATCTGTACTGCCTAAATCAGAGCTTGACCGTGTGGAACCAGAAATCTTAGAGAAGTATTATAAAGGTGGAAAGGAGAGGTAAGCTATGGCTGTTCTCATTGCACCTACTAAATCCAACCTTATTAAGGCTAAAGCTGCCCTTGATCTATCTAACAAAGGATTTGAGCTTTTAGATAAAAAGAGAAATGTTTTGATTAAAGAAATGATGAGCTTAGTGGATAGAGCAAAAGCAATCCAAAGTGAAATTTATACTACGATACAAGAAGCTTATAATCAGCTACAAAATGTTAATATTACATCAGGAATTAAGAATGTAGAAAATATAGTGCGTAGTATTCCTAAAGATGAAGAATTTGAAATTCTTTTAAAGAGTGTAATGGGTGTGGATGTTCCTATGATTAAGTATGAAAAGAAACCTATAAGACCGACTTATGGCTTCCATAATACTAATCCTGCCTTAGATGTAGCAGCAGAACGTTTTAGAGCTGTGCGTTATATGATGTATGAACTTGCAGAGATAGACAATTCTGTATTTAAGTTGGCAAAAGAAATTCAAAAAACCCAAAAAAGAACAAATGCGCTTCAACATATTCAAATTCCTAAGTATAAGGAACAAGTTAAATATATACAAGAAGCTTTAGAAGAGAAAGAAAGAGAAGATTTCTTTAGATTAAAACGTGTTAAAAAACGTTCTAGTAAATAATGAAGAAAGGCATGAAAACAGTTCTGATTTTTACTTATAGTGATGAGTTGCTATAAAAAGATAGGAAGAGATTGGAAAAAAATAGGAAGAAAATACCCTTGCAAAAAAAGTTGAAAATGATATAATAAGGGTAACAAAAGACAAATTACCTGGGGTGTACGACAACCTGTTATTTTGAACCTACAAATTATGCAGGGGAACTAGATTTCCTTACTAGCTATGTCAGGCCGCAACATAATTCCCTATGGGCAGTGGAAGGCAGAATGAGTAAGAATGGTACCCACCTAGATTAGTCTAGGGCGTCAAAATCGCAGGACCGGCATTTTGGGCATTGTAAGAGCATCAACCTTGTATAGGTTGATGCTTTTTTTGATAAGGAATATAAAAATACTTAATTGTACATAAAACAAAAAAAGCATAATACAATAAAGAAGGGAGTATCATATGTTTTACCGTATTAAGCAATTTATTTGGGCAATAACAGCAAGGTTGACTGAAGAAGAAGTACAATTTATAGAAAGTCATTTATCCGTAATAGAACAAGGACTTTTTTGGAAGCTTAGAGTTTATGAGCAGAAACATAGTGTGAGAGTGGCGTATGCATTAAGCAAACAAAGCCCACAACATCAAGTAGAAGAGTATATTCGGTTAGGTTTACTGCATGATGTAGGCAAGAGTAAGTATCCTCTTAACCCCATAGAGAAAAGTATTATCGTTTTGTTAGATGGGATCACTAAGGGACGTATAAGATATTGGAGCAAACTAAAGATTGTAAAATGCTATTATCAGCATGGGGAAATGGGCTATCAGATGCTACAAGAATTAGGTAGTTATGCACCTTTGTTTTTGGAAGCAGTGAAAACTCATCACCAAGAGGAACTAATAGATAATAGCCTACAAGTGGCACTTAAAGCATGTGATGATTCGTGTTAGTCTTAAAAACATATTGCAAATGATTTGCAATTAATTTATAATGGCAATATAGTTGCAAGTTATTTGCATATAGGAGGTCTTATGGAATTAATAATAGATGCTTTAATGGATAGTGTTAGGCTATTACCCTTTTTATTTTTAGTTTATTTACTCATTGCGTATTTAGAGAGTAGTGGGAATAATACATTATATAAGAAATTAGCTTTGAAAAAAGGTTTAGGGCCAGTTGTGGGGAGTACGTTAGGGTGTTTACCACAATGTGGCTTTTCTGTAGTAGGAGCTAATTTATACAGTAGAAGAATGATTACACTAGGGACACTCCTTGCCATTTTTATTTCTACTTCTGATGAAGCAATTCCTATTTTGCTTGCTCATCCTGGAATGCTTAAAAGTGTAGGTTTAGTACTGGGAATTAAGTTTGTTATTGCCATTATATTAGGGGTAGCAATAGATTATATGATGAACCTAACAGGGAAGTCTAAAGTAACGATGGAATTAGTGGAGACGAGTCAAGGAACCAAAGAAGGAGATTGCCACAATCATGAATGTGGATGCCATCATAATCATAATAGGGGAATATGGGCAAATGCAGCCTTGCATGCTTTAAAAGTTTTCATGTTTATTTTAGTGATTAATCTTATCCTTAATGCTATAATTGAAGGGATTGGAGAAGATTCTTTAAGTCAGATTTTATTATCCAATAGTATGTGGCAGCCAGTACTTGCAGCATTAGTAGGGCTTATTCCTAATTGTGCCGCTTCTATTGTACTTACAGAAATGTATGTTGTGGGAAATTTAAGCTTTGGATCCCTTATTGCAGGGCTAATGACAGGAGCTGGTATGGGGCTTGTTATTCTGTTTAAAGCTAATAAACCTTTAATGCAGAATATTAAGATTCTTAGCCTATTATATGGTAGTGGTGTGATATGTGGCTTATTATTACAAATAATCTTTTAGCGGATCAATAGAGTACTTGATAAAAGAGGGATAAATATGGAAAAAGATCTATTAGCTAGTTTGGGCATAAAAGTAACGAAGCAGAGAAAAATTATAGTGGCTGTTTTGGAGAAAAGTAAGGAACCTATTACAGCTGAAGAGATTTTTGAGGCAATTGATACCAAAGAGGGTATTAATTTTTCTACTGTATATAGAACTTTAGGTACATTAACTGAAAAAGGTGTACTGACCAGAACAGGGGTACCAGGTGGAAAAGTTTATTTTGAACTGAAAAGGCATCAACATGCTCATGAAGTGGAGTGTGTAGCGTGTCATAAACATATTGTGATTGATGAATGTCCCGTGGAAAATTTCACTAGACATTTAAATAAAGAAACGGGTTTTGTGGTAACTGAACATCATATAGAAATTAAAGGATTATGTGCCCAGTGTGCAAGTCATAAATAGAGTGCCTAAGTATTTAAGCTTAGGCACTTTTATTTTGTTCTTCCATAAGACAAGCGGGCATAGACTATAGTATAAACAGTCGCTAAGGAGGCAAATAATGGGCATAAAAGAGCAACATACTAGACGTTATCATAAGCGAATAAGAGGAAAAAGAAATAATGCAACATTAGGGGCAGTTTTATTTATTGTAGTGCTATGGTATAGCTTGATAGGCAGAGAACTTTTGCCAGAAGTCTTTAGTCAACATCAAGAAGTAGTAAGGGAGGAAAGTACCTTATATGAAGTACCCTGTACCCAAGCTAATATGGCAAAGTTATTAGCTTGTACATTGGGAGAAGAGAATGAAGATGAGGCTACTCGCAGTCAAGAAGAAGCCTCTAGTGAAAGCTGGTATACCTCCTATTATCAGACTTTAGAAAAGAAAGGTATTAAGTCTTTACAGGAAAAGGAAGCACTTCAGATGGTTAATCAAGACATACTTAATAAGGTTTTAGAAGAAGTCGTAGGGAATAACTATAAAGTCGTTGTAGAAAGTAATCAAGAACTTAGAACTTTAAATATTCATGAAGTCATTGCAACCTATTTAGAGGCGATGAATAGGGCTAAAAAGGATGTACATATTAAGTATCTCACATTAACTATTTTAGCTACACCATCAGATGGTCAAATAGGTGCTTGGCAAGTTATAACAGATCAAGGTGTATTTATTTTTAAAGGCCTTATTTTGGAACCTCTTAAAAATAAAACCATTCAAGTAGCTGTAAGAGATCAGGAAATATTAGGGGTAATGAAGATAGAAAGTGAGCAGGCAGTTCTCACTGATTGTACAATTGAATCTGTAGATGACCAACATGTGGTGATTAATGTGTCAGGGAATTCTGTAGCCCTACAAAACAAGGGGATAGCCCTTACGCAAGCAGGGACCACGGGTAAGTTAACAGTAAATGGAGAAGGTATTGTCAGTTATGAACCAGAAGTTTATGGAGAAAAGGATAGGATCAAAAAGGTGACAGAGGACACCGTTACCTTAGAAAAAGCAGGAACTTTTCAATATAAGGATATTACCATTACGGATAAGACAGATTTAGGAACCTACACTTCTATTAAACAGTTACCTTATGGTACCCAAGTGGCTTATCAAAAAGAAGGGAATGAAATCATTGCACTACAAGTGGTGGGAAGAAGTAATGAAGAAGGCTTAAGGGTAGTGCTGACAGATGAAAAGGGGTCTTATATCCATCAGAAAGTCAAACTCATTAGTACTTCGAATTATGACCTTCTCTATGATCAGCAGACGACTGTATTACCAGCAGGACAGACATGGGATAGTGAGGCTTTTAAGTGGAAGGAAGGGTGTAATGTACTAAGGCTTATTCCTAAAGAGGATAGTACAATGAAAATTTTAACATTCAGTAAAAGTCAAGGTTTTCCCCAATATAAAGGTTATATAGAGGTGACGAAGGAGACAGAGGGCTATCAGATAGTAAATGGTGTCAATATAGAAGATTATGTGGCAGGTGTCATTCCAAGTGAGATGCCAACCAGTTATGGGATTGAAGCCTTAAAGGTACAGGCTGTAGCAGCTAGAACTTATGCTGAAGCAAGTAAGCAAAGTAGTAAATTTATTCAGTATGGGGCTCAAATAGATGATACCACAGCCTCCCAAGTTTATAATAATATAGCCCCTAATAAGTTGGCTTATGCGGGTGCAGCGGCTACAGAAGGCAAGGTGCTTAAATATCAAGGGGAGCTAGTGTATAGCAAATTTTTTGCAACCTCTTGTGGTTATACAGCTAATTATGGTGAAGTATGGGCAGCAGGAGAGAATTTCCCAAGTCAGACACCACCTTATATGGTTGCAGAAAAGCAGTATACAGGGGAAGCATTGATTTCTGATATGAAAGATGAAAATAGCGTTGCCAAATTTTTAAAATTAACACCTGATGAAATAGAAGCCTTTGATGAAACCTCACCTTGGTTTAGGTGGCAGGTTAAACTCACAGGAGAAGAACTTACTACTCTGATTAATAGTGGTATAGGTCAATTAAGTCAGGCTTATCCTACTTATATTAAGGTACAAAAAGATAAAGAATGGGAAAGTCAAGGCATAACCACTATTGGAGAAGTACGATCCATTGAAGTAGTAGAACGAGGGGCTGGAGGGAATATTATGAGCCTCGTTATAAAGGGCTCCAAGGCTACGATTAAAGTTTCTACAGAATATATGATTAGAAGTTTGCTAGCAGGAATGGGAACCCCAGGAGTAGAAGTCATTAGAGGAGATGGTAGTGTAACGAAGCCAATGTCCCTTTTACCAAGTGCCTTTTTTGTACCTGAAATCACTTATGGAGAAGAAAAAGAGATTAAACAGGTGGTTTTATGTGGTGGTGGATTTGGGCATGGTGTGGGAATGAGTCAAGATGGGGTGAAAGGGATGGTAGAGGCTGGCTATACATATGAAGCAATTCTTAAGCATTTTTATAAGAATGTTGAAATTACAAAAGCTTAATATAATAAAAATAAACACTACCTACTAGTATTTTAATAGGGTAGTGCTTATTTTTATCAGAATATATTGAATATAACTTCTGGCAATATGGTATAATCACTATAGAAAAATTTTTTAAACAAAGGTAGTGATGCAATGAATCTATTTACAGAGCTTATGGAAATCGATGAGACTATTTCAAAGCAAAAAGAAAAAAAGGAACAACAACAACTTTTTCAGTTAGGCAAGGGAGAAAAAATAGGGGTGTGTGAAACCATTAGCCTAGAAGAAAATAGAGAAAAAATAACACCATTTGCGCCTGGATTTGGACCATGGGGATGGTAGGGGGAGAATATGAATTACTATAGTCTATTATGTATCCTATATCAATTAGTAGAAAAGGAAGACCAAGAGGAGTTATTAAATCTTGCCTGTGAGCAAGAAGTCTTTAAAGAGTTATCTTTTGGTACTATTATAGAGGGAAAATATAAAGTGGAGATTCTTTGCAAACAACTTTCTAAGCCTCAGAGCATCATGCTATATAGTTATGGTTATTTATATCAAAAGTTAAAAGGTAATTTGGGGGCAAGTTTATTTAAGAATAAATGGGGAGAGCTATTACAACTCTCAAAAGAAAAGATTGCTACAATAGAACAAGCTTTTACAAAGGAACGTATACGGTATATTCAAAATAGAAACCAAGAAAATCAGTGGACAACTATTCGCGGAATCATAGTTCCTGAGGAATACCTTATAAAATTTATTAAAGAACTTACACTGTCTCTTTCAGAGGAAGGTGAACAGTCTTTACAAGCAACAGGAAAAAAGAAGGTACTTTCTCATTTAGCAGCAAAAGAATATGAACATCCTGATGACTACCGCCTTTTAGAAGCCTTGCGTGGGAATAAGATGCTAGAAGCACCGCTTAAGTTATTTATAGAATATGATATTGAACGTTTTATCAAGGTACAATATACAGGTAGTAATATCAAGGTGACACCCCATAATATGCCTTATGTTTATGAGGCAGTTCAAATGGCTTGTCGTATTTTAGAGGTAGATAAAATCCCTGAAATTTACATACAACAAGGGTTTCAAATTAATGGGTGTACAACAGGCGTTGAAAACCCCGTTATTATACTCAACGCTGGATGCTTGAGCTTACTAGATTATGAAGAACTACTTTTTATTATTGGACATGAAGTAGGACATATTAAAAGTCAACATTTAATGTATCATATGATCGGACAAGCCTTACCGTATCTAGGAGAGATTGCTGCACAGATGACTCTAGGTATAGGGGGTATTATTGGTGCAGGGCTCCAGATCTCTTTATATAACTGGTATAGAAAATCTGAGCTTACAGCAGATCGAGCAGGGCTATTGGTTTGCCAAAACCACGTGGCAGCTATCAGGGCGCTTATGAAATGTGCAGGTTATCCACCGCAGTTTTATGATTCTATGAATGAAGCAGATTTCTTAAAGCAAGTAGATCAATTTGAGAGTTTAGACTCAGAAGCCTATAATAAGGTAGTGAAGGTGCTTTGCTCTTTATATCAAACCCATCCATGGACGGTATTACGTGCTAAAGAATTAAATACATGGTATCAGCAAGGCAATTATCAAAGGATTATAGATGGGAAAATTTAGAAGAGTTCAAACAATTTGTTTGTTAGCTAGTTATAGAGATTCAAATGGAATAAGACATAAATAAAAGTAGGCATAAATAATAAAGGTAGACCCTTAATCTACCTTTTATTTATGCCTATTAATGCTTTAAAGGATTATTTCTAGGTTTAGCAGGAGCGTGAGATGTAGCCTTTTCTAAGCGCTTAGTAAGAAATTCTTCATAGAGCTTGAAGGCAATAGCACATAGAGGGACTGCCAATAGGCAACCTACGATGCCAAAGAAACCACCACCTACAATAACAGCTAATAAAATCCAAAGCCCATCTAAGCCTGTAGAATCTCCAACTATTTTTGGACAAATAAAGTTGCCATCAATTTGTTGAAGAACGGTGATAAAGATGATATACCAAAGGGCTTTAGTTGGTTCAACCATTAAAATAATAAGGACGCAAGGTACAGCACCTATAAATGGTCCGATGACAGGAATAACATTGGTAACACCTGCTAGGAAACCAAGAAGAATAGGATATGGGAAACCAAAGAAACTAGAACAAATAAAGGTGATAATACCGATAATAAGGGCATCCGTTAATTGACCAATGATAAATCCTTTAAAGGTTTGATTAGTGACTTCTAAAATGTGACGTAATTTATCTTTTTGCTTTGTAGAAGCAAAGGCATCTAAACTGCGTTTAACAAGTGAGATTAAAGTTTCTTTACTTGCTAGAAAATAGATAGAGATAAATAGGGTACAAAATAGATTCACTAGCCCAGAAGCAGTACTTGTCACAAGACCTACTACAGAAGGTAAAAGTCCTTTAAGAATCTCTACTAAAGTAGAAGTGATCTTTTGGATTTCCTGCCATATGGAAGGCTCTAACTGAAGTCTATTTACGATAGTCATTAGGTAATTTTGTAAGGTCAGATAGTAATCTGAGGAGTTGGCTAAAAAGATATCAATACTTTCAGCTAATTGAGGGATAAGCATTGCAAAGATAAAAACAATGATTAAAAAGAAAAGTAAGTAGGAAGTCACCAGAGCTAGAGACTTCTTTAAATGATAACGAGGATCACGTATATGTCCTTTGAAAACTTTTTTTAAAAAATAGGTATAAGGTATATTGAGAATATAGGCTAAAGCAAAGCCCCAAATAAATGGTTTGATGAGAGCAAGGAGCTTAAACATTGCATCAGAAAATATATCAAACCTGAGTAAGAAAAAATAAAGTAATAAACCATAGGTTACTAAAAAAACGGGTTTTTTAAAACGCTCCATATAAACCTCCTTAATTTGCTAATCTCTTTTATTTTAAGTTATTTTTAAGAGGTAAACAAGCATTTTAAAGATAAGGAACATATAAGGCAAATAATAATAATTAAATAAAACAGTTCTATTATGAGTATAAAAAAAATGAGTTGACATATAATAAGCTTGTACAGAAGATATCTAAAAAGTAACCTTACTGTACATGAGTTAGGAGATGATACCCTTGGAGAACGGAATGCAGTAGCAAACTAGTTAATAAGAGTGATCAGCACCTAATATGCCTAATTAAAACATAGT
>JAEZJJ010000004.1 GCA_023436395.1 Bacillota bacterium | reverse complement strand
AAGAGATAAAACTTCATGATAAGAGTTCAAAAAAGGAAGTAACTTAAAAGGCCCCATTAATCCGGGTTTCCAAAACTTTGTTTCTAACTGCTTCCCACCTGAAAAAACAACTTTCCCCTTAAGACTAAACTTCCCTTCATTTATATCTAATTGCATATATTCTCTTGATAAAATATTATTTTCAATAACTATATGATCTTTAGTATAGCTGAACACTTCTACTGGATACTTAATCCTATAATTAAGCTGAGGAATATTACTACTTACTTGTATAAAGGCATATTTTTCTTTGTCCTCTATTAGAACACCTACCATAATATTAAGTGTATTCTGTCCTAAAGCATCTATTAAGTAAATATGCCATCTTTCAAAATACTTTTTCTTATTTAAACTCCCATAAAAAAACTCTTCTTTGTTTCTGATTTCCATAGTAGCACCTCTTTTTTCATACTACTATAGTGTTATCCTTTTATTATAGGAATATACTTTACTTATTCTTATCGCACTCTTGTCTATTTAAAACACTATAATTATCCTTAAAGAATTGAGTTAAGCGCTTCAAAGATACTATTAATACTTCATTATCTTCACTAGATAAACAATCGGTCATTGTTCTTACCATTTTTTCATGAAAAGCTTCATGTACTCTATATGCTAATTTCCCTTTTTTAGAAAGTTTTATCTGTACATAGCGCCTATCTGTTTCTGACCTTTCTCGCAATACATATTCTTTTTTCACCAAACGATTAATTGAAGTAGTAAGTGTCCCTACTGTAACCCCTATTTGACTAGCAACTTCTGTCATTGTTCTATCTTCTAATCCTATAGCATCTAAAACGTGCATTTCTGTAATTGACAAATCACTAAAATGACTATTTTTGAGGGATTCTTTCTCTATATTGAGTATATCATTAAACAATTCTACTAAAAGCTCATTAATAATTTTGATTGAACCTTCCATTTTCTCCTCCATTACTATAACACTTTGATAAACAAAGTTTAAAAGGGGTAACTCATCTTGTCAAGCTTGGTTTATAAATTTCTATTTTTTTGTCAATAATCTCCTTAGGAGGTGTATTTATGAAATTGACCAATACCGTAACTTCTCAAAAACTTATTCATAAGTTTTGGGTACTTTATATTCTTAACTGCACTGATATATTATTTACTTACACATTCTTAAAAACAGGTGGCTTTTACGAAGCCAATCCTATTATGCGCTCTATTGTTGTTAATCCTTATCTTTGCTTATTAATCAAGGTATTCTGTCCTGGAATAGCTTTAGTATTTTTGTTTCACTTTCTAGAGCGTAGCACAAAAGAACTTTGTGCCTTTTGTGAATGGGCTGCAAATTTTATCATTCTCATTTATGTGACTATTAATGGTTTGCACCTTGTTTATCTTTTTACACTTCTTCATTAGATTATACGAATTTATAATTTTTTCTTGCTTCACCTTGTACCCTCATATATACTTAATTTAATGTAAAACACAAGAATGTGACATTTCAAACAAAAAATAAAACTTTAGTGAGGTACATTATGATTATTTTTAACTTAATTCGAGGTATGTTCATGGCATTCGCCGATAGTGTTCCTGGTGTTTCTGGTGGAACTATTGCTTTTGTTATGGGATTTTATAATCAGTTTATTGATTCCATTACGGCCCTTACCTCCCACTCTTCAAAATCAGAAAAAAAAGAGGCACTTATTTTTCTATTAAAAATAGGTGTTGGTTGGGTCATTGGTATGGTTATTTCCATCCTGCTTATTTCTTCTATATTAGATACCCATATCTATGCTATTAGTTCTTTATTTTTAGGATTTATTGCCTTTTCTATTCCTCTTATATATAAGGAGGAAAAAGATGTTATTAAAGGTAACAACAAGCATTTTATTTATCTAATAATTGGTTTTGCTATTGTGGCACTCATTACTTATTTTAATCCTATATCTAAGACAAATATGGATCAAATAAGCAAAAACAAAATACAAACATCAATCACTAAGGATATCGCTAGTGGGGATACTACTCAAGTAGAAATAAATTCTGTTGGATCAAATGACATTTCAACAGATATAGCCACTACTACCAATAGTAATTTCTCTATTGGTATGGGGATATATGTTTTCTTTGCTGGCATGATTGCCATCTCTGCTATGGTTCTACCTGGTATTTCTGGTTCCACATTACTTCTTATCTTTGGCCTTTATTCTACAATCATTACTAATATTAAAGATTTTATTAACTATTTTATTTTATTAGCCCAACATCTTCTAGGTAACTGGTTAGGCAAAACTGATGTCCCTGCTATGCCACAATTTAATCTGGGAGGCTTCTTACTTCTTATTGTATTTGGTATCGGAGTATTAGTAGGCCTAGGAAGTGTTGTTCATATTATTAGTAAACTTCTTAAAACAAAACGTTCACAACTTATATATTTTATATTTGGATTAATGATTGCTTCTCTATATGCTGTAATTATGGGCCCAAGTACTTTAGATACCCCTCAAGTTCCAATGACATTTGAAACCTTTAATATTATATCCTTTATTATAGGTGCTCTTATTATACTAGGATTAGAAAAACTCAAAACAGTTATGCAAGCTTAAGTCAAAACATACTAGAAACTAAATATCATAGGGGGGTGTGGCATATTAATCAATTTGATTAGTTTATGGCATCCCCTTTTATATGCAATTAAGCTATAATTAAATCTTATCCATTCAGATAATATAAGAATTATATTAAATAATCAGAATTTTTTTAAATTGTTATTGAATTTATTCTGATTATTTTGTACATTATATATAATTATGTCGATTTTTTGAAGGAGATGGTTTATATATGAGATTAGTATCTATTGATTGCTTAATAGGAGGGGAACTTATTGCACGGGATATTGTTAGGGAAAATGGGGTTATTCTCTTAAAAAGAAGCACCATCTATAAACAATCTTTTAAACAAAAGCTTTTAGATTATAATATTTCTTCTATTTACATAGAAGATTCTATATCTGAAGGTATTGAACCAGTGGAGCTTATAACGCAAGAAAAAAGAACTCTTATTGCTAAAGATTTAAAGGAGGAAATTTCTAAAATTAAAACCGAAGGGAAAATCAATGCAGAAGGGATTCATTATATCGCTGAAGGGATAATAGAAAGTATTAATCATCAAAATTTAGTCTATGATGTTGTTAATATTAAGACTAACGATGAAAGTACATATGATCATTCCATTGGTGTAACATTGCTGGCTTATATTGTTTGCCGAAAATTAAGTTTACCCATGTCTCAAATCAAGGATATTTTAGTAGGAAGCTTACTTCATGATATCGGTAAACTTTTTATTCCTAAAGAAATCCTTACAAAAGAAGGAAAACTCACAGAACAAGAATTTCGGGTAGTTAAACAACATCCGACTATTGGTTATAACCTCATTAAAAACGATGCCTCCATTAGTGCGATTTCAAAGGTAAGTGTTTTATGCCATCATGAAAGAGAAGACGGTTCTGGCTATCCTTTAGGTAAAGGTCCGGATGTACATATTGGAGCAAAAATTATTGCCTGCTGCGATGTTTTTGATGCCATTACAACAGAAAGATGTTATCGTAAGGCAATGCATATTAATGAAGCCATTGTTACCCTTCACAAAGAAAAACTAAATCTAGAAATTCGTACTGCCTTAGAAAGTATTTTAAACTTTTATCCTGTAGGTGCTGCTGTCCTTTTAAGTAATGGTTCAATTGGCATCGTAGAGAAAAATTATGCACAAGATTTAATTAATCCAGTTGTTCGGGTAGTATATAACAAAGTAGGTTCTTCACAAACTTTCGAAAGGTTAGATCTATCAAAAAACAAGGATATTTCTATCCTTCAAAGATTAGGTGATATACGCACTTAAAATGCTAATTGTATAGTACAATCAGGAAAACTAAATAGGCTTAAACCCTTTTTTGGATTTTAAGCCTATTTATGAATTTCTTATTTGATTTCTTGATTAACAGCTACACCAACAAAATCTTTAAATAATGGATGTGGTCTATTAGGTCTTGACAAGAATTCTGGATGGAACTGTGCCCCTACAAACCATGGATGGTCTTCAATCTCAACTATTTCTACTAGTCTTTCATCTGGAGAAGTTCCTGTTATTTTTAGACCTTTACCTGTTAAAAGTTCTCTATATTCATTATTATATTCATAACGATGACGATGTCTTTCTTCCACTTGTTTTTCACCATATGCTATATATGAATTACTATCTTCTTTAAGCACACATGGATAAGCTCCAAGTCTCATTGTTCCACCTAAATCTTCAATGTCCTTTTGATCTGGCATAAGATCAATAACAGGATATTTTGTGTTCGGAGCCAACTCTGAACTATGAGCACCTTGAAGTCCTACTACATTTCTTGCATATTCTATTACTGCACATTGCATTCCTAAGCAAATTCCAAAGAATGGGATTTTATTTTCTCTCGCATAACGAATTGCTTCAATTTTTCCTTCCACACCTCTATCTCCAAAGCCACCTGGTACTAAAATACCTTGTGCACTTCTAAGAATTTCATCCACATTTTCTCTTGTTACTGTCTCTGCATTAATCCATTCAATATCAATTTCCGTTCCATGATAAATTCCTGCATGATGTAGTGATTCTACAATTGAAAGATAGGCATCGTGTAACTCCACATACTTACCAACTAAGGCAATTTTAGTTACCTTATCTCTATTTCTTTCTTTTTCAATCATGACTTTCCACTCCGTTAAGTCTGGTTCTGGACAGTCCATTCCTAACTTTCTACATACAATTTTAGCAAGCCCTTCTTCCTCTAACATTAAAGGTACTTGATAAAGTGTCTCTGCATCTAAGTTTTGTACAACACAATCCTTATCTACATTACAGAATAATGCCATTTTATATTTCATATCTTCAGAAATAGGTTGCTCGGTGCGACATACTAAAATATCTGGTTGAATTCCTATAGAAAGCAATTCTTTTACAGAGTGCTGAGTAGGTTTTGTTTTCATCTCTCCTGATTTTGCAAGATATGGAATAAGTGTTACATGAATATATAATACATTTTCTCTACCCACATCAGTTGCTACTTGCCTAATAGATTCTAAAAAAGGTAAACTTTCGATATCTCCAACAGTACCACCAATTTCTGTAATAACAACATCAGATGGTTCCCCTGTATTTCCTACACGATATACGCAATCTTTAATCATGTTTGTAATATGAGGAATAACTTGTACCGTTGCACCTAAGTAATCCCCTTTACGTTCTTTATTTAAAACTGACCAGTAGATTTTTCCTGTGGTTACATTACTATACTTATTTAATTTCTCATCTATAAATCTTTCATAATGTCCTAAATCTAAATCTGTTTCGCTCCCATCATTAGTTACAAATACTTCACCATGTTGGTAAGGGCTCATTGTCCCTGGGTCAATATTGATATAAGGATCAAATTTTTGAATAGTAACTTTTTTTCCTCTCGCCTTTAACAATCTCCCTAAGCATGCTGCCGTAATCCCTTTACCTAAGCCAGAAACTACTCCTCCTGTAACAAAAATATATTTTGTAGACATCTTTTTCACCTCAACCGTATATTATATTCTCACACTAACTTTTTTATTGTATTATTATAAAACATCTGTGTCAAGTAATGTAGTCCTTTACTACTTTACTTTAGAATTTGTTTTATTATTATTTTTATCCCTATTTTTTATTATTAAAAATTATGTTGTTATTATGTCCTCAACACAAAATTCCCCCAGTACAAAGGGGGAATCTAACCTATTACTTACAATTCAATGACATTTATACCTTATTTGCCACTGAGAATTTTGAAACTATTTAATTGATTAATTGTTACTTTTAAATTCTCATAAGTATTTATCAATGTCTTCATATTTTCTATAACATCTACTAGGCCTTGTTCATTTTCTTTTAAATCTAATATCGTTTCTTTTATATAATCAATATGACTAATTTCACTTTGTTCTTTACTTGCTTTAATAGATGTCTCTATTTCTTTTACATATATAGTCATTTTTTCAATTTCACTCTTAATTGAATTAGTAGTAATTTTACTATCTTGAATATTTTTATCTACTTCTTGAATTTCTGAAGTGATTTTCTCAATACCTACTGTTGTTGCCTCTACTTCTTCACTTGTTTTCATAGATGCATTCTCTAAGTCACCTAGAGATTGAGTCATATGCTCTAATAATTCTTTAGTACCATCTGATAATTTCCTAATTTCTTCAGCTACCACAGCAAAACCTTTCCCTGCCTCACCTGCTCTTGCTGCCTCAATAGAAGCATTGAGTGCTAACAAATTAGTTTGTTCTGCAATAGATGAAATCCCAGAAATATTACTAGTAACATTTTGTGCCGTTTCTATAAATGTTTTAACTTGCTTTTTCATTGATTGACCTGTGGCATTAATTCCTTTAATTGTTCCTGCTATAACGACTAGCAACTGTTCCATTTGATTCGTTCTTTCAACAGATGCTTGTATTTTATCTTGCATCTCATGAACTAATTCCCTCATATCTACTGACTTATCAGCTATATTCTTACCTTTAGACTTGCTAACACCTACTTCATTCTCTAGAGTTTGCTCTAAGGACATTAACTGATTGATATGCTTCCCAATAACTTTTTTATGCATGTCAACATTATAAACCATTTGATCAATTTGTTGCACAAAATCAGTTGCACCTTTAGTGGTTTCTTGAATTTTACTTCTTATGGCAATAATCTCTTCAACTGTTTCCGCCTTTAAAAGTGCCTTTTTACTACTATTAATTTGTTCTAGTAAGCTATCAAGTTCTCCCTCTGCTAATTTCCTCATCATTTCTACATCTTGTTTGTTTGTAAACATGTTTATCCCCCATTTTCATAAAGTTTATCTATTAATATTTTTGTATTTCTAGCATAATCTTTTGTATCCCACTCAGTTCTGTTGCTTCTCTCATCTTATTTATATACTCTTTACGATGTCTATATACATCATTAAGCATCTTGGATAGGCTTTCTTTAGTCAGTTTTTCTTCTTCTAAAACTTCACAGTACCCTTTTTTCTTCATGGCTTTAGCATTTAATATTTGATCCCCTCTACTTGCTACTGCTGAAAGAGGAATCAATAAACTTGGAATGTTAAGAGCTACAATCTCAGCTAATGCATTTGCTCCTGCTCTTGATAGCATAAAATCCGTGACTGCTAACAAATGAGGTAATTCTTCTCCTACATATTCAAACTGTTTATATCCCGTTTTTCCTATTAATTTCTCCTCTAAATTATTCTTACCACATATATGAATAATGTTAAACTTAGTGGTTAAAGAAGGTAAGGCTTCTCTTAAAACTTCATTAATCTTCCTTGCACCTAAACTACCTCCCATCATAAGAAGTATCGGTTTATCCTCTTTAAAGCCACAAAGTTCTCTACCAATCTCTTTATCTCCCTTAAAAAGTTCTTCTCTAATAGGTGAACCTGTATAAATGCCCTTGTCTCCTACATATTTAAGGGTCTCTTCAAAATTTACACATACTGTTTTAGCTTTTTTAATAGCAATTTTATTTGCAAGTCCTGGTGTCATATCTGATTCATGAATAATAACAGGAATTTTTAATTTATGTGCTGCCAGTACAACTGGTACTGTTACATATCCGCCTTTAGAAAATACTACTTGAGGCTTTATCTCCTTTAGTAACTTGCAAGCATCAAAATAACCTTTTACAACTTTAAAAGGATCTTTTAAGTTTTCTACTGATAAATAGCGACGTAACTTACCTGAGGCTATGCCATAATAAGGTATATTAGCTTTTGTGACTAAGTCTTTCTCAATCCCTTGATGGCTACCAATATATTTAATATCCCATCCATTTTCCTTAAGACTTGGTATTAATGCTAAATTTGGTGTCACATGTCCTGCTGTGCCCCCACCTGTAAGTACAATTGTTTTCAACTGTTAGTCCTCCTTTATTTACCAGCCATCTCCATAACAGCCTTAGCAACTGCATCTGCTACCCCTGGTGTAAATGGCTGTGGTAAAATATTTTCATCATTTAATTCTTCTTCACTCACCATATTAGCAATAGCTATAGCCGCTGCAATTTTCATATCTTCTGTAATTTGCCCAGCCCTTGCCATAAGTGCCCCTTTAAAGATACCAGGGAATACAAGCACATTGTTCACTTGATTTGGAAAATCCGAACGTCCTGTTCCCACTACTTTAGCACCTGCCGCCTTTGCTAAATCAGGCATAATCTCTGGTACTGGATTAGCCATCGCAAATACTATACCATCTTTATTCATACTTGTAATCATCTCACTGGAAACAATACCTGGTGCCGAAACACCTACAAATACATCTGCACCTTCAAGGGCCATTTTTAAATCCCCCTTTAATCCTCTAGGATTTGTTACTTTTGAAAGTTCAGTTTGTGCCCAGTTCATCCATTCTTCACTTACTTCTAGTATACCCATTCTATCAACAACCGTAACATCTTTAAACCCATAATGTAAAAGAAGTTTTGTAATAGCAATTCCTGCTGATCCTGCACCATTTACAACAACTTTTACATCTTCTTTTTGTTTACCAGCCACCTTAAGGCCATTAACAATTCCAGCTAAAACCACAATAGCAGTTCCATGTTGATCATCATGAAATACTGGAATATCTAATTCTTTCTTAAGTGCTTCTTCAATTTCAAAACATCTAGGTGCCGAAATATCTTCTAAATTAATTCCACCGAAAGTAGGTGCAATCTGTTTTACAAATTGAATAATCTCGTTTGTATCTTTTGTATCAATACAGATAGGAATAGCATTGATTCCTGCAAATTCTTTAAATAATACAGCCTTTCCTTCCATAACCGGCATAGCCGCTTCAGGTCCAATATCCCCTAATCCTAAAACAGCTGTTCCATCCGATATGACAGCTACTGTATTGCCTTTCATTGTATATTTATAAACATTCTCTTTGTCTGCAACAATTTCTTTACATGGTTCTGCTACACCTGGTGTATAACACACAGACAATGCTTCTCTGCTATCTACTTTCGCTTTTGAAGCAATCTCTAGTTTACCTTGCCATTTTTCGTGCATCTCTAAAGCTTGTTCTCTTAAGTTCATCTTCATATCTCCTTTTTCCTTACTTTCCCTTATGAAAATGTCTATGCCCCTTATCTCTTCTCTTTCATAAAGTACTATGCTAGGATGTACTTTTATCCTGTATACTTACTAAAAAATTCAGCTCACAAGAACATCTTGTATCTAGTAAAACCCGTTTTACTATATTTTATGTTACTTATGAGCCCTGATTCTCTTTATGTAAGTTTGCATCTTCTAGCAATATCTATTGTTTTTTCCTATCATTTTAATAATACTTTTGATTATTTATGAAGTCAATAATTATCCCATCAATTTATGGTTTATTCTTTGAACTTTCGGCAATACTTAATAAGAGAAAATGAGGGTAGCATTGCTTTTAACTATGAGATATGTTAAAGTCTATGTGTACAAAAATGAAAGGAGCCCTTACATATGTGTGGTTTTTGTGGCTTTGTAAATACAAATATTGAAAATAAAGAGTTAATACTCACAAATATGATGGATAGCATCGCCCATCGTGGGCCAGATAGTTCTGGGAAGTTTAGTGATGCACATATTCATATGGGATTTAGACGATTAAGTTTTCTAGACTTAGAAGCAGGTGCTCAACCTCTTTACAATGAGGATGAACGCTTTGTACTCACATTCAATGGTGAAATATATAATTATAAAGAAATCAGAGAGAATCTTATTGCAAAAGGGCATGTCTTTAAAACCCACTCAGACTCTGAGGTTTTGGTGCACGGTTACGAGGAATATGGTACAAGCCTTTTATCTCATCTTCGTGGTATGTTTGCCTTTGTTATTTGGGATCGAGAAGACAATACCCTTTTTGGTGCAAGAGACTTCTTTGGCATTAAACCTTTTTATTATACCCAAACTGAAGATGGCTTTATTTATGCCTCTGAGATTAAAGCAATTTTACAACATCCTAGCGTCAATAAGGAGCTCAATGAAGAAGCTTTGGAAACTTATTTAACTTTCCAATACTCCGCCCTTCCAGAAACCTTCTTTAAAGGCATCTTTAAATTACCACCTGCTCACTATTTTGTTATTAAAAATGGTGAAATGTCCATCACTCGTTATTGGGAACCTATTTTTAATGAAACTGATGGTACACTAGAAAGTTATGTGGATGCTATTGATGCACAAATGAAGGAATCTATTGAAGCACATAAAATTAGTGATGTAGAAGTAGGATCCTTCTTATCAAGTGGTGTTGACTCTAGCTATGTAGCTAGTTGCTTTAATGGGGATCATACCTTTACGGTTGGCTTTGCTAATGAACAATACAATGAAATTAACTATGCCCAAGAACTTTCTAAAGAAATTAATATTCCTAACATGAATAAAGTTATTACCCCTGAAGAATATTGGGACGTTCTTCCTAAAGTACAATACTTCATGGATGAGCCTTTAGCCGATCCTGCCGCTGTTGCTCTATACTTTGTATGTGGTTTAGCAAGTGAGACTGTTAAAGGTGTACTTTCAGGCGAAGGGGCAGATGAATTCTTTGGAGGATACAACATCTATAAAGAACCCTTAGATTCAGCTGGGTATCGTAAACTTCCAAAGGGTCTACGTAAATTCTTGGCAAGTGTTGCTCAAGCCTTACCTTTTAATTTTAAAGGTAAGAACTTCTTAATTCGTGCTAGCAAAGATATTGAAGAACGCTTCCTTGGAAATGCCTATATGTTTTCTGAAGAAGAACGCAAAAAACTCCTAAAAATAACCACCTCTGCCATCAATCCATTTGAGATGGTTAAACCCATTTATGATAAAGTCAAAGACAAAGATGATATCACTAAGATGCAATATGTAGACATGCATATGTGGCTTTCTGGAGACATCCTTCTCAAAGCAGATAAAATGAGTATGGCACACTCTCTCGAAGTACGTGTTCCATTCCTAGATCGTAAAGTGTTTGAGGTAGCTTCTAAGGTACCTGTTAAATATCGTGTGAATAAAGAAAACACTAAGTATGCTATGAGACTTGCAGCTAAACGCAATTTACCTCCTGCTGTAGCAAACAAAAAGAAACTTGGTTTCCCTGTTCCTATTCGTGTATGGCTGAAGGAGGATAAATACTATAACGTTGTTAAAGAGGCATTTACTTCTTCTGCTGCAAATCATTATTTCAATGCAAATGAGTTAATTACTCTGTTAGATAACCATAAAATCGGTAAGGCTGATAACAGTCGTAAGATTTGGACAGTATTTATGTTCTTAACTTGGTATAAAGTATATTTTGAAAACTAATCATCACAATAGTAAAGGGTTATGAAACTTTTCTGTTTCATAACCCTTTATTTAATCTCTTTATTTCACTTCTTGTATTTGTTTTAAAATCATTTCTAACTCTTCTAAAGCAGTATCTCCCTTTGAACTCTTATTTAAAATAATACCATCCCCTGCTTTTCTAGGTACTAAATGCAAATGGAAGTGGTAAACACTTTGTCCCGCTACTTCACCATTATTCTGAACAACATTCATACCTTCTGCACCCACTGCCTTTTTTATTTGAGTAGCCACTTTTTGTGCTAGAGGATATAGCGCCTCAGACACTTCTCGAGGGAGTTCAAACATATCCTTATAGTGTACCTTAGGAATAATCAAAGCATGACCTGGCGCAGCTGGAAAACGATCTAAGATTACCTTGAACAAATCATCTTCATAAATAGTAAAGGAAGGAATATCTCCCCTTGCTATTTTACAAAAAACACACTCTGTACTCATCATTTATACCTCTTTCTTCAAAATTACAATGCTTTAAAAATTTGATCTAATTTAGGCAAAATAGCAAAATTACCTTTTACCTTTAATTTACCTAACATAAAAGCCTTTTGATAAGTGATTTTTTTACTTAGAATAGACTCTAGCACTTCTTCTGTTAAAATCATCTCTACTGTAGGTGCCTCATCCAACTTCTCCTTATATAAACAATCCCCCTCTTTGATGATAATATAACCTTCCTCATTGCTATCTGTCACATGATATTTAAGTGCTAAAGCTAACTCCTTATCAAATTGTGCAATAAAATAGTGGGGTATTTGTTGCAATTTCCTACTACTTGTATTCCCCCCTAAAATATGGGGCGGTCTTGTATAAATTCCAGTATTAAATTCCTTAAAGCCATCTTCCTGTGCTTCTCTTTGAATTAAACTTGCTATTTCTTTTATTGTCTGTTCCTTAGTAGATAGATTGATAGTTGGTTCTATTACAGTTTTTGGCTCCTCTTGTATGCGTTCTCCTCTTATGATATCTGCAAAACTCCTAATTTCTCCTGTTTTCCCCATGTCCATTTCAGACATTTGATTACCTTGAGTTGATTTAAGTGTTGGGTTATTATTACTCTTCATTCCTTGAAAAATTATATGCTCACTAGACTTAATCACTAATCGTTCTTGCTTAATCAAACGATAAAAATCCTCTACTTCTCGTTCTAAATGTCCTTGTACCTGAGTAAGATCGGTTTGCTTATTAAGAAATAGTTTTCCCCCATCATTGCCACCTAAGATATTCCAACACCTGAGCATTGAGTTAGCCGCTTCTTGTTCTCCTAGCCACTCACTATAAGTAATAGCTAATAGTGGTTTATTGAAATAATGTCCTTCATAAAGTGTTGCTGTATCAAAAAAACTCTGCATAGCACCATGCATCCCTAACATAGGGACCATCGTCATAGCAATAACACCTTTACTCCTTTCAATGGTCTGCATAATTCTTTCTATTTCTTTGCCTTTCTTCCCTTCAAAATATGGTAATTTAGTAAGGTCTATTTTATGTACTTCAACATCTAATTCTTTTAATACTTTTTGTATGATGTCTAAACTATATTTTAGAGTTTCTGATGTACACTGAGCCAGCAATAATGTAATTTTCATAGTGCACTTCCTTTCTTTATATAAAAAACTTCATAAAGGTTCATAAAAATTTTATGAACCTTAAATCCTCTAATCTGCTTTTTATTATACGCATATTAACCACGTTATTTCAAGATGAATATCCATTTCTAGGTATCACAGTACAAAAAATTCCTGAGCTTGAGGCAGATAATAAAACTTCAGTTCTTCCACTTCCCAATAAACGTAAAATAATTTACGCTTAATCACTGCATGCATCATATCTCCTACCTTTAAGTACTTATATACTGGATATTCTAATAGTAATTTATAAGGTTTATCTTGCCCTAGTTTAGTAAGAATAACTTGTCCACCCTCTTTACACTCTTGCACTTTAAAAATGGCTTGTTCATAAGTTGTAGCAAGGTCAGTATAACTATTCTTTTTCTTCTTTTCTTTATATTTGTCCAAAGCAATTACTATAGGATTCACAGAAACAACTGGGTCTTTAGTCATTTTCAAAAGCATATTCTTGGCTTTATATACTCTCATATACTCTTGTCCATAACTTTCTAGAATGGTGGGAGTGTCTGTATCTGTTTCTTCGATTTGGCTCATTTTCCTAATATAGTGATAAACATCTTGTATTGTGTAGATAATCTGATAGGCTTCCACCTCACTTAAGTATTTTTTATTACGAGGGAGCCAATAAAATAACAACTTATTCAACATTTGCCTATCAAAATCATCTTCTGGTACATTCAAACCACTATTAGTAATATATTTACACAGAACTTCAATGCCTGATTTTTGTATCTCATATACACAGGAATTCTTTTTAATATCTTGTGTATATTCTTCTATCCGATCCAATAAATGCATATTCACTCCTCCATAGGCATAATCGTTATCATTCGTTGTTATAGTGTATACACCTAATTCAACTTTTATACCTATTTATGGTAGTATGCATAAATAAAAAAGTACTCTATAGCTATCTATAGAGTATAAAGGGATTGATATGTTATACTTACGTCAAATAAATTAGATATAGTTTTCCACATCTATATCCACATTTATTTTATCATCTCTGTGCATAAATGTCAATAGCTAAACTCTTGAATTTATCTTGTTTTTTAAAGTTTATCCTCAAAACTATCCACAATTCCAACAATGTAATAAACTCACACTTACACAACTTATCACCATCTAGAACCAACTTATCCACATTGTATCAACAACTTATAAGATGTTTTTTACTATATATACTGTTATAATTCCCGGAATTCCAAGCAAGGTAGCAGCACCCATCGTAAAAAAATTAATACCTATAGCATATATAGGAAGTAAACCATTGATACAAAAAATAATAACTACTCCCGTAATACCATTAATCAAAAAATCTACTAGTTGCTTTCTAAACAATAGCCCTATTAGTATAAGAATACATATCCCGATAAAGACGAAAATTACTAAATCTCCACTCATTGATCTCCTCCATATTAATAAGCTTATTTTATTAATATGTAAATTTTGTTTTTTTAGACTATTTATAATTTAACTTTTTTATGAGATAAGCATACTTTGCTTCTGTAACCTTCTAAGATTAGCTATGGTAATTCATCAAATTTGAATCTACTACATTTTCAAATATAGTGATGTATTATAAAAAAGTCAGATTATGCCCTACACAATCTGACTTTTTTATTTAGGCCTTATATCCTCTGTTAGCTTCTTTCATACTTAATTCATTTAAATGATGTGGTCCATAGGTAAGTCCTGCATATACAATCTCTGCATTATCTATACTTGGTCTTGCTTCTTTCTCTCTTTTACTTACTTCTTTAAAGCTTTCGTATAACTTGCTTATAAGATGATAAGCTTCTTCTATTTTTTCATCTGTTTTAGCATTAATCAATACACCTTGCACATAAATATAGATACTGAATAGTTCTTTGGATAAGTCAAACTCAAAATTCAGATCTCCTGCCAGCATTTGAACAACTTCTATTGATTTCTTTAAGTAATCTTGGCGTTGCTTCCCCGTATTTTCTCTAGCATTTTTTATATTCTCTAATAATATTTCATAAGTGATACAAAGTAGTTCTCCTCTAGATGCATTAGCTATAGTAGATACTGTAACCATTTTCTCACTCCTATCTGCTTCTTTGAAATAATCAGTAAATGATTCTACACTATTTAGTATATCGTCTTTTCTCATAATTACTTTAACCTCCTTACTTGACTGTAGCCAACCCTCCATATAATTACTATCTATATGCCCTAGATAAATTACTCTTAAACAGTCTAAGACTCTTATACGCACAACCCAATATTATAGTCGCACCTATTAAACTCACTAAATATTTACTTCCTCCAATATAATAATACGGAATAAAGAAATAGGAGATATATCTAAACCAAGTCTGCATGCTTGAAAAGTCTATTACAATAGGACAAAATAATATAGCTGCAATTGTCAGCATAGGAATCATCGAAAACCATAATTCACTATTAGGAGCCATTTCGGTTACCAAAAGCGTCAATATACTTAAACACAGAACGTACACGATTAGCATACTTCCTTCTTGCCCTATAGATACATCTAGTATATTCCTCCCCCCCCACTTCATAATCAAAAGGGATATTCCCCCTACTATTACCTGCAATATAATATTAGCACAAATAATAGGTAAATCTGGATTCAATGCACTCTTACCAATGGTACAAAAACGACTATGTATTTTCCCTTGTCTATCCTCAATTACTCTAACACCAACTAATAAACTACTTATCATGATAAAAACAGCAATTAATCCTTTTCCTAATCTTAAGATGCCTTCTCTTTTTTGATCTACCGTACTTATCTCTTCTGAATTTCCTTCTACAAAGACAATCTGCATCAAATCACCATTTGCATAATAGCTTTCAACCCTGTCATGTATCCAATTTTTTAACTCCCTTACTTCTTGCATGTATTCTTTATTCTTCAAAGTCATATATGCTATATCTTCTGCCACAAGGCGATATAGTGTTGCAGTTACTACTTCTTGAAGCGCTCCTTTAGCCATAGTTGCAGGAGAAATAACTACTTTTATTGCTTTATTAAAATCGACTTCCAGTTTTTGCTTATCAATACTAGGATCAATCACAAAACCACATTCGATAGCATTAGTTGCTACTGCATGTTCTAAACCCTCTACCGTTTCATACTTTATAAAAGAAATTCCTTCATCTTCTAATAAAATTTCCGTGATTCTATCACCTAATATACTATCACTCCACAACCCCGCCTTTAAAGTTCCTTCATCTATGTAGGCTGTTCCATAAATCATTATAAGACCTATCAAAAGTGGTAATATCCCTAATGTTACCACATATGCTTTATTCTTAAGAAGTTCCTTTAGCTTTAATTTAAGGGCGACATAGTAAAATCTCATCCTCTCACCCCTCTTCTTTTAAGCATCATGATTCCCATTATAAAGCAAACCATTATCATTAATATAACCTGTACATAAGTAATCCACTGACTTTCAATTCCTACCAAAGGCTTCAGTAACTCTAGAGCATATGCGTTGTAAGTAAATAACTTAAGTTTACTAATTGCCTGAGGCAAATAAGCTACAGGAATAATGCCACCTGATAAAAATGTCATAGTTGCTGCTATCATAAAAATAAATAAGCTATAGGCATCTTTTCCTTTTAATAGCATTCCTATTATCATACTCACACTTGCTAGGCTAACAGCACATAATAAAATGCCCATTATTCCTTGCAGAGATAGAGACCACTCTATCTCTAACCCAGAGAGTTTTGATAATATTGCTACACTACCTAAAATTATCCCCCCAACTCCTACATTAAACAAACTAAGACTTATTATTTTACTCAGTATTAATTTTTCTGCCTTTACTTTGGCAACACTATATCTCATAAGCATCTCTTGCCTATTAAAGGGTTCTATAACTTCCATTACAAGCATTAAGCCAAGTAACATCATTGCTATAAAACCAGACAGAATATAGTGCTGAAGTGGAGCCATATTTTTAGTTGCTACTACTTCTTTTACTTCAAATAAATTGTGACGCCCTAGCATCTCTTTAGTAAAAATGATATTGATTTCTTGCATCAGTTTTTCATATTTAGCTCCGCCATCACTTCCAAGCATTTCATAAGCATCTAAAGTTGTATAAATCCCTGCTTGCGCTGCCGATAATAGTTTTGCTGCTGCTGAAACCAGTTCGTCTGCAACAATACTTTCCAGCAGGGTTCCATCCTTTTTTTCTATTGTAAGTGGCGTATTCTTGCCTTTCATTACATCCTCCACAAACTGAGGAGGAATTGTAATAATTGCTGTCACTTCTCCCTTATCTAACTGCTTCTTCGCTTTTTCTTTAGGTAATACTTGTATATCACACAACTTTGTAATAGACTCCATTTGATTAACTGTATCAATAATCATTTTAGTCCACTCAGAATCTTCTAAATCTACAATAGCCAAAGTAAAAGTTTGTACATTTTTCTGAGAATATAAAACATGACTTCCTACTACTCCGATACCTAAACATAAAATCATCATCTGCAATGCAAAAAATATTATTTTTTTATAGTGTACTGCCAATACTTTTAAATCCGTTTTTATACCAATACCTATTTCTCTCATACCAATAACCTATATACCATCTCATCAAAAGTATCATAGTCATGATATTCAGCTTTAAGTTGCTCTAATTTAGCTTCTTTAATAATGGTTCCTTCCTTCAAGATGCAAACTTTATCACAGATCTTCTCTATTTCATCCCCACAGTGGCTTGTATAAATAATAGTTTTACCTTTTTGTTTAAGTTCTAGTAGATAACTAACCACTTCATTTTTATAAATAATATCTAATGCGCTACAAGGTTCATCCAAAACGATATACCTCGGGTCACCAATAAGTGCAATCCCTATATTAACACGTTTTTTCATTCCTCCAGATAGATTTTTCACTCTTTCATACAACATTTCTTTAATTCCTAATACCTCATCAATATATCCTGTATGTAAAACTTCTTCTAACGATTTATTATGTGCTGCTGCCCAAAACTCTAAGTTATCTTTAACTGTTAATTCTTCCATTAAAGCATTGTCTTGAGGAACATAACCTATCTCTCCTTGAATGTCTTTACTTCCTTCAGTAGGTTTTAAAGCACCTACCATAATTGATAATAAAGTAGATTTACCTGAACCATTAGGTCCTATAATGCCTAAGCATTCTCCCTCAGTTACAGTCAAGTCAATGCCTTTAAGTACCTTTTTCTTACCATAATTTTTTTTAATACCTTTCATTTGTAGCATACTTTAACCTACCTTCTATTTTCTAAAAAAGGCTACTGCATTTTACTTGCAGCAGCCTTTTAATTATTAAGTCAAGAAAATTACTTCAAAATCTAATAGCAACTACATTTAGGAATTAGAATTTTCTTTATCCCATGTTACTATTTTTAAATTCATTATACCATTTGCTTCTATTTCCTCATCATATTTTTCTTCTAATTGAAGTTGCATCTCTTTAAGTGCCGCTCTAGTAATATCTTGATCGACATCACCTGCATAATTCAGGGCATCACGACGAGCAAGTCTCATAACAAGTTCTTCCCAAAATACACGTGTTTCATATTCATCTATATATTGGTTAAACTCTTCATCTTCATATTCTCGTGTAGGAATGTATTCATTATACTCCTCATCATATTCTACCAGATTTTCTAAATCATACTCTTTTGCCTTAGCAAAGAAATATTGCTCCATATCTGCATATTCTTTAATTTTTTCATGTTGACTTCTCATACTGTTAATCAGTATATTGCCTGCATATACCATATCTAAAAGTACTTTAAACTCTTCTTTGGTACACTCAATTTTCATTTTACTTCCTCCAAAACCTTCTCTTTCTTACTAAAGTATTATATAACTACAGTCTACAAAAGTTATTAACCATTGTCTAGCCTCCCTAATTAAAACATTACACATATTTTTCTTCTTCCAATCTTTCTCCTAATTGATTTGGCATAAGAGGTTTACTAAAGAAATAACCTTGTACCAAATCACAACCTTTATCTCTTAAAATCTTAAACTGCTCTTCAGTCTCCACTCCTTCTGCTACTACCAATATATTTAAGGTATGCGCCATCCCAATAATACTATCTACAATTTCAGATTGTACTGAACTTACGGTTATCTCATCTATAAATGATTTATCAATCTTTAAAATATCTAATGGAATACTCCTTAAATAGTTCAATGAGGAATATCCTGTGCCAAAGTCATCTAATGCTAACTTAATTCCTATATCCTTAATTTCATGAAACAACTCTATGCTTTTCTCTACATTCTCCATAAGTACAGATTCTGTTACTTCTAATTTAATAAGTTCCGGTGGCACTTTAGTATTTTTTACTGTTACTTTAAGTTTTTCTAGAAAACTCTTATCTTTCATTTGCAATGAAGAAACATTAATTGTAATACTTAAATTTTCATAACCTTGAAGGCGATAATAATTTAACTCTGTTAATGCCTTTTCTATTACCCAATCACCTGTAGAAATAATCAGACCTGCTTCTTCAGCAATAGGAATAAACTCTCCTGGAGATATAAATCCTAATTCATTGTCCTTAAGTCTTAATAACGCTTCTACTGCCACAGTTTTCTGTGTTTTAATATCTACAATAGGTTGATATTGTATATATAAAGTATTTTTACTGATTGCCTCTCTTAGTGCACCTTCTATCATTAATTTTCTATCTAAGGATTTAGACATATCAGGAGCATAGAAACTATAGGTGTTTTTCCCTAATTCTTTAGCTTTGTACATGGCTGTATCTGCATTTTTAAGCAGTACATCTGCACTTATTCCATCTAATGGATATAGAGCTATCCCTATACTACATGTAATATGAATATCTTTTCCATCAATATGAATCGGGTCTTGAAAAATATTTAAAATAGCATACACCATTTCTTGAACTTCTGATATGTCAAAAATTTTTGTTTTAAAGATGACAAACTCATCACCTCCAAAACGACTAATAAAAGAATCTTGTGGTATAATATACCTTAATACTTTTGCTGCATAATTAAGTAACTTATCTCCTACTTCATGACCAAGTGTATCATTAATTTTCTTGAAATCATCTAAATCAATAAATAATAGTGCAGCATCCTTGATATCTTCTTTAGGTGATAACCAAGTCTCCAAACTTTCCATGAAGGTTTGCTTATTAAGACACCCTGTTAGCACATCAAAAAAAGCTAACTTTCTTACACGTTCCTCATTTTCTTTACAAAGAGTAATATCTGATAATGCACCAATAAGTTTACTTATCTTTCCATGTGCATTTCTAACAGTATGCCCTTTGCACAGTAACCACTTATACTCACCACGCTTGTTTTTTATATGTATTTCTTGATTAAAGCTATCTATATTGCCTTCTATACATGATTTGAGGGTTAAGATAAAAGCCTCAATAGAATATGGCTCTAGAATTTCTTTAATAACAGCAATAACCTTAATATCTTGATTACTATATCCTGTTAATTCTTCCCATTTCTCAGTAGCAAAAAAGCTTTTAGTTCTAATATTATATTCCCAAATAACTTCTTCAATAGCATCTAGTGTAATCTTATATCTCTTCTCACTAATTGCTAGCGCTTCTCTACTTTGTGTTAATTCTTTGACTTTTCTTTTTAATTTATCTTGTGTTACAGATAATTCTTCACATACATAATTTAACTCTTGGTGACTATCACCTAATTTTTTTATCATATGATTATACCTAAGAAACAGCATGCCAAATTCATCATCTCTATTATACGAAGATATTTGCATAAAGTCACCATTAGATACCTGATTCATACTTGTTATAAGTTCCTCCATAGGCTTTGTAATCTTTCTAGAAAATCTTACACAGAATATGCCTATACTAATTGCCATCAACATTAAACACCCCATAATTATTAAAACTTCCACTACTGCCTGTTGCCTTATTTCTCCTATATTCTGTTCTATACACACAATCCAATCGGTGTTTTTTACCCTATAAAATGCAACATACTTTTCTGCCCCTTCATGGGTAGATATGCCTATACCATAGGTCTCTCCTTTTTGATAAGCTGCTTCAATCAAATTTTTTATTCCAGCACTCTCTAATATTGTTCCTTCTTTACTTTTCTTAGAATGTAAAATAAAATTTAGTTTTTCATTTAAAATATAGGTATAGCTTGTCTCTTCTAACTCTATATTCTGAGTCAATTCTCTCAGCCAGTTAATTGAAACAACTTCACATATACTGCCAACTACTTCGTCCCTATCATCTATTACTGGTACTATAATACTAATGCTTCTATCCTTTTCCCTATCACCAGTGAATAGCTCTGTCATAATAGTTTTTCCTTCAGATAGCCCCCTGTATATCTCTTGGTAACTTAAAACTAATTGCTCATTTTTTTTGTAGCTACTAACCAAAACCTTTCCTTCTGAATCTATCAATAATATCTCATCACTATTTTCATCTTTACAAGCTTGTATTAAAAGCTCTCTTACTTGATTAATTTCTTCACTACTATTTAATGTCCCTTTTGTTAGCACCTGAATAATAAGGCGATCTTGCGCTAACATTTGATTTCTATGCATTGTAGAATGAAACAACGCTTCAAGTGTCTTGCCTTTTGAAATTACCAACTGTTTAAGCACATTCTGACTTTTAATCATTAAGTTATTAGATGAATATATATATATAACTACTGTTAAAATAAGTAGTGGAATACAAATTAGACTTATCATGACTAACAGAAACCTTTTTTTAATTTGCATTTAATCACTTCCTATGTCTTTTTTTATAGTATAGCATATAAAAAAGTAATATTGAATCTAAAATAAGTTCTAGTCAAATTATTGTAAGAGTATAATCCAAATGTAAAATGCACCCTATATGTTATTTTACCTAACATCTAGGGTGCATTTTCACTTTCTACTACTCTATTTTATTTACATTTCTCGTCTGCCTTCTAAAGCTCTCGTCAAAGTAATTTCATCCACATACTCTAAATCACCACCAACAGGTACGCCATGGGCAATACGGGTAATTTTGATACCAAGTGGTTTTATGAGTTTGCTAATATACATAGCCGTCGCTTCTCCCTCTATATTAGGGTTTGTTGCAATAATCACTTCTTCAATCTCTTCTTTTTGAATACGTTCTAAAAGTTCTTTAATTTTAATATCACTGGGACCAACTCCCATCATAGGAGAAATAGCTCCATGTAGTATATGATAAAGCCCTTTAAATTCTTTGGTTTTTTCATAGGCTACCATATCCCTAGGATCTTCAACCACCATAATCTGTCCAATAGCTCTATTGGTGTCCTTACAAATAGGACAAAGTTTGTCATCTGTAATTGTACAGCACTTTTCACAGTAATTAATATTCTTCTTAGCTGCTACTAACGTATTTGCTAAGTGTTCTACCTTTTCTAATGGCATACTAATAATATGAAAGGCTAGTCGTTGAGCTGACTTACTTCCTATGCCAGGCAATCTTGATAACTCTTCAATAAGAGCTATCATCTTGTCACCATAATAACCTGCCACTAGAATAATCCTCCTGTTGGTAAACCTCCTGTAAGTTTACCCATTTCTTTTTGACTAAGTTCATCTGCTTGGCGTACTGCTTCATTAACCGCTACAAGCACTAAATCTTCTAATGTTTCTACATCATCTGGATCAACTACATCTGGATTTATCTTAATAGATTTAATTTCTTTTTTCCCAGTAATTACAACTTCAACCATACCACCGCCTGCGGTTGCAGTAAGTTCTTTAGTTTCAAGAGCAGCTTGTGCTTCTTCCATTTGTTTTTGCATTTTTTGTGCTTGTTTCATAAGTTGTTGCATATTAGGCATACCGCCACCAAAATTTCTCATTTACTCTTCCTCCTAATTAACACTTTATTATAGTATCTATTTTACCCTATTTGACTTCAATATTAAAGTTTATTTTTGACTGAACGTTTCTTAAAATATTTGAAATATCCTGAACCTCTTCTGATAACTTAGGATTAGAACCATATGCCTCTATAGATTTATTAGCATAATCATCTGCTGATATGGTTCTCACTTTTACTTCTTTTCCTGCCACAGCATTAATAGCTACTTTTAATTCATCCAGGTATCTATTCGTACCTGCCTCCATACCCTTACGATATACAATATACAGGATATCTCCTTCTATATATCCAGCTTCTGCTGTAGCATATACCGTTCTTGCTGTTGATGTAGCACCTAACTTACTGATTATTTGATGCCATTTATTTTTTAGATTCTTTACTTCTTCTGGCACGGCTTCCGGCAATTTATGAGGTACAATAACTTCTTTAGGTGCATTTTGCACTATTGGTGTTGGCTTTGAAACACTTATACCTGTCTGCATTAATTTATCTAATTTTTCTTCTAGGAGCTGTACCTTAGCTATCATACCTTCGGGAGATCCATCCATTTGCACCTCACTAAGTTTAAGTAACGCCACTTCTAACAATATTCTAGGAGATACACTACTACGCATCTCCCACTCTAATCCACTTAAATGTTTCATATAACGCATGAGTTCGTTTACACTTATTAATGTAGCTTGACTCTTTAAGGCTTCAACATATTCTAAACTATAATCTAATACTTCACAACCACCATCAGTGGTCTTAGCTACTAGAAGATTTCGACAATGCTCTAATAAGTCACTTACAAACTGTCTTATGCTTCTACCCTGCCTATTCACTTCTTCACATAGATTTAATACCTCTTTAGCATCTTTCTGTGAAATAGCTTTTATCATCTCAAATAGTATACTACTATCTACAGCACCTACTAAATAGAGCACTTTATCTAGTGTAATAACTTCACCAAAATAAAAGGATATGCTCTGCTCCAGTATACTTAATGCATCACGCATCCCACCATCTGCTAACCTGGCTATATATGCTAGTGCCTTTTTCTCTATATTAATTTGCTCTATTTCCATATACCTTATCAATGTTTCTTCTATCTCTTTGGCTGAAATCCGTTTGAAGTCAAAACGTTGACATCTTGATAAAATTGTAACTGGTATTTTTTGAGGATCGGTTGTAGCTAAAATGAAAATAACATGAGCCGGCGGTTCTTCTAAAGTCTTCAGCAAGGCATTAAAAGCACCTGTAGAGAGCATATGTACCTCATCTATAATATATACTTTATACCTTCCTACCGCCGGTGTATACTTAACCTCTTCATTAATCTCTCTAATATTATCCACACCATTATGTGAAGCAGCATCAATCTCAATAATATTGATTCCTGCACTATCATTTATTTTTATGCAACTTTCACATTTACCACATGCAGAACCATTTATAGGATTTTCGCAGTTAACAGCTCTAGCAAAAATTTTAGCAATAGAAGTCTTACCTGTCCCTCTACTACCTGAAAATAGATACGCATGAGCCACACGATGTGAGTTAATTTGATTTTTAAGTGTTCGCACAATATGCTCTTGGCCTATGACATCATCAAAAGTATAGGGTCTATACTTTCTATATAAAGCTAAGTAACTCATGTTTTCTCCTCTCTTCATCCTCTATTATCTTTGAATATACTTTATTATACCACATTTATGCCCTTTCTAATACAAGAAGTAGAATTAACATAGAGTCAAGTTTCTTTTTCCTTGTTTTTCCATAGTATATATAGTATCACTTTATTAATCGAGGTTATTTACTATGTTAGAGTCTTCTTTACTTGTTATTTCACTTTGTATAGATGCTTGCATAGCTAGTTTTGCCTATGGTGCCAATAAGATAAAAATTCCTGTCATTTCAGGCTTAATCCTCACAGGAATTTCTACATTGTTTTTGATCATCTCTATCAGTCTTGGTTCTATTATTAAAGGATTTATTCCTGCAAATTTAACTAGTTTTATGTGCTTCTGTATTATATTTATTCTAGGATTTATACGACTTTTTGAAGGGCTACTCAAACAGTATCTTAACAAAAAAGTAGCTTCCTCCAGGAATATTGAACTTACTCTCTTTAATTTCAAACTAGTCCTTAACGTTTATGCAGATGCAACACTTGCTGACATTGACCATTCTAAAGTATTAAGTTACAAAGAAGCTCTTTATCTTGGCATCGCCCTTTCGCTAGATAGCTTAGTTGTAGGTTTTGGTGTAGCTTTGGCTTCTATTAATCTTCTACAAATCACTCTCCTCTCTCTTGTACTTAATTCAGTTGCTATTATCCTAGGCTGTACTTTAGGGCATAGATGCGCTAAAAAACTTGATTTCGACTTTTCTTGGCTGAGCGGTGCTACACTTATCGCACTTGCATTCCTCAAATATTTTAATCTACCTCTCTAACTAGAAGTATACTACTTTAAATATACCCCCATTGTTAGATAAAATCTCACTAACATTTGGAGGTATGTTTTTTATAAATCATTTAGGAAGTTAAGGTATATTGCTAAATTAAGTAAATTATGATATATTTTTATTTAAATAAATCATTTATGACATTATTAAACGGAGGTACTCCTGTGAGTTTTGTAAATAGTATTTCCCTTAACCATCCTTCTAATGCATTTAATATATCAGCACTTAATAGTTCCTCTCTCCTAATAGGTGCTGCGGATAAATTAAGCATTGTTATTATTGAAAAAGGTAAAGATTCAGTATTAATCAACGAACATGATGTTTCTATAAATGGTCCTTTAGTTATTTGCTTAAACGAAACTGAAAGATTGAGTATTCCTTCAAATTCTAACATTTGTGGAAAAGTTATTTCTTTTAGTCCTTGTATCATTAGGGAGTATTTTACCTTAGAAAATGTAAGATCTTTTGATCATTCATTCTCGGTAGAAGATATTAGATGTGCTATCGTTTTGTCCATTTTCTTTAAAAGACATAAAAATTACACTGGGCAAATATCAACTTCTGAGCCAGTTATTAAAAATATCAATAATTTATTAGAAAATATAATAGCTATTTCTAATCAGTCTATTCTCCTCTCTGCAAGGGTTTACGAGCTTTTAACCTATATTGAAGAATTAGTAAAAATACATACTATTTTATCTGAAACGCTGATTACTAAAGTTGCCTTTGAAATAAAGGATGTTCTTTTATATTTACATAATAACTATAAACAAAAAATCACTATTCCTGAATTAAGTCGACGTTTTCATGTAAATCGCACAACTCTTAGTGATCGTTTCTTTGAGGCAACTGGTGAAACTATAATTACTTATTTAAATAAACATCGTATTAACTTATCTGCTATCTTACTTAGAGAATCCAAACTGTCTATTTCTGATATTGCAGATGAGGTAGGTTTTAATGACACAGCTTATTTTGCTAAATTATTTAAAAAATATATGCATCATACCCCCTCTGGTTATAGACAGAGATATTATGCATTTTCATTACATCACAAATAAAAACTCTTTAGCTTATAGCATTTATAGGCTAAAGAGTTTTTAATATAAAAAAAAGACTAAATCTCAATAGACTTAGTCATTACTTGTCTTTATTCAATAATCCGTGCACTTCGCTTCGACAGAAAGCCATATACGTTACCTTAACAGTTAACTCAGACTAGGCAACCTTACGGCACATAAACGTTCTTACTTAGTGCTGCTTCCTTCCGGACCTGACACGGTTCATAAGTGCCTATTGCGTAAGACCCAATCCTCATCGCCACTTATTAAGGGCAGGCTATACAAATTCCTGCCTCAGACGAAGCATCACTCCTGCTACAGCGGGTTGCAGGTACAGGGCACCGCTACCTCCCCAGCTAGCACGGAAATTTTTTGACAGGGTATCTGTCACGAATACTAGTATACCCTTTTTCATGCTATATGTCAATGTATGTCTTTCTTCTTTATTCTATATTATAGCTGCTTTAATTCTATTATAATGTCTTTCAGCTACATTTTTCATTACTTGTACAATAGCTCCCATAATTAATCCTGGATTAAAGTGTTCATGATCCGCTGGAAAGAACATAGATACAACAACACACTGATCTTTTGTTAATACATATTTTACAGTAGGTAATTCTAAGTTGCATTCATTTAGGCAATCAAGTAATGCTGCATTTCTTTCTTCAGGTATTTCACTAATGAGTAATGATTGAACCCCTAAATAAACTGTATCGTTAATAGTAATAACTACTTGTTTTTTCTCTTCACCCATTGGATAAATACTTCTAAAGAAGATTGTATCGTCTTTTTCTTCTTCTTTAAACATTTCAATAGTTTTAGTTTCAATCATAAAATCTCTAAGCATTCTCGCCTTTTTATGTCTTAAATTTGCTGCCATAATTCCCCTCCAATAATTTTAATTTTTTTCTCTCATTTGCTTAAAATAAGTTTTGAGTAATTCTCTTGCCTCTTCCTCACAAACACCTTCTACTACTTCACAACGATGATTAAGTTCTTCCATCTGCAATATATTTAACACAGAACCTCCAAAACCAGCTTTTGGACTACGTGCCCCAAAAACAACTTTCGGGATTCTAGCTTGTACAATTGCACCACTGCACATAGGACAAGGTTCTAATGTAATGTAAATCGTGCACTCTTCCAATCTCCAATCTTGAATATAATGGCAAGCCTCATTAATTGCCATTACTTCAGCATGTGCTAAGGCATTTTTATCCGTGTTTCTTCTATTATGCCCCCTACCTATAATTTGTCCTTCATATACAACAATAGCCCCTATTGGTGACTCATCTAATGCAAATGCCTTGTGTGCTTCAATTAATGCTTCTTTCATAAACTCAATATCTTTTTCCATAGTATCTCCTTCATCTAAAAATCATCCTAAATGATTTCTAGCTACTTTAAATTATATATTTAATTCTTCATTGTTTCCACACTTATTTTAAATAAGTATAACTTTTTATATTAGACCTAATAAACCTCCTTAAAATCACCTATCAATATGATTTATAAGGAGGTTTATTTAAATCCTTTTTCTTCGAGTTACTGTAAGCTCTTAGTGTACTTCTTCTACTTTACCTTCATTTCTATCTTCAACTCACTAAGACCAAACATTGTTTTGATCTCAACTATTTTTTCATTTAATTTTTTAACCAATTCACCTCTTTCTACTGCAATACTCTTAAGTGCCTCTTGATTCTCATCATATCCCATTTGCTCTTTGATAGAATTAACTTGCACTTCTAATTCACTTACTTCTTGCTCAAGTACCTTTCTTTCATTAGCTTTTTCTTGTCTTTGTTGTTGCAATAATGCTATATTACTTAGTTCACTACTAGATACCTCTACATAGTAAGGATATTCATTTCCATTGCTATGCACCTTTGTCCCCTTTAAATAAATATCCACATAATACACGCCTTCTGATAAGAAACTTGTATCCGAAAGTTTCACTATATACTTTTGACTCGATGGTTTATAGTTTCCAAATAGGCCTTTCTTTGGAATTGAAGCCTCATATTCATGGCTTCCTGTACCAGAGGATTTCTCAATATACAACGCCATATACGCATAGTCTGTTAACTCAGCTAACTGGCTATCTATTCCACTAATTGTATTGTTTAATAGGGCTACTTCTTCTTGCTTACTCTCTAGATCCTTAAGACTTTGCCCTATCTGTACCTCCACAGCTTCTTTTTTATTCTTTAAGTCTACCTCTCTTGCCTCTAACTCCTTATATTGGTTACGTACAAGATAGACTTCACTATATAGATTATTAAATTGTGTATATGTTGCTTGATCAAGAATTTTTGTCTTATTTAAAAGTTCTACCCATTCTCTTAGCTGCTCACCTTCAATAGATTGATTTTTTAAAGATTTTAGCAGTAATTCTTTAGCTCTTGCTGATTCAATTCCATTAAATATAGCCATCTTTTTAGTTCCATTTTCTTCACCTTCTAAAGCTAGGATAGGATAAAGATCAAATTGAAATTTATCAAAAGGTAACCTTTTTGGGTAAATACTTAAAACCTTATGCATCTGATCTATAAATGCCTGATTAACCTCAACTTTATTACCATAATAGATAGCTAAACCTTGTTCAAGTACATTAGCCTCCATACGTTTTATATAATTTTGTATTGGTAAATCCTCTATATGTTCTAGTAATATTTTTATCAATATATTATTCATGGGTATAAACTGTTTCTTTTTATTATACCCTTCAATAACTTCTAGTTGCTTATCTATTGTCAAATGCTCAAAGTTTTTCTCAAAAAATTGGCTACTTTCTTCTGACAACTCCTTTTGATTTAATAAATATTCAATTCCTTGAGAAAAATACCAACTTGACTGTGCTTGACTATTTTTCACGCTACCTTCTAAGATACTTATAATACCTGTTGTGTTGCCATGCATCTTATAAGTCATAAATTTTAAGACATGCAGATTGGCCGTAATCAGACCTATGAGAATAGCTACAATAACACCCGCTAACAATACCCATTTGTATCGATTAAACTCTTCTTTTATTCTTTCCATTTTTTACTCCTTATATTACCATCCTTTAGTTTTCCTCAATGCTCTAATTTATTTCTATTTTACTATACATTTTATTTCTAAGTTTTTTAAAGTACTTGTCGATTTACCTCTATTATAGAGGATTCTATGCCTAAGCGCAAAATATTTTTATTACCCCTACCACCTTGTTTTTATATACTATCTGATATATGCTAACTATGTTCTATTTTATAATATCCTTTCTCCAAGTATGGTTCATGCTTCTGCATAGCCATACTTTTTTAAATTATGCATCAATATATCATTTCACGTATATTTATTCACTAAACTCTTGTTTTTTTTACCTTCTCCAGTTATAATAACGCATAATAACGGTTAACATAATTTACAGAAAGGATTTACCCACATGTATTCACAGAAAAAACAACGCTTAAATCATCCGTTGTCTTCTTTCCTTAAATTTTTTATTCCTTCAATAATAGGTGTTTTCCTATTTATAATCCCATTCCCTCAAGAAGATTCTATTACTATCCCCATTGCTATTTTATCTACGAGTCTTCAAAGCTGGTTAGAAAATTATATTTATATCATTCTACTTATTATCATTAGCGTTTCAGCTTTAGGAAGTTTAATTACCTGCTTATGGAAACCTGGTTATATTATAAAAAATCCATTTCTAAATGCTCTTTTTAATACATCTTGGATTTGGCTTACTTTAAGAATTTTAGCCTTCTTTTTTATTAGCATCATTATACTCCAAGCAAAGGGAATAGTATTTCCAGCCTTTATACAGCCTATAATAGAAATGATTTGTTCCCCAGATACTGGCGCTCTTGTTCTAACAGATTTACTTCCTGTTCTTTTTTCCATCTTTTTATTTGCTGGATTATTTTTGCCACTGCTGTTAGATTTTGGACTATTAGAATTTATGGGGACACTTTTATCTAAGATAATGCGTCCAATTTTTGGCCTCCCAGGACGTTCTGCTATAGACTGTATTGCTTCTTGGTTAGGTGATGGTACTATAGGTGTATTACTAACAAGTAAGCAATATGAAGATGGATTCTATACTAAACGAGAAGCTGCCGTAATTGGTACCACCTTTTCTCTTGTATCTATTACATTTAGCTTAGTTGTTATCAATACAGTTGAACTAGGACACCTTTTTGTTCCCTTTTATTTAACTGTCACTATTGCTAGTTTAATGGCTGCTATTATTATGCCTAAAATTCCTCCCCTTTCCTTAAAAAAAGATAAGCTCTATGATGGTTCAACTCCAGAAAATATTATTGAGAATGCTGAGCATACTTTTTCACAAGGATTGAATACTGCTCTACTAAAAGCAAAAAAACAGACTCTTAAACAATCTGTTCTTATAGATGGTTCTAAAAATGTACTTGATATGTGGGTGGGTGTCATTCCAGTTGTTCTATCTATCGGTACACTAGCACTTATTTTAGCTACCTATACACCCTTATTCCAAATATTAGGAATGCCTTTTATACCACTTCTCAATTTACTGAGAATTCCAGAAGCTGCTGCTGCGTCACAAACTTTAGTTGCTGGTTTTGCAGATATGCTTTTACCATCTATATTGGCTTCTTCTATAGAAAGTGATTTAACTAGATTTATTGTAGCTAGTGTATCAGTTACACAGCTTATTTATCTTTCTGAAGTAGGTGCTCTTATTCTTAGTTCTAAGATTCCGGTAAAACTATGGGAGTTATTTGTTATTTTTATTGAGCGTACATTCATTACACTTCCCATCATTACACTAATGGCTCATCTTATATTTTAAGTATTTTTTCAAACAAACTAAATTCATTTTTGATTTAGTTTGTTTTTTATTTGCTTTACTTTTATAAAAGATAGCTGCTAATATTTACATTCCTAAAATTTATTTACCTAGTTGACCTTTATTCTCTTCTTATGATAGGATATTTATATAGCAATTTATTATTTATGTATACTTACTATTATCCTATAACCTATAGTAATTATTACTAATATAAAATTATTCCCCTTGATACTTCTAAGTAATATTCTTACTTTAGATGTTATAAATATAATACACTTTATTAGAAAAACTAATGCAAAATAGCAGTTTGCATTAGTTTTTCTTTATTTTATGAAACAAAAAAACTCATAGTAAGTTAAAACCTATGCCTTAACATTACTATGAGTTTTAATATATTGCTACCTTAATTACTTGAAACAATTCCTCTGCTAGCATCTAAGCTTACAACTGAACCAGTTTTAAGAATATCTGTGGCATTTTCTACACCTGTAACAACCGGAATATCAATAGCAAGCCCTACAATTGCTGCATGTGAATTCATTCCCTCTTCTTCTGTGATGATTCCTGCTGCTCTTTTTAATAATGGAAGCATTGTATTTGTTGTTTGTGGAATAACAAGAATATCTCCTTCAATAAACTTCTCATTTGCTTCTTCCTCAGTTTTACATACACATAAGTTACCACAAACTTGTTTTGAACCTACACCTACACCTGAAACTAAAATATGACCAATCACATCTACTTTAATCATATTTGTTGTTCCTGTCACGCCTACTGGTAATCCACTAGTGATTACTACTAATTCACCTTTATTTACCATACCTGTATGCTCTGCTACTTCTAGTGCTTCTTCAAATAACGCGTCTGTATCCTGTCTTTCTTCTACTAAAAGTGGTTTTACACCCCACATTAAACTCATATGACGATATGCACTTGGTGAAGTTGTACATCCTAAAATTGGGCATAATGGTCTAAATTTAGAAATCATTCTAGCTGTCCTACCTGATTTTGTTACAGTTACAATAGCAGCTGCCCCTAAATCATGAGCTGTTGTACAAGTAGCATGTGAAATGGCGCTTGTTACATTATTGGTTCCTTTAGTCACTCTTTCTTTAAAACGTTTTACATAATCAATGTCTGCTTCTGTTTTTAAAGCAATTCTTGCCATTGTTTGTACTGCTTCTACTGGGTATAATCCTGCTGCTGTTTCACCAGATAACATAATGGCACTTGTACCATCATAAATAGCATTTGCAACGTCACTAATTTCAGCTCTTGTAGCTCTTGGGTTTTTCATCATTGAATCTAGCATTTGTGTAGCTGTAATAACTTGTTTACCCGCTGCAACAGTTTTCTTAATAATCATTTTTTGAATAGATGGTACTTCTTCACCTGGAATTTCAACCCCCATATCTCCACGTGCCACCATAATTCCATCTGAAACACGAATGATTTCATCAATATTATCTACACCTTCTTGATTCTCAATTTTAGAAATAATATTGATTGTATGACAATTATGTTCTTCGAGAATCTTTCTGATTTGAAGTACATCTTCAGCACATCTTACAAAAGATGCAGCAATAAAATCAAATCCAGTTTGAATACCAAAAATGATATCAGATGTATCTTTTTCACTTAAATATGGCATTGATAATCTTGTATCTGGTAAGTTAACACCTTTATTGTTAGATACATCACCATTATTCATAACTCTACATACAATATCTGTTCCATCTACTACTTTTTCTACGATTAATTCAATCAATCCGTCGTCAAGTAAAATTCTTGAACCTTCTTTGACATCTTTTGGTAAGTTCTTATATGTGATAGAAACAATTTCATTTGTTCCCGAAATCTCTCTACTTGTAAGTGTGAATTGGTCATCTTTTTTTAAGGATACTTTTCCTTCTGCAAATTGACAAACCCTTACTTCTGGTCCCTTAGTATCAAGTAAAATTGCTACTGGTAAATCTAATTCTCTTCTTAATGTATCTACACGCTCAAAAGTTGCTTTATGGCTTTCGTGAGTACCATGAGAGAAATTAAACCTTGCAACATCCATTCCCTCTAGCATTAATTTTTTTAGTATCTTGTCATCCATTGTTGCTGGACCTAACGTACATACGATTTTAGTTTTTCTCATATTAGTATCTCTAGTCTCCTTTAAGATTTTGCTTCATAATATACTTACATGACATTTTTCGTCTTATTATATCATATTCTTATTCAAATTCCATAGAATATCCCATAATAAATATTTACATTTTTTCCAAATAAATAGTTTTCATATTAATTTTGGCATTCTGACCAATAATGCTTTATTATTTCTATGCTTTATATAAAAATTCACTTAACTCTCTTAATAGTATTTTACTTATCAATAGTATTTATTACTCTATAGCTAATTATTTTTTAACTAAATACTATAAACTCCATTATAAGTTATCAATTAATGGTTTATCTCCCTAGTATTTTCTGAATGAATTCTAACTTTTTGTTTATACTATGTGTATAGTTTGTTTATTAAAGGAGGCTATAAAATGAAAGCAATTGTAGATAAAGATACTTGTATTGGTTGTGGACTTTGCCCATCTATATGTCCTGATGTTTTTAGTATGGATGATGACGATGGAAAAGCAGTTGCTATTTCCGAAGATGTTCCTGAAGAATTAGAGGATGATGCTGATGAAGCAGCTTCTTCTTGCCCAGTTGAGGCAATTACAACGGAATAACCTTTTATACTAAAATCATCAAAAGAGGTGAGATAGTTAGAAATAAATTCTAATCACCTCACCTCTTTCAAGTTTATCATTTATTATTTTAGTTTATACTTATTCTACATGATATTTTTCTGCTATTTTTTTTTCATCATGAATGATCCCTTTGAGATGTAATGCACGGGTTTTTAGCCGCAAGGATATGCTTTTATCCAGAATAACATAGCTAATCCATTGCATAGCCTTATCGTACTCTTTAAACCTTCTATAGATATCTGAAATAATATATGCCGTGGTGAGTTCTCCTAACTCAAAGATTGGAAATCTCTCATTTGTGTAGGCATTTTCAAACCCTTTTAAAGCATACTCTAAAAATATCTTTTCTTGCTTTTCATCTTTTAAATCTCTATATATCCACGCTATCTTTAGACAAATATATGCCTTTTCTCCATCCTTTGCTTTTTTCACAAAGCTATTTAAAAGGGCTAACTTATACCTACATATTGCAGCCTTTTCATCAATGATTGGTTCATAATGATATGTTTTATATGCAGACACTATTTGTTCCTTAATCCATTTAATCTGACTTGTTGTCAATGTACTAAAATTCTTATTAAGGGCAGCATAGCCACACGCCTCACATACAATACATTCATAAAGCGTAGGATTAACTATATCATATTCTGCTTTTAGATCCAAATCTGAATTAATTAATCTGTTTTTTCCAGATCGGATAGCCTTAGTCTTAAACTCTGTTTTACATACTGGGCAAACATATGTCTTATCATATAAAACTTCTTCTACAGTACATCTCTTCCCTTGCTTGTTTTCTGTTTCTTCAACAATTTCTTTTTCAGGAAAAAGATCTATTTTTTCTAAGTTTTCAAAACCCATATCCTTTAATTCTTCAAATATATTCATTTGCACTTAATCTCTACCAATCTCTTTCTTTAAGATGGATCCAGCTACTTCTTGTGCTCTTATCTTATACTGTACTGTAAAGAACTCTTCAATATATATATCAACTTAATATGAATAATAGAGCTTTACCCCTTATCATTTTTAAAGTATATTCCTTAATAAACATTATTTTAATGATATATTGCTTTATTGTTACTATTTTCTATGTAATAAACGATTTTTAATGTTATTTTTAGGATAACTTACTTTAAATCTTTGCACCATCATTTGTAACTGTTCTTCTATTTATTTTATAACATCTTCTATCTTACTACAATGTTAATTATCTCTATACTTTACTTACTTTTCACCTGCATTTTCTATATTTTTATCGGTTCATAGTGTGTATATCTAAATACCCGAGTTAAATAATCTCGTGTCGTATCGCCTCTTAAACTCTTTATATCTTAGGTATCTCTTTATCCCATAATCATTACGCTAACTACTATGAGTCTTTATATAATACCTAAGATATAATTGTATTCTTAACTATTGATTGAGCTCTTCCTATAAAAATCTTTTATTTGATCTAAATCACCTATTAAACTACCTTGGCATAATTCAGCAGAACCTCCTCCTTTACCTTGAAACTTCATATTCATTTTTTTACAAAGAGGCCTTATATCTACTTGACTACTTCCTAATGCATACTTAAATCCTGCTCCATCAGGTGTTACTACAAGGCAAGTTTTATTTATCTTCTGTATTAAGAGTGTACATAGTTTTCTTAGTTCATCTGGAACTAAACCCTCCTCATAAATACAAAGTGATGCTTGATTACTCTTTATATATTCTTCTGCCTTATATGAAAAAAGCATTGCTTTGGCTTCTGTTAATTTAAACTTGGCTTCATTAAGTTCTTCTTGTAACTTTTGAATAAGCGCTATAACCTTTTCAGCTTTAGCTGAAAGCATGAACATGGCACTACTTACGATTTCTTGTTTCTTCCCATAATCATTTAACGCCCTCTTACCACAAGTTAATGTAAGTCTGGTACCACCTCGATGTCTTTCACTACTAATAACCTTAATTATCCCAATCTCACCAGTAAACTTCACATGTGTCCCACAACAAGCACACGTATCATATTCTGCTACCTCTACTAGTCGAATATCTTCCGTAATTTCTATTTTAGAACGGTATATCATATCTCTTGCTTGTTCTTGTGTATAAATGGTCGCTTGCACTGGTAGATTTTTATAAATAGCTTCATTAGCTAACTTTTCTATTTCCATAATCTGCTTATTTGTTAATTCTCCATCTACATCAGCAGTCATGTTTTCTATGCCTAAATGAAATCCTACATTATTATAGCCATACTGTTTTTTAATAAGGCCTGAAATAATATGTTCACCACTGTGTTGTTGCATAAAATCAAAGCGCCTATTAAAATTTATTTTTCCCACAACACAACTTCCTACTTGTAATGGTTTATCAACAATATGGTAAATGACATCACCTTTAATATAGACATGGCTTACTCTTGCCACATCTAATTCACCTTCGTCAGCAGGTTGCCCGCCTCCTTCAGGATAAAAAGCAGTCTGATCTAGGACTACCTCATAATTATTTTTATCTTCTCTACAACTTAATACTATTGCAGTAAAAGTAGATAAATAACTATCACTATAATATAACTTCTTTGTCATTTGTATCCTCCTTCTCTTCTATTACTTTTCTAATATCTAACCTAAAAAAGGTACTATATCAAATTTTCCCAGCTGATAGGAAATACATCCTACTGTTTGAGGAATACGCTTTGCTTGCTTTCCAAATTCCCCATGTTCATCGCTTCCTAGTGTCATTATTAAATTATTATCTCTACAAAAAGTCACGCATGCTGCTCTTAGGTCATCTGAATGTGTTGGGTAATAACATTCAATTCCTTGTACACCTACTTCCTTAAAACTCTTAATCAAATCTATTATGGTCTGTAATTGCAATTGCATCAAGCCCCTGTTTCTTTGCTTCTTGAACAATTTCCTCTGGTGACATCGTCCCTTCAGAATAATATGTGTGCAGATGAAAATCTATCTTCATATTTTCTACTCCCTTTATATTGGTTATATCTATAGTCTATCTATTGAGTTTACTATAAAATCTTATGTGTTACAAATTCCACATTGTCCTAATATATAAAAGAACACGAAACTGATATCATATATCAATTTCGTGTTCTCATTAGAATTCTTACATTTATTATCTTTCAGCTAAACGAAGATAAGATTCATATCTTATTCTTGCATTTTCTTCTGCCATTTCAAACAGTTCTTCTGCTTGAGCTGGGTATTGTTTAGCAAGCGCTGAGTAACGAACTTGCGCCATGATAAAGTCTCTGAAGCTAGCTGTTGGTTCTTTTGAGTCAAGCATAAATGGATTTTTACCTTTTTCAACATTTGGGTTGAAACGGTATAAATGCCAGTAACCTGCTTTAACAGCTTGGTCTTCATTAGCTACAGTACGTCCCATACCTTCTTTTAATCCATGGCTTATACATGGTGCATAAGCAATGATAATAGATGGTCCTTGATGTGCTTCTGCTTCCATAATAGCCTTCATAAATTGGTTCTTATCAGCACCAATAGCTACTTGTGCTACATACACATTACCATAGCTCATCATCATCATACCTAAATCTTTTTTACGAGTTTTCTTACCAGATGCTGCAAATTTTGCAATAGCTGCTGCTGGTGTAGATTTAGAAGATTGACCACCAGTATTTGAATAAATTTCTGTATCAAATACTAATACATTAACATCTTCCCCTGAAGCAAGTACATGGTCAAGCCCACCATAACCAATATCATATGACCAACCATCTCCTCCAAGCATCCATACAGAACGTTTAACAAGATAATCTTTCTTATCTTCAACTTCTGCAACAAGTACTTTAGCAGCTGGATCAGTAATTGTATTATTTTCAAGTACTTCTAATACTTTAGCACTTGCAACCTTAGAAGCTTCACCTAAGTTCATTACTTCTAACCATTCACTAAATGCTGCTTTAGCTGATTCATCAATATCTAATGCTACTAATTCTTGCATTACATTAGCTAACTTACTTCTTATTTGATTTACACCAAGAGCCATACCAAGGCCATATTCAGCATTATCTTCGAATAAAGAGTTAGCCCATGATGGACCTTGTCCTTTACTGTTCTTAGTATATGGTGTACTAGGTGCTGAACCTCCCCAAATAGAAGAACATCCTGTTGCATTAGCAATCATCATACGATCACCAAAGAGTTGTGTTACAACTTTGATATAAGCTGTCTCACCACAACCTGCACAAGCTCCTGAGAACTCAATAAGTGGTGTTTTGAATTGGCTATTCTTAACATTCATAGTAAGGTCTAAATCATCTTTACTACTTACTTGTTTCATAGCAAAGTTCCAGTTTGCATCTTCTACTTCTGTTTGAGATGCAAGTGGTTTCATAACTAAAGCTTTGGTTTTAGCAGGACAAATATCCACACAGTTACCACAACCTGTACAGTCATATGGGCTTACTTGTATTCTATATGTTAAGCCTTCTAAACCTTTACCAATTGCTTTCTTAGTAGCAAATGTTTCTGGTGCTTTAGCTTGTTCTTCCTCTGTAAGAAGTACTGGTCTGATACATGCATGTGGACATACAAATGAACATTGATTACATTGAATACAGTTATCAATTTCCCATTGTGGCACATCAATAGCAATACCACGTTTTTCATAAGCAGCTGTTCCACAAGGGAATGTACCATCTTCAATACCATTGAAAGCACTTACAGAAAGTTTATCTCCTTCTTGTGCATTCATTGGACGTAAGATATTTGTAATGAATTCTGGTTCATCTACAGCTACTGCTGCTTCACTTACTACTTCTTTCCAACTAGCTGGTACATTAATAGCTACTGCTGCTTCAAAACCTGCATCAATTGCGGCATGGTTCATATTAACAACTTTTTCACCTTTTTTACCATAAGCTTTTACTACTGCTTCTTTTAAGTATTTAACAGCATCTTCTTCTGAGATGATATTCGCAAGTTTAAAGAATGCAGATTGCATAATCATATTGATACGATTACCAAGACCTACTTCAGCCGCAATCTTAGTTGCATTAACGGTATAGAACTTAATATCATTTTCTGCGATATATTTTTTCATATTTGCTGGGAGATTAGCTTCTAATTCACTTTCATCCCATAAACAGTTAAGTACAAAAGTACCACCTTTTTTAAGTCCTTTAAGTAAATCATATTGATATACATAAGATTGATTATGACAAGCAATATAGTCTGCTTCATCAATTAAATAGGTTGAACGAATTGGTGTATCACCAAAACGTAAGTGAGAAATAGTTACCCCACCTGATTTTTTAGAATCATATGCAAAATATGCTTGAGCATATTTGTCTGTATGATTACCAATAATCTTAATAGCTTGTTTGTTTGCACCAACTGTACCATCTGATCCAAGTCCCCAGAATTTACATCTTACTGTTCCTGGTTCAGCAATTTTAAGTTCATCTTTACACTCTAATGATGTAAAGGTAACATCATCATTAATAGCTACAGTAAAGCCTGTTTTTGGTTCTTCACTTACTAGGTTATCAAATACAGCTTTAATGTGTGTTGGTGTAGTGTCTTTTGATCCAAGGCCATAACGTCCACCAATGATTTGAGGTGCATTAGCCTTACCATAGAATGCAGAGCAAACATCTAAGAATAATGGTTCACCAGCTGAACCAGGTTCTTTTGTACGGTCTAATACACAAATACGTTTTACTGTACTTGGAATTACTTCTAATAAATGTTTTACAGAGAAAGGTCTATATAAATGTACTTTTACAACACCATATTTAGCTCCTCTTTTATTAAGCTCTTCAATTGTCTGTTCAATTGTTTCTGTAACAGATCCCATAGCTACTACGATATATTCTGCATCCTCAGCTCCATAGTAATTAAATAAACCATAATTTCTACCTGTTAACTTATTAATTTCAGCTATGTATTCTTCAACTACTGGTACTAAGTTATTATAGAATTTATTACTAGCTTCCCTTGTTTGGAAGTAAATATCTGGATTTTGTGCAGTTCCTCTTGTCACTGGATGATTTGGAGAAAGTGCATTATCTCTAAATGCTTTAAGTGCATCTTGATCAACAAGTTTTGCAAAATCTTCATAATCAATTGCTTCTACTTTTTGAATTTCATGTGATGTTCTAAATCCATCAAAGAAATGTACAAATGGAATTCTTCCTTTAATAGCAGCAAGGTGAGCCACTGGTGCAAGGTCCATAACTTCTTGCACGGAACCTGTTGCAAGCATAGCACAACCTGTTTGCCTTGTTGCCATAACATCTTGATGATCTCCAAAAATATTAAGTGCTTGCGCAGCAAGAGCACGGGCACTTACATGAAAAACACCTGGTAAGAGTTCCCCTGCTACTTTGTACATATTAGGAATCATTAATAATAGCCCTTGTGAGGCTGTGAAAGTAGTGGTTAATGCTCCAGCTTGTAGTGAACCATGGAAAGCACCTGCTGCACCAGCTTCGGATTGCATTTCTACTACATTAACAGTTTGTCCAAAAATATTTTTCTTTCCCTGTGCAGACCATTCGTCAACTACCTCTGCCATAGTTGACGAAGGGGTAATTGGATAAATAGCAGCAACATCAGTAAATGCATATGCAACATAAGATGCAGCTGTATTTCCATCAACGGTCATCATCGTTTTTCCCATATTATCTCTCCTTTTAAATTATTAATAATACAAGTATTTAGAATACTAATTGAAGTATTCTAAATAATTTTACGCTTCCGGCCAATATTTGTAAATATCTTACCGTTAATATCTTTCGTTTTTGTAAATATTTTATTCTAAAATAATTATTTATCACGATAATACACTAGCAAAATAAGACAATTATTTGCAAATAACTTGGTGAAAATTACTTTTTTCAACAAATTGCTTGACTTTAATAATTCATTGTTAAGTTAGTAACTTCTTTTAGATATCAAAAATGTTAAAAACAGTCTTTATATGTTTCCTAATCGTAGTATTACTTAATTCGCTTCTAATTAATTGGTACATTTTTAACAAGCCATTTTGCAGACTGCTCTATGTATCCCATTTGATTTTTGGCATCAAAATGCTCTATATTCAATATGCCATCATATCCTATATCTTTTAAAACTTCAATTATTTCTCTCATTTTAATTACTCCTGATCCAACTGGCGCAGCAAACAATGGTGTCCCATCTGCTGTAAGCTTTGGAACTTCCTCTCTTTGCATACTTGTAGTTCTATCTTTTACGTGAACTTGAACAACATAATCTTTTAATAATTTAAGTGCTTCTACCTCGTCTTCTCCTCTATATTTATAATTTCCTGTATCAAATGTATGTTTTAAATCTGGGACTTCTTTCATAAACCATAAAATCTCCTCTGTTGTAGCATAGGGTGCATTTACATTATCATAGTCTTCTAGTGTAACAACAATATTTTTTTCCTTAGCATACTTACACATTAATCTTAAAGCTTGTACCATATGTTCTATAGCTTCTTCCTTTTTTATACTACTGCTTTTCTTTAACAATCCAGGAATAACTAACACATATTTTGCTCCCATTTTTTCTGCTAAGTCAATTAATTTATATCCCACTTCTCCCTTATCATCATACCCGAAATCAAAGTGTTGATAAATAAAGCTTATCCCTAATCCAGCTACTTTTAGTAATACCTTCATTTGTTGGGTATATAAAGCTAGCTCTTCATAAGAACACCCTATGAATTCAATCCCCATATCTTTAATTCTTTTTAATACTTCTGAAAGTGGTAATCCACTCTGTTCACTTGCTAGTAAAATATGATTATAACAAACAGATAACTTCATATGTCCTCCCCTTAATTCCTCTATTCTCTCCCAATACCGACCTTATTCTCATTTTATATATTAATTATATCATATAATATATAGACCTAAATCTACTATATTCCACAACAAAAATTAAATCAATAAATAATACTCACAAATTAAAAAACTTTTAAAAAGAAAGAGAAGATAGCTCAAGTAATCTATCTTCTCCTCTTATAACTCTTATTCTTCTTAACTATAGGTGTACTCCGCTAATCGCTTATAATTTTCATAGCGTTCTTTAGCATATTTTTCTGTGAGTTCAAACAATGCTTCTGCATGTTCTGGGAACTGTTTTGCTAATGCAGAATATCTCACTTGCCCCATAATGAACTCTCTAAAACTTTCTTTAGGTTCTTTTGAATCTAAAATAAAAGGATTCTTACCTTGTTCTTTAAGTGCTGGATTGTACCTATAGAGATGCCAATAGCCACATTTAACAGCTTGCTCTTGGTTTGCTGTCGTTCTGCCCATACCTTCTCTTAATCCATGACTAATACATGGGGCATAAGCAATAATGATAGAAGGTCCAGAGTGGGCTTCTGCTTCCATAATCGCTTTCATAAATTGATTTTTATCAGCGCCCATAGAAACTTGTGCTACATATACATTACCATAGGTCATCATCATCATACCTAAATCCTTTTTACGTGATTTCTTACCAGAAGCTGCAAATTTAGCAATTGCTGCTGCTGGTGTCGCTTTAGAAGCTTGACCACCTGTATTGGAATAGATTTCTGTATCAAATACAAGTACATTAACATCTTCACCTGATGCCATGACTTGGTCAAGCCCACCATAGCCAATGTCATATGCCCAACCATCTCCACCTACTATCCATTGTGAGCGTTTAACAAGATAATCTTTCCTTTCTTTTATTTCGTCAATTAACTGCTTCGCTTCTTCGTCAGAAATGTCACTATTTTCAATCACTCCAATAACAGCTTCGCTCACTCTTCTTGAATCTACTCCAGACTCTTTAGCATTCAGCCACTCATTAAAGATTGTTTTCATATTGTCATCTATTGGCATTTCTACTAAGACTTTCATATTAGCTTCTAATTTATCCCTAATTTGTTTCACACCTAGATACATTCCAAGACCATACTCTGCATTATCTTCGAATAAAGAGTTAGCCCATGAAGGCCCTTGTCCCTTTTCATTGACTGTATAAGGTGTAACTGGTGCTGAGGCACCCCAGATAGAAGAACAACCCGTTGCATTAGCAATCATCATACGATCTCCAAAAAGTTGAGTGATTACTTTAATATAGGCTGTTTCCCCACAACCTGCACAAGCTCCAGAGAATTCATGTAGAGGTTGTCTGAATTGGCTACCCTTTACAGTATGTGGTGCCATCACATCTCCTTTGTTTGAAATCTTACTAATAGCATATTCCCAGTTAGTCACTTCTTTTTCTATTTGTGTATGAAGAGGTTTCATGATCAGGGCCTTACCCTCTTTTTTACCTGGGCAAATATCTGCACAGTTGCCACAGCCTGTACAATCCATGGTATCTACCTGTATACGATAACCAAATTCCCCCATATCTTTCCCCATTGCCTTAAGTGTGACAAAGCTACCTGGTTTAGCAGCCTCCTCTTCACTATCTAATAAATAAGGTCTAATAGTTGCATGGGGACAGATAAACGAACATTGATTACACTGAATACAATTTTCTGGAATCCATTCTGGTACATTAATAGCTATACCACGTTTTTCATAAGCCGCGCTACCACTAGGAAATGTCCCATCTTCAATACCATTAAACGTGCTTACAGGAAGACTATCTCCCTCTTGTCTACTCATAGGACGAAGGATAGTTCTAATAAATTCAGGTTCTTCAAATTCCTCTTCTTCTGTTTCTTGTATTGTTTTCCAAGACTCTGGTACATTCACCTTAACTGCTGCTTCAAAACCTCTGTCAATAGCAGCATAATTCATATTAATGACTTTCTCACCTTTTTTACCATATGCCTTTACTACAGCTTCCTTTAAATATTTTGAAGCTTCATCTTCTGGAATAATATTGGCAAGTTTAAAGAAGGCGGCTTGCATAATCATATTAATACGATTTCCCAATCCTATTTCAGAAGCAATTTTTACTGCATTAACAGTATAGAACTGAATATCATTTTCTCCAATATAACGTTTCATACTAGCAGGTAGGTTTTCTTCTAGTCCTTTGTCATCCCATAAACAATTGAGTACAAAGACACCACCTTTTTTAAGTCCCTTTAGAAGATCATATTGATGAACATAGGATTGATTATGGCATGCAATATAATCTGCTTCATCTATTAAATAAGGGGCATTAATAGGTTCCTTTCCAAATCGCAAGTGTGACATAGTGAGTCCACCTGACTTTTTGGAATCATAGTCAAAATATGCTTGGGCATACATAGAAGTATGGTTTCCAATAATCTTAATAGCCTGCTTATTGGCACCTACTGTACCATCTGAACCTAATCCCCAGAATTTACAACGTACTAAATCTGGCACTTGTAATTTAAGAGGTTCACTAGTATGAATTGAAGTATGTGTCACATCATCTTCAATGCCTACAGTGAATTGATTTTTAGGATTACTACTTACAAGATTTTCTATAATAGCTTTAATATCTGTAGGTGTTGTATCTTTAGAACCTAAACCATAACGTCCTCCGATAATCATTGGGGCATCTTGTTGTTCATAAAAAGCTGCACGCACATCTAGATAAAGAGGTTCTCCAATAGCCCCTGGTTCTTTTGTACGATCAAGAACACAAATACGTTTTGTACTCTTAGGAACGGCTCTTAAAAAATGCTCTGTGGAAAATGGTCTATAGAGATGAATACTTACAAGCCCCAGTTTTTCTCCCTTCGCATTTAAATAGTCAATAGTCTCCCTAATAGTAGCTGTTACAGATCCCATGGCAATTAAAATATTCTCTGCTTGTTCATCTCCATAGTAATCAAATAAGCCATATTTCCTACCAGTTAGTGCATTCATCTTTTCAATATATTCTTCTACAATAGGTACTAATGCTGTATAGAACTTATTACTTGCTTCTCTTGTTTGAAAATAGATATCTGGATTTTGGGCAGTACCACGAATAACAGGATGATTAGGAGATAAAGCTCTGTCCCTAAAATCTTGCAATTCCTCTTGCGGCATAAGGCTTGCTAGATCATCGTAATCTAATGCCTCTACCTTTTGAATTTCATGAGAGGTTCTAAATCCATCAAAAAAGTGCACAAAAGGAACTCTACCCTTAATAGCTGCCAGATGGGCTACAGGTGCTAAGTCCATAATTTCTTGTACAGAACCTGTTGCCAGCATTGCACAACCTGTTTGTCTTGTTGCCATAACATCTTGATGATCCCCAAATATAGAAAGTGCTTGTGCTGCCAATGCTCTTGCACTTACATGGAAAACACCTGGTAAAAGTTCACCTGATACCTTATACATATTAGGAATCATTAATAATAATCCTTGTGAAGCTGTAAAGGTGCTAGTTAAGGCACCTGCTTGAAGTGAACCATGAAATGCACCTGCTGCTCCTGCTTCAGATTGCATTTCCACTACATTCACCGTTTGTCCAAACATATTCTTTCTTCCCTGGGCTGCCCACTCATCTATTTGCTCAGCCATAGGGGTAGAGGGCGTGATTGGATAAATAGCAGCCACATCTGTATAAGCATATGCGATATACGCTGTTGCTGTATTACCATCTACAGTCATCATGGTTTTTGCCATAGTTTTTCTCTCCTTTAAATCAAGTTAATAATTATCCACTAACTTAGGCTAGATTGCCTCAAGTTTCAATTTTCACTTCATTAGTGTTTCACTAAATTTATTAAAACATACTTAATAATAAAAAATAGCATAAACAAGTTGATTGACTTGTCTATGCTATCTTTTAAGTTGATTTTGGTTTTATGATAAAAATCCAAGCACTTTTAATATCTTCTCTGCAATATTACGTTCTGTCCCTTGATAAGGATAACTATGAATATGAATAGCTGGATTAAAGTTTAATTCTATAATGGCATAAGGAGAATTCTCATCTCTATAATCTTCTATCATCATATCTACTCCACAGAATTTAGCTTCTACTGCTTGAGCTGCTTCTACTGCAATCCTCTTGAAACGCTCTGAGATCAGGTCTGTATAATCTATACTATCTCCACCTGTACTAATATTAGAATTTTCTCTTAGATATATGATTTCCCCTTGAGCCGGTATATAATCAAAGTTTAAATTGTTTTGTTTGAGAAAAAGCGCACTACTTTCATCTAACTTAATTTTTTCAAGTGGTGTTTTATATCCTTTTCCTCTTAGGCTATGCTGATTTTTAATATTTACAAGTTCTGTAATGCTATGCGTGCCATCACCTACTACATTAGCTGGCACACGATGAAGTATGCCAGCCACTTCATCGCCTATCACCAGAAAACGATATTCTTTCCCTTTTGCAAACTCTTCTATTAGTACTGTGTTATCATGCTCAAAACCTATTTTCAAGGCTTCTTTTATATCTTCTTCACTGGCTCCTTGAGTAAAAATACTAATTCCTGTTCCAAAATTAGTTGATTTTGGCTTCACTACAATAGGCTTATTAACATAGTATTTAATTGGTACCTCTAAGTTCTGCTCTTTAAATACCTCAATACCTTTAGGGACATTTACCCCCTGCTTGTCTAAAACTTTCTTAGTAACTGTTTTATTTTCCATTATAAGCATTGTCATATAGCTATCTTTAGATGTCTTAGTAGCTTGCTTTACATACTCTGTATGATCCTTACCTGTAAGGGCTATAAAGTTATCACTACGGTCTAACACCTCAACTTTAATCCCTCTCTTAATAGCTTCCTTCATGAGAATCTGTGTAGAAAGTTCCATATCTTCATAACCATAAAGTTTATATCTATTGGCATAGGCATCTTTTTTATAATGTCCTGCTAATTCTATTCCACTATCTAAATAACCTTTTTCCTTAATCATTGCAACTATTCTTGCTGCATAGGTTAACTCTGGATTTAATACTCTCTGCATCATTTGCTCTATGACATCTGCCTTCTGTAAACCTAATTCACTTTCTATGGATTTCATTTCGTTTAAGATTTCTAATGCCCATTCTTCTTTAGTGACTTGCTTGCCTTCTTTACTCAACCATACATTCGTTAAACCATTATTTGCAATAAGGCGTTGATTAATATTAGCTTCCTCCTGCCACTTATAATTTTCGCTTTCTTTTTCTTCTTTTATTAAAAGATAAATCATAAATAAATGTAAGAATTCTAAGTCTTGTAGACTAATTCCGCCTTTTTCAAATGGATTATTATCAATACTTCTTATTTCAATATACAATATCCCTTCATCTTTTAGGGATTGTAAAAGATTTGTATTGTCTTTTGCCTTAGGGCGGATTTGGCTATAAAGTTCCTTATAACTTTGAATAATACCATCTTCTACAAACTGATTAATACTCTCTATATAGGACTCAACACTTGAATAATCCGGATAAAGATCCACATGATTTTTATAACCACACTCTCCATTACGATAGGAGATTGCTTTATCATTCGTATAACTTTCTTCATCCAATCTCTTTGATTGACACATACAAGCTGTAACATAGGTTCTATGAAAAACAGGGGTTGCACCAACCAAGTATATAAGTAGCCATCGATATCTTAAATAGTTCCTAGCCACCTTGAGGTAAATACTATCCTTATAGTGCTGATAACTCATAGGAGATCTTTCACTTTCATAAAGCTTCTTGATAAAACCTTCCTCAAAAGAAAAATTATAGTGAATACCTGAAATAAGCTGCTTTTTCCCACCATATTTTTTTAGTAATTCTTCTCTATATTTCCTCGCTTCATGACATGCTTTACAATCACTATACTCTGCAATTGGAATATATTCATCTTCTGGTATATCACAAGGCATGGATCCCGGCCATATATACTCTTCCCCAATACTTAACGCCACAATATCATACAGGGTGTTTAAATAATCGTATACCTGTTTATCGCCATCTAGATTTGGGGTAATTAATTCTACCTGACTTTCAGAAAAATCTGTTGTAATATAGGGATGATTTAATTTATCACCAAATACAGATGGATGTTTAGTCATCGCTAATTTTCCTTCTGATGTTGTTCGAAGACCTTCTCTTTCTACTCCAATACTAGCGCCCCATATTTCCTGTCTATTAAATAATTGCTTTATTTTATTAAGCATAATTTCTCCTTTCATCCACTTTAATGTGTATTAAGTGATAATAATTACAACCTAGTATACCTTATTTTTCTTAAAAGCTAAACTGTTATTTCATTATACTCTTTATGTTTTCTTAATTAAAGGGAACCTTAAATTAAGATTTTTCGTCTTATTAAATGTAAATATACTTATATTTAAGTATTATACTTTATTATCTAATAATTTACATTAAGGAGAACATCATGAGAAAACAATTTGTACTAGCAATGACTACATTAGCAATTAGTACTGCACTTGTAGGTTGTAATTCTAAACCAGATTATAACCAAAATGAAATACATACAGAAGTACCTTCTAGTCCAGAAGCTGAACTTACTACTTCTCCAGAAGAAATAGTAAGTCCCGAAACATCTAGCATTTCTGAAGAAGATGCTGACTCTGAAGAAAAATCTGTACCTAAGGAAAGTAGTAAACCTGAAGCTGAACCTTCACCACAAACTACTACAAAGCCTGAGTCAACACCAAAACCAGCATCTACTCCTGAACCTGAAGTCACCACAAAACCAACACCTACTCCTAAACCTGAAGCAACCACAAAGCCAACACCTACTCCTAAACCCGAAATAGCAGTAAAGCCAACACCTACTCCTTCACCTGAAGTCACTAGCTTAACTGCTACTGAAGTATTCAGCCAAATGATTGTCGGAGTAGAACTTCCATCAACTATGGATTTAGATGCAGTGCTCCTTCAGGATATGTATGGTATCGATACAAGCTTACTTAAAAGTTATAAAGCTGTAGCACCTATTATGAGTGCACATATTACTGAAATTGCTATCTTTGAGGTAAATGATGCTAAAGATATCGACAGCATTAAAGCTGGCATAGAAAAAAGAACAGGTGGTATGAACCCTCAATTCATGTATCCTTCATTAGTTCCTATTTATGAAAATCGCCAAATCATTGTAAGTGGCAACTATATCTTCTTTGGAATGGATGCAAGCATTGATACACTTGTAGCGAATTTTAAAAGTATTGTAAAATAGTCATATTCTCATTTCAAGCTTAACATAGATTAAAATGGTCATACTATCTACAATAAACTCATTACATATTATTTGCTATAGATAAGGCGGCAAGCAATATTATTTTAATTTTTATAGCCCTATCAAGTAAGGAGTTTTCACATATGGTATTTAGTAGTTTATTATTCTTATTTATATTTTTACCCATTTTTCTAACAATCTACTTTATACTCCCTAAAAATTTTCGTAATATAATCTTATTTTTAGGTAGCCTCGTGTTTTATGCATGGGGCGAACCTATCTACGTCTCAATTATGATCTTTTCTACTGTACTAGATTATACTTGTGGACGCATGATTGATCATTTTAGGGAGCATAAATTTATTCCAAAACTAGGACTCGGATTATCTCTATTAGGTAATCTAGGCATGTTAGGTTTCTTTAAGTATGCTGATTTCTTTATTGGAAATGCCAATAATCTTTTAGGAACCCACTGGGACTTACTTCGCATTGCCCTTCCTATTGGTATATCCTTCTATACTTTCCAAACCATGTCCTACACCATTGACCTTTATCGTGGCAATATTAAGGTTCAAAAAAATATTATTGCCTTTGGAGCCTATGTAGTCATGTTCCCTCAGCTTATTGCTGGACCTATTGTCACTTACTCTAATGTTGAAAAGGAAATTAATCAAAGAAAAATCACTTTCGAAGATTTTGGTGAAGGTGCAATACGCTTCATTGAAGGTCTTGGTAAGAAAGTTCTTATTGCAAATAATATTGGGCTCTTATGGGATCAAATACTTTCTACACCTATTAGCGAGTTATCCATCATAAGTGCCTGGCTAGGTGCTATTGCCTTTGGACTTCAACTTTATTTTGACTTTAGTGGTTATTCTGATATGGCAATTGGCCTAGGACGTATGCTAGGTTTTCATTTTCCCGAAAACTTTAATTATCCCTATATTGCTAAAAGTGTCTCTGAGTTTTGGAGAAGATGGCATATGACACTTACAGGTTGGTTTAGAGAATATGTCTACATTCCTCTAGGTGGCAATCGTGTTAGCAAGCCTCGTTTCTATCTGAACATCTTTATCGTATGGTTTTTAACAGGCTTTTGGCATGGTGCTGGATGGAACTTTATTATCTGGGGGCTCTTCTTTGCTGTCCTTATGATTATAGAGCGTAGCTTTTTACTTCGTTATCTAGAAAAATTGCCGAGCTTTATCTCTAGGTTTTACTTACTTTTTGTTGTAGCAGTCAGCTGGGTCCTTTTTGCCCATAATTCTTTAGGCGAAGCACTAGCTTATCTTAAAGTCATGTTCGGCTTAGATGTTCATCCATTAGTCAATACGTCTTCTTTATATGCATTGACCAACTTCTATGTTTTACTCATTATAGGAGCCCTCTTCTCAACACCTTTAATGAATAAATTAAAACATTGCCTTAATGAATGGATTATCTTTATTTTTTATAGTGCAGTTCTATTCCTAAGTACAGCCTACTTAGTAGATGCTACTTTTAATCCATTTTTATACTTTAGATTTTAGGAGTTAAACAATGAAGAAAAAAATACCTCTCATCACAGGAATTACTTTTATTATTTATATTTTTACCTTCTTTGGTTTACAACTATTAGACAAAGATAAAACTTTTTCTGAGCTTGAAAATCGCAACTTAAGTAGTAAACCTACTTTTACGATCAACACTTTAATGGATGGTTCTTATGGCAAAGACCTAGAAACCTATATAGCAGATCAGTTTCCTTTTAGAAATCAATTTATTTCTACCAAAGCATACACTGAATTAATGCTCCAGAAGAAAGATAATAACGGTGTTTATATTGGCAAAGACGGCTATTTCCTTCAAGACTTTACTAAGCCTGATATGGATTTAGCTATACGTAATGCAAATTATATCAATGAACTTGCAAAAAAATTCCATGTTTATGTAGGGATTGCCCCTACTGCAACAAAAGTACTGGAAGAGAAGTTACCACTCTATGCTTCTCCTTATGATGAGGAGGTTTATATCTCCAACTTTTACAATCATCTTTCTGACCAAGTAACCAAATTAGATTTTCTAGATATTTTACAAGCTCATCAAAATGAGTATATTTACTATAAAACGGATCATCATTGGACTACACTCGGAGCCTATTATGCCTATACTGAGTTTTGTAAATCTGCTGGAATCGTTCCTCTTACCCTTCAAGACTTTAAAATTCAAGAAGTAAGTAATGACTTTTACGGAACTCTCTTTTCTAAGGGTAATTTTACTTTTGCTTCACCAGATACAATAAATCTTTTTTATCCAAACAAAGCCCAAACTGTAGAATTAGTCTATGAAGGATCAGGTGTCACTACATCTAGTCTTTATGAATATAGCCACCTAGACACAAAGGATAAATATAGTATTTTCTTAGATAATAATCATCCTTTAATCAAAATTACTACTTCTGTTAAAAATGGACGCAAACTTCTCGTTATTAAAGATTCTTATGCCAACTGTTTTATTCCTTTTTTAACAAATCATTTTGAAGAAATTCAAGTACTAGATTTAAGGCTCATGACAGCACCTGTAGCTACCTTAGCTAAAGAAGCTGGTATATCTGAGATTTTACTCCTGTATAACGTACAAAACTTTAGTGTAGAAAGTAAATTAAGCTTACTTCTTAAGTAACTTTTAACTTCATTTGTATCTTACTAATATCATAAAACGACTGCTATGCAATAAATTCTCTTGTAACTGCCTATGAATACAGACCTGTAAAACCAACACATATATATTGGTTTTGCAGGTCTTTTACTATTTAGTGAAATGACTATCTACTTTTAAAAGAAGTTGACACATTTCATATCACCCTGTTACGTTTTTATTCTTTACATTATTTCTGTATTTACTAGCCATTCTCTTATAAATATCTTAAAATGGAAATAATTAATCATTTAGGAGGATACTATGTTAAGTGATTCTATGCTTCTATTCTTAAAAGATTCCCTGGATTTTTGGCCTTACCTTAGTGCTGAAGAACAAAATACTATGATAACCCATACAACACTGGCTTCCTTCGCTAAAGGCCAGACTTTACACCGGGGTGATCAACATTGTATGGGACTTATTTTACTCCATACTGGTCATCTTAGAGTGTATATGCTTTCAGACGAAGGAAAAGAGATTACGCTATTTCGATTAGCTTCTGGAGACCTCTGTCTACTTTCTGCTTCTTGTATATTAAATCAAATTACTTTTGACGTACACATTGATGTTGAGCAAGATTGTGAGATTATTTCTATCTCCTCTCATACACTTTCTGAAATAATGGAGCATAATATTTATGTTGAGAATTTCATGTATAAACGCCTAGTTGATCGTTTTTCTGATGTGATGTGGGCAATGGAACAAATACTATTTATGAGTTTTGATAAACGTCTCGCTATCTTTTTAATAGATGAAATGGCTAAAACACATTCTACCACTCTTCATTTTACCCATGAACAAATCGCTAAATATGTAGGTAGTGCCAGAGAAGTAGTGACTCGTATGTTAAATTATTTTTCAAATGAAGGGATCGTAGAACTTTCTAGGGGTGGAATTAAAATTATCAATTTAGCCAAACTCAAGGCCCTTGTTTAATGAACTTAATTTCTCCATAATTCCTCTCTCAATCTTTTTTAAGTTATTTAGTGGCACCTTTGTTGCTATTTGCAGTCATCCATAAGTAGTAGGCTTATGCCTAGAGAAAACTATTCTTATAGCCTACTACTTTTATATGACTACTTCTCATCATTCTTTCTATACACTCTATGAACAATCTAATAAGATACCAAACTCTAATCCTTGCTGCAACTTGTATGTCTTCCATTTATGAATTTAATACTTAGTATTTCTCTCTTATTCTTTATTGACCTCTCTATCATCAGAAATACTTGCCTTGCCATCTGAAAACTCTAAATCACTCTTCTGCTCTATAATCTCCTTATTGTTAAACACAATGATCTTTCTACTATTAATGCCTCTTTGTTTATCTATCTCTTCTCTAATCATACCTATAAGTTTATTACCATTAATTAATTCAATATGATGTAATTTAGCTTGCTTGATTGTATGCCTAGTAAATCTACCATTTGTTATGATAACCTTCTTACCTTTAGATAAACTTGTGTCTACTTGCTGTAATACATTCTCTGAAACAAACCAATCATTATCTAACCTATGCTCCAATTTTAGAGTTAATAGTATTTCTCCCTTTGTAGCAATTAAAACTCCTTCTTCTCCTATCTTAGTTTCCTCTACTTGATAGCCCTTTGCTTTAAATAAATCAATGACTAACTCTTTAAAAGAATTGAGATGTATTTTCTGCATTACTTCTTCTACTTGTGTATTTTGAATAACACCATAGGTTTTTCCCTCTTCTCCAAAACTTTCTTTTCTATGCAACTTCATAAAAGTTAACTTACGCAATTTAGGTTTGCATAGCATAATAACGAGCCATTCTATAAAAAATAAAGAAAAACATATTAATGTATTTTGATTACCTTTAATAATCAACCCAATAATATAGCAGCTAAATAGAATAACAATTCCATTAAAAATGTATCTCATCTCTTTCCTCCTTACACCCATTGACTATTCTAAGCATTTACTAAATACAACTACTTTAATCACTAAGCCTTTACATTCCTATCCATTTTCTGTATAATAAAACAGGAAATAAACTTTCGGGGTGTGGCCTAGTTGGTAAGGCGCTAGACTGGGGGTCTAGAGATCGCGTGTTCAAGTCACGTCACTCCGATTAATAAATAATAAAGGACTACTATACAATTCTTGATACAGAACTGATATAGTAGTCCTTTATTATTCTGGTACTTTTTTATATTTTTTACCTACTTCATAAAGTGCCGGTAATAATGAAATAAAAATAATGCCTACTGCTACAAAAGTAAAGTTATTTGCCACTATAGGTATATTGCCAAAGAAATATCCTAAACTTACAATAAGGCTCACCCATAAAGCGCCTCCCATGACATTATAAGAAATAAATTTCTTATACGTCATACTACCTACTCCTGCTACAAATGGAGCAAAGGTACGTACAATGGGTATAAATCTAGCAATAACTATGGTTTTACCTCCATATTTTTCATAGTATTCATTGGTTTTCTCAATATATTCTTTTTTGATAAACCGATTAGATTCTTTTGCTAATATTCGTCTTCCTATATGTCTACCAATCTCATAATTTACTGTATCACCCAATACAGCTGCTCCTATCAAGAGTAGAAAAATGATTCTAAAATCAAAAAGGCCTAGCCCTGCAAAGGCTCCAGCTGCAAAGATAAGAGAATCTCCTGGTAAAAAAGGGGTAATAACAAATCCTGTTTCTGCAAATATAACACAAAATAAAATAATATAACTGACTACGCCATATTGATCTATAATACTTTGTAAGTAATGATCTAGATGCAATATAACATCCACTAACTGCATTAATAAATTCATTTGAAAATAGGCTCCTTTATCGCATTTTATACTATTAAATCATGACTCTTCTTAATTGTATAATTAATTTTTCGTCAAGATTTTTATATCTCACTTTATAGTGCCCATTTTCTATTCTACCAATTACGATAAATGCCATCTTTTTTAATCTCTATAGCGCCCTCTTTCATTAGTCTGCCGATAGCCCTTTTAAAGCCTGCTTTGCTCATTCCTAGCTTTTTTTTAATCTCTTCTGGTGAACTCTTATCATGTAACTGTAATCTCCCATTATGTTCCTCTAATACTTTCATAATAAGTCCTGCATCTTCTTCCATTTGCAAATGTACTAGCTTTCTCATACTTAGCTCTAATTTACCGTCCATTCTTACCTTTGTCACACGTAACTTGACTGTTTCACCAACTTGATATTGTCCATAGAGCTCTCTAACAGGTATTAATCCATGATACTTATTGTCTACTGCCACAAATGCTCCATATGCCTCTTTTATAGCATAGATTGTACCTGTGACCTCATCCTGTTCCTTATAAGGTGCTTGCCCTTTTAATAAGTCGTAAATCTTCATCGTTGCACATAATCTATCACTTTTATCAATATACATGGCAACAAGATACTTATTTCCCTTTTTTACCTTTTCTGTTTGTTGGCTAAATGGTAAAAATAAGTCTCTTTCTAATCCCCAATCTAAAAAAGCACCTATATGATTCACACTCACTACCTCTAGAACACTCATTTCCCCTAGTATTAGCCTTGGCTTCTTAAAAGTTGCTACCTTCCTATCTTCAGAATCTCTATAAACAAACACCTCTAACTTATCTCCTAGCTTAATGTCTTCTGAAAGTTGATACTGAGGTAATAAAATATCCTTTTCTGTTTGCAGTCTATCATTTAAATAAAGTCCTTGTTTTGCTTCCCTGACTACTTCTAGATGATGAAATTTACCTATTTCTATCATGTTATCCTCCTAGCTTGTGGTTACTAATGAATTTTAATCATAACACAGTTACCTTATTTTTTACTATACTACTTTTATTATCCTCTTTTGTTATTCCCCCTAACTTCCTGAATTAGTATACGCAATTCATCAATAATACTTTTTGAAATAAAATATACTATCTTTCCATAATAAAAGCACTCAAATTCTCATGCTATAGAATTTAAGCGCTTTTGTTTTACTCTCCTAAATAGGCTTTTTTAATAGATTCATCATTTATTAGATTACTAGCTTTACCTTCTAGCACAATCTTACCAGTTTCTAAAACATAGGCTCTATCTGCAATAGAAAGTGCCTTTTTAGCATTCTGTTCTACCAAAAGAACAGTTGTACCAGTACTACTGATTTCCTCAATAATCTTAAAAATTTCAGAAACATACAATGGTGAAAGTCCCATGGAAGGTTCATCCATAAGGATAATCTTAGGGTGTGACATAAGTGCCCTTCCCATCGCCAACATCTGCTGCTCTCCACCACTTAATGTTCCTGCAACCTGTGCTTTTCTTTCTTCAAGACGGGGAAACTTGGTATAAATCATTCCAAGTGTCTCCTCCATTTCTTTTTTATCATTACGTGTGTATGCACCAAGCTTTAAGTTTTCAAGTACAGTAAGTTCTTGAAAAATTCTTCTACCTTCTGGTACATGTGCCATTCCCATGCTTACAATATCATGGGCTGGTGTTTTGAGAAGATTTTTTCCCTCAAATTCAATCTTTCCTGCTTTAGCCTCTACTAACCCTGTGATGGTATGAAGAATAGTTGTTTTTCCTGCACCATTAGCACCAATTAAGGCAATAACTTCCCCTTGATTAACTTCAAAAGAGATTCCCTTTATTGCTTGAATCATGCCATAATATACTTCTAGATTTTCTACTTTTAACATAGCCATAAAGCTCTCTCCCTTCTATTCTCCCAAGTATGCTGTAATAACTTGTGGGTCATTTAATACGACACTTGTTTTACCCTGGGCCAGTTCTTTACCAAAATTAAGTACTGTAATATCTTCACAAATACCACTTACAAGTTTCATATCATGCTCAATAAGCAAGATGGTCATATCAAATTGATCTCTTACAAAACGAATAGTCTCCATAAGCTCCGCTGTCTCATTAGGATTCATCCCCGCTGCTGGTTCATCTAATAATAAGAGCTTAGGATGAGTTGCTAAAGCTCTAGCAATCTCTAGCTTTCTTTGTTTACCATAAGGCAAGTTAGAAGCTAATGTATCTTTTTCTTTATCTAGATCAAACACTGCTAAAAGCTCTACAGCTATTTCATCCATCTCTTTTTCTTCTTTAAAATAGCGTGGCAAACGTAAGATTCCTTCTGCTACTGTATAATTCTTTTGATTATGTAAGCCAATTTTAACATTATCTAATACACTCATATTATTAAACAAACGAATATTTTGGAAAGTCCTCGCAATACCCTTACGATTAATTTCAATCGTTGATTTACCTGTTAAGTCTTCACCATCTAGAAAGTAAGTACCACTAGTGGGTTTATAAACACCTGTAATCATATTAAATACGGTTGTCTTACCTGCGCCATTAGGCCCTATAAGTCCGTATAACTGCCCTTTTTCTATTTTTAAATTGAGGCCATCTACTGCTCTAAGGCCACCAAATACAATAGTCAGTTCATTAACCTCCAATAACGCCATCTTTAGTTCCTCCTTTCTTGGTCTTCTCTCTTTTCAACTTACTCATAAAATTCTTTTTAAACTCAGCAAATTTAGGAGAAGAATTGAGAATCATCATTACGATAAGCACGATCGCATAAATGAGCATTCGATAATCTGCAAGACCACGAAGTACTTCTGGAAGTACTGTAATAATAGTTGCTGATATAATGGAGCCCTTGATACTTCCCATACCACCAAGTACTACTATTACTAATATCTCAATAGATTTATTAAAGTCGAAAGTATCAGGTTTTAAGATCCCTAAATTATGTCCATATAGTACCCCTGCCATTCCTGCAAAAAAAGCAGCGACAACAAAAGCTAAGAGTTTATGATAAACTACATTAATCCCAACAGATTCTGCAGCTATAATATTATCTCGAATTGCACAAATTGCTCTACCTGCTCTAGACTTAATCAGATTTGCAATAACCACTATCGTAATAATTGCTATTATAAATACTATGGTATAGTTAGCTGATTTCTCAATTCCTTTTAAACCACCTGCACCACCTGTGATCTCTATATTCATCAAAACAGACCGAATAATCTCTCCAAAAGCAAGTGTTACAATGGCTAAATAATCTCCCTTAAGCCTTAAAGCTGGAACTCCTATAATACAACCAAATACTGCTGCTACAAGTCCACCCATTATAAGGGCAATTGGAAGCTCTATAAATATTGGTAGATTAGCATATACAGTAAACATGCACCCTGCATATGCCCCTACAGACATAAACCCTGCATGTCCTAAAGTTAACTCTCCTAAAAATCCAACTGTTAAGTTAAGTGATACGGCTAAAATGATATTAATACCTATTGGTATTAACAAACTCTGATAATGCCTAGATAAAGAACCTGTTTCTACAAGTGTAAAAATAAGAGCATAAACTGCTGCTGCAATAATAATTGCTATCATATTGTTTTTATTTATGTATTTTTTCATAGCCCTCACCCCTATACCTTTTCCATTCTCATCTTACCTAATAAGCCACTAGGTTTTACTAGGAGTACAATAATGAGTACACTAAACACAATCGCATCAGCTAAATTAGTAGATATATATGCTTTAGATAAACTTTCAATAATTCCTAGTAAAATACCACCTAACATAGCACCTGGTATGCTACCAATTCCACCAAGCACGGCGGCTACAAAGGCTTTGATACCAGGAAGTGAACCTGTATAAGGTCCTACAAATCCATAAGAACTTACATAAAGTGCTCCAGCTACTGCAGCTAGTGCAGAACCAATGGCAAATGTAATAGAAATGGTCCGGTTCACATTAATGCCCATCAGCTGAGCAGCCCCTTTATCTTCTGAAACCGCAAGCATCGCTTTGCCAATCTTTGTTTTCCTAATAAATAGAGTGAGCCCAATCATAATAATGATTGTTACACTTAAAGTAATGATTGATTCTCCTGTAAGTTCAATACCTCCTATTTGAATAGGTGAAATGGTAATAACTGAATCAACCTTTCTTTGCTTAGAACCAAAGAGTAATAATGCTACACTTTGTAAAAAGTAACTTACACCAATAGCTGTAATAAGTACTGTAAGTGGGGATGATTTTCTAAGAGGTTTATAGGCTATTTTTTCAATGGTTACCCCTAATACTGAACACACTATAACACTAACTATAACCGCTACTATTGGTGGTAAATTAAGGCCTGCCATAATTAATGATAACGTATATGCTCCAACCATAATAACATCACCATGCGCAAAATTTAACATTTTTGCTATACCATAAACCATGGTATAGCCTAAAGCAATAAGTGCATAAATACTTCCTAAATTAAGTCCATTAATAAGCTGTTCAATAAAGCCCATGTCTCTTCCTCCTCTTTCTCCTTCAGCTTTTCTATTTTAGCTAATCATCTCTAATACCTCCACAAGCAGCCCTAAGTACCTCTGATTGCCTCTGGGCGCATAAGAGGTGGCTAACTAAAATAAAGACTACCCTATAAATAGCTTTTCTACCAGACTTACACAAGCTATTTATGGGCAGCCTTAAAAATAGATTAGCCTCTATTATTTAGCAATATATTTGCCATCTTGAATTTCAGCTACCATAGCTGATTTATTTGGTTCACCTTCTGCTGTAAAAGTCATGTCTCCTGTAAGGCCTTTAAGTTCAATTTTAGTCATAGCTGCTATCATATTTTCATTAGTTACATCATTTCCACATTGCTCAATAGCTAATTTAATAGCATATACGCCATCATATCCATCAGCTGCAAATTGGTCTGGTGTAGCACTATAAGCTTTTTCATAAGCCTCTACAAACTTTTTAACATTTGAATCTTCAGATGTAGCTACAAATGGTGTAAGGAAGATTGCACCATTAATATTCTTTGTGTCACCACCTAATTGGTCAATAACACCATCCCAACCATCACAACCAAAGTATGGTAAACTCATACCTAATGTTGCTGCTTGTTCTGAAATAGCAGCTACTTGAGCATAGTAGATTGGAAGGAAGATACAATCTGCACCGCTAGATTTAATTTTAGTAAGTTGTGTTTTAAAATCAATATCGCCTGATGTAAATGATTCTTCAACTGCAATACCTAACCCTAGGTTATTAGCTTCTGCAATAAAAGCTTCTTTGATTCCTTTACTATATTCATCTGCAACATCATAGATAACGGCTACATTCTTATACCCCTTATCTACTATGTATTTAGCCATTGTTTGACCTTGAAGTGGGTCTGTAAAACAAATTCTAAAACTATTTGCTTGTTTAGTACAATCCTGAGCTGAACCACTTGGTGTGATTTGAAGAATACCATCTTTTACAGATTCATCAGAAACTGCAATTGAACAACCTGATGTAACTGCTCCTAGAAGTGCTGTAATGTCTTGGTCCATCAGTTTGTTATAAGCACTAATTGCCTTCTCTGCATCACATACATCATCCTCAAAAATAAGCTCTAATTTTTTTCCATTAACTCCACCAGCACCATTAATTTCATCAATTGCAATCTGAGCTCCTTGTTTAACAGAAATACCATAGGAAGATGCATCCCCTGTTAAAGGTCCAATTCCTCCAATTTTATAAACGTCACCAGATGTAGACTTACCACATCCCATTAAGCTAACTGCACATACAGTAGCAGCTAGGATTGATAAACTTGCCTTAAATCTTTTTTTCATTTTCTTATCCTCCTTGGATCAATTAACTTTTGACATTTGTCAGTGTTAATCCCCTACTGTGTCAAAGTTAACAAAGATACAAAAAATATTTTACATAAAAAATATACTATCATTTATAGCATTTGTCAATTTATAATCCACTTTTAGTTAATTTGAATTTTCTAAATAAAGATTTTGATTTGTTACTCTTTTACATATTCCCCTTTATTAAGGTACGTGTTTTCAATATTTATATTTTAAAATTTTATGTATATTGCAATTTTAAAACCAATATATATCTTTATGTTTTCTTTGTACCAGCATATTTATGTTATCTTCTAGTAACTATTTTTTCTGTCACTTCATAAAAAGACAAGATTGCAAAAGGTTTTTGCAATCTTGTCTTTTTAATCCTTCTGTTTATAGGATCTAAGCTTCAATAAATTGTTTCTTATAAGTAATATAGAAAATAAACATTACCATGATAAAATTAGCACCTACTACACTTATTCGCTCTAATGTATACCCTACAAAACTTGGTTCATTTAATAAGTAACTTATTTGTTGACTATAAGTAATTTTAGCTATCTTTTCAATTCCTTCATTAAAACTTGCCAACATAGGTAAAAAAGAAAGGATAAGCCCTAAAGGTATTGTTAAACCTGTTCCTCCCGCCTGATTTCTAGCCATTAACCCTACTGTAAAACCTATTAGAATGGAACATATACTTCCTAGCATCATACTCAGCACAAAACTTACAAATTCACTACCACTCCATCCCCCTAAGAATGCAAAGCATAGTGTCCCTATATGGGTTCCTAGAAAGATGAAACTTCCTACCCCCAATAAATAAGTTATAGGTTTTACATTGGCTAACATTAGTACCTTTAAAGTATTCTTTTCTTTTTCTTCTGCAACTACAGAAGCTGTTGCTACAATAGGTAAGAATACCATATGCATAGAGGCAAATGTCATTATAAAAAAGCTTTCCTTCCCCACCGCTGTTGCTACAGTTGACATCATTATAAAACCAATTAGAGGATAGACGATGTATAGCACTAAAACTTGCATATTTTTAATTGTATCTTTAAATTGCTTTATAAAAATTGCTTTTACCTTATCCATCTGCATTATAGCTCCAACTCCTTACCTGTTAATTTAATAAACACATTCTCTAAATTAGGTTCGGCTGAGTGAATAGCCACCACCTCATCCTTTACAAAATACTTAGCAATTTCTTCTCCTGCTCTAGAGCTATATTCTATATCAACTAACTCCCCATTTTTAAGAGAAATAGTAATCTTATTCTCCAAATTATGTTTTAAACAAATGGCTTTTGGAGAGCCATACTCTATGATTTCTCCCTCATAAAGTAACGCTACTTGATCACAGATCTTAGTAGCTTCTTCCATATTGTGAGTCGTTAAGAATATGGTTGCGCCTTCCGCTCTTAGCTTTAAAATGAGTTCATGAATCATTTTTGCAGTTGTAGGATCTAACCCACTAGTTGGCTCATCTAAAAATAATAGCTTAGGTTTATTTAGTATTGCCCTTGCAAGTACAAGTCTTTGTATCATGCCTTTAGAAAGCTTCTGAACCACTACTTTCTTCGCTTCACTTAATCCTACTTGTTCTAGCACTTCATCTATTCTAGCCTTAGGTAAGTGATATAGTCTTATAAATAATAGTAGGTTCTCATATACACTTAGTCTTGTGTATAGACCACAATTATCTAATACCATACCCATCTGATTATATTCCTGATCCGTAAGCTTCTCACTTTCCTTTCCTAATACCCCTGATTTTCCACTATCTACTTTGAGCTGGCCTGTAATAATTTTCAAGAGTGTTGTTTTTCCTGCCCCTGATGGTCCTAATAAGCCTAAAATCTCTCCTTCCTTTACTTGTAAATTAATATCGTTTAGAGCGACTTTTTCTCCAAAACATTTTTGTATATGTTCTAAATTAATCATCATCTCTGTTCACCTCCTGTTTTTTTTGATATTTAATTAATAATCGTTCATACTCTTTTTCCTTAGATTTAAATACGGCACCAAAAACCAAAATACTTAGCAACAAACTTATGCTATAGGATAATATAAATCCAATCCATGCCAGACTGCTGTCTATTGGAAACCATCCCCATAAAATCACTAAAATTGTTGAACTTCCAAAAGCACTAGTTGTAAACCCAATCATTCTTTTTGCATGACTTATTTCTTTTATAAAAAACTTTGAAAAAAATACTGTTTGCAACAGAGCGTATGTAATCGCTAATATCATAATTTGAAAGATTCCCTCATAAGTTAATCCCCCTCTTCCAAATAACCTTGAAAAGCCAAATGTTTCATCTTTATAAGAGATACCTACAATACTGATTACTATGCTTGCTAAAGTAAAGTTCCTTGCTACATGATCATAAAATTCCCTTACCATCCCCTGCTTCTTCATTATAATTTTTCCAACCTTTCCTTAATACTCACTGCATACTGCCTTGATACATTTACCTTTTCCCCATTACTCATAGTCACTTCTAGTCTTCCTCCAAAGTCTGGCCTAATCTTTTTCACATGAGAAAAGTTAATAATACTAGATTTACCAGCTCTAAAGAAACCATTTTCTTCTAACATCTGCTCTAACTCATAAAGTTTAAAACTACTTTCATAAATATCTACATCAGTATATAAAAAAGTACGTTTATCCACAGCTTCAATATATAATATTTCAATAACATTCAAAATATAGATTTGCCCGTCTTTTATTACTTTAATCTTCTTATCAAATAATTCCAGAATCTCCTTAAGACGCATTACTTCACTATTTTCTTGTTTACAGCGAATAATAACTTCTGTTTCTTCCTGTTCTATCTGCATATCAATATAAATTTTCACATATCCTCCTCCTAAAACTCACTAAATGCTTCCAATCTCTTTTGTTTATCTTATTCTGAATAATTATTATTTTCAACTTATTACTTCTATCCTGTTATTTTTTACACCTAAGTTGCAAATCTTATCACAAAAATAAGGTGACTATTACAAATGTAATAAGCACCTTATTTTTAGCTCTTCTATTGTTTGACTTCTATAATATAAAGATAAGCATCTTCTTTTTTAGAAATAACATACTCCTGCAGTACCTTATATTCGTTTCTGCAAAGGACCTCTTCAAGTACTAAATGTTTATCTCTTGTGTACATCACAATTTCCGCTTCATCTTTTAATACCTTTAACGCCTTATTAAAGAACTGCTTATATAGCATAACCATTTCTTCTTCAGTCTTTCTTCCACCACGGGTTGGCATATTAGTAAAAATTTCATCAAACAAATAATTATGGGTAAAATCAAAGAAGTTACGGTTAATAAAATTAATCTGACACTCTGCTCTTTTTGCATTTAAAATAGCTTTGTCAATAGCTTCACCAAAGGTATCAATCCCATACATAGGATTTGCTGGCACTAACTTATTGCGCTCAATCAGCATCGTTCCTACACCACAAAATGGATCTAATACCTGCCCATCTTCTTTCAAGTAGGGTTTGGCAAGCCTAGCTACTAATGCTGCTGTTACTGGTTGAATACTTGCTGCTACTGCATGTTTACGATAATCAAAGCGTTCATCTTTAATGGTGTAGAGTTTAAGAAGCACATTGAATTTACCTTCTTTATTTTCTACTAATCGAATTTCTACTTCATAATTAGAAGTAGAATTAATTAAAGCCCTATTAGAAATACTTTCTAAAGCAAATGCCATCTTTTTAGCAAAAGTACTTTTCTTATCTAAAGGCATTTTTGTCTTGATTTCTAATCTAAAATAATAAGGTATTTCTCCCTTATGTCTTTTTGTTAAGAATTCTAATAAACCACCTTTATAAATGGCTTCAGCAGCTTTTTCTGGTTCCATTTCTACTTCTGCTATACTTTTAATACGAAATAATAACTCAGAATACGTTCTGATCTTTAATATTTCATGTAGATTATTAGTCCTCACCATAACCCCTGCATTAAATACTTTTTTAATGCCTTCACTAATCTGCTGAGCGGTTACCTCTTGATGATCCCTATTAGTTAATAAAATAAGATCAGAAAGTTCATTATAACCAATGAATTTATGTGTATTGGTTCCTTCTATATCTAAAATCATACGAGTTAACAGTTTAATTTCTTCATTAATATGCTTCATGCTAGTTTCTTCAAAGCTACAAGTTGTTAGTTCTGTAAGGCGTTCTTTTAAATCCTCTAATAACTCCCGATAATCTAATTTACTAAGAGCTGTTAAATAATCAGCTTTTACAAAAAGCTTATCCTCTGTTTGGTAGGCTTTATATAATGCCTTCATAAAGGATTGATCGCCTAATTCTCCCATAATGAGCGCCATATTTTTACGTACTTTAGCATCTTCATTCTCTAATAGTTCATAAAAGAGTTTGTAATCTCCTGCTAAATAGTAAATAAATGCCATACAATTACTTTCTTCTTTTAAAAGCTTCTTTAACTCAATAAGATTCTTTCTAATTTCTTGTCCACGCTGTATATCTTCATAAATTGCTCTAAGCATACTCTCTCCTTGTGATTGTATATTGTTCCTATTTCATTTACACTATCATCTTTTAACCTATTTGGCAACGCTTCCTTATCTTCTATTACTATACAAGTTAACTCTTTTCAAGACATAGAAAGGTTTCCACTTAAAATAGACATAGTTACTAAAAAGAGAGTTTTTATAAAGGCTAATTCTGATAATTAATATCCTGCTCATCTAAATACTCAAATATCTTTAACTTATTTTCTTCTAGTTGTTCTTTATTCATATCTATTGCATTAATTCTATTGTTACCATAGGTTTTATAATAATAAATGCCATTTTCTTGATCCATACAAGAAGCATACAAGGTTAAATCTTCAAAGCCTTCTGCTGTAATCACGCCACCTTTCACCATTTTTACATAGTCTAACATATGAAAAAACTGTGTGATAGCTTGTCTATCACTTTCCATAGCCGTTTTATGAGCTCTCATATATGCAATTCTTATAAATCTTGAAACTGAAGCAAAATCTCCTGGCATCCCTAGAGTTCCAGCTCCAATTCCTAAATCTCTTAATTCTTGATTACTCCATTTAATTGGTGCTGGTTGATTAGGTGTGAGATACATATATTCATTAAGATTTGTTAAATGCCAATCAAAGGTTGGATCATTAGTCATAACACCTACAGGGTTCTCATACACTGTAAACTTCTCTTTAGTTTTCTCAACTACTATTGATGCCCCTGTCTTATCTGTAATCATCCAGTGAAGTGTAGGAACAGGTATTTGATCATCTAAAGGTACATCTACTAATTCTATCTCTTTAATACTTTGTTTTACCTCTGCTACAGTCTCATGATTAGATAATACCCATTGTATAAAATCATAGGGGGCAATATTAATCTTTCCTTCCACTGGTCTCTTTTCAAAATATGCATATCTTGCAAAATTTAATCCTGCACATGCCAATCCTTTCTCATTCATGGCATCAGCCATGGTAGGATGGTCATTGATTACTGTCCCCATGCCAATAATAGCACGCTTATTTGTCACCTTATTGCCCGTTACTTTATCTTGATATTGATAATTCTTAGGAATGATTATGACAGATTGTTTAAAAGTGTAAGCTAAATCCATATTCCTTCCAAAAAAATACTTTCCTTCATCAGATTTTATACTTAATGCTGTACACATTTCTTCACCTCATTTTATGTTATGCTATAAACCTATTATGTATCTTATTGACTAAACTATCCTGGGTAGAAATAACTTTATTAATACCAAAAACGCAAGTTCCTAGTTTTAGAACTTGCGTTTTTCATTGGGGAGATTAATTAATATCTAAAATACCTTTACTTTTTCATCCTATACTTACATTCTTTCATGGAAAGTTCGGCTGATAACATCTAATTGTTGTTCTTTTGTAAGCTTAATGAAGTTTACTGCGTATCCTGATACACGAATTGTAAGTTGTGGGTATTTTTCTGGATGATCCATTGCATCAAGTAATACTTCTTTATTAAGAACGTTTACGTTGATGTGTTGACCTGTTTGGCCAAAGTAGCCATCTAAGATACCTACCATGTTTCTAATTCTGTCTTGTTCGTTATTACCAAGTGTTGATGGTACTAATGAGAACGTGTATGAGATACCATCATTTGCATGTTCAAATGGTAATTTTGCTACTGAAGCACAGGCTGCAAGAACACCTTTTGTTTCTCTACCGTTCATTGGGTTAGCTCCTGGTGAGAATGGTACACCTGCTTGACGACCATCTGGAGTAGCTCCTGTTTTCTTACCATATACGACGTTTGAAGTAATGGTAAGCACTGATTGTGTATAAACAGAATCTCTGTATGGTG
>JAEZJJ010000003.1 GCA_023436395.1 Bacillota bacterium | reverse complement strand
TTTTCCTTAAATTCTTTATTATGTGCTTTTGCCATGATAAAGTCCCCTTTGCTTAATATGATTATTATTGTAATACTAATAAGGAACTTTCTCAATTTATCTTGTGCTATTTATATTCTAACTCCACGTTGTCCTCAGCTATTTATTGAGTAAGCTCTAGAATAAAGAGAGGGAGAGATGATGAAAAGCAGAATTATTTTGTGTATAATAGGAATTATATTAGTTACTCCTATTTTATTGATAATTATAGATATATACACAAATATTTCTATGCCATGGAATTATAGACTAAAACCTGCTCATGCTTTAAAAATGAAAAATGATATGGAAATAATATTTAAAGAAAATGAAGCATTATTTAATGAAGTAGCAATAGAGTATGCTAAACTCCCACCATATACAACCTATAGAAGAAAATTTGTTTCAGAAAATTTATCAAATAATCCAGATTTGCTTAATAAGGGTAAAAAAATATTAGAAGAATTTAAATTTGAAGCTATACAGTCCTGTACTGATTCGGTGAATCTCAATAAGATATTGGTTAAATTTGTAAAAGAGTCTGGTTCACACTATGAAACTGGTATTATATATAATGGTTTACAAATAGATTCACTCTCTGAACCGTATGAAATAACTAAGGATTGGTACTTTTACTTTTACGCGGGGCGGTATAGTACCATCACTTTACCAACAGATATTCCTAATAAGGAAGATATTAGGTAATGTGGTAGAACAATTATGATAGTGTAAAGGAATAACTTTTAAATTAATTTAAAATTTTATAAACATTAACTTCTAAAAGTTATTTTAGCAAAAATTTTAAATTGGTACTTTTTTATCTCAAATCCTCTCCTTTTACAAGGCATGTCTTATAATTATTCCTTATGTATAAAGATGACTTAGAGATAAATATAGATTAATATCATTTTGTTGATGGATTTTTTATTATTAAATAGGGAGTTTAATGCACCCCGGGGGTATATTCCTACTATTAACGCCAAATAATTTCCTCACTTTGTCCAAAGGCACGTGGAAACAGTTGTTAAATTGAGTAAGGAAAAATAATTCCTTACAACATTAACACACAGTTGAGACAGTAGTGAAGCTGAGTAGATAAAACATAGAACCATCAAGGCTTAGAGCGATTTTTCGTTCTAGGCCTTGATGTGTTTTTAGGGGTAATTAGAGGCAAATTATATGTTCCTAAAAGGTAGGGGGTACACTATTTGTCAATATGAAGATAAACTGACTTACGCATAAAAGATGATTTGTTGATGCCATTCTGCTCACACCACTGATAATCGGACAAACCACTTGTACGACATGCCATTATTAACTTCATTTGTTCTTCTCTTGTCCGATGTTTTGCTCTCATAATTGTTACCTCCATTTGAGTAGTAAAATGCTCGCATCTCGCAATGATTGAAGAGGAAAATGCTCGTACTTGTTAATAACAATTATAAAAAGTTTAAAGCTCTAAAAGAATCTACCCTAAGATTAATCGCTTACGATTAAATAGTTAGAATATAATGAAATTATATCCATATTATAGATGTATCAAAAAAGCGCCGCAGTCCAATATAGACTCAGTCTCTTAGTTGCATAAAGAAATAGCATAGTGGTCAAAACCACTATGCTATAAAGTCTAACTTTTGGGGTCGGTACAAGATTATCTGCCTTTTTCAAATCCTGTAATAATGGCTTTTTCTATATTATTTTTTAATGAAAGATATTCTGATGCAGCTTTGTTTTTAGGAATCCACATAGAAATGAAAGTAGTCTGCAAATCTTGAATATAAAATTTGTTAATTTTATTATTATCTAATATCGTATTTTGTGGAAGTAAAGATATGCCTCCATTCATGGATACAGTATTGATAATTGCTTCTACTGTATCCAATTCAATTATATTAGGAAGTGTAGCATGATTTAATAAGAGCCACTCCAATAATGTGGCCCTATAAGGGCAGGATTCTATGTGATTAACAATTACAGGGAAATTGCAGATATCGTCAATGGATTTGCAGGAATTTGGAGTAATAAGTAGTAGTGTTTCTTTAATTTGAAGAATTTTTTTTGCATTTGAAAATACATGTAAACTATTTGTAAGAATACAGTCTAATTCTTCTTTCATTAATTGTTTTTCCATCTCTGAATGATTTGATGTAACAACAGATACTGAACTATTTGGATAATTGTTTTGGTATTCTATTAAGTATTGGGGTAGCACATAGCCTGCTATCGTCTGTGTTGTACCAATTTTGATAGATTTTGAGGTTCTATAAAATGATTTCACCGTATTATCCAACAATGATATGATATGTTCCGATTTCTCCAGCAATTTTTCACCATCTTCGGTTAAAGTAACGCCTTTGTTATGCCTTAGAAATAGAGAAGTATTTAATTCATTTTCTAGTTTTTTTATGTGTGTTGTAATATTTGATTGAACATAACCCATATTTTCAGCCGCTTTTGAAATTGATTTAGAATGAGCAACCTCATTGAATATTCTAAGTTCAAGACTCTCCATCACCTTTCCTCCCATCATTTAAAATGATACCAAACATTATTAACAACTATTATACACCTAGCAGATATAAAAGTATAATTAAATAGTAAAGAGGGTAACAACTACGATAGGACCGCATTTTACATAGAAAGAAGGAATAATAATGATTGCTATGCAATATAAAATCAATCTACCAGACAGTTATGATATGAATATAATTCGTCACAGAGTTTCTTCCAATGGAGAGAAAACAGATGGGTTTCCAAACCTAATTTTTAAAGCATATCTGATTGGTGAAAAAGATGATACGCCAGAAAGTAGTAATGAATATTCTCCATTGTATTTATGGAAGGATAATCAAGGCATGAATCAGTTTATCTTTAATGGATATTATGACAATATTTTAAAGACATTTGGCTGGCAAAAAATAAATATTGGAGTGCCATTATTGTTGGAACTGTATGAGAATTTTTCGAAATCTAGATTTGCATTAGAAATTGAAAAAGATATATTAGAGATGCCGAGGATGGAATTGATAAGTTTTTCTCAAAAATTGAAAGAGTGTACTGGTAAAGTATTAATATACAATCCAGATAAGTGGAAATGCGCAGAATATTATTTTTTTGAAATTTTACCTGAGAACATATTACCATTTAAAATATATAAAATCTTACATTTATCTATGTAATAGGATATATGATTTGATACTCTAAAAGAAAAGAAACTGTTTAATCTAGAACAATTAGATATAGCCTATAGAGTAAGTCAAAACATTATTACTAAAAAACAAATAGGCGAAATTTTAGAGAAATATGATATTGGTAAAAGACCACTTTCACAGCTATTAGGTTGGGGAGAAATAACACTAACTAGATATCTAGAAGGAGCGCTTCCCACGAAGCAATATTCAGATACCCTATTAAAGCTTCTACAAAGTAGTGATTACATGAAAAGAGTGCTAGAAGAGAATAGGGACCATATTGCAGAGAGAACCTATAATAAATGTAAATTGGCAATAGAAGGACTGAATTCTAATAATACTACTCAGCAGTCTAATAGAATTGAATGTGTAGCGAAGTATCTAATTGCATCATTATCAGATATAACTCCTTTGGCTTTACAAAAACTCCTTTATTATACTCAAGGATTCTACAGAGCCTTTTATGGAGAATTCTTATTTGAAGATGACTGTGAGGCTTGGGTACACGGTCCAGTATATAGAGAGGTATATGTTCAATATAAAGACTTTGGTTGTAGTACCATTGATAATAACTTGGGGTATGATGAAGAATCATTGAATTTAAAGTGGGAAGAAAAAGATCTGCTTGATATGATTGCAAAGGGCTTCGGGTGCTATAGTGGTAAAGTTTTAGAACTAATGACACATTCAGAATCTCCTTGGTTAGAAGCACGTAAAGGTATAAGTGAAACAGAACCCTCAAATAGAATAATAGAGAAAAAGAATATTGAAAATTATTTTGAGAATGTAAAAAACAAATTTAATATGCTTGGAATAGTAGATATAAAAGACTATAGTAGAGATTTATTTGAGAAATTATTTTAAACCCGTCTGTTTTGTCCGCTATAACCGTGATATAGTATAGATATATAAATTTAACTCATAGGATTTCAGCTATGAGTTTTTTTCATAAATAGGAGAACTTTCGAGGCAGTCTGAAGTTTTATTATAAAATTAAAGCCCTACAGGTCCTTTTTATGTGATTCGTAAATTCGTAGTTTTTTACCTCAAATTCTTGTCTTTATAACCAAGTTCTTTTATAATCATTTCTTGTATAAAAAATGACAGCTGAGGTGAAGATGACTAAGAATTACTTAAAGAAAGTTATTAGATATGCAAGGAAAGTTTATTGCATAAAAGAAGGGATAAAAGCACTAAGAGATGAAAGAAAAAATCCCTCATATACTACCGGAGAGATTATTCTATCAATACTTTTAGGTTTTGTATTAAGAATACAAAGTTCTAATGAACTTAAATATAAAATTAAGTTAGAAGCGAAAGTGTTCATAAACATTAGGATAGGTAGAAAACGAATTTATTTTTTATGCGAAAGGATCATGTTGACTAAGTGGTCCTATGTAATAGAAGTTGTTCAATCTCATTTAGATGCAATTTAAAGTGTCTTAAATAATTAATTGTCATCTCCTTTAGCGTAACAGAGTTTCCAGTTGCAGTGATCCAGTATTGATCGAGTTTAGATAAATCAATATTTTGGATAATATGTACTATATGCAAATTTGAATACTTCCACAACTGTACCAAATTTTGCCAGTTTTCATTTTGGTAATTTTGAATAGCAATCCACCGATCATTGTTCCCAAAATTGGCATAATCAGGATAATTAATCGGGCTTGGCTGATATTGTAAATGAATGATTCGATGGGTATTATTGGTTGCTGAATCAATCATATGACCAAGGATTTGTTTAATCGTCCGATTTTGACTATTCACGTAATTTGTAATAGAATCTTCCTGAAGTGAAAGCAATATGCCTTCCCAATGATCAATAAGGGTAAGCATTTCTAGGTTATTTTTCTCAAATTCTTTCATAAAAACCTCCTCAACAAATTGTTCTTTGATAGTGTTTAATCTTGAAATTTCAGTTAAATTTAACTGTAACTATGATATCAATAATATGTATATTTGTAAAATTGATAAAATCGATATAAATGTTCAAAATAAATGATAGAGAGGCATACCATTTCATTCATACAATTGTATACATTTCAGAAAATTACAAGGTGCATAGTTTCTCGAAAGCAGCACACGAGTTAGGCTATGCGCAATCTACTGTTACGATGCAAATTCGATTACTTGAAGAAGAACTGGGCATGAAACTATTGGATCGACTAGGTCACCATATTTCTTTAACATCCGAAGGGAATAAACTGTTGCCAATTGCAGATTAGGTAATCATTACGTTTATATTTATAGAATATTGTATGGGCAAAAGAGATTATCTCAACATTCTTTTTAAAGAGAATGATATGTCACAAAAAGACACTTACTTAACAGTAGGTGTCTTTTTGTACGCAGAATTGACCTAAAGGAGAGGAGGAGGCAGATATAGCTAGTAAAATTAGAGGGATTACCGTTTATTAATAGGATGAAAGAGACTATGTTGATGATGAAAGCAATAAGCTTATTTATAAAGAAGAAGTACATATCTATTACGAATCAGAGAAAAATTAATTGAAAATTCAAATAACACTGTGTAAAATCAAGTTAGAGTCCAAAGTGCTCTTTACTTGATTTATATTATAAAAATAAAGGAGAATTTAGATGGGAGACACGAATATTTTATATAATGAAAAGTTTGGTATAAATACATTTAAAAAAGAAATTTGTGATGCTCTTGGAGAAAGTTTTTGGACGAAATTAATAGGCAACCTAACTTTACCAGATATAGAATCCGAATGCAATTGTCAATGTCGTAATATGCAAATTTTTATGAAAAAACTTCAAGAAATGGCAGACGCAGAAATTGTTAAAAACATTCTTTATAAGGTAAGGCATGGATTACATCCGTCACAATCGGCTTGGGCACGTAATAAATTTTTGGAAGTAGGAGACTTAGATAAGTTTCTTCGGATTTGTTATGATAATGAACTCAACCATTTCATTGAACTGAATCGTGAAAATAAAGATTTTTATGGAGATACAATCACAGATGAAGTATTAGAGTTTGTAAAACAGAACCCTGCCATGTTAGCGCCAATAAGGAGAGGAAATAAACTTTACTGCAAGGCATACCCTGCAAATATGCAAAAATATCTAGAGGTAACAGACATAAGAATGAAAAGATATCATGCATGTCATTGCCCATTTGCAAAAGAATCTATATTATCAGAAGCAGTCGTTTCATCTACTTTGTGTAATTGTAGTTTGGGGCATGTTATGAATTTTACAGAAGCCTTCTTAGGAAGACAACTTGAAGGTAAAGTCTTGTGTTCTGTATTGAATGGAGATTTAACATGTGAATATGAAATTTCTATACCTGATGACATCATGCAGGAATATGTTGGCGCTATTTAGTATGAAAAGAACGTATAGAAGGTAATATAGGCCTAGGTTCAGTCCCTACCACCTAGTGGAAAAGATGCACATCTTTATGAATAAAGAAACTGTCAGTTGCATTTAGTCAACATCTAAACTTATAAGTAGAAAATATTTGAAGGAATTAAAGGACGCAATACATATATTTTTTAAATTATTGCAACAGAGATTATTAACTATATAGCTATTGTGGCTATATCAATACAATACTGGGAGAGGATAATTTATGATGAAGCTCTATGTGAATCACCTTGGTTTTACTCCAGAAGACCCCGAAAAAAGGGCTATTATTTATAGTGAAGAATTTATTAAAGATTTTGCAGTGGTTGATTTTAATGAAATGGGATATAACGAGATTAGTCCAAACCAACAGGCCAATCAATATGCATTTAAAGGAAAACTGCAAAGTTATGACTCAGAAGATGGACATTATTATATAGCAGATTTTTCTGCACTTAGGAAGACGGGCATTTATCTTGTTACCATTGATAACCGTTATAATTCGGTACCTTTTCAAATTAGAGAGGACGTTTATACAAGAACTATGCGAAAGGCCTTTGATTATATTCATATTCAAAGATGTGGTACATCCGTAGAAGGGTATCATGAGTCCTGCCATTTAGATGATGCCATAAGAAGAGACAATAGTGAGTATTTAGATACTACAGGGGGCTGGCATGATGCAGGAGACCTTAGAAAATGGATGGCTCATAGTATGCTTCTAGGGATTGCTATTTGTCAGCTTAAAATACATGTTAATCCTAAATGGATTACTTTTAATCAAACAGAAGATGATCTATTAGACGAGCTTCGCTGGGGAAATAACTACTTTTTAAAGATGCTTGATCCTAGTGGACGTGTTTATAATGATGTTGCTGCAGGGATAGATGGTGATAATAGTGATAATCGGTGGACAGATAATCAGATAAAATCGGGTGATGAACGCTCTATTAACACAGAGTATCATCCAGAGGTACAATGGGAGTTTATTTATCTTAATGCACTATGCAGTACTCTTTTTAAAGAGAGTGATGAGATTTATGCAGAAAAATGTTTAAAAGCTGCATTAAAGGCACTTTCCTTTATTGAGTGCAATCCAGAGTATAAGACGAAAATTACCACATGGACTTTTTCTTGTGCAGAAGTTCAGTTTACAGCATGGTCTTTGCTTGCTTACAAAGCTGTATATGCAGCCACTAAGGATAAAAAGTATTTAGACAGCTTAGGAGAGGCACTTAAAGCATTACTGGCATTACAAGAGAAAGAGTATACTTATCATCAAAAAAGAGTAAAGGGATTTTTCTACTGTGATGCAAAGAAAGATAGGATATTTAAAGATTTAAGGGATAGTGGCATTTTACTCATTGCCTTAAATGAAGTTTGCCTTATAGATGAGCTTAGCCCAGATTTAAAAGAAGCTTGCTATCAATCTATTTTACTTTATTGCAATGATTACATTCTACCTCTTGCAAAAACAAATCCATTTAATATCATTCCATATGGACTGTTTACAAATGATTTAACTGATGAATGGTATCATCCATTAGAGGGGGAACTAAGATATCGTTTATTTGCGCCTACAAAAACACCTTTTTATCTTGGCTTAACTTCCCATCTGTTGTCTCATGCAGTGGGACTACAAATGTCAGGTATACTTTTAAAGGAAAGAAGTCTGATTGAGTGTGCTAAAAATCAAATGGAATGGGTAATGGGCAGAAATCCAGAACAAGCTTGTTTAATGACAGGCGAAGGGGTAAATAATCCTTATCCACACTCACGTTTTCTTGGCCTTATTCCAGGTGGTATTATGAATGGTTATATTGGTCTTGAAAATGATCAGCCCTATTTAGATACACAGTATCAAATGGACTGGCGTACTACAGAATACTGGAGCCCACATAATTGTTTTTATCTGTGGTATTTGAGTATTCTTTAATACAAAAAGTAAATACTCATTTTATTTTGCTGAGATAGTTTACAAAAATATTCCTATTTGATACAATCTAATCAAACACATGTTCGATTACAAGGAGTGATTTTTGTGGAACTAAAAAATATTCCAGTTGAGATAATTTCTAAGTTTAATACAGTTGGGGATATAGTTCCTTTACGTATGCGTATAGAAAATGAAGACCATCAATTAATTGTTGCAACGATTACTGATATTCTCTATTCAACAGAAAATAATTATGCAGGCATAAAAACTTTTGACTATGGCTGTAAGGTAACAATTGATGAAAAAGAAAGGTTATTAGAACTACGATATTGTATTGCATCTCATAAATGGTCTATTCGAAAAGTGGTATATTAGGTGGGTGAGCTAATGAGTAATCGTGTTATTTTTCATATAGATGTTAATTCTGCATTTCTAAGTTGGGAAGCCGCCTATAGAATGAATATATTACATGAAACAATCGATCTAAGAGATATACCTTCAGCTGTAGGTGGAGATATCGAAAAACGAAAAGGAATCATTTTAGCTAAATCTACACCAGCTAAAAAGTATAATATCCAAACAGGTGAGCCTGTAGTTTCGGCTTTGACGAAATGTCCCCATCTCACTCTAGTATCACCCAACTATTCTTTATATGTAAAATGTTCTAATGCTTTCATGTCAATTCTAAAAGAATATACCCCTGTAGTTGAACAATATTCTATTGATGAAGCTTATATGGATATGACAGGAACTGAAGGTTTATATGGCTCTCCTGTTGCTATAGCGCATATTATTAAAGATAGGATTTACAACGAACTTGGATTTACAGTTAATGTAGGCATTTCTTCAAATAAACTTCTAGCCAAAATGGCAGGAGACTTAAAGAAACCTAACCTAGTTCATACGCTTTTCCCAGAAGAAATAGAAGATAAGATGTGGCCACTTAGTGTTGGTGACCTTTTCTTCGTGGGCAGAGCTACGGAACATAAACTAAAAAGATTAGGCATTAATACGATAGGTAAATTGGCAAAGACAGATTTGAATTTGCTAAAAGCACATTTTAAAAAGCATGGAGAAATTATTTATCAATATGCCAATGGCATAGATGCTATGAAAGTAATCCATGAAACTATTCCTAATAAAGGCTATGGAAATTCAACAACTATACCTTATGATGTAACATCAGCAGATAGTGCTAAATTAATTCTTTTGTCTTTATGTGAAACTGTCTGTACTCGGTTAAGGGTAGATCATGTTAAAGCAGGTTGCATTTCTGTAACTATCATAGATACCTTCTTTGAGTATTCTTCTCACCAAAGAACACTTATGTCAGCAACGCATGTCACAACTGAAGTCTATGAGAATGCTTGTAGGGTATTCGACGAACTATGGGATAAGAAGACTCCTATAAGACAACTAGGTGTTCATACAAGTAAAATTTCTAAGGGTGATACCTATCAATACAATATGTTTGATTATTTCAAATACGAGAAGTACGAGAAATTAGATAAGGCTATTGATTCAATACGAGAAAAATACGGTGAGGATTCTGTTATGCGTGCTCCTTTCTTACGTTCAAGATTAGATCATATGGCGGGTGGCATTTCTAAAGAAAAAAGAACAGGAATAACTAAAGGATGTGTTTAATGATAAAACCATTTAATGATATGTGATGGATAGCTGGCCTGCTACTATAACTTAATGCCAGCTATATCAAGAGGATGAGTATGGCATACAACTGCTTTGAGCTTGATATAAAGAATGATAGCTTAGTTGTAACTTTAGAATCCAGATTAAGCTTTGGAATTTGCTTTATCATTTATAAGGAAAAGTATATATTTGTTAAGAATTAGAAAGTAATTGATTGAAAAATATTTAACTATAATATAAAATTTAGTTAAAAGCGAAGGTGCTCGCTTAAAAGTGGTATTGTAGGTAGAGTGAAGGAAATAAAGTAAGGATCATGTTAAAAAACATGCTGAATAAAAATTGTAGGCCTCTTGGTAACGCTAAAGTCCAGGCTAACTATGACACATTGAGACTGTTGTATTGATGTCAAGAAAGTGATAGGGTGAGAATTCTGTAAAAACAATCAGGATTAAGTGAGTATATCAATTTCCACCAACGCTTGTTCCCTTTTGAGTTATTACAGATATGAATAAATATGAGTTTATGAAATTATTTACTTAACAGATGACTTGAATTACACGTTATTGATGGATAGCCTATTTCTCGAATTGAAAATTTTACTCCGGATACTACCTAAGGTGAAGTAGAAAACAAATATAAAGGAGAAAAAAATGGAAATTTTAATGAATTTACTGCTTATGTTAGGTGGAGTAGCTGTATTTATGTTTGGTATGAAGCAGATGAGCTCTGGTTTGGAACGAAGCGCAGGATCAGGAATACGAAATCTTTTCAAAAAAATAAATAAAAATAGAGTTTTTAATTATGGAATTGGAATCGGGGCTACCGCACTTGTCCAATCTTCTTCAGCCTCTTCGATCATGACGGTTGGACTTGCTCATGCAAATATTGTAACAGTTAAGCAAGGTGCAGGTTTTATCTTAGGCGCAAAAGTAGGTACCACTCTTACAGCATTTATATTTGCCCTTTCAGGCATCAGCAAAGGGGGCTTTAGTATAAGCTCTGTTTTTGCAGCGGTTGCGTTTGTCGGTGTCATCATCGTTTTTTCCACTAGTAACGAAACGCTCAATAAAATTGCACCATTTTTAATCGGATTTGGAATGCTGTTTATCGGTATGGAGGTGATGGAAACGGCAATCGGTGGGCCAGACTCTGCACTAAGCATTGAACTCTCTAAAGTATTCAAATATGAAATCATGCAAAATCCCATCTTGCTGGTGATATTAGGTATTCTCTTTACAGGTATCATACAGTCATCTACGGCAGCAACTGGTGTTTTTATCGCTTTCTTGGCTACAGGAGTTATCCATAATATAGATCAATCATTTTTCTTAATGATGGGAGCAAATATAGGAACCTGTAGCGATGGTATTATGGCCTCCTTGACCACGAATGCCAACGGGAAACGTATCGCATTATTCCATTTGATTACTAGCGTAATTGGCGCCATAGCATTTTCTATTATCCTGGTAATTTTCAGAGTACCCATAACTAGTATGTTTGAAGGTCTATTCCCTGGAAGACCCCAATTTAGCCTTGCAACATATAACCTGATATATAATACGCTTTATACCTTAGCGTTACTCTTATTGATCGATCCGTTAATCAATTTAGTAACACGCTTGGTGAAAGATAAACAACAAGAGTTGGAGGAATTGTCCTATATTGATGAGCGTTTCTTACAAACCCCCGCTGTTGCTATTGAACAAGCATTAAAGGAATTGCACGATATGGCAATTCTCGCAAAGGAGAACCTTGATCGTTCTTTTGCTTCATTGGTTAACGAAGATATGAGTGAAAGCAAAAAAATTGCCAATGTTGAGTATCGTATTGATTTCTTAACAAATAAACTTACAAACTTTTTCATCAAAATTTCATCAGTTACTAAGTTTGCTGATGACGAAAAATTGATAGGCGGATTGCATCATGTAACAAACGATATTGAGCGACTGGGGGATTACGCTATACTGCTCGTAAAAGAAACCAGCTATATGAAGGAAAATGAAGTGAAATTTTTAGATCAAACCAAAGATGAGCTTAACCAAATTTACGGGCATATTTCCAAAATGTTCGACCTAGGATTTGATGCGTTTACAAAACGTAAAACTGAAAATTTCAAAAAGATCGCAAACATTCACAAGGAAATTAAAAAATTAATATCCTCTACGCGTGACGAGCATGTACTACGCTTAGGTTCCGGGATGTACCCCGTTGAAGTATCAAAAAGCATTTATTCCGTTCTGTTTTCATTGCAAAGAATATCGGATCATATTGTGAACATTGCTTTCTCCATACGTTCCACCACCGGAAGTAAAACAGAAGCAATGCAAGCCATTGAAAAAGAAAATGAGAATAAGTAGTTTGTCTCATACGCTTCTCGTGTAGGGCAAGCTCCCTATTCTTACAAGTATATCTCAAAGTGTGGCATAGCTATGTAATATCCAGAGGTTTCGGACTCAATTGAAGTTTTACTAAAAATCCAATTGAGTCCGAAACCTCTTTTGATAAATGATGTAGATTTGGATAAGGAGAAACTATATATATTTTCAGGTCAAAGTATATATGTTTGCCATGATGAGGGTTAATTGATTGAAAATTATTTGTCTATATTATAAAATCAATCTATATACCAAATGGCCTCAATAAAATAACTATTTGTATTAATGATAACCATTAAAAAATAATCAAATGAATAAAGAAAGGGGAGGTAGTAGAAAAATTATACGCTCTACTACAAAAAATAATATATGAAGAAACAAGCATTTAATCCTTATTTGCCATCTTGGGAGTATATTCCCGATGGAGAACCTTATGTGTTTGGGGACAGAGTCTATATTTACGGTTCCCATGATTTCTATAACGGCCATGTTTTCTGTTTAGGCGATTATGTATGTTGGTCTGCGCCTATAGATGATTTATCTGATTGGAGATATGAAGGCGTCATTTATCCAAAGAATGCAGATCCCTTAAATAAGGAAAGTAAGATGTGTTTATATGCACCAGATGTAACACAAGGACCTGATGGTAGATATTATCTGTACTATGTATTAGATCATGTTTCTGTAGTTTCTGTCGCTGTGTGTGATACACCTGCTGGAAAATATGAGTTCTACGGTTATGTACATTATAAAGATGGGACTCTCTTAGGAGAAAAGCCAGGGGATGAGCCTCAATTTGATCCTGGTGTTTTGACAGAAGGTGATGTGACCTATTTATACACTGGTTTTTGTGGGCGTGGGGATAAATCTCGAACTGGAGCTATGGCAACTGTGTTGGCATCTGATATGTTAACCATTATTAAAGCACCTGTCTTGGTAGCACCGGGGTGTGAATATGGTGCTGGTACCACCTTTGAGGGACATGAGTTTTTCGAAGCAGCATCTATTCGAAAAATAAAAGATACATATTACCTTATATATTCTTCTGTAGTAATGCATGAACTTTGCTATGCAACTAGCAAAAATCCCACCTCTGGCTTTGTATACGGTGGTGTCATTGTGAGCAACAGTGATTTAAATATTGATACTTATAAACCCGCAGACCAACCCATGGCATATGGTGCTAATAACCACGGCAGTATCGTTGAAATTTCTGGCAATTGGTATATTTTCTACCATCGTCATACTAATGGTACCTGGTATAGTAGACAAGGATGTGCAGAAAAGTTAACCATCCAACCTGATGGCCATATTCATCAGGTAGAAATGACTTCTTGTGGTTTGAATGGCGGTCCTTTGAAGGGTAAGGGTGAGTATCCTGCTTATATTGCTTGTAATCTCTTTACAGATAAGCCCTGTGTTTATGTGGGAGATAGTAATGCCCCCAAGGTTATGCAGGATGGGCGTGATGGCGATGAGGAACCTGGTTACATTGGTAATATACAGCATTCTGCAACTGCAGGCTTTAAATATTTTGATTGTAAGGGTATAAAGGAGATTTCCATTAAAACTAGAGGATACGCAAATGGTGAGTTCGAGGTGAGAACTGCTTGGGATGGTCCTGTTCTAGCTAAGTTGAAAATAAATTATTCCAATGTATGGGAGGAATACACTTCACCTATCAGCATTCCTGATGGTAACCATGCAATTTATCTAACCTATACTGGACAAGGTACTGCCAGCCTCCTTTCCTTTACTTTGAGATAGTATTGTAGCCTTATAGCTACAATTTAAGGACTGACCGGATTAGCTAAGTCTCAATCTATATAAGTTTAAAATATCCCTGGACATGTGTAGTCACAGGGATATTTTTATGATTCTCATTTATAACAGAAAAAATATATACCTACTATCCTAAGCAAATAATTAATTGAAAATTCATTAAATATAATATAAAATGAAGTAAGAAATAAAGGTACTCATCAAAAGGAATATAAATCTTCAAAACACTCTTGTAATGATAATTTGGGGAGGTACTTATAATGGTTAAAATAGAAGAGGATAAGTATTGGGAATTAATCCCATTCATTGATAAAGCAAAAATAAACACCTTCTTTGCTCGTTCTGTACTGACACAAGACGTTAATGGCGCAGTATATGCTGATAAAGATCAAAATGCAAGTGCATGGTATATTGTTCATGATTATGGCATGACATTACTTCTAGGTGATGGTACAAATCAACAATTTAACAAAGAGCTTCTTGCCTATTTCAAGGGAATCAAAAAAGATCAGTGGGTTCAAGCATGTTCGGAGGATTGGTATCCTTTTATGAGTGAATTAGTTAACGCATCTTTGTGTGATCAATATTCAAGAGTGAATTTTAAGTTCTCAAAAGAGAAATTTGGGGAGATAGATAAAGGTATAGATTATGAGGCCTATGATATAAGAAGAACGCCCATATCTATGATTGATACTATGAAAGGCTTAGTAGTGCCAAATGATTTTTGGAAAAAGGAGTATTATAAAAAGTGTATCTCTTTTACGGTTTATGTTGATGGACAACCTGCCTCAACTGCCTTTGCTTCCTTTATTCATGATGATAATTTAGAAATTGGAATTGAAACTGCTTCATGGTGTCGTGGTAAAGGTTTTGCCAAAGTTGCCTGTGGTGCCCTAATTAATTATTGTATTCAAAACCATTTGGAACCACATTGGAGTTGTCATTATGAGAATATTGGTTCACTCAACCTTGCTCAAAAATTAGGATTTGAAAAGATAAAAATCATTCCTTATTATCATATTATAAGTGCTAAATAAGGAATTTGAGTTTGTCAAAAAACATGTTGAAGATATGATTAGAATAGATGTTATCTAAATAAAGTGAGGTGATTGTATGATAACTACTCCTAAGAGATGGAGAAGTATAATAGGCATATTACTATGCATCATAATTTTAAGTGGATGCAATAGAAATAAGATTGAATCTATCTTGAAAAATACAACTGCTTACAAAAATTCGGTAGAAGCACTCTATAAAGAGGGTAAAGAACCCTGCATCATTTATATAAGTGAGGCAGGAGAGTATGCCCCCTATTACATAGTTTCAAATAACTATAATCGTAGTGGTTATACAGCTCTGTTAAGAAAAGACATATTAAAAGTTGTAAATGGATTTGAAATAGCAGTAGGTTCGGCGTATAGCTATATAGAAGAAACAGGGGAAAATATATTTATCGCTCCCAAAAATGAAAGATATACAGTAGATAATGTGTTGGTAGGAACTGAAGATTGGTATAGGTCCCACGACTATCATGAAAGCTATTTTGGTTCTAATATGGATAGATATCTTAATAATGAATTTATTAATTCATTAGAGATAAAAGATATTATCCAAGATATAACTCTCAAACAAGGCTGGAGTACAGTGGCAGATACAGAGCCTTCTTGTGATAAATATGATCAATTCATTACAAAAGCTTTTATCCCCTCAATAGCTGATCTTGTGGCTAGAGGTGATTCATCTGATTGGATGCTAGATGTACCTGAAGAATCAGAGCAATTAAGCTTATTTAAAGATAGTTATGGACAAGAATATAAAGCTAATTATAATGGTGAAAATTGTGCCTGGTGGCTAAGGACATGCGATTTCTGTGGTGCAGGTGAGGGTCCATTTTTTGTTAGTTGGTATGAAGGAACGCCATCTTATTGGGACTATGGTTCTTATGTCCTTGGAACAGGAAGTAGTGAAGGTGGTGAAGCAGTTGTAGCTGGTATAAGGCCAATGTTTTGCATACCAAGTACAACAAAAACTTATGAACAGGATGGAAAGTATTATATAGATATTGAGAAAGATAGACTACAATAAATTATTTGAAATTTTATTAGGGAATCGTCTTTTTTATCACATATAATATATTGTAAAGGTAAAGCAAATAACTTCCCATAGCAGAATCACCACAGTTTCAATCTGAGGAACTGACCGGGTCAGCCAAGTCTCAATCTATTGTTATAGGTACCTCTGGACTCAAGGAAAATGTTCACTGATGCGCTGTAAAGGGAGGCGCTTAAATTATAAGTTATTTCATTGAACTTTACACAAGTAGTGCCCAAAATAAAGTTTTAAACCAGAGTCTTAAAGCCTTAACTTCCTCATCACAAGGGTGCACCGGCTAAGACTTTTAGGAGCTCCTCACTCTTCGTTTAAACTTTTATAACTTATGCTATTGATCCTTAAAGTGCATACTGCACTGAGGAGCTGCAGTTATGCCCTTTAAGGTGATGGCACAAGTCATTTAAAGTGAATAATGAAGAGCTGGAACTAGAAAATAACCAAGTGATAAATATCACTTGGTTATTTTTGCGTGTATTCTTAGTAAGGTAAGATTTTATATCTGTTTAGCCTGATTTTTTACATCATAGATAGAATACTTTCATAGTTGGTTTTTAATCTAAAAGCAACTATCTTTATTCCCATTTGAAGGAATCTTAGGTAGGTTCCAACAGTATTTACTAGCTAATAATCGTACTAAAAATGTGAGTAAGCTCCCTATACCCATAGCAACTACATCATTGACCTCATATTTAACTAACATATAATATGAGGCGCTTCCTAATAATGCAGCCAGAAAATAAATATGCTTTCTAAGGAAAAAAGGCGTTTCTCCAACAAGTATGTCTCTGATCATTCCCCCACCAACACCTGTTATAATGCCAACAAATAGTGTTATAAATACATTATCAAAAAATCCCCCTTGTTCAGCTGTTTGTACGCCGACTATAGCAAAAATTCCTAATCCTATAGCATCAGCTAAATTTAACAATGAACCAAAAGTTGAACTTAAGTGATTTTTAAATTGGTAATCATAGTACCTTGCTATGTATGCGATCATAAATGCTATCAATGCTGTAATAGCTGCTACAATGACATAAATAGGATTCACAAAGAGAAGAGGAGGATGTGCACCCAATAGTATGTCTCTTATAAGCCCACCACCTGTAGCGGCCGTTATCCCTAATATAGTAATACCTAATAAATCTAATTGCTTTTCAATACCTCTTAGAGCACCTGACAGTGCAAATGCAATAGTTCCTATGATTTCAATTGAAAAAATTAAAGTTTCAATCATTATTTTATTACCTCTTAATCTTTTTATTTTTCAAACAAAAAAGAGGATTAAAAGACATTATTCCCTCATAATGCCTTTTAATCCTCTGTCCTTTTACCTGAAAGCTTACCATTTGGTTTTCCTCGTCGGTGGTGTCTATTCTAAGACACACTCTCCAGATTTACGTCCCTTGACTGTATTGGACCTGAGAGTTTCAATAGCCTTTGGCATGAGCTATCTTGCTTCTTCGGTTATTATGTATCTACATAATATCTCCAGTCAATTTCAACCGTACAATAATCGTTAATTATTCTTTTTGATTATATCAAGATTGCATAACGATGTAAATTAAAAAATATATCCTTGTATAAAAAGCTATGTTATTGATATTATATAAATATTGTGATATATTTTGATAAATATTAACTTCTAAAGTATAGAAATATTGGAGGACGAATAAATGATATCCAGTACTACAGCTAAAGTAATCAATATTTTACCTCGTAAATGGGTAAAGTACATCTCTCAAAAAATAGCTGATAATTATCTAAAAAAATATGCTACCTTTCATATAGATGGAAATGACAATCTAAAGGGTATAGACTTACCAACTATTTTTATATGTAATCACTTAAGTAATTCCGATGGCTTAGTTTTAGATAAGGTTTTAAAAGAAATTGATCCAACTTTTGTAGCAGGTGTAAAACTATCCAATAATGCTGTTACAAGTATAGGCGTTAATGTTATTAAAACCACAAATATTCAACCTAATTCACCTGATAAAGAGGGTCTAAAAAAAATCATTACCCTTATTAAACAAGGAGAAAGTTTACTTATTTTCCCAGAAGGAACCAGAAGTAGAGTAGGGCACTTAATAGAAGCTAAAAAGGGTATCCTACTTATAGCAAAAATGACAGGAGCCCCTATTGTTCCTATTGGAATATATGGAACGGAAAAATTATTACCAATAAACGATTCAGGGAATATGAGTGCAGAAAACTTTAATTTTGCAGATGTTTATATTAATATTGGCAAACAATTTAAACTTCCTGTAAAATCAAAGGAACAAGATAAAAAAGAATATGAAGACTATGCCATAACTTATTTAATGAAAAAGATTGCAGAATTATTACCTGAACAATATAGAGGTCTATATAAATAGTTTGAAAATAATTACAAAAATTTCTTTACATATTATAGTATTATAGAGTTTTTATATTTAATAGCTAATAGAAACTCTATAATAACTTATTTTAGCCACACAGTAAAATAAATCATTAACAGATATAAAAGCTTATCAATGATAAAACATAAAAGTAGATGATTAAATTATAGTTAGATTATATTATAAAAAAAGAAGTTTACTATAGTAAAATACTATTCGCGAAACGCCTGTTTTACGAAAAGTAATTTACTATAAGGTAATAAAATAATACCCGTAATATATTTACAGAAAATTTATTATAGTTGTTATTTTATCTATTTGCTTTTAATATATACTTTTTTATAATGCATAACAATTACAATTGGGATTTCCTATTTTATTCTATTCTCATTTAATTGATAGCCTTTGCAGTGATAAGGTCATGACTTGCTTTTTTGATGTCTTTTAGACTGCTAATTTGGCGATAGCATACCGTATCTTGACTCATAAGATAATTATATAAAATAAGGCTTTGATCAATTTCCCCTTTTTCTAATGCAAAGCATTTCTCAAAAGGTGTTTTAAGATATCTCTCACCCAACTGAATCAACCGTCCCTCTAAGCACTCTTGTTGTTTTTGCTCTAAGTAAATACTTTTTATAATGGTTGTCCCACGTAGTAAATAAAGCTTATATCCGCCCTTAGGGCAATCTAGAAGTGCCATACCTCTTGTTTGCGCAAGACTTAATGCAATGGCTTCCTGCCTATAACCTAATCGTTTTAAGGCATACCAAATCTCTCTGTATAATACAGCTTTGTCAAAATCTAAGTCCTCACTTGCTCTTTTCATAGCCCTTTCATAAAATTGAAGGGGTGAATTGTTGTTTCCTTCTAAAAAATCTATTGTCTCATGAAGTGCTTGTTGATGCTTGTCTTTATTTTCCTTGTTACAAGCACCTATGCAGCGTTGTAAACGATAGGTAAGGCATTCTTCCATGTCCATCCCCTCCTTACAATGATGAGGTAATTTAAAATAGTCTTTAAGTGCCTCTACTGCTATGTTTAAATCAATGCCTTGATCATAAGGTCCAAAATAAACACCTGCTTTTCCTTTTTCATAAACAGCTTGAATGGTCCCTAATGATGCTTCTACTTGAATATGAATATAGTGATATTTCTTGTCGTTCTTTAATAGCCTATTATAAAGAGGTTTATATTCCTTGATTAGTTTGCATTCCAACAACAATGCCTCGAGTTCAGTATCTGTTACTTGCCATTCAAAATGATCAATTGCTGCTACCATTCTTTTTACTTTGGGTTTAACATGTTTAAGACTGCCAAAATAAGAACTGACTCTATTTCGTAAATGTTTAGATTTACCTACATAAATCACATAACCTTCATGGTCTTTCATCAAATAAACGCCTGGTAAAAGCGGTAACTTCTTTGCTTCTAATTTAAGTTCTTCAAATGTCATCTGGTTACCTATTGCTCCTCTATAAAATGACATGACAACGTTCCAAAAGGGATTTTGCATTTTCCCCTAAAATAGCAGCTTGTTCTGTTGGTGTTAACATACTTTCTGACAATCCCTTTTCATAACGTTTGGGAGATACGAGGGGATAATCGCTTCCAAATAAAATTTTGTCTTGTATACCAATTGCCTTAGCGACATCATAGATGCTTTTTTCATATAAAAATACCATTGCTGCTGTATCATAGTAAACATTCTTAAATTTCTCTTTTATCTCTTTCATTAGTTCATAAGTAAAAATGCCACCTCCCCAATGTGCAAGAATAATCGGTTGATCAGGGTGATGAGTGATAAAGGTCTCAATTGCATTAAAAGAAATTGCCGTTTTCCCTATATAGTGATGCCCTATTGGCTCATTGGTATGCAATAGAATAGGCATTTGATAATGTTTACTACAGTTTGCCATTGGTGCTGTATGGGCTAATTCCTCTATTTTAAAATTCTGACCTATTGGAAAAAGTTCACCTATCCCCCTTAGTCCCTCTAGATAACACCGTTCAATTTCTTGTTCCACCTTAGGATGTTGGGGTACCACGGCTGCAAAACCAGTGAGTTGCCCCTTATATTTCCTCGTCATCTCTATGACATAATCATTCACATACTGACAAAGCCCCATATCTTGAAAACCAAATCCAAAGACTATGGAATGATCTACCCCCACTTGTTCCATATGCATGATAACTTCTTCTGCTGTGACAAATTTATTTTGTGGACTACTTGATAGTAGCTGAAAGTAAGGCTCTCTTTCTCCAATTTTTTGATAGTCTTTCATTAAGTCTGGTGGTGTGATATGAACATGCATATCTATTTTCATTGTCTTCTCCTTCTTTCACTCCTTATATTATTTGTATCATATCATAAAATCTATTATCCTAACATCGTTTAAGGAGAAAGGGTTTTGTGGTATACTAATAAAAACTTTAACGCATAGTTGATGGAGGATACACAATGCAACTACAACATTTACTCAGCTACGTAAGACGTGCTGTCCAAGATTATCATATGATAGAAGAAGGTGACCGTATCGCTATTGGTATCTCTGGTGGCAAGGATAGTTTAGCTCTTGCCTTGGCCCTTAGTCACCTTAAGCGCTTCTATCCTAAATCTTTCGAATTAATGGGCATGACGGTTTCCTTAGGATTTGATAACTTTGACTTATCAGAGGTACAAGCCTTTTTTGATACACTCGGTGTTCCCTTTTATAGATGTGAAACCCAAATTGCCCAAATTGTGTTTGAAGAACGTAAGGAATCTAATCCATGTTCTCTTTGCTCTAAAATGCGTAAGGGTGCACTTTATCAAGAAGCCAAAAGAATGGGCTGCAATAAAGTTGCCCTTGGTCATAATAAAGATGATATTAATGAGACCCTATTAATGTCTCTCTTCTATGAAGGACATATTCATACAATGGCACCTGTGACTTATATGGATCAAGTAGATTTGCATATTATTCGTCCACTCATCTATACACCTGAAATGGATATTCGAGGCTTTGTTAAAAAAGAGAATCTCCCTGTAGTTAAAAGTCCTTGTCCTGTCGATGGAAAAACGAAAAGAGAAACCACAAAAGAACTTATTGCCAGTTTACAAAAAGACATCCCAAAGATACACGAACATTTGTTCGGAGCTATTCAAAGAAGCACTATTGAAGGATGGAAAAAGGAAGGAGCACAATAAATGGCCAGTTATCAAGAACGTCGTCAAAAGTATGTCACACTTAAAACTAGGGAATTGCTCCAAGCACTTCCCCCTTATATCTTTGATTTCTTTCGAGGGATAGAGCATATCAGTAGTGCCAATACACGCCTTGCTTATGCTTATGATATTCGTGTTTATCTCAACTATTTACATGAAACCCTCCCAGAACTTAAGAGCCTTTCTTCTATTGCAGAAATTACCTTAAAGCAGCTAGAAGGCGTTACACCTAGAGATATTGAGCGTTACTTAGAATATCTTTCCTATTATGAAACCAATTCAAAAGAGCGTATGGGTTATGCACCACTCTCTCCTGATGCTGCCCAAAAAGATTTACCAAGTAATCAATATCATCAAAATGGTCAAACAGGTAAAGCTAGAAAACTTGCTTCTATTAAAACCCTCTATAACTATTTCTATAAGCAGCAACGTATTCTACATAATCCTACTTCTCTTGTAGATATGCCCAGAATTTATGAAAAACCGATTATCAAATTAGAGGTAGACGAAATTGCTAAACTACTGGATGTAGTCGAATCAGGGGAACAACTCACTGAGAAACAAAAAATTTATCATGAATTTACAAGAAAAAGAGATTTAGCTATTGTGGCTGTTTTACTGGGGACAGGAATTCGTGTTTCAGAATGTGTAGGGATCAATATAGAAGATATTGATTTTAACTATAATGGGATTAAAATTACTCGTAAAGGTGGAAATGAAACGATCATTTACTTTAGCTCAGAAGTGGAAAAAATCTTACGAGATTATTTAACGGAAAGGCGTACAAAAACCTGTAAGGATATCGATCATCCTCTGTTTCTTTCCCTACAAAACAAACGTATTTCTGTACGTAGTGTGCAACTTTTAGTTAAAAAATATAGTAGTTTAGTCACACAACTTAAAAAAATTACGCCTCATAAATTACGTTCTACTTACGGTACTCAGCTTTATCAAGAGACAGGAGATATTTACTTAGTGGCAGATGTTTTAGGACACAAGGATATCAATACAACTAAAAAACACTATGCCCAAATGGATGATGCCAGAAAGCGTTATGCTGCTTCTATTATTAAGCTCAGAGAAGAATAAGAACATATGTTTGCTATTCATTTAAAATCATGGTATAATAATGTATATTTTATTAGAAGATAGAGGGATATGTATGGACGAAACATTAACACCAAAGCAACAACAGATTTTATCATGCATTAAAGAAAGCTTAAAACAAAAAGGCTATCCACCATCAGTCCGTGAACTATGTATTGCTGTAGGATTAAGCTCTACCTCTACTGTGCATAGCCATTTAAATACATTAGAAAAAAAGGGATTTATCAAACGTGATCCAAGTAAACCTCGTACGATTGAAGTCCTAGATGAGGAAATGAACTGGTTAGAAGATCATGTTAGTGCTGTCCCTGTTTTAGGTAAAGTAACTGCTGGTGCGCCTATTTTAGCTGTTGAAAATATAGAAGAATACTTTCCACTCCCTAAACATCTTACACGTCATGAAGAAACATTTATGCTTAATGTCAAGGGAACAAGTATGATTAATGCAGGTATCTTAGATGGGGATCAAATCATTGTACGCCATCAAGACTCTGCACACAATGGTGATATTGTGGTTGCACTTATTGAAGACGAAGTGACGGTTAAACGCTTCTTTAAAGAAAAGAATTGTATAAGGCTCCAACCAGAAAATGATAGTATGGAGCCCATTTATTGCATAGATGTTAAAATCCTTGGAAAAGTGATTGGATTAGTACGTCTTTATTAATCATCAAAGGTTTGAAAATCTACACACTATTTATTTCTCATTTATTTTAGAGAAGGATAGTGTGTTTTTGTGTAAAAGGAAACTAAAGGCAAAAAACTATTATGCGTTAGTAAGAGAATGTATACCGGAGTGCATTGAGATATCCCCTAATAAATCATTTACTTCAATATTAATCTTTTTAATAACAGCATTAAGCCCTTCTATTCCTACAATTACATGATAAATTATAATAATAGATTTCCCTTCACTAACCCTATAAATATTACCAATAGGAGTTTTGAATGCATCTGTATCACTATATCTATATTCATTAAATGAATTAATATTTACATTTATATCAATGGCATTAAATAACTCTGCTGCTTCTTTAATAGCATTAATCTTTTCATAGTCTTCTTTACTAATTTTCTTATGATATTCATTTGAAAAATATTCATACTTTATTATGCTAGAAAATTGAGTATTTTCAATTCCAGACTTACTACCTAATATAGAATCAATTTCACTCCAGAAGCGATCAATCTTTCTTTCACTAATTTTAATATCATATATGTATACTAAGAAGATTATCATTAGTGGTACAATAAGTAATATCAAGAACTTAATGATTTGTTTCATAAGCTAAATCCTTTCTATTTTTAGACCTATCCATTTTTTCATAAATATAAACACTCTTTTTATTCTGATGATTTTATTTTTTAATATAATAAATCAATATTCCGATATATATTGTCATAATTATATTTACTATAATATACGGCACAGTACTGCCACCATTCCAATTTGGATCTAATAAGTAAAGATTAAATAAAAAAGGCTCCTTCCTGCTTTGAATGATAATGCCTCATTCTAGGCAAGGAAAGAGCTTTTTATTATCTTCTTAATGCCTTTTTAAGTCCATTTTCTCTAGATTAAATCCAATGCTCTAAGCAGCTTCTCAATCACCACTGCCATTTCTGCCATTGATATAGAATCCTTTGGCACTATCATTTTATCATTTCTGCCTGTTACAATGCCCAGTTTTGTACATATCGCTACGTACTCCCTCGCCCAAGGAGAAATACTGCTGTTGTCTGGGTAACGTGAAAGAAGGCTATTTATTTCTTCTTCATCTAATGATATTTCTATGCCTACTGCTTTCATTGCCCTTATCATCATACCCATAGCTTCTTCCCTTGTAATCTCCTTGTCTGGCATAAAACTTCCATCTCCATAGCCAGAGATAATTCCGTATTCATAAGCTATGGTCACTGCATCATAGTAATTATCTTCTTTGGATATATCACTAAAGAGATCTTTTCCTGCTCCTTTTTGCATAAGTCCAAGGGCTTTGGTTATGATCACTGCAAATTCTTTCCTAGTGGTCTTTTTATTTGGCTCAAAGTTTTCTTTTCCATCACTATCTAGAATGAGCCTTGATGCTAGGTTATTCACTATGTCCTCTGCCCAGTGTCCTTTCATGTCATTGAAGAATTTATCTTTATCCATATTCCCTGAAAGAGGAATGCGAAGCTCAACATAACCACTATATTTAGCCACCTCTTTACTTATATTATAAATGATCTGTTCTATCTCTATTCCATCTTGTTCTTTATCAAAAACAAATCTGATAGCTACTTGACCAGTTGTTTGTGTTTCTTGCTTAATCACTTCTTTAAGTTTCGCTTCATCTAATATAAGTTCTCCTACTCTTTTCCCATTCTGTGTCCTTAAGATAACTTGTGCTATATTTTTAACTGGCTTTCCATTAATCTCCATGACTATATCTACTTTTGAATCATGGTTCTCTTTCTTACCTTGGGCTAATACGTCTTTATCACTTTCTTTTTGGTCGTCGGAAGTAGCTCCTCCACTTCCTCCTGTGGTACCACCGCCACCTCCTGAAGATCCTTTTGGTACTACAGGATTGGTAGGTTCTGATTCATGACTAGCACCTGCTTTATTGATTGCCTTTACTGTAAAGGTATAACTTGTTTCATTTGTAAGTCCATTAACTGTAATAGGACTCTTTGTTCCTTCAGCTACTATATTGCCTGGGGATGAAGTGACTACATATTTTAGTATTGGGCTTCCTCCATTATCTAACGGCTCATCAAAGCTTATAACTGCTTTTTTATTAGACGCTGTAGCCTTAACATTTCTTGGAGGTGCTGGCACTGTCCTTGGCACTGCACTTACTTCATTGGAATAATCACTTCTTCTTCCGCCTTCATTAACTGCTCTTACTACAAAATAATAGATTGTTCTGTTCTCTAGTCCTGTTATCTCATAGCTATGTACTGTGTTTATTGTAAGTGCTGCAGGTGTTGTGTAAGACTGTGACTTTGTACTCACATAGACTTCATAACTACGTGCCCCTTCTGCTTCTCTCCAAGCTAGTGTTACACTCCCATCACCTTCTTCTACTGATTCAATCTGAGGAACATCTAGTGATAATTCTGCAGGTAATATAACTTCTGAGCTAGATATTTCACCAAGATCAGTAGAACTAAAACTAAGTTGTGCCCCTTCTACCTTGTCATCATTTATGGCTTTAAGGTCTGTAAATGTCACTATTCCTCCCATGGCTACTGCTGTTGTTGTACCGGCAAGTGTCCAATCCCCGCTGTCTTTTTTGGATACCGTCATCTGTGTTGTATTGTCATTTATGCAAAGGTTGCCATAATTGTCTACTATATGAATCACAGGTTGTTTATTAAAAGGCTCTTTGTTTGCTATAGGTGATGTAATATCCTGTTCTAATTCCATATGATGTGGCTTGCAAGCATTAATGGTTTGATTTACCTTAGAATCCGGATAATATTCTGCACTTACTGTAATTTCTGCATTTCCTGCTTTTCTTAACTCAGGATTAGTGTCACTTTGCAACAGAGTTATCTTTCCACTTTCTGCTTTATAGTCTTCTTTCTTTAAAGAAACTCCATTGACCTTTACCCCATTAATATGGTTTTCAAAGGTTCTATTAGGCAAGAAGGTGATTTCTAGATCATGCTCTACATCGTTCTCTGACATATCTGCTGTAAGTTCAACTTCTATGGTGTAAATAAGTGATTGAACTGGTACACTGCTACTTTCTTTACTCTCATCACCCAGCTGACCAAGATCATTATACCCCCATGTCCAAACATTCCCTTCATTATCTAGCGCTACTGTATGATTCAAACCTGCTGCTATTTGCTCTGCTTTCTCTAATCCTGTTTCCTTGCTTACAGCCACGGGGTTACCCTTTATCCTATCTAATGTACCATCACCTAACTGACCATATAAATTATACCCCCATGTCCAGACATTCCCTTCTTCATCTATCACTGCTGTATGATCATAACCTGCTGCTATTTTCTTTACTTTCTCTAATGTTGTTTTCTTTGGTTTCTTCTCGTTCTGCCTTGTATCATCCCCTAGCTGACCAAAATAATTATCCCCCCATGTCCAGACATTGCCTTCATCATCTAATGCTACTGTATGATACACACCTGCTGCTATTTGCGTAACTTTCACTAATCCTGTTTCCTTGCTTACAGCCACTGGTTTACTCTTGTACTCAGTTGTACCATCACCCAGTTGACCATTCCTATTACTCCCCCATGTCCAGACATTGCCTTCATCATCTAACGCTACTGTATGATACACACCTGCAGCTATTTGCGTAACTTTCCCTAATCCTGTTTCCTTGCTTACAGCCACTGGTTTACTCTTGTGCTCAGTTGTACCATCACCCAGCTGCCCCATCTCATTATATCCCCATGTCCAGACATTGCCTTCATCATCTAACGCTACTGTATGCTTCTCACCTGCTGCTATTTGCGTAACTTTCCCTAATCCAGTTTTCTTGCTTACTTCCATAGGTTTTCTCTGGCTCTGGCCCACGGTTGTACCATCACCCAGCTGCCCCATCTCATTATCTCCCCATGTCCAGACGTTCCCTGCATCATCTAATACTACTGTATGCTGCCTACCTACTGCTACTTGCTTTACCTTCCCTAAATTTGTTTGCTTGTATACAGCTACTGGTTTACTCTTGTCATCAGTTATACTACCATCACCCAGCTGACCCTTCTCATTAGCTCCCCATGCCCAGACATTCCCTTCTTCATCTAATATTACTGTATGATTTCCTCTTGATGCCACTTGCTTTACACGAACTCCTAAGTAAGAAATATCTTGTCCATAAACTTTTCCTGCCATAGAAAAAACTAAGCTCAGAACACTTGCATAGCATAGAAGCTGCTTTATTCTTGTTTTTATCATTTGAGTTACCATAAACTCCTCCTCTTCAATATGGACTGCAGTGCTTTTTTGATACACCTATAATATAGATATAATTTTATTATATTCTGAATATTTAATCAACATTAATCACCACATATCTCATTAGCTATTTTACTGGACTGACTTATCCCAAATAAGACGAATCACATAAAAAGGACCTTCAGGGCTTGAAATTTATAATAAAACTTCAAACTGGCCCGAAAGTCCTCACTTGTAAATACCGTTGGCATTTGCCTAAGGCTTCTTTTAAATCTTGTGCGTATCTAGATCTTGCTGAAAATCATTTGTAATTGTTTGGAAAGATTGTATATTCTCTACTAATGAACCAATTTCCTGAGAATAGTTAATAACACTAGCACTTACTTCTTGTGAAGAAGCAGAGTTTTCTTCTGCAATAGCAGCTAAAGCTTCTACTGTGGAAGAAGCTGTGCTGATACTATCAGCTTGTTTAGTAAGCATATGAATCAGTTCAATCATGGAATTTGATACAGCTTGTATAGATTGATTAGCTTCAAAACTAATATTTTTTACACTTTCTAGATTTTTAGTTTCATTTTCAAGCTTTAGGTATTCTTGTTGTATAGCTTCTATAAATGACTTTATTTCTGAAATAAATAAAGCTAAATTAGCATTAACCTCTTGGACAGCTTCTTTAGACTGTTCAGCTAGCTTTCTAATAGATTCAGCTACTACAGAGAAGCCACGACCATTTTCACCTGCTCTAGCAGCTTCAATAGAGGCATTAAGTGCTAATAGATTTGTTTGCTCTGCAATTTGAGAAACAATAGCAATAATAGCAGTCATATCATGGCCTTTTGTTTCTAGGTAGCGGCCCTTTTCTCTAATTTTATCAAACTCTCCTAAAGTGTTAAAAATATGATCACTGGTATTTTTAACACCTTGATAGCTATTATTAACTTTGGACAATGCATTTTCTAGTTCATTTTTATTTTGATGTTCACTTTCAACAATTCCCTTAAGCGCATGAATATTTTCGTTTAATACATAAGCAGCTTGCTCTGTATTTTTAGCTTGCTCTGTAGCACCATTAGCTACTTGTTCTACTACTTCTGAAATATCATTAGAAGTATCTTTCATTAAATCAGAGATAGTCCCTAATGTAGAAGTAAATGAACTCATCTCATCTACCACACTTTTAATACCAGTAAAATCCTTACGAGTAAGGGCTTTATAGGCGTTGATTAATCCATATAGTTTTTCAAAAGAGTCATTTGTTTTAATTTCACCATAAGTACTAAATTCATTATTGCACAGTAACTCCATCTCTTGTTCTAATATTTCTTGAGGCTTTAAAAGTAAGTAAGTGCTTAAGCCACTTACTACAGCCATTATTCCACTTAAAACAAGACTTTTTCCCCATAAACCAAGTCCTAGTAATGGGAAAGTAATAGCTAAAGATATCATACCTGTAAAAATAGCATTTTTAATAGGTATGCTTTTTATAAAACCTAGGGATAAGATATTATTAAAGAAATAACGTTTCTTAAAATAGATCGGTGCTTCAAAGGTGATTTTAATAGTTAAGCTATTTTTTGATCGTTCTACTTCTTCAACTTTAGGTTTTTCACTAAAGTACTGCATAGCACCTTCAAAGAGACCATAAAAATAATCAAACATAGAACGCTCAGATTCATAGGTTAATAATGCTTCATAATCAGAAATAGCTTTGATTTGTACAAGTGGTGGCTTAGCCCCTTTAAATTTCTTGGTCATAATAATATGTACATCAAAAAGTGCCCTTAAAAAGGAAAATAAATTCTGGGTTTTAAAAAAAGAAGGAAAATCATGATGAAAGGTTTTAATATTTTCGTGACCAATCATTTTCCATAATTCTTTTTCATTTACTTTTTCTTTTTCAGCAATGGTATGAATCACCTTAAAGATTTGAGCATCATCCACTGTTTCAATAGGGGAAAAAACACGATCTTTTTTCCAATTAACAAGCTCCATAGCTTCGTTGATATGTTGTTCATTATAAAGTTTGCGACAGGTCTTAATCCAAGTTGATACAACTGTTCCTTTCATGCTACACCCTCCTTTTATCTCATTATATGATTTAAAATGAGATCTCTATAACACAATTGTAGGAGCACTTTCGCTTCTAACTTGATTTTATATCATAGTCAAAGATTTTTCAATTAATTACTCGCTAATTAGCAAAAAAAATGTACTTTTTTCTTATAAATGGCTATAGTCTCCCCTTACCCAAACTTTCTTCTTCCATATTCAGTTTTAGGTACTGCCGTATTCGATAAAGTTTCACCACATTTACAAACCATTCTGCTCATTAATCCTGCCCCCTGTATAATGACTAATATATTAATACTACATATCGTAAAAGTAATTCTCTTATTTGATTGGATAAAGTCATTGATTGTTAACTTCGTATGATGCTCATTTTAGATGATTGCTTTTATTTTTATAGGTAATATAAAAAACAGTATAAATTGGAATGGTTAAAAGTAAAATTAAGAAAAAATCGCGAGTTGCAGCATATGAAGTTGCGTTCCACCCCTTAATCATCATATGGCTTAGTATATAAGAAGCAGGCATAATTAAAATTTTTGTTATTATTGCTTTAGCTTTTTCATTCTTTCTAAATATCAAATAAAATACAGCTAAAATTAGTGTAATTAACAGAGCTATACTAAAATAATAACTTAAGACCAATCGAGGTAAAGTAATGACTCCACCATTAGTATTGGTGTTTTCACCGTATATTATTTTATCCTCTTGTCCACCATTTGATACATAATAAATGGTATTTACTTCCTCCCCATTGGGGTTTACTACTATAGTTTGTTTTTGAGTATTACCAACAAGCTTATTCCAAGCTGTATTATAGAGGCTAATATCATATATACCTTGTTCTACTTGAGAAAGCTCATATTCGCCTTTAAAAGAAAGGATTACGATCCCATTAATTTCACTTGCAGTCATCATATCAAAGGGTTCTGCATAAGGCAGATATTCAGGTGCTGTTAGATATGCAAATGATAGTATGACAACAATGACTGAAATAACTGCTGAAAGAATTCCAGTAACTATCCTTTTTTTCTTGATGTCAAATCTTATTTTATTGATGGCTTGAATAGGAGCTTCTTCTGCTTGATAATTTTTTTCAACACACATATCTGTTTTCAATAATTCTAATTTCTTTTCACATTCAGTACATTGCCTCAAATGCTCCTCTACAAATTGCTTTGTGCCTGTACTGATCATATTTTCCATATACAAAGGCAGAATATCTTGAGCAATATTGCATTCATTTTTCATAATAGCTGTCCTCCAATCTATTTTTTAGCATTGTTCTTGCTCTGTGGTAGGTAACACAAGCCCAATTATCACTTTTATTAAAGATTTGCCCAATTTGTTTAAAGCTTAAGTCTGCAAAAACACGCCACATAAATACTTCTTTGTATGGTTCAGGTATAGCATGTAATAACTTTTGAATTTTTATTGTCTGCTCTTGTATGATGATTTTATCGTCAATACATGAATGTGGGTCTACCATATTTTCTAATTCAAAATCTTCAATATGACTTATTCTCTTTTGTTTTTTGAGAGAAGAATAGTAGGTGTTTTTTGCTATTTGACATAACCAAACATAAAAATCACAATCCTTTCTAAAGTTTTCAATGGAACCTATTGCCTTGAAAAATGTTTCGCTCGTTACTTCCTCGGCAATGTGTTGATTACCCGATAACTTTCTAATATATAGGTAAACATCTTTAAAATAAGTATTGTATAGTTGCTCAAAATCCATTACTCTACCACCCCCTTTCACCTAATAAGACTACGCAAAGCAAGAAATCTTACAATTTTTTAAAATATTTTTTATAAAATTAGCTGCCTACAAATGCAGACAGCTACAATAATTATATCATTATTTAATGTTACTATCTTCTGTTATTGCTATAAATTCTTTTAGCATAGTGCTTATCTATTATTGCTGCTACTCTACTACATCTATTTTACATTCAGCTTATTGCGAAAAGAATGCCCCTTTTATAAACTGGATTCTATAAAATTTAAACTGTTCGCGAAACACAATTATCTGATAATAAAAAAAATAGTCTATTTCTATCATAAGCTCATCCCTTTTGTGGCATATTAAGACTAATAATATTATTTTTATAACGTCATTAATAGGAGGTTTTGCAATGCTAGAGCATTTTATTAAAGTTTGTACAATCACTCCCAAGTTAGCTGTAAGCGACTGCCATTATAATACCCAGCAAATCCTAAGTTGTATCCAAGAGGCTTCTGATGCCCATGCTGCCATTGCTGTATTTCCAGAACTTTGTATCACTGGCTATAGTTGTGGTGATCTCTTTTTCCAAAGTAATCTAATAGAGCAATCAGAAAAAAGCATCTGTTTCCTTTTAGAGCATACTTCCAATCTTGAAATGCTTATTATAGTAGGCGTACCTATTTCACATGAAGGTCATTTATTTAATACAGCTTGTGTTTTATTTAAAGGACAATTATTAGGAATTGTTCCTAAAAGCTACTTATCTAACCATGGTAAAGGCACTGAAAGGCGTTGGTTTAGCCCAGTTCATGAAATTCTCAATCCTTATATGATTTATGCGGGACAAAATGTTGTTATCTCTTCTCGCTTGCTTTTCAAAGCTAAACATATACCTTATCTATGTGTGGGGATTGATATTGGCGAAGATTTGTATTCTCCTATCCCCCCTAGCACTTATCATACCCTTCATGGTGCTACAATCATTGTAAATCTAGCTGCTAGTCATGAAACGATTGGTAAAAAGAACGCTCTTAGGTCCTGTATAGCCCAGCATGCTGCAAAAACCATGTGTGGGTATTTATATACTTCATCGGGCATTTATGAATCAACAAGTGAGTTCGTTTTTAGCGGGCATCAGTTCATTTATGAAGGAAATCATTTACTTGCAGAATCTAAGCCTTTTCCAAAAGATAATCTTATTACCTATTCGAGTTTAGATCTAGAATATCTCTATAAACAACGTATGCACCAAAACTATACTACTGCTCTCTTACCTTTCAAAGATATACCTTATACAATCATTCCTTTTGATCTTACTATAAAGGAGCATGTTCTTCAAAGATCCATCCGTCCTCATCCTTTTATTCCAGAAGATGAGCAGGTAAAAAAAGAACGTTGTAAAAGTATTTTTGATATCCAAGCCGTAGGTTTAGCACGCCGTATGCAGCATACACAGAGTAGCTCTCTTATTCTAGGTGTTTCTGGTGGATTGGATTCTACCCTTGCCCTTCTTGTCTGTCTAAAAGCCGTTCAATTCCTAGGACAATCACCGCAGACGATTATAGGGGTTACAATGCCTGGATTTGGGACCTCTGGAAAGACCTACGAGAATGCTATCAACCTCCTCCACCTTCTTGGCGTAACTGCTAAGGAAATTTCTATTGTTCCTGCTACATTACAACACCTTAAGGACATTGGACATGATACCCATTTACAAGATACTACTTATGAGAATGCCCAATCAAGAGAACGTACACAAATCTTAATGGATTTAGCTAATCAATATAATGGCCTCGTCGTAGGGACAGGAGATCTTTCTGAATTAGCCTTAGGATGGGCTACCTATAATGGGGATCATATGTCTATGTATGGCGTTAATGCTTCTATTCCTAAAACACTGATTCCTAGTCTTCTTGAATATGTTGCTTACTATGAAAGTGAACCCTTAGTTCAAGAAGTATTATTTAGTATATTAGATACGCCTATCAGTCCTGAACTTATTCCTTCAAATGATGAGGGAGACATAGCACAAAAAACAGAAGATTTGATAGGGCCTTATGAACTTCATGATTTCTTTATCTATTATATGGTTGGCTTAGGTTATGCCCCTACTAAGATTTATCATTTAGCCGAATTTGCTTTTAAGGAAAAGTATACTTCTGAAACCCTCCTTAAGTGGTTAAAAATTTTTTATAAACGCTTTTTTACAACACAATTTAAACGTTCTTGCTTGCCAGATGGTCCTCAAATAGGCTCTATTAGCTTATCACCTCATGGGGATTGGCTTATGCCTTCAGATGTCACTAGTACACTCTGGTTAGCAGAAGTAGAGGCCCTTGAATAAATAACAAAAAGGTGAACTAGTTATTCATGAATGGACCCCAATAAATTAGACCTAAAAATCTAACTTATTGGGGTCACATCATCAAACGACTCACCTTTTCTTTGTATATGATAGGCTCTAATTCAGTTGTACATGCCCATGATCAATCATAGTCTGTAAGGCTTTCATCATCCCTAACCTTGCATGATAAAAGGTTAGCCCCCCTTGGAAAAATGCTGTATAAGGTGGTTTAATCGGTGCATCTGCACTCATTTCAATGGAAGCTCCTTGCACAAATGCGCCTGCTGCCATAATAACAGGGGCATCATATCCTGGCATCTCCCATGGCTCTGGCGTTACAAAGCTATCCACTGGCGCTCCCTTTTGAATACCTTGGCAAAAACTAATAACCTTTTCAGGTGTCTGCATATTAATGGCTTGTATAATATCGTGTCTGCTTTCCTTTGAACCAGGCATCACATCAAAACCTAATTTTTCATACATCGCTGCTGCTAAAATAGCCCCTTTTAAGGCATTTGCGACTACTTCTGGTGCTAAGAAAAGACCTTGTAAAACAGGTTGGTTAAGACCTAGTGTTGCGCCTACTTCTTTTCCAAGTCCAGGTGCAGTTAAACGCATGGCTGCATTTTCAACATATTGTTCTTTTCCTACAATATACCCTCCAATAGGTGCTAGTCCACCTCCTGGATTTTTAATAAGTGATCCTACACATAAGTCTGCTCCTACCTCTGTTGGTTCCATGAGTTCTACAAATTCACCATAGCAATTATCTACCATACAAATGACATCCGGTTTGATGCCTTTTATAAAGGCAATTAATTCACCTATTTGTGCCACTGAAAGTGTGGGCCTGTAGCTATAGCCTTTTGAGCGCTGAATCGTAACTAATTTTGTTTTGCTGGTAATGGCGGCTTTAATGCCTTCATAATCGAAGCTATAGTCTTCTTTAAGGTCTACCTGTTTATAAGTAATGCCATATTCAGCTAAGCTACCAGGTGTTTCACGTATACCTATTACGCCTTCTAATGTATCATATGGCTTTCCAACAGGTGATAATAATTCATCTCCTGGTCTAAGGTTACCAAATAAAGCTACCGTTAACGCATGTGTGCCAGACATTAACTGTGGTCTTACAAGTCCCGATTCTGTTTTAAAAATATCTGCATAAATTTGTTCAACGGTTTCACGTCCTAAATCATTATAACCATATCCAGTCGTAGCTGAAAAATGAATATCGCTTAACTTATTTTTTTGCATGGCATATAATACTTTTGCCCCATTTAAATACATGGTTTCATCAATCTTAGCATAAATAGGTTGTAATTCCTTTTCACAAGCCTGGCAAAATGCTTCTGTCTCTGGTGATATGCCTAATAAATCATGTAAAGTACCCATATAATCTCCTTTATAGCTATTCATTAATTAAGCCCTCTATAAAAGAGGGCTTAATCAGTTATCATTTGATTTAAATTTAACTTCATTATATCATCTTTTCAAGTGAGTTCAAGTTTTTATTTATTTCATTGTTTAAGATAAGCCAATAAGTTGATACTATCTGCCACCCTCTCTCCTAATATAATATCTTCTAGGACCTGAATGGCTACTTGCTCCTCATAGTCTGTCATAAGTGCTTTGGTGCGAATCAAAAAATGTCTTGCCTCTTCCCACTTTTGCATTTCTATATAGGCGATACAAACAGATAAATAGATACTACACTGGTTCCTACCTAATGGTTCATTAATAAGCTTCTTAAGGATAGACTCTATCATATATCAATCCTTTCTACGGGATTTTTGTTATATGGAGTATTGCCTTACTCTTAGAGTCTCTATACATTTAGGGCTATTTTTTCCTAATTAATTACAGTTCAAAGGATAACATTCTCATTCTTTTTCCACTTGGAACAGAAGCTTTATGCTTATGTTGTTCTCCACCAGGAATAAATACTATATCACCTACGTTAAAATCCTCAACATGTTTTTCAAATTCTACTCTAAACTTTCCTTCTACAATTATTCCTATATGTCCATTCATGCACCATTCTAATTCACAATAACTATCTGTTAGTTCAATCATACGTATCACCTTACTATCTTTTTCATACCTCTTATAACGCATTCCTTCACATGCATTTACCCATTTAATCTTCTCAAATGTTACTAAATGTTCTTCCATATTTCTTCCTCCTACATTAGACTTGATCATTTATAAACGTCCTCTTAAACAACTTTAATCTCACTATAGTATTTCGAAAGTTTTTTTAATATTTTATATATTATCCTATTGAGTATCTTTTAAAAGACTATATTTCATTATCTTAAATATCTTTTGCTACCCTATAGTTGTTATCTGATCTATTGTCTCTTGGTGACATGATTAATTTTTTATTATTCATCTACTTTAGTACAAGCAGAAGCATAAAAAAGAGAAATTCTCTATTAAATTATTTTTATAAAGCTAAACTGTTCGCGAAACACAATTATTAGATAATAATAAATATTTTCATGTACTATGTAGTAATTTGATCTAGTTTTGTTTTACTTGAGAGTTATTTAAAATGATTAATTCAATGCAAACAATTGTTGATCCTATTTCATAGCCAATTGGAGCAATATACCAGAAATTTGCATGAATAGTTACAGTCCCCACTAAACCTATTAGACATAAAATGCCACAAACAAATAATGTATATTTTAAAAGTGAATTTTGTATAGCTACAGCAACTGATGATGCCAAGAAAGCAGCACCCACAAAGTATCCCCAACCAAGATAATCTATTGTCATTAACGCTGACGGCCATTGGCCAATTTGCAAATATGTAGGAATATTAATTCCTGAACTCATCATTGGCATAACAAATGCTAAATTCAAATTTACCAATCCACTACACTACTACCTTTAAGCTGCATGAGCTAATAGATTGAATACCCACAATTTATGTCAAAAGGCATAATTAACAGTTTAAATATTTCCTTTGAATATTTTTCAAAAAACCAATGGGTTGCATTTGAATAATTTTCTAAACTGTCAAAGTCCCAGTAAGAAAAATATTTTACACATTTAACGATCTTAGTAAGCTCTCTTGGTTGCTCTTTAATATCGTCAAAGATATAAAACCTTTTTAGATACTTAATATCAATACAACCCTTTTGCTGTTTTTGCTCCTCTGCAACAATAGCCATCAGTTTTTCAAATTCATCCAACTTATCTGGTTTTACCTGAAATAATTTGACTTCACAAAAAGTATTTTCCACAATTAGACCCCCTCATTATATGGATTCTATTCTTTTTCCGTAATTTGCCTCCAAAAAATAAAAATGACAACAAGTGATTCGGCTCTTTTCGCCCAAAAATCATTTGTTGCCATTATATGCATAGGACAAATTTTCACATTAGAATATGCAGTCTACTAATAACTACATCCATTGATACTCAATGCATAATTACTCTGCTGCATTTAAATTAACTGGCTTTGATGGTACTAAAGTCGAAATTGCATGTTTATAAATCATTTGTTGTTTCCCTTCACTTTCTAGAATCACAACAAAATTATCAAATCCTTTAATAATTCCCTTAAGTTGGAATCCATTCGTAAGGAATACAATAATTGAAATTTTATCTTTTCTAAGTTGGTTCAATAACACATCCTGTAAATTAATCACTTTACTCATAGTCGATTTTCCCCTCCTAAAGGATTGAAATGAATTGATTTCATTGTATATTATATTTTATTGCTTGTCTAGTAAATTACATAATTTTGCAATAACATATTGTAATTATAGCCTAAGTTTTTAAGGATTATACTTTTAAATAGGTATTATTTGGATTTATTTTTGAGAGCATTTCTGCTACAATTGCCTCTGTATTAAATCCTAGCTGATCAACATTTAAGAAGATAGGGGAAGCTTGGTGTCTAAACCAAGTCATCTGTCTTTTGGCATAGTGTCTTGTATTTTTCTTAAGCTGCTCAATACACGCCTCTAAGCTAGCTTCTCCTTTAAAATAAGGAAAGAATTCTTTGTAACCAATCGCTTTCATAGAAGGTAGGTCTTCACTATATCCCTTGTCAAAAAAGTATTTTACCTCTTGTACAAGGCCTTCTTCTACCATTTCATCAATCCTTAAGTTAATACGCTCATATAATTTACTACGATCCATATCTAATGCAAAAAAGGTATACGCATAAGGTGATTCATTCTCCTTACGTTTTTCTTTTTCCTCTTCATTATGGGCAGAGATAGGTTGCCCTGTTTCTTCATAGTATTCTAAAGCTCTAATCACACGTTTGACATTGTTAGGATGAATGTGGGCAGCACTTAGAGGATCCACTACCTTTAGCTTTTCATGTAGCTTTTCTGGGCCATACGACTTAACAAATTCTTGCAGGGCATTTCTATAGTCCTCATTGGGTGAGGTTTCTTCAAATTGGGTATCAAATAAGATAGCATTAATATAAAAACCTGTGCCACCTACTAAGATAGGGATTTTACCCTTTTGATATATTTCTTCCAAGTAACCTTTCACACGTTCTTTAAAGGTAGCCACACTACAAGGAAAATCAGCTTCCCATTCATCAATCATATAATGCTTTATCCCTTGCATTTCTTCGGGTTTTACTTTAGCTGTTCCAATATCCATGCCTTTATAGATTTGCATAGAATCAGCAGATATAATTTCCCCATTAATGGCTTTTGCTAAAAGAACACTGGTACTTGTTTTGCCAGAAGCAGTAGGTCCTGCAATTAAAATAAGTGGTTTTTTCATATATTTACCTTTCTTGGTCATTCTATATTCTTTTAAACATCTTTTCGATATCTCCCTGTGTCAGTGATACAATAGTTGGTCGCCCATGAGGACAAGTAAAGGGATTATCTAAGGTAAGTAATAAATGTATGAGCTTATGACATTCTTCATCTGAAATGTGATCATGGGCTTTAATCGCACTCCTGCATGCCATACGAATAATGGCTTCTGCCTTGAGTTCACTTATATCTTTCAGCTGTTCATGACTTAAGCGATCCAATACTTCCTTAAAGACACTTGGAGATAAAGGTTCATTTAAAATAAAAGGTACTTCTCTAATCACAATGGCATTTTCCCCAAAACTTTCGTAGTCAAATCCTAAGTTGTGAAAGATTTCCGAATGCTCCTCTAAAAGCTGTGCTTCTATAGGTGTTACATTTAATGTCTCTGGGATCAGTAAAAGTTGCTTTGCTACTTTATTTGCCCTAAATTCTGACATAAATTGCTCATATAGCACTCTTTCATGAGCTGCATGTTGGTCAATAATAAAAACCTTTTCATGATACTGTATAAGCCAGTAGGTTCTAAATACTTGCCCTACAATGCGATAATCTTCTTTATTGATACTGGGTGTATTCACCTTAACTTGTTCTTGTACTTTAGGTGGCAAAGGAACCTCATCAATACTACTAATGCCATAGTTTATATGACTTGTCTCTATGATATTCTCATGTTTTTCTGCTATTTCTTCTGCCACTCTAAAATCATTGGAGTCTTGCCTAAAAACTTGGGTAAGCTGCTTCTCATACGCCTGAATAGCATTAGGCGAAGATTGACCTTTTTCACCAAACAAACGACTAACTGTCCTATCCTCTGAAGTTTTTTCAGAAACTAAAGTAACCTCACGTTTTAAAAGACTTTCTGGTGTAACCGTTTGCTGTTCTTTCCTTGGTGCAAAAAAAGTATCAATCACCCCTTGTTCAATAACAGGTTGAATTTTTGTTTCCTTAGGAACACTCTCCCCTGTAACATTTGGAACTAAATAAGCTTCTCTTAGGGCGTGAATGACGCCTTCATATACCGCTTTATAAATAGTCTCTGGATTTTTAAAACGTACTTGTAATTTGGTAGGATGCACATTAACATCTACTAAGGCAGGGTCTAAATGGAGGTGTAAAACCGCAAAAGGAAATTTGCCTACCATGACTAACGTTTTATAAGCATCTTCTAGGGCGCCCTGTAAAAGCTGACTTTTGATATAACGACCATTAATAAAAAAGTGTTCGTAATTACGATTGCCGCGATTTAAAATAGGTTTACCAACTAGGCCACTGCAGGTGATGTTTTCACTTTTATAAAAACATGCCAATGTATTTTTAGCATACTCCCTACCGTATATATTTAAGATAGCATGTTTGAGCTCATGATCTCCTGATGTGGTAAATAGAGTCTTACCATTTTGAATATATTTAAAACTGACTTCTGGATGAGCTAAAGCAAGTTTATACATGTAATCAGAAATTTTTGCAGCTTCTGAACTACTACTACTTAAAAAAGCTTTTCTAGCAGGCACATTAAAGAATAAATGACGCATAATAAAAGTGGTTCCATTTGGGCAGGCTACCTCTTCTGATGTTGCTATTTTCCCTCCACTTATTTCAATACGCTTTCCTGTTAACTCCTTCTCTTCTTTAGTTAAAAGCTCCACATGAGAAACAGCTGCAATACTGGCTAAAGCTTCACCTCTAAACCCAAGACTCATGACTTCATATAAATCTTCTGCGGATGTTATTTTACTTGTTGCATGACGTAAAAAGGCTACTTCTACTTGGTCCTTAGGAATGCCTACCCCATTATCTGTCACACGAATCAGATCGATCCCACCATTTTTGATTTCCACCGTAATAGAGCTGGCTTTGGCATCAATGCTATTTTCTACTAATTCCTTCACTACAGAACAAGGTCTTTCTACAACTTCTCCTGCTGCTATCTTATTAATGGTATGGGTATCTAATATTTTAATTGCCTTCATTTACTGCCTCCTTTCTAATGAATATAATAAGGAGGAAGGTTAACCTCCTATAGAGATTTAACCTTCCTTTGTAATTCATATAAAATTTCTAAAGCTTTAAATGGTGTGGTGTTCATCAAATCCACTTCCTTTAATGTCAAGATAATTTCATCATTGCCTTGATCAAATAAATTAAGTTGTCCAAAGTCTTTGTTTTCTATTTCTTTAGCTTTCTTCTTAGTAGAAATAGCATTTTCACTTTCCGCAATGCCTTGTGCTTTATAATCTACTATTTCATCACTGTTTTGACTGTGAGCTATAGATGCGGCACTCAATTGTTTTTCACTGCTATCGAGTTGCTTTAAAATTTCCTTAGCCCGGTCTAAGACAGGGATAGGTACACCTGCTAGTTTAGCAACTTGAATCCCATAACTATGATCTACACTTCCCTTTATGATTTGATGAAGGAAAATAATATCTTCTCCTATTTCCTTTACCGCAACGCAGTAGTTTTTAAGATTTGACATGGTCTCTTCTAAAACCGTTAGTTCATGGTAGTGGGTTGCAAATAAAGTTTTTGCCCCTATATGACTTGTAATATGCTCAATAATTGACCAAGCAATACTAAGCCCATCTAAAGTACTTGTCCCTCTTCCAATCTCATCTAAGATCAATAAACTATCTGGTGTGGCATGGTGTAAAATATTGGCTACTTCCATCATTTCCACCATAAAAGTACTTTGGCCTGATGCTAAGTCATCAGAAGCTCCCACACGGGTAAAGATACGGTCTACTACCCCAATAGTAGCTGCTTCTGCTGGTACAAAGCTACCAATTTGAGCCATTAAAACAATCAGTGCGACTTGTCGCATGTAAGTGGATTTACCTGCCATATTAGGCCCTGTAAGTAACATCATTTCTGCATGTTCTTTTTCTAAAACCACATCATTGGCAATAAAATGTTGTTCTCCTAACATTTTTTCGACCACAGGGTGACGACCATTTTTAATCTGCAAATCATATCCCTTAGTAATCTCTGGCTTTACATAACAATAAATATCGGCCACCTCTGCAAAAGAACAAAACATGTCTAAAGCTGCAATTTGTGTGGAAGCGAGTAGTAACCGTGGCATTTCTTTTAGTACGATTGCCCTTATTTCTGTAAAAAGCTGATACTCTAATAAATTAAGCTTATCATCTGCACCAAGTACTTCTTCCTCCACCTTTTTCAGTTCTTCTGTAATATAGCGCTCACAGTTAGAAAGTGTTTGCTTACGAATAAAGTAATCTGGTACTAAATGATTATAAGATTGTGTGACTTCTAAAAAGTATCCAAAGACTTTGTTATACTTTATTTTAAGATTCTTAATACCTGTTTTTTCTTTTTCTCTGGCTTCTATTTCCATCAGCCAAGAAGCACCTTCCGTTTTTACCTGACGTAAATGATCAACTTCTTCATTATACCCTGACTTAATCATATTCCCTTCACGGACAGAAATAGGTGCCTCTTCCATAATCGCCTGATCAATGAGATGATATAAGTCCTGCATGTCATCTAATTGACTATTTAATCCCTTAAGTCCTTCTGATGTACAATTTTCAAGTAAGTTTTTCACTTGTGGGAGTACTTCAATAGACTGTTTTAAAGCAAGCATATCCTTGGCATTACAAGTTCCAAAAGATACCTTACTCATAAGGCGCTCTATATCATAAATATGGTCTAAGGCTTCAAGGAGGTCTGCACGTAATAAGGGTGCTTCCTTTAATTCCTTAGTCGCTTCTAGGCGATGATTGATTTCATCGCAGTGGATAAGAGGTTGTTCAATACACTTTCTAATATAACGAGAGCCCATAGCTGTTTTCGTATGATCTAATACCCATAAAAGCGAGCCTTTACGTTTCTTTTCTCTTAAAGTCTCTGTTAATTCCAGGTTACGCCTTGTGGCTATATCCAGCAACATATAGGCATCCACGTTATAAATAGATAATGTCATTAAATGCGATAAATCTGTTTTTTGTGTTTCTTGTAAATAGGCGAGTAAACTAGCTGTTGCTAAAGTTTCTACCCCATTTTCACTTAAACCAATGCCACCTAAAGAAAGAATATTAAAATGCTTGAGTAAAATACGTTGTGCTAAAGTCCCATCTAAGGTGTGAGCTGGGATTTGCTCGATTAAACAATGAAACCTAGAGCGTATAAAATCACAGATTTCATGATTTTCATATAAACTCTCCGATAACAAGCACTCAACAGGTGAAAACTTAGCCAGTTCATCTAAAAGTTTACGTTTACTTTGCTCCCCTGTAATCATTGTTGCTAACCACTCACCTGTGGTTACATCACAAATGCTCAGGCCATAACTTCCCTCTATGCCCACAATACTAATAATATAGTTGTTTTTTCCTTCACTAACTGTGGCTCCCTCTAAGATTGTTCCTGGTGTCACAATACGAATGACACCACGTTTCACTAATCCCTTTGCTTGTTTAGGATCTTCTATTTGCTCACAAATAGCCACTTTATAGCCCTTTTCCACAAGACGAGAAATATAATTTTCTGCAGAATGAAAGGGCACCCCACACATAGGTGCTCTCTCTTCTAATCCACAGTCCTTTCCTGTTAGGGTAATCTCTAGTTCTCTAGAACAGGTTTTGGCATCTTCAAAAAACATTTCATAGAAATCTCCCAGTCTAAAAAACAATAGACAATCTGGATTTTCTTCTTTAATGGTTAAATACTGTGCCATCATAGGTGTTACTTGTGTTTTTAACATATTTATATCGCCAACTCTCCAATTAAATAATGGGTTTTATGATCTACAATTTTCACCTTTACAAATTCTCCAACTAACGCTTTAGGTGCTGGTGTATTTACGAGTAATCCTGTATCTGTACGACCGCTTAAAACATTGACATCTTGCTTGCTTACTTCTTCTAGAAGCACTTCTACAGTTTGTCCCACATACTTATGGTGTGTAGCTGCAGATTGGTGATTCACAAGCTCTATTAAGCGATTAAAACGTTCCTTGGTTACCTCTTCAGGCACTTGCTCTGCCATGGTTGCAGCAGGTGTTCCTGTACGTTTTGAATAAATAAATGTAAAGGCACTTGCATAATGTACTTTTTCTACCACTTCCATAGTATCTAAGAAATCTTCTTCTGTTTCCCCTGGGAAACCTACAATAATATCTGTTGTTAGCTCTACTCTAGGAATAGCAGCCTTAATCTTAGCAGCTAATTCTAAGTAACTTTCTTTTGTGTAATGACGATTCATTTTCTTAAGAATTTCTGTACTTCCTGATTGGAATGGTAAGTGAACACTTGGACAAATCTTCTCACAGCTTGCCATCACTTCAATGAGTTCATCGCTTAAGTCTTTTGGATGAGAAGTCATAAAACGAATACGTTTTAAGCCTTCAATCTCATTAATTTGTTTTAATAAATGAGCAAAAGTTATTGGCTGTTCTAATGTTTTCCCATAAGAATTAACATTTTGCCCTAAGAGCATAATTTCTTTTACACCTTCTGCTACAAGCTCTTTGATTTCAGCAATAATATCTTCTGGCTGTCTACTACGCTCTCTTCCTCTTACATAAGGCACAATGCAGTACGTACAGAAGTTATTACAACCATACATAATATTAACACATGCCTTAAAGTCATATTTTCTAGAGTCTGGGAGATCTTCCACAATATCTTGGTATGAATCCCAAATATCAATGACATTTTGCTTTGTTTCTAAACGTGTTTGTAAAAGTTCAGGCAATTTATAAATATTATAGGTTCCAAAAATAATATCTATAAAGTTAAATTTCTTTTTAAGGGTATCTAGGACAATGTCTTGTTGCATCATACAACCACATAAGGCAATCATAAAGTTTGGATTCTTTTTTCTTCTCCCTTTCAGTGCCCCTAAACGGCCATAAATTTTAAGTTCTGCATTTTCACGAACACAACATGTATTATAAATAATGAAATCTGCTTCTTCTTCATTTTCTGTTTTAGTATAACCAATTTGTTCTAGCATCCCTTCGATTTTCTCTGAATCTCTAGCATTCATTTGGCAACCAAAAGTCGAAATGCAGTATTGTAGCCCTTTCCCTTTAATATGTTGTGCAAGTATATGAATAATCTCATTTTGACGCTTAGCTTCTTGTGTTGAGACATTAACTACTTTTCTCTCACTCATGTCTTTCTCCTCCTAGCGAGTTTTTCTAATCGGTGTTTCTTTTACATTTTACATGATATAACATTATCTTTCAACGTCTACCCCTTCGATCACGCCTATAAAAACAAAAATTACCATGTAAATTTCTATGCTTTTTGTAAAAACTAGTTGAAAAGGAGTTGAAAAACATATGGCAAAAGATAGTCAAATTGATCCTAAGGAAGTACGTATGAAAAAATGTAATGGTCAAACACCGCTTACATCTGAAGAAGGAAAAAATCATAATCGTACGAGTAAAAAGCATTCAATCAAAAGTGAAGGCTATGGTAATCATTGACAAAGTCTTCCTTATAAAAGTCTATTAGTAGCTCAAGTTATATGAACTAACCCCCATAAGTTAGATATCAAAACTCTAACTTATGGGGGTTAGTTCATATAACTTGATTTTCTATAATAAGATTTATTCTATATTACTTATTAGCACATTTAATATCAATACAAGCTTTGATCAAATCTACACATTGTTGACGTGTAAAATAACTACTATTAATACATAAATCATAATTTGAAGCATCATTCCAGTCATGCCCTGTAAAATAACGGTAGTAGGCTGCACGTCTTTTATCTATAGTCTGAATATAATTCTTTACATTCTTCTTTGGACAAACCTTCATTTCTTCGACAGTTTTAATACAGTCTGCTAATGGGGCATGGATATAAATTCTAATCACATTTTCCATATCTTTTAAAATAAAGTCTGCACAACGACCAATGATTACACAGGATTCTTGCTCTGCAAGTTGTTTTATTATTATTGCCTGATAGTTAAACAAGTTTTCATTTGAAATGAAGTCATCTCGATCTGGAGGAATAATTTGACCTTTATAAATGTTTTTAGCTACACTCAATAATAAATTATTTTTAATCTTTTCATCCGCATTGGCAAATAGTGCTTCATTTATTCCACTTTCATCTGCAGCTAATCTGAGTAACTGACGGTCATATAAGCTAATGCCTAACTCTTTTGCTAATAATTCACCTATCGCACGCCCTCCACTACCATAACCCCTAGCAATTGTAATGACAAAGTGTTTCATAGTATTACCTCCTCTAGTAGATATATGTAAAATAATCTGTTATATATATTATTATTATAAATGTTCAAAATAAAAAAAACAATATCCACTTATCTTTAACATTAAATTTATGTAATTTATTATATTTTACATTCATTTTATAGTATAATTAATATATCTTCTACTTTCAATAAAATATAATATGCTACAGAGAAAGGATTACTATGAAATTTCTTCTTAATGGTCTTAAAACCTTTAGCCTATTAATTGCAGCTACACTTATAGCTTATATTTATGTTAATTTAACTGCTATGCATACCAATGTTGCTATTACCTATATTTTAGCTGTTTTCTTAATTGCCCGATTTACTTCTGGATACTTTTGGGGTATAGTAGCATCTATTATAGGTGTCGTTGGGGTAAATTATTTTTTTACTTATCCTTTTTTTCAAATAAACTTTACTTTAGACGGATATCCTTTTACTTTTTTAAGCCTATTAACGATATCAGTTATTACTAGTACGATGACTGCTCATATTACTGAGCGTAATAAAGTCATTTCAGAACGGGAAGAAATGACTCATAGACTTAATCTCATTAACAATCAACTTCTGATTAGTGACCATATTGATCAGATTATTGATTTAGCTTTAGAAACAGTAGTAGACTTTACTAAAAGTTCTGCTATTTTTCATAAAACTAATCCTCTGAAAGAAAAAAACTATATTGAAAAACTTTATTCTAGTGAAGATAAAGATATGTTTATAACGGCCCATGAATTAGAAAAAGCACATTGGGCTTTTGTAAAATCTAATATACCATCTGTTGCAGAATCGGATATTAGCTACGGTAGTAGTATTTATTTACCTGTGATATCACATGAGCATATATGGGGTGTTATAGGCATCTACAATTTTCCAACTGCCTTATATCATAATAATACATTAACTTTTTTAAATCTTATGCTTACTCAAGTAGCTATGGCAATTGAACGTCAGCATCTTGTGGATCAGCATCATCACCTTGCTTTAGAAACAGAGAAAGAAAAAATGCGTGCGAATTTACTTCGTGCAGTATCCCATGATCTCCGTACCCCATTAACAGGTATCATTGGAGCAGGATCCACTTATCTAGAAAATAAGGCTTATTTGCCCGAAAATGAAAAAGATGATTTGGTTAAACATATCTTAGAAGATGCCAATTGGCTTATCCATATGGTGGAAAACCTACTCTCCATTACCAGAATAAAAGAGGGACAAGTAAAGGTGAATAAAACCTTAGAACCCTTAGAAGAAGTTGTTTCCGAAGCTGTTTCACGATTAAAGAAACGTTATCCTCAAAGTCAAATTCTTGTTAAGGTTCCTGATACCTTTTTAATGATCCCTATGGATGCAACACTAATTGAACAAGTTATCCTTAACCTTCTAGAAAATTCCCTCAAGTATGCTCATAGCGTAGCACCTATTGAGCTTCTTGTAGTAGAGGATATAGATTATATAACCTTTAAAATTATAGACCATGGTATAGGTCTTTCTCCAGAGCAAATAGATGGCATCTTTGATGGCAATGCCCTTAATCCAAAAACTAAAAGCGACTCTTCTAAAGGAATGGGCATTGGCTTATCTATATGTAAAACCATTATTCGTGCTCATGGTGGGGAAATATCTGCTCAAAATCATATTCATGGTGGTGCAGAGTTTATCTTTACGCTACCTACTCAAGGAGGAACTATTCATGAACAAAACATCTATACTCATCGTTGAAGATGAACAAAGTATATGTAATTTCATTGCCACTACCCTTAATGCCCATGAGTATAAAACGTTAAGATGTCAAACGGGTAAGGAGGCTTTAGCTATTATTCCATCTCATTGTCCAGATCTTATCTTATTAGATTTGGGCTTACCTGACATGGATGGTATAGAAGTATTAAAGGCTGTACGTAGTTGGTCATCTATACCTATCATCATTATTTCTGCAAGAGCTCAAGAAGCAGAAAAGGTACAATCCCTTGATTTAGGAGCAGATGATTACATTACAAAACCCTTTGGAACATCTGAACTTCTAGCTAGAATTCGTACAGCTATTCGCCACAACTTAAAAACAACTCATATGGGGCAAGATTCTCATATTTTTAAAGCAGGGGATTTAACTATTGATTACGATAAACATATGCTTTTAGTGGGAAGTGAAAAAGTTCATTTAACTCAGATTGAATTTAAACTTATTTCTCTTTTAGCACAACACTCTGGAAAAGTACTTACTTATGATTTTATGATTAAACAAATCTGGGGGCCTTATGCAAGTAGTAATAATCAAATTTTGCGTGTTAATATGGCTAATATTAGACGTAAAATTGAACAAAATCCTGGTGATCCAAAATATATATTTACCGAAGTAGGTATTGGCTATCGTATGATTGAAGAACAAGAATAAGAAAGAGATAATCCATTATAATGGATTATCTCTTTCTTATTCTTGTTTACTCTTTTATTTACTTGAAACTAAGCCTTTTCCTCCATCTAAAGTGACAATGGCACCTGATTTCAGAATTTCAGTTGCCGAGTTTGCCCCAAGAAGAATAGGAATATCTAAACTTAAACTTACAATAGCTGCATGTGAGTTCATACCATCTTCCTCAACGATTAGGCCTGCTGCTTGTTTTAATTCTTCAATAATAGCATTACTCGTTTTTGATATAACCAAAATATCTCCTGGTTTAAAATATTTTTTTACATCTTCTTCCTCTTTACATACACATAAACTTGCACATACAACCTTATTAATAATGCCTCTGCCCTTTAAAAGAATATGTCCCACAACTTGTACTTTAATAAGATTAGTTGTACCTGCAATTCCTAAAGGTACACCAGCTGTTAATACAGCCAGTTCTCCTGGTTTAACATATCCTGCTTTTTCTACCGTTTCAGTGGCATGTTCAAATAATTCATCTGTATTTTTTTCTTCTTGAATTAATAGAGGAATGACTCCCCAAGATAAACTCAGTTGTCTACACACATAATCATATGTACTACAACCAATGATAGGACAATCTGGTTTGTATTTAGCTATCATACGTGCTGTCTTACCGGATTTAGTTACAGTAATAATAGCAGCAGCATTGATATCATGGGCAGTGGTACAAGTTGCATGAGAAATAGCATTAGTGACGTCAGGATTAGTAAGGGTCACCCTACTTTTAAAACGTTGTCTATAATCAATATCCTTTTCTGCACGCTCTGTAATCTTAATCATTGTAGAGAGCACTTCAATAGGATATTTACCTGCAGCAGTTTCTCCTGATAGCATAATCGCGCTTGTCCCATCATAAATGGCATTTGCAACATCAGTAACCTCTGCTCTTGTAGGTCTAGGATTTTTCATCATAGAATCTAACATCTGAGTTGCTGTAATAACGGGTTTTTCAGCATTATAGACTTTGTTAATAATCTTCTTCTGAATAACAGGAATCTCTTCTATTGGTATTTCTACTCCTAAATCACCTCTAGCCACCATAATGCCATCTGAAACACGAATGATTTCATCAATATTCTCTATGCCTTGTCTGTTTTCTATCTTTGCAATGATATTAATATTATTACAGTTATATTCACTTAATATTTTACGAATCTGTATGACATCTTCTGCTGTCCTAGTAAAAGAAGCAGCAATAAAATCTACCCCTTGCTTGATACCAAATACAATATCCGAATAGTCTTGTTTACTAACAAAAGGCATAGATAGTTGTGCACCAGGAACATTAACTCCTTTATGACTAGAAATAATCCCGCCATTTTCCACTCGGCAAATAATCTCTTTATCTTTCTTACTTACCACCTTAAGTTCAATGAGTCCATCATCTAGTAGAATAGTCATCCCTTCAGTAACGTCCTGAATAAGTTCCTTATATGAAATAGATACTCGTGTTATATCACCTACAATAGGTTCTGTGGTTAAAACAAACGTCTGATTCTTTTTTAATTCCACCTCTTTTTCCTTAAACTCACCAAGGCGTATTTCTGGCCCTTTAGTATCTAATAAAATGGCTACTGGTAGATTTAATTCTTCTCTCATTTTTTTTACTAAGTTCATTGTTTCTTCATGTTTCTGGTACGTACCATGTGAAAAATTGATACGTGCCACATTCATGCCACGAAGCATTAATTCACGTAATATGTATTCATCCTCTGTAGCAGGACCTAATGTACACACTATTTTTGTTTTTCTCATATTCTTTATCCTTTTTATTTGATATTCGTTCATCTTACTTAATATTCCTCGAATTATAGCATGTGCAATATCCTAGGGCAATAGAAAACTTACATTCTTAACACTTTCTTGATTTATTTTTCATTTTTCCTAAAGAATAGCTATAATTCCAAGTTTTATGTTTTGAGATAAGTCTATAAACTTATTCTGAACTTGGACAACTGGTTTAGATAGTTTGCATTTATTAATCATAATCACCCTTGCTCTCTGCTCATTACTTAAACATACTTCATGATTAATATAAAACTCAGCTATTCGCTCTAAAAAAGGTAATAGAAACTTAGGCTCATATTTCTGTAATCCTTCTGATTCAAACATCTCTATCACATCAAAAGGGCATAAACCCGGCCTATAAACTCTATTGGCTGTCATTGCATCATAGACATCTGCTATCGCCACAATCTTAGCAAAATCATTAATTTGATAACCTTCTAAGCCATTTGGATATCCAGTCCCATCGCATTTTTCATGATGCATTAAGGCAGCCCATTTAATTCTTTCATCAATATTTTGTTTTTTTAAAAGCTCATATCCTCTATAGGCATGGGTCTTAACAGTAGAAAATTCCTCCATAGTTAATTTGTATGGTTTTGTAATCAGTTCTTTTGGCACCAGTAATTTCCCTATATCATGTAACAAACCACATAAACTAAGTAAATATTTATCTTGCTTTGAAAAATGAAGCCATTCGCCAATCACATGGCACATAAGGGCAACATTGAGAGAATGAACATATGTTAAGTCATCATATGCTCGCATACAATGAATCATATCGAACATATTGGTACCTCTCATATCTTGAGCTAGTAGATTATCTAGCTCTTTCGTTAATTTCATCATATTAATTTCTTTATTGTTTGTTACAACCTCATTAATATCCTTTTTAAATTCATCAACCGAACTTGAAAACGCTACATTGAATTTCTGATAATTTTCACTTTGACGTACACGATTTATATAGGTACTTGATTCACCTTCTAATGAGTCACTCCCTTTTTTCTCATCATAAATTTCAATTTGATCTACACCATGAAGTTTTAATCTAATAATAACTCTGGGTGTCAAGGCACTATCTTGTGGAACAAGCAAAAGACCTGCCTGATCATAAACACTTTCTGCTATAGTCATATTGGCCTTTGCATAATATATAGGTATTTTTCTACTCAGCACAGGTCTCTTTACTCCTTTCTTAATTAACTATATTATTACTTATTTTAATTTTATATCTTTAACCAATAAAGTTCAATATATCTAGCTTATTCTATAATTCATTATTTATAAGTAAAAATAGACATACATCTACAAATCTGTAATATATGTCTATTTTTCATTTATTTCATTTTTCGTTCCTCATAATCATCTAAGAAGTGATATGTGTTTTCTTGAGTATGATAGCCAATTATAGTTTCTAAATTAATATCATGAACACTCTTAAAAATATTCATCTCAATATGTGGATTGGTTTGCCTAAACTTTTTAATCAAATTCTTCATTTCTTGTCGTTTAGAGCCCCCACCTTGACCACTTACACTACAGTGTTCGGTAAATCGACATGCACACTGAATAAATTTGAGTTCATTATATCTTGCCCATGAAATAATATCAGCTTCCTTTACTAGGTAAAGTGGTCTTATCAGCTCCATTCCTTCATAGTTTGTACTATGAAGCTTTGGCATCATCGTTTTTATTTGTCCACTATAAAGCATACTCATTAGAATCGTTTCAATAACGTCATCGAAATGGTGTCCTAGCGCAATCTTATTACACCCTAAATCTTTAGCTTCTTTATACAAATAACCTCGTCTCATACGTGCACATAAATAACAAGGTGTATCCTCTACCTCTGCTACAACTTCAAAAATAGGTGATTCAAAGATAGTAATAGGAATGTTTAAGAGCTTAGCATTATCTTCTATAACCTGCCTATTATACGGATTATAGCCTGGATCCATTACTAGAAATACTAACTCAAATTTAACTTGCCAATGTCTTTGCAATTCTTGCATGCACTTAGCTAGTATCATAGAATCCTTACCGCCTGAAATACATACAGCAATCTTGTCCCCTTCTTGAATAAGATTATAATTGTTGACACCATTAACAAATCGTTTCCATATTTCCTTACGATACTTTTTAATAATACTTTTTTCTATTTCTTTATATTTTTCCATTGTTCCATCCTTAATTTTTTAATTCCTTATAACACTGTCTAAAAATGTGAAGAAATTCTTGTACTTCCTTATCCGTCGTTAAATAGCTTAAACTTACTCTTAATGTTGTTAATGCACGCTTACGATCTTTTGTAAGTGCATAGACTGGTCTAGAAGGTGTATTAGCTGCAGAACATGCTGATTTAGTAGAAATAAAAACTTTCCTTTTGGCAAGTTCCTCTTGCATTACAGCTGGTTTAATACCTTTTATGCTAAAGTTTAAAATAAAAGGTGAAGCCATTTCTGGACTATTAATTGTAACCTCATTATACCCTTTTAATTCTTTTCTTATCAATTCATTTAATCTCTTTATCTCATTATAATACTTCTTTTGGTCTTCTAAAATGAAATAAATTGCCTTTTCCATAGCCAAGATCAGTGCTGCTGTAGGTGTCCCACTCCGATAAGCTGTTGTACTAATGCCTCCATGTATTAAGGGCGTTATATGTGTTTCTTCTTTTTTAATTAGCACCCCTATGCCATGCAACCCAAAAAATTTATGTGGCGCCAGTGTTACTAAATCTACATTATTAAAATTGAATGCAATTTTACCTATAGCTTGTGTTGCATCTACATGAAAATGACATTTAGGATAGTTTGCAATAATCTCTCCTATTAAATGGATATCTTGACAAATACCTAATTCACTATCTACCGCACTTATTGAAACTAAAATAGTATCTTCTCTTAGTAACTCCTTTAAATGCTTTAGATCTACCTTTCCATTAGGTAATAAGTCTACATAGTCAATCTCATAACCTTGTTCCTCTAGATACATCATAGGTCCTGTTACTGAAGAGTGCTCTAAATAAGTGGTAATCATATGCTTACCTTGTCTTTTATATTCATGAGCTATTCCCTTAATAGCTAAATTATTGGCTTCTGTTGCACCTGAAGTATAGATAATTTCTTGGGATTTTACCCCTAAATAGTATGCTATTTTATCAGTAGCTTCCATAATCGCATCCTTAGCATCTCTTCCCATTTGATGACTTGTATTAGGATTAGCTATATATTTTTTTGTAGCATTACAAAATGTCTCTAAGACTTCTTCTCTTACAGGTGTATCTGCCGCATAATCTAAATAAATCATGTTTATTCCTCTCTTGCATAGCCTAATTAACTTCTATTTTAAATCATACGTTTGTTCTACATTTTTGTCAATCACTTACATTATTCCATCCTATGCGACATATTAAAAGCGCTAGCAGTACACCTGCTAGCGCTTTTAATACTTTCATCATCAATCCCTTACATTCTTTCATGGAAAGTACGGCTAATAACGTCTAATTGTTGTTCTTTTGTAAGCTTAATGAAGTTTACTGCGTATCCTGATACACGAATTGTAAGTTGTGGGTATTTTTCTGGATGATCCATAGCATCAAGTAATACTTCTTTATTAAGAACGTTTACGTTAATGTGTTGACCTGTTTGGCCAAAGTATCCATCTAAGATACCTACCATGTTTCTAATTCTATCTTGTTCATTGTTACCAAGTGTTGATGGTACTAATGAGAATGTGTATGAAATACCATCATTTGCATGTTCAAATGGTAATTTTGCTACTGAAGCACAGGCTGCAAGAACTCCTTTTGTTTCTCTACCGTTCATTGGATTAGCTCCTGGTGAGAATGGTACACCTGCTTGACGACCATCTGGAGTAGCTCCTGTTTTCTTACCATATACGACGTTTGAAGTAATGGTAAGCACTGATTGTGTATAAACAGAATCTCTGTATGGTG
>JAEZJJ010000117.1 GCA_023436395.1 Bacillota bacterium | reverse complement strand
GAAGAATTTGATATGGAAACTACCATTACACTTACTCGTAGAAAAACAAAAGATACAATGGCGTTAATAAAAAAGGATCCCAATAGATACCGATGGATTCAACCACACACAACTTTTGATTACTTACAACCTAAAGAGAACAAGATGTATGATTTAAAATTTAGGATTGTACGATTTAAACTTTCAGATTCTGCATATGAAACTATATTTACAAATCTCCCTAAAGATGATTTTCCAGCCCAAGCATTAAAAGAATTATACAAAATGCGTTGGAGTATCGAAACATCCTTCAAAGAATTAAAGTATAATGTTGGATTGGCAAGTATTCATAGTAAAAAGCAAAATCTAATATTTCAAGAAATCTTTGCAAAGTTAATCATGTATAATTTTGCAGCATTAATATCATATCACGTAAAAAGTCCAAAGAATAAAAGAATTAATTTTGCAAAAGCAATACATTTTTGCCATCAATATTTTAAGGAGAAGCTTTCGGAAAAGGTACTTTTAGAGATGATTAAAAAATTCTATTCCCCAATACGCCCTGGAAGATCCTTTAAAAGATATTCAAATACAAAAAACGCCTTAGGATTTGCATATAGAATATCCTAAAGAAAGATAACACTTAATATTTGTAACGTATTCAGATGGCAATTTGATGTCATCTGTACTTAGTATGCTCATAAATTAAAAAGAATGGCAAACAGATATCTTGGTGCTTACCATTCTTTCAATGTAGTAGTTTATTTTTTTCTTAACTTAATGACATTGCCTTTTAGGTAAACAAGTGAAATAATAAAAACACTTGTTGCTTAGAAGGGAGTATTTTCTATGTCTAGAAGGAGAATATCTGCACAAGAGAAGATATCCGCCGTAAAGAGATATCTAGATGGTTTAATAAGTCAACGTCATCTTGCAAATGAATTTCAAATATCTCCAACATCTCTACAGCAATGGATTAGAATTGCGAAAGTCACAGAAAAAATCCATAACGAAAGTCCAGACAAAGGATATAGACGATTAAGAGATGATTTGGAGCGTTATCATAATATAAACGATAAACGTGTTTTACGCATTTGTCGTAAGAAGAATATAAAATCAACTAATGCCCATGCACCTAATGAAAAATGGCTTACAGGTGTAACAGAATTTAAGTATTACATCGGTCCAGAGGTTCATAAAATCTACCTTAGCGCTATTTTGATTTAATTGCTATTAAGTATATGGTATAATATTCCTAAAATTTAGTTTTTAGATTTCATTCTATAGGATGATTAGCCCACAAAAAGCCTAGTTTTTAAAACTACATGTAAATATGATATACTTAAAGAAAAATTTTGAAAGGGGAACACCTATGTTTCGTAAGAATAGCACTCAGCAAATTACTCTTGAAGATCCAGTACTGGCTCTTCCTAAATATCTTCGTCAAAATCTAGAAAAAAGCTGGGCATCCCCTTTTAATAAATATGTTTTTTCAAAAATAAATGAAGAACCTTTTCAGGTTTTATACAATAATGAAGTTTCAAGACCTAATACCCCAGTTAATATATTAGTTGGCCTTCTTATTCTTAAATAAAATTTTAAGTTAGCAGATGAAGACCTTATTGGCAGTTTACATTTTGACTTGAGATTTCAGTATGCTTTAGGTACAACAAGCTATGAAAAGCAACCTGTTTCAATTAATACCCTTTAAAATTTTAGGAATAGGGTTATGGAATATGAGAAAAAAACAAATATAGATTTAATCAAACAGGAAATAGAAGCTTTAGCAGCACATATGGAATCAGAAATGATGATTGATGGTAAAATGCTTCGCATGGATTCTATGATGATTAGTTCTTCATGTAAAAAATTATCAAGAATTGAACTTGTTTATACGGTTAACTTAAATCTTATCAAAAAACTTAACAAGATTAATCCTACCTTTGTACCTCAAGAATTGCAGTGCTATTTAAAAGAAGGTCATAAGAATGAAACCATTTACAAAACCAGAGATAAAGATGCAACAACTAAACTTGAATGACTATTATCACATTCATTACTGTTAGAGGAAACATGTTTAACTCTAAATAATGAAATTCTGCAAACTGAAGCTTACCAGCATTTATCACGTTTACTAAGGGAACAAACAGAAAAAAGTGAAGAAGATGTTGTTGTTCCTAAGCAAGGAAAAGATCTTAATTCTAAAATTCTTCAAAATCCAAGTGATCCAGATGCAACATATCGTGAGAAATATACAGATAACGTAGGATATGTTGCAAACCTTGTAGAAAGTTTTAATATTGTTCATGAAATTTTAGTATTTAAAACTTCAAAAACACCTGTTTTTGGGGGCTAATCAAAGTGTATCAATAATAAATAGTTATTAGGGAGTATTAAAGGAAGTATTAAGTATGGCAAAGCAGTATCCATAATCTTTGAGGGGAATAAGAAAATGAAGCGAAAAAAATCATGGAGCATTCAGAGTGAAGAAACGATGTATACGATTAATGTAGAACGGAAGCAAATCATAGTTACACCAGGTGAAGCATTTGAGACAAAAAAATTAAAGAGCCAAGGTACATTTTTAGATCGTGAAATAGAGATTCCTGTAGGAAATACGATAGCACATTTACATACAAATTATGATGGAAAACAGATAATGGTAGTTGACGGGAAAGATTGTGAGACCGGAATGAAATATGTGACCATGAAAATGCCTGGGTGGGGATGGGTATTTATTGTTTTACATGTTATTAATTTCTTTTTAGTGATAGGTGGTGCAGTGGGAGGTGCAATTGGTGCAGTACTCATAGGGGTAAGTGCAAAAATTGCTGCTAAGGAGTCTGAAAAGGTTTTAGTACGTGTATTAAAGTGTGTCGGCATTTATGTTTTGGCAACTGTGATTGAATTGATATTAGCTGCGTGTATGGCAGGGGCAATGTATTAGTGTAACTATGAAATAAAAAAATTAGGATATGATCACATCTGCTATTTGTGGTTATGTCCTTATTTTAGTTAATAGTATAAGTTATTGTAGGATCAAATCCTGTATTTTTAATGTCATTTTTTAGGAATCAACTGCATTGCTGATATCATTTAGCAGTTTTTGTGATATCTGCAAAGACAGTATGATAGGAGTACAGAGCAGAAATGGCATATTTGTTATGTTTTTCATGAAAATCTAAATAATGAATTGTTGAAAATTTCATTAAAAAGTTAGGCAAATATTTTTTGATTATAAATGAACTATTTGGGTGAGGGAAGACTCTTTAGTATAGATGCATCGAAGAGAAAGGAGAAGAAATCTTGGAAGAAGAGATTGTAGTAAGGATGAAACAAGGTGATAAACAAGCCTTTGATATGCTTTATGAAAAGTATAAAAATGAGGCAATGCGTACGGCTTATTTTATTGCCGTAAATAAGATGGATAGTGAAGATATCGTTCAAGAGAGTTTTATCAAATGCTATCAGCATATTAAAGAGTTGAAAGACAATAAAAGGTTTAAACCGTGGCTATTTCATATTTTGATGAGGACGGCCTGGCGATACTGCAAAAAGCAAAGCAAAGAGATACCCAAGGAAGATATCATTCTAGTGAAAGATCAGTTAGGAGAGGCCTCTTCACTAGAAATTATGATGAGAAAGGAAAGTTCGGCGGCTATTGTGAAACAGATAGGAATGCTGCCCATCAAACAAAGGCTTGTTGTTGTTCTCTATTACTATAATGAACTCCCTACAAAGGAAATTGCAAAAGTGTTGGGGTGTTTGGAGGGAACAGTTAAGTCCAGATTATTTACAGCAAGGAAGACATTAAAAGAAGCAATGATAGGGAGTTATGCAGAGGAGGGGAAAGCTTATGAGAAAAAATCAGAAACTAGACCAGAAAATTACTCAAGCCTTTAAAATAGAAGCAGAAAAGATAGAGATAGATGATAGAGTGAAAAGGGATATAGATAGAAGAATCAGAAATAGTGAAAATAGGGAGGAAAAGCTAATGAAACATTTTAGTTTAAAGAAAAAGGTCATTATAGGTATTGTTTGTTGTGGACTCGTAAGTGCTGCTATTTTTGCAGCAGGGACGATAACTAGTTTAGTCGGCCATACCAACTTATTGACGGTATGTAAAGACTTTTCAAAGTTGGAAGAGCAAGAAAAGAAGCTTGGTTATCAGGTGAGCGTAGTCAAAGATTTTACTAATGGGTATTCTTTTGAGCATATGAGTGTTAATGAAGTTGCAGGACAGGATGATCAGGGAAACACGGTTGAGGTCTTTAAACAATTATTAGTAGCCTATAAAAATGCAGAAGGGAAACATATAGGGCTCTATGTTAATCAAAGAGATGCAGGCAGTGAATTTGATAAGGCAGACAAAACGCTGCAGTGTGGTGATGTGACTTTGTATTTTTATCTATGCACAAATAAAGTGGTACCACCAGATTATGAGTTAACAGATGAAGACAAAAAGAACCAAGAAAGTGGCGCTTATTATATCTCTTATGGATCAGATAAAGTGGAGATTATTAAGATATCTAGTGTGCAATGGGACAAAGATGGTAATAGGTATGATATGATAGCCACAGAGACAGATATGACCAGTGACCAAATGCTGAATATGGCAAGTGAACTTGTTCAATAACGAGATGAAGATTTCATTCAAACTTTCCTATTAGTTATTTAGAATATTATATGAAAATACAAGAATTACTTAGCCGTAATACAGATTATTTGGTACAATTTAATCGTTCAAGTGGTACCAGAGGAATTTTATAAAGCATTAGAGGCATTGTTTTGTAAAGATAGACCATATTATAAATAGTGTGATAAAAACAAGGAGATTTATTAAGTCTCCTTGTTTTTTTAGATATGATATAATAAGGGTAATAAGCAACTGCACTTTATCTAGAATGAATGATATAGAAGATAAAATAGGCAGTGAGAGAAATTATTACTTATATGAGGAGAACCGTAACATAAATAAGTGATACAAGAGAGAGATTAATATGAATGATGATTTAGAAGTAGAAGAACTGATACGAACATTAGAAGAAAGATTACTTAATCCTGAGGTACGGTGTTCAAAACAGAAACTAGAAGAATTATTAGATGAAGAATTTATAGAGTTCTGTAGTTCTGGCAATATATATATTTATGATAAAGATAAAGTAATAGATACTCAAATAAACTCAGAAGTGCTTAATTGGCGGATATTAGATTTTAAGATAAAATGGATTAGTAAAGAATGTATTTTAGCAACTTATAGACTTGTTAAAGATAGTGTTGGGACAAAGGAATATTCTTTACGAGGTTCTATATGGAAAAAACAAAATCATCGACGGAAGATGATTTTTCATCAAGGGACAAAAATGGATAAGTAAAATATTTAATATAGTAGGGGTTTAAAATCTTACTAAAAATGTTATAATATAAGTAAATAAAGAAATGCTCAGTAGCTGGTAACTACTAAGCATTCCTAGAATGAAACGTTTATGCGTGATTAGCACGTAGTTGGTGCTAATATTATTTTAGGGCTATTGGAATTGTGATATAAAAAGATATTAAGAAAGAGCAAACACTATCTCTTGGTTGGATGGATTGCTCTTTTCTGTAAGTTGCTTTTTTCATATCTATCTTTATCGGTGCAAATCGGTTAATGCCTTCCGATAATATTCATCTATGCATTCCTTATCCACTCAAGTCGTGTAATATTGACTACGATTTAGTAAGATTATCTCCTATTTGTTTAATATCTACTTGATGAATCTTATTTGTAGCAGGGTTTATGTGAAATCGAACCTGCTTTGTTGCATCATTCTTATCTTGAAAAACTGCATATGGCCAGCCGGTATTATTTGATTCAATACATACGGGTGTTTCAATACCCGCTATTTTATAATTTACTATGAGCTTAGTTAATTTGTCTTTGGCAGCTTCCATATCGATTGTCTGCTCTTCTCCCTTCTTAACAAATCCTGGTGCCCCTGGTACTGATAGATTAATAAGCTCTTTGGTATCTCCATTAAATTCACAATAATAGTTTCCCTCAACCTTATCTCCTATTCTCTTGTCTGTAAAACAACAGTACACTTTATCATATGTTTCCTTTTTTGCATCATTAGCATTTTTTACTGCTTTTTGATACTGCTCCTCAGTTATTTCTTTCTTTTCGAACGACTCCTTGATTGTATCTAATAAATCATCCTTAATCTTATTAATTGTTTTTCTATCAAGTACTTCCATTTCAAATTGGGCATTCTCTCCCATTTTACTAATATCTATATCTAGATAATTCTTTAGAATCTCCATTGTCTTTGCCTTATATATTTCTTGTGTGGCATCCAGTTTTGCATCCTTTTGAACGGCATAAACCACATTCATTTTATATGACTCTGTTTGATTACATGCCGCAAATATCTGTGAGGTGGAAGCAGTTCCTAATCCTATAAGTAATATACTAGCTGCTAATTTGTTTAATTTCATTTTCATCAATCCCCTTTTTTTAGTTTGTTTTATTCGCTATTACTCTTTTAGTATAAAGAATAAATGTCCAATAAGTTTGTGACAAATGTCATATTTTTGTCAAATCATCTTACTGTTTAAAAATGATTGTAATCTTTGTTCCATATCCCACTTCACTAACAATTTCCATTTGGGCATGGTGTACTTCTATAATCTTTTGACAAATAGCCATGCCAATACCTGCACCATTATTTTTCTTAGTTCTAGCTGTATCAACAATATAAAAAGGTTGGCAAATCTTATCAATATGTTCCTGGCTAATTCCAATTCCTTCATCTTTTACCCACAAACTCACCTGCTCCACGGAAGCTGCACTTCCTAAATAAATATGACCTTGCTGCTTAGATGCCTTAATCGCATTATCTATCAAATTATAAAGAAGCATCTTAAGTAAAATTCTATCTGCAGCAATCTGAGTATTCGTGTCTTCTACAACAAGCTGAAGTTCTTTATCCTTTAAACGCGCTTTAAAACTCATTTCAATCTCACTAAAGAACTCTCTCATATCAATATTCTCCACATAAAGGGTTTGAGACTTTGTATAAATGAGATCCATCATCTTAAAAGCAATCTGCTCTAGATTTTTGCCTTCCTTGTAGATATAATTGGCTGCTTCAAAAAATAGTTTCTCATCATATATAGATGTTCTCATATAATCCGCATAGCCAATGATAGATGTTAGTGGTGTTTTTAATTCATGAGTAAAATTATTAATAAAAGTCTCTTTTTCCTCATTGGCTTTTTCTAGAGCTCCAATTTTTTCTTCCACCGTCTGAGCCATTTGATTAAACTGCTTAGATAATACATTGAACTCATCCTTAGAATGAACTTTTGCCCGCTCATTGTAATGACCTGCTGAGATTCTATTGGTAGAGTGAATAAGTGATTCTATAGGCTTTGTAATGGACCTACTAATGAACAGCATAAAAATAGAAAAAATACAGCAAATAGCAAGGTCCAATTTGAAGAAGAGTGCATAGTTCTTATCTTTCTCATCATATATAGCTGTAATATCTTTAGCATAATACACCTTGATTGTCATTTCTCTTGTTTTAGAAAGACTGCATATGTACACATACTCCCTATCCCCTATTTTTCTTAAAATATAGTTTGTTTGATTAGTCGTTAATGATTCCAACTCTGGTTTTTCCCGGGCTTCTGGAAACTCAAAATCTGTGTACAATATTTGATCATCCATATCTAATATTTGTATCTTTCCCTCACAAGTTGATGCTTCCATATAGTCTTTAACAATACTACCTAATGAATGCTCAATTTTGACTGCTTCACCTTGGACAAAATAGTTTTCATAATATATGTCATCCATCTTAAATTCACGAGCCAATAATTCATTCTCCGTCATACTCTTATCGATTTCTTTACCTAGTAAGCTATTATGTAAGTTTTGTACTAAAATAAATCCTATTATATTAATTGCCAAAATAAAGAGTGCTAATGAAAAAAAATATATTTTTTGCCAAAGCTTCATCCATTAGTCCTCCAATCTATATCCTATTTTATAGATTGTTTTGATAGATTGTGCTAAATCCAATTTTTTTCTTAAGTTTTGTATATGGGTATCAATTGTTCTTGTTTCTCCTACATAGTCATACTCCCATACCTTCTCTAGCAAATACTCCCTCGTTAATGCTCTGTTCTTATTTTTCACCAATAAAACTAAGAGTTCAAATTCCTTAAGTGTTAAGGTGATTTGCTCTCCATTCTTCTTTACCATACGATCATCTTCATCAATCACCATATCTTTAAATGTAATCACTTCACTCTCTGTGTGATAACGCCGAAGTACCACTTCAATCCTGGCCAAAAGCTCCATGGCCTCAAAAGGTTTTACTATATAATCCTCAGCACCTGATTTTAGACCTGTTACTTTATCCATCAATCCATTTTTTGCTGTTAGATAAATCACAGGTATTTTATAATCCTTGATATACTCTATTAACTCAAAGCCATTCATTCCTGGCAGCATGATATCTAATAGGATTAAATCAAAATTCCTCTTCTTTAATAAATTCAGCACCTCAAGTCCATTAAACAACTGTGTACTATCATAGCCCACCATGGTTACGTTGAGTTTAATTAGGTTAGAAATAGACTCATCATCTTCTACAATTAAAATATGTTTGTTCAAAAAACTAGCCCTCCTCAATATACTTATTCTATGCACTATTATAGCTTATCTGCTTTAAATAAAATGCAAAATAATTTCAAAATTTAATCAAGTTGTATTGCATGTCTTTCTATCAAGGGAGTATTTTGGCATAATAAAGCCAAGAAATGAATAACAATGACCTCTTAGCTATGTGCTTGGTACTACTAACCCACACTCGGGACTTTCCCTAGTTAGACTGAGCCCATGCCGGGCGCACACAAAAAGCCATATAGACCTTGAAAATAAAGTAATTACAAGGCTTTATTTACTACACCGTAAGCGTCATATCAGGCACGCCTACATTTAACTAGATGAGAAGAATTGTACCACACAGCAAAACATAGATTAATTTGAATATGAGATTAGATTCAGGTATAGAAAGTTTATAGATGATTAGCCTTTTCTTTGCTTTGATAACAAAACTTTTAATGGTATAGGCAATCTTAATATATTTAAATTATGCGTAGGGGCAAGATGGTTAGATGATATTGTAAGAAACAATTCTATCAAGTAAAATGAGATTTGAATCAGTTTATGACTAATCTTAGAGCATTAAACTTGGTTTGTAATATATCTGTTCATAGAGTAGGAGCTATCTATAATATAGGTGATGATTGAAATAACTAAGTTTAGATGATAACATTGATTATATTGAATATTTAAAATAAATAAATAAATTGCATCGTATATTAGAGGTTATATGTAAATAAAGATTATGATGCTCTAGATGAGAAAGATGAATTTACAGATTGGCTAATTTTTAGATGTAGGCTTTTAATGAATGATAGGGCTATTACCTAGAGGTGGGAGAGATTAACTAATGGAGAACAATAAAGTAGAACAATTACTAAAGAATATGACACTTGAAGAAAAGGTTGCACAAATGATACAGGTTCCTTACTCTGTGGTGGGGAGAGAAAAAGCTTTAGAATGGGCCAAGAAGGGGGTTGGCTCATTTCTTCATGTATTGGGGGATGATGCAAGACAATTGCAGAAGGTAGCCATAGAATCAGGACAGGGGATACCTGTACTTTTTGGAATTGATGCTATACATGGACATTGTCTCAATGAAAGGGCCACTATATTTCCTTCACAGCTTGCTATGGCTTGTAGTTGGAACCGAGAAATTATAAAGAAGATGGGCAGGATTACAGCCAAAGAAGTAGCAGCTGATGGTTTACATTGGACTTTTTCACCTGTGCTCTGTCTTGCTAGGGACACCAGATGGGGAAGGGTTAATGAGACCTTTGGTGAAGACCCTTATCTTGCAGGTGAGCTAGGGGCTGCCATTATTGAGGGCTATCAAGGAGAAGGTATTGAGAAACCTGATAGCATACTGGCTTGTGCCAAGCATTATATAGGATATGGAGAGGCAGTAGGGGCAAGAGATGCTTATGATACCCAGATGACCTATAGAAAAATGAAGGATGTCTTTTTGCCACCCTTTAAAAAGGCTGTAGATGCAAAATGTGCCACCATTATGACAGCATATGGCTCTATTGATGGGGAACCTTTTACCATAAGTAAAAAAGTCCTTAAGGATATATTACGAGATGAATTAGGTTTTGAGGGATTTGTGGTCACAGACTGGGATAATGTCAATAGCCTAGTTATGAATCAATGCATTACTACTGATGTAAAGGAAGCCTCTAAGCTCGCAGCTAAGGCTGGTAATGATATGATCATGAAGAGTCTAGAGTTTTACGAGGCAGCTCTGGCGCTCGTAAAAGAAGGTCAGTTAGATGAAACAGTTATTAATGAGGCTGTTAGAAATATCCTTCATATTAAGGAAAAAATGGGTCTCTTTGAGCATCCTGAAAAAGAGAGTGATCCCAAATGTATAGGTTGCAAAGAACATTTAGACATTAATAAAGAAATTGCAAAAGAGTGTGTGGTATTAATAAAAAATAATGGTGTGCTTCCTATTGAGAAGAGTATCACTAAAATAGCTGTTATAGGACCAAATGCAGATGATATTAAAGCACAATATGGGGATTGGACCTATTTCTCACATCCCAATCCAAACCCTGATAAAGTCCCAGTTAGACCCTATAGTACAGTTTTAGAAGGTATGAGAGAGTGTGCAGGAGAAGGGGTAGAGATTAGTTTTATTAAAGGCTGTAGCATCTTAGAGGATGTAGCAGATGACATAAGAGCTGCAAAGGCTTTAGCTGAGCAAAATGATTTAGTTGTCCTTGTGCTAGGAGATGAAATTTCACAAGTTGGAGAATTTAAAGATCGAGCTAATCTGGACTTGTCAGGTCAGCAGTTAGAACTTTTCCGAGAACTCAAAAAAACAGGAAAGAAGCTTGTAACAGTACTTGTCTCTTCAAAACCACTTTGCTTAGAAGAGGTAGTTAAGGAGTCAGATGCTTTTGTTACAGCCTTTAATGGAGGGATGTTTGGAGGAAGTGCTGTGGCAGAAATCTTATTTGGTATCAGTAATCCATCGGGTAAATTGCCTATTTCATTTCCAAGACATAGCGGACAGCTGCCCGTCTATTACAATCATCTATCAGGCTGGCATGGTGGTAAATACATGGATTTAGAAGAAGCGCCCTTATTTGCTTTTGGCCAAGGGTTATCTTATACCACCTTTGAGTATGGCCTCATGCAAGTGTCAGAAGCTGACCTAGGAGTAAGCGTAGAGGTAGCCAATACTGGCAAATGGGATGGCTTCGAGATTGTTCAGCTTTATTTTAATGACAAAGTGAGCTCCGTAATGACACCTATTAAACAGCTTATTCGTTTTGAAAAAGTATATATCCCAACAGGTCAAAAGAGGATAGTTACTTTTAAATTAAGTCCAGAAGACTTTTCATTTGTTAACCATGAAGAAAAAAGAATCACAGAACCTGGCGAAATAGAACTCATGCTAGGAAAAAGTTCATCAGATAGGGATTTACAGAAGGTTGTCATTAACGTATAACTTGCCTCCTTTTAGTACTTAGCAGAAAGCGCCTGAAAACACCATGCACCGCCGGTATGTGTTATAATGGATTTATATACGAATGTTCATGTGAAAGGAGGCGAGGTGTTTGGAAGAGTATCTATCTCAGGGGGAGGCATCGTATAAATGTGGTGTATCAGCTATGACGATAACAACAGAAACAAATGAAGTGCTTTACGCTGCCTATCTCAGTGGTGATGGGAATGCACTGCACGTTCTCATGGAACGCCACGGCAATGCGCTGACTCTTTATATCAACGGCTACATACACGACATTCACGAAGCAGAGGATTTGATGATCGAAGCCTTTTCACGCATGATTCATGGGAAGCCCCGACTTGTTGAAAACGGATTTAAGCCATATCTATATAAAATTGCCAGAAACCTTGCCCTACGCCATGTGGACAAACGCCGTAGGCACTCCTATTTCAGTCTTCAGGATTTAGAGAACGAGCCGGAAAGCAAACTGCTGGTGGAAGCAGTCCCGCTAACCGAAGAACAAAATCGCATCCTACATCAGTGCATGGAGCAGCTTAACCCGGATTATCGGGAGGCATTATATCTTACATATTTTGAGAATATGAGCTATGCCCAGGTGGCACAGGTCATGGGGAAAACGACCAAACAAATTGATCATTTGTTGGAGCGGGGTAAAAAAGCTCTGCGCCCGTTATTGGAACAGGAGGGGATTACAAATGCACAGTACGGATGAACGAGTCGTTGCCGTAGAACGCCGCGTGAAGGAATTAGCAGAGCAAAAGAAACATTGGGAAAGGCGGACTATCGGCCTGTCTGCTATCGCTGCCTGCCTGCTTATCGTCGTTGGAATGGGTATTGCCATGCCCGGTATTATGGAGGGACTCTCTCAGGGAAACTATACAGACACCAATATGATGGCTAGCATTTTTTATGAGGGGAGTGCCCTTGGCTATGTACTCATTGGTCTATTAGCCTTTGCCCTCGGCGTTTGCCTAACTATCCTTTGCTTTCTTCTGGGGCGTGGAAACCAGCAGGATAAGGAGGATGATGATTCTGGGAATAATTGATTCTTCCGTACTGATTTCCACTATCGACAATACCTTACAGCTTGCAGTCATGGTGGGCTGCGGCATTTATTCTGCGGTGCTATTCCTCCGCAGGAGGGAACAGGTATGGTTTTTACTCACCTGCTTTTACGGTGCTTTCGCCCTTGGTCTGATTTATTGGATTCTGTTCCTTGTGTTTCAGTTGGATACACCTAAGCTTTCCATTGTATCGGATTTAAGCTGGTTGGCAAGTGTGTTATTTCTGCTGGTGTTACAAACGACCATTTGCCTGCCAGAAGAAAGGGCCTATCGGCCTCTTTGGGCATGGGTTATCCCTGTTTTTTGCACGGTTATGTGCCTTTATTTTTTTCAGTGGGGCGACTATTTCCTAAATATTATGTGGGAGATGCTATTGGGGCTGTGCGGATACCGCGCTCTACGGGGCTTGCTGTTCGCTCGCCGTCAAAGGAGCGCGGTGGCCTGTAACCATTCATATTTTCACCTAGCGGTATTGGCCTTTGTGCTGTTGGAGAATGGACTGTGGTTCGCATCCTGTGACTGGAAGGGTGAAACTCTTTTAAACCCTTACTTTTGGTTTGACTTTCTCCTCAGTGCCACATTTTTCACCTTCTTGCCGGCACTGAAAAAGGCGGTGACGACATGATTTATATTGAGAACATATTTATCTGTATCGCTGCACCCCTACTAGTTGCCACGCTGTGCGCGGGAAAGCAAAACCGCCCAGTCTTTATCTTCCTCCTTGGAGGAATGGGAAGTTGCCTTTTATCCGCCTATATCAATACTTTTTTTGCGCGGCTTTACGGTTCGAATATCACACAGGCCACAGTGGAGCTTGCTCCGGTGATCGAGGAAATAATGAAGCTTTTACCCCTGCTCTTTTTCTTAGTGGTGTTTGAGCCACCTAGGCGGCAGGCACAAAGCGCCATCATTTTTGTGGCAGCAGGCTTTACCACCTTTGAAAATGTCTGTTACCTCATTCAAAATGGTGCATCACAGCTTTGGTTTTTGCTTATGCGTGGTTTTGGCACAGGGGCGATGCACATCGTCTGCGGAGCCATCATAGGCTATGGGCTTTTGTATGTGTGGAAACGCCCGTGGCTGAAGGCGGTGGGAACTTTTGGACTTTTGTGCATCACCATCACTTATCACGCCATTTTCAATCTGCTTTTGAGTGTGGGAGATGCCGCTCAGACGGTAGGTATGCTTATTCCTATCCTCACGGTTTTATTAGGTGTTTTCATCATAAAGTTGCTACGCCCAAAGCAACTCAAGTAAGCGACAAATAGTATTCTTGGAACTGCCGAAAGGCAGTTTTTTTGTGCAAAAAATTATTTCAAACTTTTTTTGATTTTAGGTGGGGAGTTTTTGGTTTTTATGTATTTAAGTAATTAGAAGGATTTTTATGCATATTTTGTAAGGAGGGGTGTGGATGTACAATACGGAAATGCGAGTAGCAATGGTAGTGCGGCGCGTGAACCTGCTGCATAGGAAAAGGAAACACAGTATAACGATAAGGCTGTCTATACTGTGTTTGATGTTGATGGGTTGCCTCACTGGGGCAATCAGCGTATGGGGTGGTCAGAGACAAGTTAGTGTAAGAGGATTGTATGGTACAACCATGTTGTTTGAAGACGCAGGCGCCTATGTGCTAGTGAGTGTAATTGCCTTTGCCGCAGCGGTGGCGATTACCATGCTGTGTATTCGTTATGGGGAAAAGGGAAAGAAAAAAGAAAATAAGATGGAGGAGGAACAGAAATGAAAAAAAGAAGATTAAGTTTGCTACTAGCACTTGTCATGATCATGACCATGCTACCAGTTAGGGTATGGGCTGAGGAAGTTTCACCGATGCAAGATAGAGGTGAGGTCTCTTCGCCTGTCAGTGAGGAGGGGGTTATCACTGGCAGCGATGACAGTAAACCCACAGTTTTAGAGAATATGTTGTCTGTTAGCTTTGAAACCTTAGCTGGCAGCAGTGCAGTGACTACTAAAACAAGCTATGTTTTGGAAGACGGTAGAACCACCACCGTGGACGCAGTCCCCGTGGATATGCTCCCCATCGACAGCAGCGGTGATGTCCCCATCACCACGCTACCTACCGGTTGGTATGTGGTGAACAGCAATGTGACAAGAGGAAGTCTAACTGTCAACGGCGATGTGAAACTGATTCTGGCTGATGATTGTACGCTGACGAGTAACGGTGGAGTTAGGGTCACTAAGACAGACAGTTTGAGCATCTATGGACAGGCAAACGGCACAGGAAGGATGACGGCCACGGGTTACCGAGATAGTGCAGGTATCGGTGGCAGCTACATGGAAGATGGAGGCACAGTGAATATATATGGCGGCACGGTGACTGCTACAGGCGGTAATTATGGGTCGGGCATCGGCGGTGGCACAGGTGGTAATGGCGGAACAGTGAATATACGTGGTGGCACGGTCAGTGCTACAGGAGGTCAATGTGGGTCGGGCATCGGCGGCGGTTCAGCTGCGGGCGGAGGCACAGTGAATATATATGGTGGCACGGTTACTGCTACAGGCAATGAAAGTGCTGCAGGCATCGGCGGTGGTGGCTGGGGTAATGGCGGTACAGTGAATATTTGGGGCGGCAGGGTCACTGCTACAGGCAATGATAGGGGTGCAGGCATCGGGGGCGGCGTAGGTTGTAATGGCGGCACAGTCAGCATCTATGGCGGTACGGTTACTGCAACTAGCATTAAAATGTTGTCTGGAGGTGGTGAAGGAGCAGACATTGGTGGAGGATACACTTCATCTGGCACTAGCACTTGTAAGATTACTGGTGGTTCAGTGTTGGCGGATTTTAACAAGTCTTATTCACCCACGCCTACAGACGGTGTCAACGACCTTACGCTCCTGACGCTAGGTGGTGTCACTCCCGCTACCCCCATTCAGTCACTAACTGTGTCAGGTGCAAACTATGGTGTCAATGGAATGGAGACAGACGCAGGTGGTAAGCTGTATCTCTGGCTACCAGATGGGGCTAAAGTGTCTCAGGTGCGCACAGCAGATAAGGTTTATACCTGGAATGAGGGGTCTGATGGACTGGTGCCTGATACCACTTTGCCGACGGTGGTAACTGTAGAGCCTTTTGGTACAGGTAAAACTATAAACGGTGATCTTGTTATTACCTTTAATGAAAAAATGCGTTCTGGAAAGGGTGAGGTAGCCCTAAATGATAGACTTCTTACAGGAGGGGCTTGGAACAGTGATAATACGGTATTCACCATCCCCTATTCCCGTCTTTACACCGGTACGGAATATACAATTAATATTTCCGCATTTGAGGATTATTCAGGTAACTCAATGGCATCAGATTCAAGTCATACCTTTACCACCGCTGCCAGTAGCAACGCTAATCTAAGGGACCTAACGGTGGGCAGCAGCACAGTAAGCGGCTTTAATCCTGGAACCTTCATCTATGATGTGGAATTACCCTATGGCACAAAGCCTAGCACCCAAGCGGCCACTGTGAGAGCGACAGCGGCAGATGCCAAAGCCACTGTAGTCATCACACAGGCGGACACCCTGCCTGGTAGTGCAACCGTGGAAGTAACTCCCGAGGACGGGTTAACCTCAAAGACATATACCATTATCTTCACAATCGCCGCCAGTAGCAATGCTAATCTAAGTGACCTAACGGTGGGAGGTAGCACAGTAAGTGGCTTTGACCCTTGGACTCTATCCTATAAAGTGGTATTACCTTATGACACAGAGGCTGGTACCCAAGCGGCTACTGTGGGAGCGACAGCGGCAGATACCAAAGCCACTGTAGTCATCACACAGGCAGCCACCTTACCTGGTAGCGCAACCGTGGAAGTAACCCCCGAGGATGGGTCAACCCCAAAGACATATATCATCACCTTTACGCTAGGAGAAGCGCCAAAGAGTTCTGAAAAAGATGTAATAGGTGTCATCATACCTAGTGGAGCAATACTTAAGGGCACAAGCATCACAGGGTCAGTGGCAAACAACATCACCAGTCAACTCGTCAAACTTTCTGTGAGTCAGAATGCTAGTTGGAAACTCTATAGCGATACAGGGTGCACAATAGAGCTTGCTAATCAAACCATGACACTTTTGGAGGGTACAAATACAGCATATATCAGGGTGACTGCCCAAGATGGTAGTACCAAGGACTATACCCTTACCATTATAAGGAAGGGTAGAAGTAGCTCAGGTAGTACCAGTAGCAGTGACCTATCAAATATCAAAGCGAGTATCCCTACGGAAAAACAACCGGGTATGCCGACCACAGCAAAAATGAGCCTTTCTGGCACAGTGAAGGACGGTGTGCTTAGCACAACCATCACCAAGGAGATGGTAAAGGACGCTATTGAGGCTGCCCAAGATGCAGCAAGAAAAGCTGAAAAAACTGAAGATGGTATTGCCACAGTGTTTATGATCACAGGTAGCAGTAGCTATACCAGCCTAAAGGTCATGATGGATGGGGAAGCCATCGACCTTCTGAAAGAAGCAGGGGTAAAGTTTATCAAAGTCGGCTCATCTGTTATGGACATCCACTTTGACACAGAGGCAATTGCCGAGATGGATAGGCAGTCAACTGGCACAGTGACGGTTTGGGCCAAAGCCCAGCCTAAACTATCTGAGGCTGCAAAAGCCCTCATTGGCTCCCGCCCCGTGTTTGACATCACCGTGAGCTATGAGAAGAATGGTCAAACCGAGAATATCACTAGCTTTGGAAAAGGTGTGGTCACCCTAGGCATTGCCTACAAAATTGCCTCAGAAGAAAAGACGGAGCATCTCTTCGGTGTCTATGTGGATAAAGACGGCAAGCCTCAGCTTCTGACCCAGTCTAGCTATGAGGAGGGCAGAGTCACTTTTACGAGATCTACCCTGTCCATCTATGGTGTGGGTTATAAAACCCCTGCTCTAGTGTTTACTGATACAACAAACCATTGGGCAAAGCAGAGCATTGATTTTGTCACTAGCCGAGGTCTAATGGATGGAACAAGCACAAAAACCTTTTCACCTAATACGGCCACTACACGTGGTGATTTCCTTATGGCACTAGGCAGGCTTTACGGTGTGGATGTAAGTGGCTATCAAATGAGCAGTTTTACTGATGTAATGAATAGCGACCCCGCCATGGGCTATATTGAGTGGGCGGTTAAAAATAAGATTGTACAGGGCTATGGCAGCGGCAAATTTGGCCCCAACCAATCAATCAGCCGTCAGGATATGGCGGTTATGATGCAGCACTATGCCAAAGCCACCAGCTATCAGCTCCCTGTCTCTAATGTGGCAGTCACTTTTTCGGATTATACAAAGATTCATTCTTATGCGCAGGAAGCAGTCACAGCTATCCAACAGGCAGGCATTATGCAAGGAAAGGGCAACAATACCTTTGATCCGACTGGCAAAGTAACCCGCGGAGAAGCATCTGCTATCTTGCAACGCTTTGTGGAATTTGTTATCGAGGAAGGTAAAGAGCTGAACTGGGACTAGAAGCTTGTGGTATATTGCCTCTCGTAGTATTACTAGGCTTAAAGCTGTATTCAAGGAATTGCACAGATAATAGCTACAAAGACTGAGACCATTTTGCCAGAGAGAGTGGATTTTATCTATCAACTAAACACTAGTGAGATTTTAACTATTTCTAAGTAAGGCCTTTTTAAGCACATCTGTGGAGTTGTTTTAATGAGACCTTCATACAGAGAGGTCCTATGCCATGGTTAATAGTTTAAAGTAATTTAATAGTTGTTAGTGTAAAATTATTGTAGGAAAAATTTAAAAAAGAGATTCATCCTTTTGGTATAATGAAATCGCTAAACCACATTAAACAAAAGGAGAATCTCTTATGGAACTTATTATAAAGGATTTCATGAAAAATGTCATACAAGAAATTGAAAAACTTTCAGAAAAATTAATAGCAGGTGAAGTTGAATTAGGAGCATTTGCAAATA
>JAEZJJ010000107.1 GCA_023436395.1 Bacillota bacterium | reverse complement strand
TTGAGCGCCTCCCTTTACCCGAGCAATCAGTGAACATTTTCCTTAAGTCCAGAGGTACCTGTAACGACAGATTGAGACTTGGCTGACCCGGTCAGTTCCTCAGAATCTCGAAGTGGTGATTCTGCTTCAGGAAGTTATTTGTTTTACCTTTATACTCTATATATGTGATTTAGAAGGTAATTCCCTAATAATTTTTGAAAAAAATTTTAGGTTCTCTGTATTTAGTAAAAGAGTATTGTGGTTTATAGAAGATTTTATAGGAATAGATAGTATTAATAATCAATAAAAATATATTGAAAAACGATAAAAATATATTGAAATACAAATTCAAGTATACTATAATACTTTTGAGGTGAGGAATTATGAGAAAATTAAAAACAGATATTTTAAGCCAGGTATTATATTGGATAGTGGTGTGTGGACTAGGTGTAGCAACCATAGCTCTTGCTACATTACCGTGGATTGTTGACTTTATTTTTGAAGGAAGTATCTTTTATCAGTTGGTAGAACACTACAAGATATTAGTCCTGCTTTATGTAACAGGTGTACCCGCATGGATGATCTTATGGATGACCAGAAGACTTGCTAAAAATATTATAGAGCGTGATCCATTTTCTATGAGTAGCAGTCAAAGCCTAAAGGTGATTAGCATATGTGCCTTATTTATTTTCTTCTGTTACTTCTTTACTTGCATTGCAGTTCAAGCTACCTTTGGTATTATTGTCATTACAATAGGAGCGTTTATGGTAGCACTTATTGCAGCGATTCTATATCGTTTGGTAGAAATTGCCGTAGAAATAAAAGAAGAAAATGAATTAACGATTTAAGGGAAGACAAAATTTATAAGAGAAGAAGAGGTGAGGAAGAATGCCCATTATCGTTAATTTAGATGTGATGCTTGCCAAACGCAAGATGAGTATGAATGAACTTTCTGAGAAGGTTGGCATTACTTTAGCCAACTTATCAGTATTAAAGAATAATAAAGGGAAAGCCGTTCGTTTTTCTACACTGGAAGCCTTGTGTGAAGTGTTAGAGTGTCAACCAGGGGAATTGTTAGAGTATGTTAAAGATGAAAACTAGAAATAAGGCAGTGATTTAAATAGAGTAAAATAGAGGGAGAAAGGGATGTAGATATGGAAAATGCAGAGAAGTGGCTATTAGGGGGAAGCCTTCTTTTAGCGATTATTCTTACAGAAGGAATTTTGTTTGGGGGACTTGGATTAGGTGTAGTGGCAGGTGTAGCTACTTACTTTATATGTTTTGTCGTATTTTCAAGGTTATATAAAAGAAGTATAAGTCAATTAGCCAAGTGGCTTATAGTTCCCATTAGCCTTTGTACCTTGTGCTTTGTCATATTTGGAGGGACGGTTCTTAGGGGATTTAACCTTATATTCTTAGCTGTTCTTATATTAGTGCATGCTCTTGAGGTATTTGGGAAGTGTGAGAACGATGCCTTTTTGCCTAGTTGGATGGGGGAAGTTTTAAGCTATGGCATTAAACTCCCTTTTATACATATCAATAAGCCTGTTGCCTTAATGAAAGAAGAGCTTGGAACAGGACAAAAGAAGAATATAAAAGTAATAGGTAAGGTACTTTTAGGTGTAGTAGTTGCTGCCCCTATGTTATTAGTAATAGTAGGGCTGCTTGCTAGTGCAGATGCTGCTTTTGAAGGAATGATAGACTTTATTTATGAAAGTGTCAACTTTAATATAGAAGGTTCAGGTACCAAGGTGTTTTTTATAATCGTTTTATTCTTTATGGTGTTTAGCTACTTTTATGGCTTGTCTCACAAAGAAGAAAAAAGGGATGTTGGGACTTATAGTAAACCTCAAGGGGCATTAGATTATTTTTTGATGGAGGAAAATGAAGCGCAGGAAGATGAAAAGGACGCTGAACATGAAGATGAAGAAGATGAACAAATAAGAGTCGCAATAGAAGAAAGCAATACTAAGGGATTTTATTTAGACTTTGTAGTAGTAAGTACTATTGCGACTATGCTTTGCCTTGTGTATTTAACTTTCTGCTTTTCCCAACTAGCTTATTTTTTATCTGCCTTTAAAGGGATACTTCCAGTAGATTTTACTTTTGCAGAGTATGCAAGAAGAGGATTTTTTGAGACTTTACCTTTAGCAGGGTTTAACTTAGTAGTTATATTGCTTTTAAGCTGTGTAGCAAGGAGAGAGTGTGGGAAAAAGAGTGGCTACATAAAAGCAATGATTAGCTTTATTACGGCATTCACAGGTTTCATGATTATTTCTGCCATTTCAAAGATGGTCATGTATATGGGGCAATATGGACTAAGTTTGTGGCGTGTTTATGTAGCGTGGTTTTTAGTATTAAGCTTGGTGATGATTTTATTAGTGTTTGCAAATGTTTTGATGAAGCGTTTGCAGCTGATAAAGTTAGGATTTATTGTATTTACCGTGATGTATCTAGGACTCAATTATAGCAATGTGGATTACTTTGTGGCACTACAAAATGTAAGACTATATGAACAAGGCAAAACGAGTGATATAAGTGGTTGTTACAATCTCAGTAGTAGTGCGTTAGGGCCTATTAAGGAATTAGTAAAGGCGCATCCAGAGGTGTTAACTTATGAAGGCTATAGCTATTATGAATCCACGAATCACATTCTTTCAAGATTAGAATATAATTTGGAAGAGGGAAGTTGGCAAGTATTTAATTTGGCGGACTATAGAGGTAGAAATGAGTTAGAAGTCATTAAAAAAGCAGGATATGAAAGTGATGGTAATGAAGGAAGATAACTAGGAATATATAGATGATTCTTATGAAGTGAGGGAGTCATATGGGTAAGGGATGTCATACACATGAAGCAAATTAATATAGTAGGTAAATGGATAGGTGTATTAATATTTTTGCAGTGTATATTTATTAGTCTAGAACAAAGTATGTTTGTACTTGGTATAACTGAACTGTTATCACATCAAGTAGTAATAATGGTAGCAATGTTGGTGGTAAGTATAAGTATGATGATATGGGCGAAAAAGAAGAAAGTAAGACTAGATGTATTTCCTCCAGTATTTAATAAGTCATATATAGTAGCAACAAGCCTTACATGTATAGTTTTTATACTTACACCCTCCAATTATTCAGGAGGTGTAGAACCTCTTATTCTACTTGTATATGGGAGTATAGTGACACCTGTTTTTGAAGAAATTCTTTTTAGAGGATATATTTGGAGACAAATACAAGATCATTTTAAGAGTGAAAAAGTGGCATTAGGTATTTCAACATTATTATTTATCCTGTGGCACATAGGGTATGCGATCAGCGTTTATAATAGGTGGGGTGGCAGCCTATGGTGGGGAATACTTATGAAGATAAGTGTAGCTGCAATTTATGGGGGCATCCTAGGAGGATTAAGGTATAAACTCAAAAATTGTTATATTTGTATATTAGTACATGGCATAATGAATGCTATGGGAAGATAGTGGATATGAGGGTGTGTTTCAAGTATCAAAAGATACAGGAGATACACCTTTTTATTATAAAAATATTAAGATTATTTACTAAGTCGTAGAAATGATACAATAAAGTAAGTTGATGCAAAATCATATAAAGGGGAGAAAATATTGATAAGGAACAAAAAAATAATAGGATTAATGATGGCAGTAGCTATGCTCAATATGGTAGGTTGTAGCAGGGAGATGGATGTAAGAACTGCTGATTTTATAGAACAGGTGAAGATAGAAAGGTCTATGGAATTTATAGCTTACTTATCAGATACCATAGGTTCTAGGCCTATAGGAACAGATAGTGAATATGAAGCAGCTTGCTATATTGAAGAGGAGTTTAAAAAATTAGGGATGGAAACAGAGGTTACCCAGTTTTCATGTGAGGAAATTTTTGATAATAATTATTCATGGAATGTAGAAGCTATCAGAAAACCAAGTGGGGAAGATAAAGCTGATACAGATGAAATAGTTTATGTCACAGCTCATTTTGATAGCGTAGATGCAGGGCCAGGAGCTAATGATAATGCTTCAGGGGTAGCTGCTATTATAGAGATTGCAACAGCTATGAAAGATCTAGATATTGATAGGGAGATACGTTTTGTAGCCTTTGGAGGGGAAGAAGCAGGGCTTTTAGGTTCGAAAGCCTATGTAGAAGCTTTATCAGAAGAGGAGAAAGCTAGAAGTATAGGCTGTTTTAATTTAGATATGGTGGCTACTGAGTATGAGGCAGTTACTGAACTTGGAATTTATACACCTGATGGAGAAGAGAGTATTATCACCAAGTCAGCCTCAAAGGTAGGGAAAGAGTTAAGTAAGTTTTCAACTAAGATTACCTCTTATGAAGGAGAAGCAGAACGCGATCAAGATAAGGAATTAATTAGGGTATGGGCATCTGATCATACTTCTTTTGATGAGGTAGGTATCCCAGCAGCTGTATTTATTAATATAAATCCTAGTAAAAAGGAAAATCTTTATGACTGCCTTGAACCTTATTATCATACAGATCAAGATCATATAGATAATATTAGTAGTGAAAGATTAGAAAGAAGTATTAAATTAGCTGGCGGTGCAATCTACAATACTATAGAAATAGAACACTAGTAATAAAATAACATAAAGAATGGTAGAGCATTAACATGCTTGAAAGAGAGGTAGAATAGGTGGTGGAGCAATGCTATTATCATGGGACTTACTTGCATGTATGATCTGTATGATAGCAACAATAGTATCCTTAGAACTATTGGCTTTGCAGATGAGTATGAGGCACTTGGATTTAAATAAAAAAGGGATTTGGATAAGAACCAAAGAAGAGGTGGAATAAAATGTTTTTAGCAAGAAGAAAAAAAGTAGGATTATTATTAGCATCAATGATTTTTGGCATTTCAGGAACATGTTTAGGGAGTGATATTCAAGATAGTCGAACGACTACTTTTATAGAACAAGTTAATGTAGAAAGGTCACTGGAATTCATTAATCATTTATCTGAAACAATAGGCTCTAGACCAGTATCATCTGATAAAGAATATGAGGCAGCTTGTTATATTGCTAATGAATTAGAGAAATTGGGTATGAGTGTAGAAGTGCAGAAGTTTCAATACAGTAAGTTATTTAAGAAAAGTACTTCTTGGAATGTAGAAGCAATAAGAAAACCTAATGGTGAAGATCCTGATGATACAGATGAAATTGTTTATGTAACGGCCCATTTTGATAGTGTAAGTGCAGGACCAGGAGCTAATGATAATGCATCTGGAACTGGTGCTATGCTAGAAATTGCAAATGCCATGAAGGATTTAGATATTGATAAAGAAATAAGGTTTGTTGCTTTTGGTGGGGAAGAAGCAGGCCTACTAGGTTCTAAAGTTTATACCAAATTCTTATCTCAGGAAGAGAAAGAAAGGAGTGTAGCTTGCTTTAACTTAGATATGGTAGCAACAGACTATGAAACCGTAACAGAGCTAGGTATTTATACAGCAGATGGTAAAGAGAATTTAGTGACAGAAGTAGCTTCAAAAGTGGGAAAAGAGCTTATCAGCTTTTCAAGTAAGAGGACTAGTTATGAGGGTGAAGCAGAGAGGGATAAGTCAGGAAAATTAATACCTACTAGTGCATCTGATCACGATTCCTTTACTAGAGTGGGGATACCAGCAGCAGTATTTATTAATATAGATCCTAATAAAAGGGTAAGTATCTATGGTTCTCTCGAACCATACTACCATACGGCTAAGGATCATATAGAACATATTAGTAGCGAAAGATTAGAAAGAAGTATTAAATTAGTAGGAAGTGCCATTTATAACACAGTAGAAAATAAATAGTGGTTAATAAGTTTGATGAATACATAGGTTTGTGAGGATGATTTATATATGGAGAATAGTAAGCAACTAAATCGCATAGAACGCATTAAGTGTGGCAATAGTAACTGCTTTCTAGTAAGAGGAAATTCCTCTGGAATCTTAATAGACACAGGTAGAACAAAATATAGGGAGAAAATATTAGAAGCATGTAAAGACATAGAAATTAGTTTGATTATCCTGACACATGGGCATGTGGATCATATACAAAATGCAGCTTTTTTATCACAAAACCTTAATGCCCCTATAGCAATGCATAGTGCAGATAAAGATTTGATAAAAAACAATATGTTAGAACCTCCTTCAGCAGAAAAGCTACTAGGTAAGGTTATTTTAGGACTAACAATAGAAAGTTTTAAAAATGATTATATTGAACCTTTTGAACCAAGCTTGTTTCTAGAAGAAGGTGATTCACTAAAACCTTATGGTGTAGATGCCAAGGTGATAGCTATACCTGGACACACTAAAGGGTCAATAGGCATACAGGTAGGTACTAAGGATTTAATAGTAGGGGATGCTTTAATGAATTTATTTTATCCCACAGTATCTATGCTTTATGGAGATAAGCAGGTGATGTTAGCAAGTGCTGCTAAAATTACTGAGCAGGGGAAAGTAACGATTCATTTTGGTCACGGAAAATCTGTAGCTAATAAGCAGTGGGTTAAAAATGAGTTATAATTTGTAAAACACATGAACCTAAATAATTAAAGAGCTATAAAAAGAGAACTAAAAAATACAGGTATGGGTACAAAAAGCACAGGATATTTCCTGCGCTTTTACATTTTTAAACAATTATCTGTAATGTGTTATCTATTGTAATTCAGCTTCTTCTGAGGTGTTTAGTCGATTAACTTCACAGAAGTACCGATAGAACTTAGAGGCAGTTTCTCGTTGCAAGGGATCTGTGATAGCTTTTTGCATATCATTTAAGATGTGTTTCATTTGATAATTAGAAAAATACTTCATTTCCATTTTGCCCCACCTTGGGGAACATGTAGTTGATGGGAAGTAATCCCAAAAGAGGAGTTCACCATCTTCATCGTTAAGCAAAATCCTATAAGTCTCATGGCTTGGGATGATCCCATCTTTGCAGTGCTTACCTTCGAAATCATCCCTCACCATAAAGGCACCGATAATACGGCGTTTTTCTTCGTGGCATCCAGCTGGACATTCCGTGAGTAAGCAAGCAGAATTTAATTTGAGTCTAGTTGGTATTCTAGGAGTTCCTTTAGAATGACCACTTAAATAATTACCAGCAAAAACAGACCATGACTTTAAAACGGTATGACGGCTATTTTCCATAAAACCAAATGCTGCTTGTGATTCAGGGATTACTTTCAAGACGAGTATTCTTTGCAGTCGTTCTTGTTCAAGTTGTTCTGCATTTTTTATCTTTGATATATCGTCTAAGATTTTGCCTATATAGGCTTGTCCTTCCTCATCCGCTATAGAAATAAAGTGTAAAAAGGCATCTGGAAATAGAAATTTCTTATGATTACCCTCAAAATCCACTGTAAGAATATTGTCGGTTTTATTTATTATTACGCCTCTCCCAAATGTAACATGTTTGATAGCTTTTCCTACTAATTTCATCTCTCATCGCTCCTTTCGATAAAAAAATAAGAAGGACTTTTAATATCCATGCACTTTGCACAATACAAAAAGCCCTTCTTATTTAAGACGGTTCTTTAGATTATAATTTATTTAATTTTTTAAATTTAGATTATTTATTCTATCATAACATATGTTGGAAGGTGAAGCAAGATAAGAAAAAATATTTAAAACTATTAAAAAATATTTTGACAAAATTATAATGTAGGAGTATACTAACAACAAATTAAAAAGTTAAACCGTTGATAGGGAGATAAAACTGTATAGCGCACTTAAAGAGAGTCGGGGAAGGTGAGAGCCCGATAGAAAGCGAATCAGACAAATGGACCCTAGAGGGTGAGGTGAAAAGGCAGTAGCCTGAGTATCCTAGACGCAAGGCCAGCGTTATCACAGGTCAAGAATGTATTAGCATTCTGTTGAGGTGGGCATACTCTGTATGTCAATTAAGGTGGTACCGCAGATAAACGCATCTGTCCTTTAGTATAAGGATAGGTGCTTTTTTAGTTTCTTAAAATAATATTTTGGAGGGATTAGTATGAAGAAGAATATGGTAAAAGTTATGGCATTAGGTTTATTAATGGGACTTACAGCAGGATGTGCTAGTAATAGTGGGGCAGATAGTAATCAGGCATCAGCTACACCTAGTGCAGTAGCTAAGGAAGGTATGAAGAAGGTCGCAATTGTTCAGTATGTAGAACACCCTAGTCTGGATAGTATTAGAGAGAGTACAATCAGGGCACTGGCAGACCAGGGCTTTGTAGAAGGAGAAAATATCACTATTGATTATCAAAATGCACAAGCAGATCAATCCAATTTAAATTCTATTGCAAGCAAATTCGTTGGAGACAAACCAGATATCATTATTGCTATAGCTACACCAGCAGCTCAAGCAATGGCTTCAGCAACTTCAGAGATACCTGTTATTTTCTCAGCAGTAACAGACCCTCTTGGAGCTAAACTAGTAGATGATTTAGTAGCGCCAAAGGCAAATATAACAGGAACATCTGATGCAATTCCTGTAGATCAAGTATTTGAGCTTTGTAAAGAGCTTACACCAAATGTTAAAAAGATAGGTTTCCTTTACACAGCAAGTGAAACAAACTCACAATCTGTTATCACAGAAGCAAAAGTATTAGCTGACCAATATGGTTTTACTTATGAAGAAAGTACTATCACAAGCACTTCAGAGCTTCAACAAGCAGCAGAAATCTTAGCAGGTAAAGTAGATGCTATTTATACACCAATTGATAATGGAATTGCTTCAGCTATGCCAGTTCTAGCAGAAATAGGAAGAGCTGCAAAGATTCCAGTATATGTAGGAGCAGACTCTATGGTTAAAGATGGAGGTTATGCAACGATTGGGGTAAACTATGAAGACCTTGGAAAGAAAACAGGTGAGATGGCAGCAAAAGCATTAAATGGAACACCTATTTCAGAACTTCCAGTAGCTACACTTGATAACTTCTATAAGGTGATTAACAAAACAACAGCTACAGCTATTGGAGCACCAGCAGATTCAGAAGGGGCAACAGTTGTAGAGTAGATTTTGAATAATAAAAATTGATTAAACCTAAAAGATGGATTAAACTTAGTATATAAGTTTTATTCATCTTTTAGCTTATATAAAGACGAATAAAAATACTAAAAAAGGAGACAGGATGATGAATATATTTGCGATTACTTCAGCAGTAGAGCTGGGGTTACTTTATACTTTGATGACTTTAGGATTATTTATTTCTTATAGAATATTAGATATTCCTGACTTAACGGTAGATGGTAGTTTTACTTTAGGAGCAGCTGTATCCGCTATTTGTGTTATAGCAGGACATCCTATTCTAGGCATTTTATTAGCCATGGGAGCAGGAGTTTTAGCAGGAATGGTAACAGCAACTTTGCAAACTAAATTAAAGGTACAGCCCATACTAGCAGGTATTTTGACGATGACAGGTTTGTATTCTATTAATATTATGGTAATGAAGGATAAGTCCAATATTCCTTTATTGGGTTCTGAAACAATCTTTACATATGCCAAAAAACTATTTGGTGATCAAGGTGTTATGATCATAGGACTTATAGTAGTTATTGTGATATGCGTTATTTTAGGAATGTTTTTATTTACTAAATTAGGACTTTCTATTAGAGCTACTGGTGATAATGAAGCAATGGTAAGAGCATCTTCTATTAATGTGGATTTAATGAAAATCATTGGATTAGCCTTAGCAAATGCATTAGTGGCTATGTCAGGAGCTTTCATTGCACAGAAACAATCTTTTGCAGATGTAGGGATGGGGACAGGTATGGTAGTTATAGGGATTGCTTCTTTAATTATAGGGGAAGTCATTGTAGATATCTTTGTAAAGAGAAGGTCTATTCCTGTTAATATATTTGCAGCTGTATTAGGTTCAATTATTTATAGAATCATTATTGCAGCAGCATTAGAGGTTAATATTACGGCTTCTAGTATGAAACTGATCTCAGCTATTATTGTAGGAATTGCTATTTCTTATCCTGTAGTACAAAAATACATACAAGTTACAGTCAACAAGAATAAGAGAATGAGAGAAAGGAAGGAAGTCTAATGCTAAAAATAAACAACTTATGTAAAACTTTCAATAAGGGAACCGTTAATGAAAAAGTGGCTATGAATGGGATAAATCTACATCTAGAAAGAGGCGATTTTGTAACAATCATAGGTTCTAATGGGGCAGGTAAATCAACCTTGTTTAATCTAGTAGCAGGAGATTTTCTTTCTGATGAAGGAGAAATTATGCTAGATGGTAAGTATATTACTTTTATGCAGGAGTATAAGAGAGCCAAAAATATAGGAAGACTTTTTCAAGATCCTTTAAAGGGAACAGCACCTTCTATGACTATTGAAGAGAATTTACTTCTATCTTATGCTCGTAGCACCAATAAGCGTTTTAGCTTTGGAATGAGTAGTAAGGAAAGAACACTTTTTAGAGAAAAACTGGCACAACTAGACTTAGGGCTTGAAGATAGAATGAAAACTAAGATGGGGCTTTTATCAGGGGGGCAAAGACAGGCAGTAACACTTTTAATGAGTACTTTAGTAACCCCTAAGCTTTTACTTTTAGATGAACATACAGCAGCTCTAGATCCTGGTACAGCAGAAAAGGTACTTAGGATTACAAAAGAAATTGTAAAAGAACACCAGATTACAACGATGATGATTACTCATAATATCCAATCTGCTTTAGACTTGGGGAATAGAACTATTATGATGGATAGTGGCAAAATTGTACTAGATATTCAGGGAGAACAACGTGCTAATATGACAGTAGCAGATGCATTAGCCTTATTTAAGAAGGAAAGTCATAAGGAATTAGATAATGATAGAATCTTATTAGCTTAGATAGTGAGGCTAATAAGTTATATAAGTATGCTAAGGCGGAAATACTTACTGTAATAGAATAGGCAGACCAAATTCAAAATGTAGCTTGTACAAACTGAGCAAATCAAAGAGAGTGTAATCGTGCTTAGAAATGCTAGTGAAACTTTTAAGATATAATGATATAAAATAATTTATCCTAAGACATATTAGAAGAGATTTATTAATGTGTTTTAGGATTTTTTATAAAAGCTATATGTTGTTTAATTATTTAATTGTTTAATTGTTTAAAAAAAAGATAGATATAACATTAAAATGTGTGAAAAATGTCAATTTTTGAATCAGGAGAAATAATGTATAATATTATGGTGAATTATAAAATATTAAGTATTTTTAAATCGAATTTAATTCCATGTTTATTGGGGGTGTTATTAAGTATTAGACCAATATTAGCCCAGACAAGTAAAGGTGAGAGACCTATTATTGAAGGTAAAATGGTATACCATAGTTATTCAGATTATGAAGCTAGAGATAGCAAAATTTATTTAGTGGATTTTGAAACTAAAGAGAAGATATGCATCAATGATTATATTTCAGGTGCATATCATACAATGAATGCTAGTTTTAATAGAGAGGGTACAGCTATTGTATTTATGGGTATTGTAAATAAATCCTATGGTGAAGAATGGGATATCTTTCTTTATAGATTAGATACTAAAGAATTAATTGACCTAACAAAAAATAATAATTTTAGGAATGAAGATCCTAAGTTTTCACCAGATGGAACAAAGGTGGTTTATAAACAAGGCTATTGGAACAGCGTACTAGATAAAATGGTATATGATATTTGGGAGATGGATTTACAAACAGGAGAATCATATCCGGTTACACAAGATATGGAAGAAGAATCTATGCCCTATTATAGTACAAAAGGAGATGCTATCTACTGTATGCAAGGTAGCGGTGAAGGGGCAAGAATTTGTAAGATAGAGAAGATAGAAGAAGAAACAGTTATTACACCTATATATGCAGAAACAGGTGTGCAAGCATATTATCCTGTTACTTATAAAGATAAATTATACTTTTCTAAGTGGTACTCTGCTCAAAATAAATCAGATGTCATAGTCATTATGGAAGAAGGCAAGAGGGGTATAGTCTCTCAATTTGGTAGTTCAGACTATAATTCATCAGATCCGTGTCCAATCTCAGATAGGCTTATGATTATAAGTAGTACAATGCCAGATAGTAAAGGTGGATATGATCTTTATATAGTAGACATAGTATCAGGAGAAAATTGGTCTTTAGATGAATATGGAATAAGTATTAATGATGAATTACAGCAGTTAGGAGCTTCTTGTTATATTAGAAATGTACAGTATGGGGTATAGGATAGGAGATGATGTGGTGCAAAAAGTATTGGAGATTATAGGGGGATTTGTGTTTTGGTATCCCTATTTGATGTCAATGGTATGGATTGCAGGAACCTTAATATTTGCAAGGTCACAAGAGAAAAATATTAGCCTACATAAAGAAGAATATGAATGGCCACCTATTAGTATATTAGTACCTTGTTATAATGAAGAAGACACAGTGGAAGAAACAATAAAATATTTATCTGAGTTGTCCTATCCAAAATTTGAGATTATTGCTATTAATGATGGAAGTAGAGATGAAACAGGTGAGATTCTAAGAAGATTAGTAGATAAGTATAGTAAGCTGCGTGTAATTGATTGTAGAGAAAATAAAGGGAAGGCCAATGCTCTTCATATAGCCGCCCATGCATCAAAATATGAGTATTTAGTATGTATAGATTCTGATGCTATATTAGATGATGATGCACCATATTATCTTGTGCGTCATTTCCTTGAAAATGGTGAAAGAGTAGGAGCTGTAACAGGAAATCCTCGTATTCGTAATAGAGATACATTATTAGCAAAATTGCAATTAGTAGAATATGCTTCTATCATAGGGTCTATTAAGAGAACCCAGCGTATCCTAGGAAAGATTATGACTGTTTCAGGTGTAGTAGTTGCTTTTCGTAAAAAGGCATTAGTAAGTGTAGGACTATGGGACCGGGATATGATTACAGAGGATATAGCAGTGTCTTGGAAACTGCAAAGGAAGTTTTGGGATGTACGTTATGAACCTGCAGCATTATGTTGGATGCTGGTACCTGAAAAGCTTACAGGTTTATGGAAGCAACGTGTAAGATGGGCACAGGGTGGACAAGAAGTTTTGCTTCGTCACTGGAGTATCTTTGGTGATTGGAGACAAAGAAGATTGTGGCCAATTTATATTGAGCAATTAATTAGCATTGTATGGTCAATTTTATGGGCTTTATATACTACTCATATTTGTTGTTGTGCCGAAACAATAGGAGATATATTTATATGGATAGGTTTTTCTGCCTTTGCATTGAGTGCATTAAGTGTTATACAGCTTGTAATATCTCTAAAGAATGATGGACAATATGATAACATTAGTAAGAGTTATTTATGGGTAGCATGGTATCCTGGGGTCTATTGGATTGTCAACGTAAGCGTTGTAATAGCTGCATTACCTAGGGCCGTTAAAGCTAAACTAAAAGGAGGTTATGCAACATGGGAATCTCCAGACAGAGGGGAAAGAAAAGTAGCGTAAATAGTAAATATATCATTCATAGTCAGCGTCATATTTTAAAGGAAGCACTAGTATATTTAGTGGATTTAATAATGTGGCTATATATCATCATTGTTATGTCAGTGTTTATTAGTGCTATAATAGACACTAATACAGAGGAGCTTAGAGTTTTAAAAGCTATCTTAAAAGTTACAAATGAAGACTTAAATCAGTTTATTTTAGTATCTTTAGCATGGTTTGTAGCGAGTATGACAGTTTTATCAATGTGGAAGTTTTATAATTTTAAGAGATATGGCAAGCTGCACAGACGAAAGGAACCTATGCCTACAACACAACAGGAAATATTAGAGTTAGGATTAATAGACCCTGAGGTATATAAGCAACTGCAAAATAATAGGGTAATTGCATTAGAGACTAATCCTATAAAGAATTTAGTAGAAGAGAAGGCATATTTAAATGAGTAATAGAAGAAGGGGAATTTTAAAAGTAAGCCTAGGTTTATTAATAGGAGTAGTAATTGCCATTAGAGTTATTACACTAGCCCAAGGTTCTAAAAAAACATATAATCAAGTACCTGCTAAAGAAACAATTATTGCAATGAGTTATCACTACATAAGAGAGGAAACATTGTGGAACAAGATTTTGGAATTTGTGACACAGGATAAAGAGTTAACCACATATACAGTTTATACAGAGGACTTTGAAACTCAGATAGATACTCTAATAGAGCAAGGGGCATATTTTGCAACTTTAGAAGAAATAGAAGAGTTTCGAATAACTGGAAATTTTCCAGAAAAGTGTGTATGGATATGTTTTGATGATGGGGATATCTCTGTTTATGAGAAAGCCTACCCTATTTTGAAAGAGAGAAGTATTCCTTTTACCATGTATATAATTGTTGGACAAGTAGGAAACAATAATTTTAATAATTTAAAGTTATGTAATTGGGACCAGTTAAGAGAAATGCAAGAAAGTGGATTAGTTTCTTTTGGGTCTCATACATATAATATGCATTACTTAGAAGATGATGAAGCCGTTTTTCTTGATGAAAGCAATTATGAAATATTCTATGAAGATATTAAGAAAAGCAAAGAAGTTTTAGAACATGAATTAGGTGTAGAGGTAACAAGTATAGCTTATCCCTTTGGCAATACCTCAGATGATGTTACGGAGATTACAAAGAGAGCAGGATTTACTAATGCATTTATATTAGCCCCACACCCTATTACTAAGGCGTCAGATGCATATTATCAAAATAGATATTTGATTAGTACAGAGTGTTTTTATCAAATAGGACTTGGACAATTAGATAAAAATGGGACTGTGACACAATTAATCAAGTAGATTAGTTGGGGCAGTTCTATTTTTATACAAAATTATAAGGCAGGGGATAATCCTCTGCCTCTGTTGTTATACATAAGTTTATATTTAACATTTAGAGACTGGTACCATAGAATCCTTTTCATCATAAATGGTGCTTTATTTAATCACAAATCAAAACTCACGGTTTTCAAATCGCAATAATATCTCCCTTTTATTGCAGTAAATTTAAGTACGCAATAATCAGGATCTGTTACACCTTTCTTGTAGAACATAGTATCTCCTGTTCTCCAAATTTCCTTTTTTGTTTCAGCGTCCTCTACTACTTCCATCGTGCCGATAAGCATAACGCCTTCATAGCGAAGAACCCCTTTATGAAAGAAGTAAATACATGCCTTTTCATTTTCTCATATTGATTAGCGCGGATAGATGAGGTATTTGTTGAAAAATAAAAACAGTTTCCTTGTATCTTGCGAGGCATGAGCATGGCTTTCATATTCGGAAATCCGTCTTGATCTACAGATGCAATAAATGCTACTTTTTGCTTTTTGATGAACCTAAAAATCTGTTCCTTTGTTTTCAACTTGAGTGTCCTCCTAACAGAATAGAGATTATACAGTTTATTTTTCTCTCGTTGAGGTGATATATTATAACTTTCAATCACCTGAATATAGATTTACAATACCTGATTTATTGTTTAAAATAATCTAAAAAGATAGAATATTTATCGTATAATTATAAGGGGTATAGAGGAAGATAGCAATGGATCAAAAATGTACAAGCTTTGTAATTTTGCTATAGAATATTAAATTAATCCAAAATAGGGAGGAAAATCTAAATGAAGCAAAATAGATGGTATATCTATCAAAAAGAACGTTTTCCATTAGCAATGTACATACCTATGATTTTGGCTTTTAGTTTTAGTGCCATTAGTTATTCAGCAGCAACCCTTAATGGTCAAATAACCATTAAAGCCTTGGCAGTATCCTTTTATGTATCTATTTCTTTTTTTATGTTACTTCGAATTGCAGATGAATATAAGGATTTTGAAGAGGATTCTAAGTACAGACCTTATAGACCTGTCCCTAGAGGTTTAGTAAAAAGAGAAGAATTAGGGAGAATAGGGTTTGGCTTAGGGGTAGGGCAGTTTATTATTTGTGGTATTTATGAACCAAGATTACTCATATTACTAGTCATATTATGGATTTACTATGGTTGTATGTGTAAGGAGTTCTTTATAAGTAAGTGGTTGAGGAGACATATGGGGTGGTATATGTTTAGCCATATGCTCATTATGCCTCAGCTAGATTTCTTTGCTACTGCATGTGAGTTCTGGCCTAGACCAGGAGTACAAATAGGAAGTGGATTAGTATGGTTTATTATTTCTAGTTTTTTTGATGGGATAGTCATTGAGGTTGGACGTAAAATGAGAGCAGAAGAAGATGAGGAAGAAGGGGTTGAAACTTATTCTAAGCTTTGGGGGCAAAAGAAGAGTATTGGCATATGGTTAGGAGCGATGATTATGTCATTGGCATCCACTTTTTTTGCGGTCTACCAGTTGGGAGGGGCGGCCCTAGCAAGCATAACCTTAGGTGGAGCATTTATTGCATGTTTGATAGGAGCTATAAAATACCTAAAAAAACCTCATGGTAAAAATGGTTCTAAGTTAGAAGTACTATCTGGAGCATGGACACTGGTAGATTATTTATCTCTAGGGATTATACCTCTACTGTTGTGATTTTTAATTCATGGAAATGAAACGATAGATTACTAGTAAATAGATAGAGAGGTGTTATATATGCAAAAAACAGCAGTAGTTACAGGGGCAGGAAAGGGAATTGGTAGGGCAATTGCATTAACCTATGCAGCGCAAGGAATGAATGTTTGTTGTATTGAATGAACTTATTCCAGGACCAGTTAATACAGAAATGGGTGAGAAAAGTATAGGAGATAGTCATTCTGCTTCCTCAATTAATGGGGAATGGAATAAGTCGCCAGAAGATGTTACCCAGCTTGCCTTATTTTTAGCTAATCAACCTAGCATTGGACCTACAGCACAAAGTTTTAGCTTGATGAGAAGAGATTTATAGTTTAAAGGTCAAGAATAAAACTCAAAGGGCATAGGGGGATAAAAATAGTTTTAGAGGTTCCCTGCATTAGGTCATTCTTTAGAAAAGCCAAATCAGCGTCCAAGGAAAGCTTTAGAAGAAATCGTTGAGTATAGAATGGATGATGTTTAAAAATGAAGAAAATTTATCTTGATAGGCAGCCACATACAGGTTTAACAATAATGATATTTTTAGAGGGGACAGTACTAAAGCCAAAGTCATGGCTCACCCTGTACAAGCACAAGTCTTACATACCAATTGGAAATGCGGTGGAGATTATAAATTCATGGGAGCAACAAGGGGCTAATATTATTTATTGTACCTCACGTAAGCAAAAGCAAGCTGAGGAGATAGCAAATATATTACAGAAGTATGGGTTCGCTGGCAGTTTTATGGCAGTGAGAGAAGCAAAGGAAAGTTATATAGATATTGTAGAAATGATCAGGCCAGATATTTTAATAGAGGATGATTGTAGAAGTATAGGGGGAGCATGGCAAATGTGTATTACTCATGTGAAATCAGAAATCAAGCAAAACATAAAATCCATTGTTGTACCAGAGTTTAAAGGCATTGATCATCTGTCTAAAGATATCAATCAGTTATAAGAGGAAATTAAAGAGTAGAAGTAGTAATTAAAAAGGGTTTTTATTAAATTAATAATATTTGAGGTGAGTAAAGATGATTAAGGATTTTATGTGTGTCAATATTTTATCTAAAAAGGCAAAGGAATTAATAGAGTTTTATGGCAAAGTACTAGAGCTACCAATTATCAAAACAGATGTAGATGATAGTAATGGTGTATATTTTGGATTTTCTGAGAATGCTCCAGCCTTATGCATTTGGGATAGTTTGATTTGGAACTGTCCAACTACAGGAGCTCAATCCTTTGTTTTTAGGTGTGATAATCTGGATGAAACGATAGTTTGGTTGAAGGAAAAAGGTCTTACCTTAGAAGAGCCTGTTAAATATGAGTGGGGAACCTATGAACTAAGATTAAAGGACCCTGATGAAAACGAGGTTGTTCTAGTTGAAATGTTATAAAAGGTGTCTATGAAGTTAAATCTATAATAGCGAGTTGGGGGATAAGATGAAGTACATAAAGTATGGGGCGGAGTTAACCAAGGAAGAACGTAAACAAATAGGTGGGAAAGCAGCTGCACTTTTAGATCTATCGGAGGGCAACTTTAATATTCCTGAATGGGTGGTAGTGTTACCTTCGGCTTTTGAGGAAACAAAACATCTAGAGCAAAAGAAGCTATTAGAGCAAGAACTCAGAGAAGTCCTAGAGATATTAGGAGCAGAAGGGAAATATGCAGTAAGGTCATCAGCCTTAAGTGAAGATGGTATAGCCACTTCCTTTGCAGGACAATTTGAAACTTACTTATGGATAGGGGCAGAAGAAATCATTTCTGCAGTTTATAAAGTATGGGAGTCTGCATTTAGTGACAGGGTAAAAGCCTATAAAGAACAAAGACAATTAGCCAAGGAGATAGAAGTACCAGCAGTAATTATTCAAAAGATGGTATGTGCTAGTGAAGCAGGCGTTGCCTTTGCAGTCAATCCAACGAATGGGGATATTAAAACAGCTATTGTATCAGCAGTATTTGGTTTGGGTTCAAGTCTTGTAGATGGTGCTTGTGATGCAGATGTCTACGAAGTAGATAAGTGGGGACAGGTCTTAAAACGAACATTAGGTGAAAAGGAAGTTAAGCATGGTATAGAAAATGGAGAGCTTAAGGTTATTAAGTCGCCAGGGCAAAGAAATAGAACCGTGCTTAGTGATGATCAGATTAAAGCAGTGGCAACTTTAGCTAGAAAGGCTAGTAGGCATTTTAATAAATATCAAGATATTGAGTGGGCTTTTGAAGAGGGAAAGTTGTACTTATTACAATCCAGACCTATTACAACATTAGGGTTAACATTAGAAGAAAAGGGCATGGTAGGTGTATTTGATAATAGCAATATAGCAGAAAGTTATATTGGCACTACTATGCCTCTTACTTTTTCTTTCATTAGAAAAGCTTATGCAGAGGTATATCGTCAGTTCTGTAGGAATTTTGGTGTAAGTGAAACGGTGATTCAAAGGGAAACACAAATCTTTGATAATATGTTAGGCTTTGTAGATCACAGAGTCTATTATAATCTGGTTTCTTGGTATAAGCTTCTAGCCATTTTACCAGGCTATCAGTTTAATAAGAAGTTCATGGAACAGATGATGGGTGTTAAAGGAGAACTCCCTGAGGCTTTCGTGAAAAGTCTTGAAACTCCTGAAGCCAAAGGTTTAGAGCGGACAAAGGATTTACTTAGGCTTATCAAAACGGGTTTTAAGATGTTAGGTGAGTATAGAAGATTAGAAAAGAGTATTAAGAAGTTTTATAAGAGATTAGATGAAAGCTTAGGGAAAATAGACGTTCAAAATATGAGGCTAGATGAGTTGTATAGCTATTATAAGCTTTTAGAAAAGAAGCTTATGACCAAATGGGATGCGCCTTTAGCTAATGATTTCTTCTGTATGATTGGTCATGGCTTACTTCGTAGTTTATCAAAGAAGTGGTTGGAAGATGAAAGTCTAGCGAATCAGTTTCTAATAGGTCAAGGGGGTATTATTAGTGCTAAGCCAGCCGAGATGATAGGACAGATGGGGGCCTATGTAAGAGAAAAAGCTTTAGGGAAACTGTTCTTAGAAGGAAGTCTTCAAGCCATTGAAAGGGAGCTTGAAACATTGTCTGAGTTAAAAAGTCAAATTAATGAGTATTTAACCATCTTTAGTGATAGGTGTTTAGATGAACTTAAATTAGAATCTAGAACAGTGGCAGATGATCCCCTTATTTTGTATCGTGCTATTGGGGCTAACAGTATGAATAGGCGAAAAGGGGAAACCTTTAACCTAGATCAACTATTAGAAGAGCAGGTTGATACCAAGCTTAAAGGTTTAAAACGAAGGAGTTATATAAAGGTAGTTAAAGCTGCAAGAAGGCTGGTGCGTAATAGAGAAAATCTCAGATTTGAAAGAACCAGGCTTTTTGGTAGAGTAAGACAAATCTTTTTAGAAATAGGAATGAGATGGGCTTCTACAGGCCTCATTGAAAATCAAGAGGATATTTTTTATCTAGAGGTCCAAGAAATACTGGGGGTCATTGACCATACAGCTACAAATTATCATTTAAAAGAACTCATTGTTCTTAGAAAACAAGATTACCAAAGAGATGCCTTAAAGGAAGATCCACCAAGACGCTTTATGGTAAAGGGTTGTTTTGGCAGTAGTAAGCGCATAGATGACTTTAATGAAACCATACAAAATGAACTTATCAAAGATATGAGAGATGGAGAAAGAGGAGAAGGCGAAGAAGATAGCGTGGAGCCTGCCAATATTCTCATCGGTCTAGGGTGTTCTTCTGGTATAGTAGAAGGATATGCAAGAGTAGTTCTAGATCCTAAAGAAGCAGGCTTACAATTTGGAGAAATTTTAATTGCTAAGCAAACTGATCCGGGTTGGATATTACTCTTTAATATGGCAGCTGGGGTTGTAGTGGAAAGGGGAAGTTTACTTTCACATGCAGCTATTGTATCTAGGGAGTTAGGGCTTCCAGCAGTAGTATCCGTAGAAGACGTGACAAAGAAAATACAGGATGGTGACTATCTTAGGCTAGATGGTACTAAAGGAATAGTAGAGATTTTAAAGAGCAATGCAATATGATTTTAATAGATTAGATTAAATAGGTGGAGATATTTATGGTGTATTTATCACAATTTAAATTTCCAGATGTAGAGCTTGAATATAGTTTTTTGATGGCTGAAAAGAGAACTTGTTATGATTCCTTTTATCCCTTTCAAATACTCTCAAAAAATCAGCTGAGAGTTCTGGATTTTGAACCAATAACCATTTTATATGGTGGAAATGGCTCAGGAAAGACAACGGCATTGAATGTAATAGCTGAAAAGCTACAATTGACCCGTGATACTCTTTTTAATAGAACGAATTTTTTTAAGGATTATACAGATAGGTGTTCCTACGAGGTAGAAAATCCTATCACATGTGATAGTAGAATCATTACAAGTGATGATGTCTTTGACTTTATGCTTAATCTTAGAAACATTAATGAAGGCATCAATCAGAAAAGAGAAGAACTATTTGAAGAATACTTAGATGAAAAGTACTCTAAATTTCAGATGAAATCTATAGATGACTATGAACAGCTCAAAAAGGTCAATATGGCAAGGCGCAAAACGCAGTCAAAATACATTAGAAGCAATTTGATGGGAAATGTTAGAGAACATTCCAATGGAGAAAGTGCTTTTATCTATTTTGTAGATAAAATAAAAGATAACGGCTTATATTTACTTGATGAGCCAGAGAATAGTCTATCTCCAGAAAAGCAGCAGGAACTATTAAAATTTCTTGAAGATAGTGCAAGGTTCTTTGGGTGTCAGTTTATTATTGCAACCCATTCACCCTTTATTTTATCTATTAAAGGGGCAAAGATTTATGATATGGATGAAAACCCCGTTGATGTAAAGAAGTGGACAGATTTATCCAATGTCCGTTCATACTATGAATTTTTTAAGAAACATGAGGAGGAGTTTAATTAATCAAAAGTAAAATTGGATTAATCAAAGACAAATGCTACTTTTGGAGTTATCAAAATAGCTTTGAGATATATCAAAATAACAAAATCCATAAATAAGAGGTTTCATATGAAAATTTATGCCTTATACTTTAGTCCAACTGGCGGAACTAAAAAAGTACTTGATATTTTGGTTTCCTCATGGGATTGTGAGAAAAAATATATAGACTTATCCAGTTCACATGAATCAATTTTAGATATTTCATTCACTAATAATGATATTTGTATTATAGCAGTCCCCAGCTTTAGCGGACGTGTTCCTCAATTTATCATTCCCAAACTACGTCAATTAGGGGGAAATGGAGCAAAAGCTATGTTAATAGCTACCTATGGAAATCGAGCATTTGATGATACATTGTTGGAACTGAAGGATACTATGGAATCTTGTAATTTTATATGCACTTGTGCAGTTGCAGCTGCTACTAGACATTCGGTATTACCGAAGTATGGAGCAGGAAGGCCAGATTCAAGAGATATAGAAGAACTGAAGCTTTTTTCTGCCAAATGTAAAGAGGTTATGGATAAGCCTCTTACTCCCATAAAAGTGCCTGGAAATAAACCATACCGGGAATATTTATCAATTCCTATCAAACCAAAAGCACATAAGCAGTGCACAAACTGTGGTTTGTGTTATAGAAAATGCCCAGTCCATGCTATACCTTCTGATAACTATCGAAGCTGTGATAAAGAAGTATGTATTTCATGTTTACAATGTGTAGCCATATGCCCAAAGAAAGCACGTTATGTTAATCCTATTGTGCTTAGAATTGCAGAAATAAAGATGAAAAAGATATGTAGTGGCAGGAAATCTAATGTATTATTTATCCCAAATACTAATATATAAGTTTTGATAATAATTTAATGTTGATAAGCTTAGGTGCTTTATAGATTACTAGTTATACTGATTTTAGGATATAAGAAAGGATGAATAGAATGAAACTTAAAGTAATAAACGAAGTATTTTCTGTATGTAAAATAAAAGATGTTAATGAGGTTAATTTTGCAGATTCTTTTTGCTTTATAGGAAAGACAGATGAGGAATTATCTTTAGTATGTGCCACAAGATATGTACCAAGTGTAACTCTAGAGAGGGAAGATGGCTGGAGAGGCTTTCGTATTGAGGGCGTATTAGATTTCTCACTTATAGGTATTTTATCAAAACTGTCTACTATACTAGCTGAGGAAGGAATAGGCATATTTGCTATTTCTACCTTTAATACGGATTATATCCTAACCAAAGAAGAAAACTTTGAAAAGGCATTAATAGCCTTAGAAGATAGAGGATACGAAGTGGTAAGATAGAAACTTATATTCAATAATAAAAGGGGAAAAAGATGAAAAGTGAAATTGAAAACTATGCAGACTTTTCGATGATTCGATATGCACAGTGCTGGGAAGATACCAATATTTTATTAAAAGGGTTAGCACTTAAGGAAGATGGGATATATGTATCTATAGCATCTGGAGGAGATAATAGTCTCGCCATGCTTACGGAGAAAGTGGGGAAGGTAATAGCACTAGACCTTAATCCTGTTCAGCTATATTGTGTTCATCTTAAAAAAGCGGCATTTAAGAAACTAGATTATGAGACACTATTAAGTTTTTTGGGAGTAAGGGAATGCAAAAACAGAATAGCTATATATGAAGAACTTAAAGCTGAATTGCCAGAAGAGGTGCAGTCTTACTGGGATCATCATAAAGAATTAATAGAAGCAGGGATTATTCATGTAGGAAAATTTGAAAACTACTTTAAGCTTTTTAGAACAAAGGTATTACCGTTAATACATAGCAAAAATACCGTTAAAGAATTGGTAAGACCAAAGACAAAAGCAGAACGATTGAGATTCTATGATGAGAAATGGGATAATCATAGATGGCAATTGTTATTTAGATTCTTTTTCTCTAGAAAGATGATGGGTAAATTAGGGAGAGATGCTGCTTTCTTTAAATATGTAGAGGGGCATGTAGCAGAAAATATTCTAAAGCGTGTTCGCCATGCTTTAACAGAATTAGACTGTTCTAAAAATCCATACTTAGAGTATATTTTGTTTGGTAATTATAAAGAAAACCTACCTTATTATTTAAGAAAAGAGCATTTTGAGGCAATTAAAGCTAATGTCGATCGTTTAGAACTTCATCTAAATAGCATTGAAGGTTTCTTAGAAACATATAATGGTGAAAGTATTGATGGCTATAACCTAAGTGACATCTTTGAATATATGGAAGAAAGCGAAATGCAGAAGATTTATGAGGCACTAATTCAATATGGTCAATCAGGTACTAGAATGGTGTACTGGAATATGCTTGTTCCAAGAAAGTGTCCTGAGGCATTAGAGGGGAAAGTAGAAACACTGGAGAAAATCTCTGAGAAGCTGTTCATGCAAGATGAGGCTTTCTTTTATAGTAAATTCTTAGTAGAAGAAATTAAGTGAATTGAAATTTAGCGGGATAAGGATAAAAGGAAGCACCAACGCTAGTGGGTATTTACTTTTTCCGTTCCCCGCTACTGACAGAAAGAAAAGTAACACGTGAGTGTTACGACCAGATGCGCTAGCAGATGGGTTCTGTCAGTGTCTTGGTGTTTGTAAAAGAGGGTGCTGGGAGAAAATGAGTGGTCAGGGGTATCTTCCGTTGTTCCGATTCACATTTTCCGTAGCACTAAACTCACTTATTTAGATGAACGGCAGAACTCACTTCGTTCAGACAGCTGCCTAAAACCCATCTAAAACGTTCGTTAAGTGCTTCTGAAAAATGCTCTCAAGTCACTACTCCAGATACCCCTGACCACTCATTTTCC
>JAEZJJ010000099.1 GCA_023436395.1 Bacillota bacterium | reverse complement strand
TTGTCCGTGTAACATTTCTGTTACTGACTATTTTACTTAGTACAAATGTACTGATTCTCATCTCTTAATAGAGACGTAATGAATCGACTGGTTTATAGTTACTATTTTGTTTTCAAAGTTCATTATTATCAAGGCTTATTGTCTGCTGCTGTTCGCCGCTGACTTGTATAATATTACATGATTGCCTTGCATAAGTCAACACCTTTTTACAACTTTTTTATATTTCTTTTTGATTCGACTTTTTGTTTATGATGATAAGCCTTATTATATACCATTTTATCAGTTTTAATTCATCTATTTGATATTTGTTTTTTTAATCCTCTCATCATTATTTAAATGATTATTATATGTTTTTACATATATACGCCACTCCCCTTCATCTTAAATATTATTACTCTTGGTCATGGAATATGCTAGGTTGTTTTCTTTAATATAGAACTAAGTTGGTTTAAACTTAATATAGTAAAAGGAGCTTAATACTAAGTTCTTAGTTTCATAGCTCCCCTACTTAATAATATTCTATTTATTAATCTAAATATGTTTCTCTATTTCAAATTAATCCCCCTATTGCTGCTTGAATTTGATTAGATTAATAATCTAGTTTCTTCTTTTTACTAATTACTAATGCAATCATGGTAATTACCGCAGCAAATACAACCTGAATCCCTATAGCTCTTACAACACTGGATGATAATGTAATATTTGTTGCTGTATTAATACCCTCATTTGCTTTTACAAACCAATATACAGGATTAAAACAAGCTATTTTAATTACTTCACTGCCTAAAAATGATTGTGGCACGAACACACCACTAATGAGGCATAACCCCAATGATAATATATTACAAATAAAGATAGTAGTCTTCTTGTCTGTTATAATCAGCCCTACTAAAAAGCTGATGCTTGCCGTACATAATGCAAGTACAAATGAGTTAATACCAAAGCATATTCCCTTTTCTGTAAATAATCTTTGTTGATTAATAATAAATCCAATTCCTGTTAATACTCCCCATACCACAATTGTAAATACTGTACATCCTAGCAATATCTGTAGATTGATATTATTGGGTTTCATCGGGCTACAACTATTTCTCTTTTTAATCATACTCTTATTTAATACATTAATAATAGCCGAAAGCCCTACAGTGAAGATACTTAAGAAAGCGTAAGCTAGATAATTGATATAATTTATAAGATTATTTTTCTTATTAGCTTCTTTTAATTTTACCTCTGTTTGAATCGACAAATCTTTTTTTACATATTCAGCTATCTGTTCTTTAGTTAATCCATCCACATTATTAAGGTATAACTTACACGTATTTAAATATTCCTCTATTAATAAATCAATATAAACACCAGCACTACTATCAGGAATTATTATACAACTTAATTGTGGTTGTTCTCCCTTCATTAATTGCTGCGTAAAACCTTTAGGTATACGAATAACATACTCTACGGCTCTAAAGAAAAGTGCATCTTGAATACGCTCTGATGAATCTTCTATTTCTATATATTCAGCATGTGGTGCTAAATAATCTTTTAATCCTTCTGTTATTTCATTTGATTCATCTTCGTTAAAAATAGCTACTCTTGTTATACTTTCTTCAAAGCTTGTAGTTGCACTACTTCCACCTACTCCACTATAAATGAGTGTAATAGCTAAAAAGATTCCTATATAAACAGCTATAGATACTTTTTGACTCTTTAATATCTTAAAAAAAGCTTTATATACTGGCATATCTTTTCCTCCTTATAACCATATAAGTTCCAATCCATAAAATAATTAATTCTATGCATAATATACCTATATTTAAATAATATCTAGAAAAAGTCTCATAATAATATAATGAATAAAATGCATCTGTTATAAGAGAGGATGGATTAATGTATGAAATAATAGGACAGTAGGTAGCCACAATGTATTTCATATTGTATAACATGAGTCCTGATAGAAAACTTCCTCCTACAGCTACTGTAACAAATATACTTTCCCTAAGGTTTTCTCCACCTTTTATAACTGCTGCTACAAATGCTCCCAAACTCACTCCTACCCAAGTACTAATAAAACCTGTTAATAAAATATATCCTGTTCTAGATCCTAAATTTATCTTTAAAGCAAGTGTAATATATGCTAGTACTATACAAAAGGCTATCATCTGGATGACTAAAGCTGCACATATTCCACTTAAAAATAAAGTAAGCTTTTGAATAGGTGCTACGTTAATTCTAGCCCCCGTCTTAGATAAGTCTGCTTGAATATCCATAACTTCTCTAGCGCCATTAGAGCTTGCAAACAAACAACTCATTGCTAGTAGTGCATAAAAATAATTAGTTAGTATATTGAAATCTGTATTACCTGTACTTTCTTTAGTAATATATGATGTATTCTCACTTACATCTTCTAATAGTTTTTGTACATCTATATTAGGCTCTATTGAAAAAATATGATTCAAACTCTCAAGCCTTCTCTCATATTGATCTAAAAAAGTTTTAATAATACTTTGGCTAACCCCATTTTCTTTAATTATCAGCTTGGGGCCATCAATGAGTTCTATATACCCTGTTATTTTTCCTTGATCTAATAAATCTTCGGCTTCTTCCTTGCTTGTTACTGTAGCTTCAAACAAAGGTTTTTCTTCCTCAGTTACTGTTTCTATTACCTTTTTAAAATCTTTATCATTAATGTACTCATCATTTTCGACAATAGCAATTTTACTTTTAATATAAAAATCTGGCTTACTTACATTGGAGAGTCCTAAAAAGAAAAAAGTACCTAGGCATATAGGAAAAATCAATGTCCACATTAATGACTTTCTATCTCTTAACATTCTTTTCATACGATACTTCAATGAAAATATAAACATATTTTCCCCCCTTAATCTCTTAATTCTTTTCCCGTAATCTCTAAAAACACATCATTAAGTGTTGGTAATTCTGAATATACATTTCCAAAAGGTATATTCCTTTTCTCAAAAAAGTCTAATAAACGAATTAAGTTTTCTTTTCCTTTTATAAAAGCAACTGTTAACTGATTGTCTTTATATTGAACTTGACTTACATTCTTAAGTACTTTAATTTCTTCTAATTGTTCTTTTGTTAGGCTATATACTTCGGCTTTTATCTTTTCTCCCAGCTTAATCATCTCTTTAAGTTCCTTTTTTGTTCCTTCTGCTAGGACCTTACCTTTATCCATGATCATAATTTGACTACAAATTTCTTCTACCTCCTCCATATAATGTGAGGTATAAATGATAGTAGCTCCTTGTTTATTAAGTTTTTGAATACCCATTAGAATATGATTTCTACTTTGTGGATCTACTGCTACAGTAGGTTCATCTAGAATAATAAGTTTTGGTTTGTGTGCAATACCACATGCAATATTTAACCTTCTAAGCAAGCCTCCACTTAACTTCTGAGGATAAAATTTTGTAAATTCCTCTAACCCAACAAATTCTATAGCTTCTTGTACAAGAACTTTTCTCTCTGCCTTGTTCCTAATATATAGTCCACAGAAGTAATCAATATTCTCATAGACTGTTAACTCATCGAATACTGCCACATCTTGCATAATAACACCTATATTTTTCTTTAACTCATAGGCATTTGGTGTCATTTTCTTACCAAATAGCTGTATCTCTCCTTTGTCATATGTAAGCAATGAAATTATACAGTTGATAGTTGTGGATTTTCCTGAACCATTAGGTCCAAGTAATCCATAAATCTCCCCTTCTTTTACCTGTAAATTTAAATGGTCTACTGCTAAAAGTTCCCCATATCGTTTTACTAAATTATCTACTTTAACAATCATCTTTATCTCCTCCACATTTAACCTTAACTATAATTCTATACTACGCTTTTCAAAGATATTGATGTAGTGTCTATTCTCCAAATAGAAGATGACAAATGTCACTTTATTTTCTTACTATTGCTAATAATCCATCCTTTAATTAGAATAAATGTAGATACCTTAGACAGAGAAGAGGAGATGATAAAATGGATTATGTAGATAAGTTTCTTATAGGGCTTATAGGAATTATTTTATTTATATTAGAAGGAACTGATATTTTTCATATTTTACCTCTATTAGTCTCCTTATTTGTTGTTTGTTTAAATATATATATATCCCCTCATAAAAGTCGGTACCTATTCTATGTCTTATATATTGTACTTTCCTTTACTGATATTACTTTTTTCTTCTTCTTACCTCTTGTAAGCTATGACTTTTTTTTAGAAGAAGACCATCGTCTAGGCTACATAAGTCTCTTCCCTTTACTTATTCATTTTAACTCTACTAATATACGCCTATGCTTGCTTTGTTTTCTCCTTATTTGTATGTCTTGTCTTCTTAGAAAACGTACTTCCTCTTTGCTAAAAATCAAAATGCAACATATTCAATTTCAAGATGAAGCAAGAGAACAATCTATACTTCTGGCTAAAAAGAATAAGGAGTTAATGGATAAGCAAGATTATGAAATTCATGTAGCTACACTTAATGAACGTAATCGCATTGCTAGGGAAATACATGATCATGTAGGCCATATGCTTTCCCGCTCTCTATTACAAGTAGGCGCTCTATTAGCTATTAGTAAAGATGATGTCATTAAAGAAAATCTGGAACTCATTAAGGTGACTTTATCAGAGAGTATGACAAGCATTAGGGAAAGTGTTCATGATTTACATGATGAATCTTTAGACTTGCAAACTGAAGTAGAGAAACTAGTCCATCATTTTACTTTTTGTAGTATCCATTTAGACTGTGATATAAGCCCAAATATTCCTAGAAATTTAAAATATAGTTTTATAGCTATCTTAAAAGAAAGTTTAGCTAATATTATTAAACACTCTAATGCTACTCACGTCTTAGTTGTAGTTAATGAACATCCTGGTTTCTATCAACTTATTGTTGAAGATAATGGCAAGGTTTCTAATGAATTTTCTCTAAAAAATGGTATCGGTCTTACTAATATTTCAGATCGGGTAAATCAGCTTAATGGGCAGTTAAATATTGAACATACAAATGGCTTTAAGATTTTTGTTTCTATTCCTAAGGAGGTTTTTAAATGAGAGTTTTAGTAATTGATGATGATAAATTGGTATGTACTTCTTTAAAAACAATTTTACAGTCTGCTCCAGATATTGATGTAGTTGGCTTAGGGTATAACGGCGAAATGGCTATTGCTCTTTATAAGGAACTACTTCCAGATATCCTACTTATGGATATTCGTATGGATATTATGACAGGCTTAGAAGCCGGCGAGCATATTTTAGAAACCTATCCTCATGCTAAGATTCTCTACTTAACTACATTCTTAGATGATGAGTACATTATTAAAGCCCTTAACCTAGGGGCTAAGGGCTATTTATTAAAACAAGATTTTGAAAGTATTATCCCTTCTTTGAGGGCTGTGTATAGTGGTCAAAATGTCTATGGTACGGAAATCATCACTAAACTTCCAAGTCTAATAAATGAGACTCCAAAAAATGAACTCCCTCATTTTTCCCTCACAGAAAAAGAATTAGAACTCTTAACAGAAATTGCTGAAGGTCTTAATAACAAAGAAATTGCCACAAAACTCTTCCTTAGTGAAGGTACTGTAAGAAATTATATCAGTAATATGCTAGATAAGCTCGCTTTAAGGGATCGTACACAATTAGCAATCTTCTATTATAAGTATATGAAATAGACTAGTGACTATACTCACCATACTCACAACCAACATTTTTTAAATACAATCGCTCTTGTAATTGTTTATTCTTTCCTTCTTTTTTATAAACTAGCATTTGCCCTTCACCTGTGCCACCATTCCAAAGTCTATTATGTAGTTTCTTTCCATTAGGTGCTTCGTAATTAATATGAAGCATCTCTTCTCTTTTGCATGTAACCTTTAATTTAATGAAGGTGTTGGTATCTTGGGCAATAATTCTCCAAATCACTTCCTTCTCTGTTTCCTCCACTCTAAAAACAATTTGAGAGTTTAACCAAGGTTTTGAAAAGTTATATTCCATATCCTTTCCTTCACAAAAGAAATTCACAAGCAATTTTCTTTTCAGTGAAATCCCAAAAACTTTGGGACATCCTCCACCAATATCTAATGCCGAGTTTTCTAGAACCTTTCCATCGCTTTTCCTTATAATATGACTACATCCCAGCCATAACCAAGGGCTTGTAAAATCTTTTCCCCAATTCTTATCTGCATATCCATAACTCTTTTCTGGAATAACTTCATATTCTTCTCCATTGAGGATAACTGTTCCTTTATACTGCGTTTTCATCCCCTCGGCATGCCAATACATTTCAAATGCATTAAGTTTTCTAAATACCTTTGATGCCCCATATCCTACATTAAAAGCTATCTGCTTATTTATGCCCAGATTCCACTGCATCATTCCAGCATCACTCATATATTCTGGGTGTTCTTTACTTTTCTGCCTTGTCATATTCACTCTTCCAGACATACTTATTTCTGATAATTTGCAACTACCCACCTCTAAACTCAATGGTCTATTATGTATTTTTAGTTCTTTAGTAGGATAAAACCCATGTAATTGAACTGCATCTTTTCCCCAACAGCCTGCCTTAATCATTACATAAGAAGGTTTTATCCCCTGATTTTGATGCTCTGGTAACTGTCCTAATACCACTTTATCAGGATTAAGTTTAGGATTAATAATAAAATATTCTATAAAAAAGCTTTTGGGCTCACCTGTTACTTTATGATAGCCTGTGAAAGAATGCCACCACCAATCATAGCCTTCCTTTCCGAGTGTTCCTTTTAACATATACGTGTTTCTCTTTAAATCTGACTTGTTCATCCTACCCCCCACTTTCTCTTTATATCCTTATTTTAATCTTATCCTGTATTATCTTGTATGTAATTTATTATTAATTAATAAATTACATACACAAAAAAGATTGCAATATACATCTGGTTATATTGCAATCTTTTTAATTACTCTACTGATTTTAACGATTCTACCATTTCAATTTTTTGAAGTTTAAAGTGCATCATAAGATTAACTAACATTGAAAAAATAAAAGTTAATATAACTGCCACGATATAGCTTGAAGCATATAACTCTCTTCCAAACATTAACTCATCCATTTCAGCTGTGACAATAATGAATAGGAATAAGATCTTACCTAATAATAAGCCAAACAAAGCACCCATTAAGGTAAGTACAAGATTCTCTCTATAAATATATTGAGATACCTTAAAATCATTAAATCCTAATACCTTAATTGTGGCAATCTCTCTATAACGCTCACTTATATTAATGGTTGTTAAATTATAAAGCACTACAAAAGCTAATAATGCTGCAGCTATAATAAGAATAATAACGACTGTATCTAAACTAGCTGTCATGCTCTCAAAATTCTCGGCATTTTTATTCATAAAGGCAAATGATGTGACTGCTTCATTTTGTGTAAGGTCATTAGAAATTGTATCTGTATTACCTTTCTCTGACTCTTTCAAACGAATAAGAAGTTGATTTACCTTAGGAACCGTCCCCTTCATTTGTTTAGCATATATATCTGTCATATACATGTAATGTCCAATATAATTCTCTGTAATGCCGATAACTTTTACCTCATATACATTGAGATCATTATCTTCAAATTTAATAAAATCTCCTACATTCACTTGTAATGCCTTTGCCAATTTTTCCGATAGAATTACACCATCATCATGCAAATTAAGAGGCTGCCTGGTCTCCCTATCTACTAAGTTAATAAATTCAGGTAAACTCTCTAAATAACCAAGTGTCAGCAAAGTTGCGTTACGCTTTTCTTTATCTTGAATTGCTTGGATATTTTCCTTGTTTACTTCTAAAAATTCTTCAACATAAGCACTTTTTTCTATACTGCCTATACCATCTTCTTTAACTACTACCTCTAAATCATATTTAAAAATATCCCCATATTGTCTTGTAACTATGCCACTAACAGATTCCTTTAATCCTAAACCAGCTACCAATAATGCTGTACATCCTCCAATACCTATAGTAGTCATAAAGAATTTCTTCTTATATCTAAATATATTACGTGCAACTACCTTTTGGAAGAAGTTCATTCTTTTCCATATAAAAGGTATCCTTTCTAGCAGAATACGCTTACCTGCTGCTGGTGCTTTAGGTCTCATTAGTTCTGATGGGTGTTCTTTAAGTTCCTTAATCGTTGTAAATACTGCCGCAAAAATAGTTAAGGCTACCATAAGTACAATGGCTGATATTGCTTCTATAGGATAGAACTTATGGATTAATGAAGGTGCAGTAAATGCCATACCATAGGCACTATAAATGGTATTTGGAAATACTGTGAATCCAACTATAATCCCAATCAAGCCACCTATAATACTTGCAATTCCTGCATAGATCATATACTTACTCATGATAGCTACTGAGCTATAACCTAGCGCCTTATAGATCCCAATTGTAATACGCTGCTCATCTACCATTCGTGTCATAGTTGTTAAACATACTAATGCTGCTACAACAAAGAAAAATATAGGAAATACTTGTCCAATGCGTTCAATAGTATCTGCTGCACTAGCATAGTTTGCAACACCATAATTAGCTTCTCTACCTAATACATAAACTGTAGGCTCTTTAAGATTTTCTAAATCTGTTTTTCCTTTAGCAATTTTATCTTCTGCTTCTTTAATCTTTTCTTCAGCTTCCGCTTTAGAAGTTTCATAGGTTTGTTTTGCTTCTTGTAGAGAAGTTTTAGCTTCTTCTAATTGAGCTTTCCCAGATTCCAGTGTTTGGGTTGTCTCAGTCTTTTTAGTTTCTAGCTTTAACTTTTGTTCCTTTAATTCTGTTCTACCTTGATCTAGCCCAGCTTTAGCAGCTACTAGTGCTTGTTCTTTTTGTTTAAATTCGGAAGAAGCAACCAAATATGCTTGTTCATTTGTTTTTAATAGTTCTTCTAAGCTTTTAATCTGCCCTTCTATTACCTGTTTCTGCCCAAGTAATTGTTCTCTTTCTTGACCTTCTGCAATAGATAATTGTTCTTCTATACCTTGTAAAACTACTTTTAAACTTTGCAGTTCATTTTTACCTGCGTCTAACTTTGCTTTTGCTTCATCTAATTGAGCTTGTACAGTTTGCTTTTGACTATTAAAAAGAGCTAATCCTTCTTCATACTCTTTTTGCTTTTGTTCAAGTGTAGTTTCTGCCTTGCTAATTGCTACCTCTGCTTGCTTAAAGCCTTCATTAGCTTTATTCTCTCCCTCTATTAGCTCTTGCTCTTTATTTTTTATTTCTGCTTCTGCCTCTTGGAGTTTACTTGCTGCATCTTCTAGCTCTTTATTTGCCTTTTCTTTTTCTTCTTTTAACTTATTCTCGCCTTCTTCTAAGTCAGCTTTTCCTTCTCTTAAGATTTTTTCATAACGCATAAAGGCTCTTTGTTCCACAATAGGTTCAGCCTTAGCTTTAAATTCATCTACTAGAGTAGTGTATTCATCACTATAGCTATCTAAGGCTTCTGCTCCCTTCAAATTAATAAAAGCTTCTGTGTAAATATCACTTTTAAAATTTTCTTCTGGAATATAAATAAAACTGGCTATACTACCATTTCCAATCTCTGCAGTGCCTCTCTCAAAATGCATATAATATGGGGAGTTAATAACCCCAACTATTTTATATTGGTTGTTTTCTAAAACATCTTTTATATCTTCACTAGTCCCTGTCTCTAAGGTAATCGTATCTCCTATATTAAGAGGTAATCTAGTCAATTTTGTCCCATCTATTAAACACTCATTAGGAGAACTAGGCCACTCCCCTTCTATGAGTTTAGGCTTATTAATAAAATGCTCATCTTCGGGAGAAAGTGCTTGTAAACTATGCACCTTTACAACGAGTTGACTTCCTCTAATATCCGTTAAAGTGTCTATAGAATGACTTCCCATTATACTTTCTACTTCCTCTAACTTGCTTAATGCCTGTATATCTTCCTCTTCTAAACCTAAAGTAGAAAGCACCATCACATCCATCATATGATAGTCATCCATGTACTTGTCTGTTGTATCTCTCATCATAGGTGCACTTACTCTAATTCCTGCCAAGAATGCCACTCCAAGAGCTACAATCACCATAATAGAAAAGAAACGCCCAAGAGATTTGCGGATTTCTGAAATAGTATCTTTCATTAAAGCCTTTTTTCTCATTACCACTCAATCCTTTCTATAGGTGTAGGTTCAGGATTAAGCTCTATACGTTCTACTTTTCCATTCTTCATATAAATCACTTTATCCCCCATTGGTGTCAGTGCTAAATTGTGGGTTATCACAACCACTGTCATATGCATCTGCCTACACATTTTTTGGAGTAAACTTAAAACAGCCTTACCTGTGTTATAGTCCAACGCTCCTGTGGGCTCATCACACAATAATAATTTTGGATTCTTAGCAATAGCCCTTGCAATTGCAACTCTCTGTTGTTCTCCTCCAGAAAGCTGGGAAGGAAAGTTATTCTTTCTTTCTTGTAAGCCTACCTCATCTAAAATTTCTTCTATATCTAATGGATTTTTTATAAGTTGTGTGGCTAACTCTACATTTTCTCTAGCTGTTAGATTTTGAACTAAATTATAAAACTGAAAGACAAACCCTATATCATTTTTTCGATAATCAGTTAACTGCTTTCTATTGAAGCCACTAATATTTATGCCATCTACAATCAAATCCCCTGAAGTAGGAACGTCCATTCCACCTAAAAGATTTAATACAGTACTTTTTCCAGCTCCACTGCTTCCAGCGATAATAACAAATTCACCTTTATTAATATCAAAGTCTACCCCATCAACTGCTTTAATCACTACTTCTCCCATTTCATAAATTTTCTTGATGTCCTTAAAACTAATGTATGCACTCACTCTCTTACTCCTTATGCTAACTTTTACTGTCCTATCAATGTTTCTTATCAAAAACATTAACTCTAGTATTATTATGTTGCTTTTATGTTAATCTTACTATGCTATTAAAAATTTAAGATAAAGAAATTACATCTTTCTGCGCCTACTTCTTTATGCATAAATATGCATAACAGAATAAATACTTGCTTATTTCTTCTTATTTCAAGAATTAATTTTCCTGCATATTACAGAATAATTCCTCTTTTCTTTTATTTCTATGCTTTAAAATCTCTCTTTTTTCCCTATTATTGCTTATTTATAACTGCAATCTTATATTTTAAAGTTTCATTTCCATTTATATCTATTTGGATATTATGTGGAAATTTAAAACACTTTATGTAAAATTATAGATTTACTTCCTATTATTAGGTATAATAATATAGTCAACATAATATTAGGAGGCTTTATATGCAACTTATTGGGATTTTAGTGATTGTTGTTGGTTTCATTATGAAGCTTGACACTATTGCTGTTGTTCTTTCTGCCGGTGTAGTCACAGGATTACTTGGTGGTATGAACATCGTTGAAATTTTAAACACACTTGGTAGTACTTTTACTGCCCAGCGTTCAATGGCACTTTTCTTATTAATCCTTCCTATTATCGGGATTTGTGAGAGATATGGTCTTAAAGAACGTGCAACACACTTAATTCAAAAAATCAAAGGTATGTCAGCTGGACGCCTTGCAACTCTTTATATGTTCATTCGTGAGATTGCAATTGCAGCTGGTGTAAAATTAGGTCACGCTGAATTTGTTAGACCACTTATTGAACCAATGGCACAAGGTGCTGTTACAAGTAAATATGGTAAATTAGATGAAAAAACTGAAGATGACATTAAAGCAATGTCTGCTGCTGCAGATAACTTCGGTAACTTCTTTGCACAAAATATCTTCGTAGCCAACTCTGGTGTACTTCTTATTGTTGGTACCTTAGAAGAGCTTGGTTATACAGTAGATGCACTTTCAGTAGCTAATGCTGCCATTCCAGTAGCTGTTATTGCACTTATCTTTGCTTTTATTCAAAATACAATCATGGATAAGAAAATCGCAAAACACTACGAATCTATAAGGAAAGAAGGTGCTAAATAATGAGTAACGAAATCTTACTTGAAATTTTTTATATAGTAGTTGGGTTATTGATGTATTTAGTAGCTTTCAATATCTTTAAATGCAAAGAGAATCAAGCCCGTATTGGGACTACTCTTTTTTGGTCAATCTTAGGTACAATTTTTGTATTTAGTTCTTATTTACCTGGTACTGTAGTTGGTATCTTACTTCTTGTAATTGGTGTCCTTACAGCAACTAAACAAGTTAAGCATGGTAAAGTAAATGCACCAGCGGCTGCTTTTTCAGCTGAAAAAGCTAAAGCATTAGGCAATAAAGTATTTATTCCATCTATTCTAATTGCTAGTTTAGTTATTTGTATTGCTAAATTTACAAACTTTAATGGTACAGTAGCTATTGGTATTGCTGCTGCTATTACACTCATTATTACTTTATTCCTTACTAAAGCAGACGTTAAAACAGTTGCTAGTGATAGCGACCGTATGTTCCAAGCTGTAGGTGTAACAGCAATCTTACCTCAGCTTCTTGCTTCACTTGGTACACTCTTTACAGCTGCTGGAGTTGGTGATGTAATTGCAAACAATATCTCTAACTTCATTCCAGAAGGTAATATCTTAATTGGTGTATCAGCTTACTGTATCGGTATGGCATTATTCACAATGATTATGGGTAATGCATTTGCTGCCTTCTCAGTAATCACTGTTGGTATTGGTGTACCATTCGTATTTATGCAAGGTGGAAATATTGTTGTTTGTGCAACACTTGCTCTTACAGCAGGTTATTGCGGAACACTCTTAACACCTATGGCTGCTAACTTTAATATGCTTCCAGTAGCGTTATTAAATATAAAAAATAAAAATGCAGTTATCAAATACCAAGCATATGTAGCAATTCCATTATTACTTGCGCACATTGCTCTTATGTATTTCTTTGGATTCTAGTCATACACTAGTATAACTTTAGAGGCTATCGTGAAGATATTGTAATATCTACCTTACGATAGCCCCTTTTATAAATTAAATGTACTTATATTAAAAGGAGGGCTACTAGGCAACTATTCATTTGCCTTATTTCTAGTAGCAGAATAAACATGAAAGTATTAATTACAGGTTTTGATCCATTCGGTGGGGAAAGTGTCAATCCAGCATTAGAAGCAGTTATGGCACTTCCAAACATGATTGGTGATACAGAAGTTATTAAAATTGAAATTCCAACTGTATTTGGAAAAAGCTTAGAAACTATCAAAAAAGCAGTAGAAACTCACAAGCCAGATGTTGTTATCTCTGTAGGTCAAGCTGGCGGACGTTTTGGAGTAACACCTGAACGTGTTGCAATCAACGTAGATGATGCTCGTATTAAAGATAATGAAGGTAATCAACCAGTAGATGCTTCTGTTGCAGAAAACGGTCCTGCTGCTTACTTTACTAACCTTCCAATCAAAGCTATGACTCAAGCTATGGTTAAAGCTGGTATCCCTGCATCAGTATCTAATACTGCAGGTACTTTCGTATGTAACCATGTTATGTACGGCATTATGCACATGATTCATACAGAGTATCCAAATATGCGTGGTGGCTTTATTCACGTACCATATATTCCAGCTCAAGTAACTGCTAAAGCAAATATGCCTTCTATGTCACAATCAGACATTACTAAAGGTTTAGCCCTTTGCATTGAAGCTACTGCAACTCATACAGAAGATCTTCATATTGCTGCTGGCGAAATCTGCTAGTTGAATCTATTAGGTATCTCATTTAAACTAATTAAATACGGTATTTTTAAGGGAGTACCTATAGTGTTAGCAATTTTTAAATCTGCTCTCATTATAGCTAGCTCCCTTTTATTCTCCATAAATTAGCTATTTAGAACATTACTTATAGTCTTGGCTTAAATATTGTGCTAGAAAGGATTTTGACTATGGAAAAAATATTTGTTTATGGCTCTTTATTAAAAGACTTCTGGAATCATGATAAGGTGTTAAAAAACAGAGTACGTTCTATTGAAAAAGGAACAATTAAAGGTGAACTTTATCATTTGCCTGCGGGCTATCCTGCTATCACTTCTGGATCTAATCTTATCCATGGTGAGATTTGCACTCTAACCCATTCAAAACATCTTAAAAGTATAGACTTATTAGAAGGATATACTGGTGATGCAAAAATTGATCTCTATACACGCGAAAAAAGAACAGTTACCCTAGAAGATGGATCAGTTACTAAGTGCTGGGTATATATCTATATGGATGAAAACTATGTCATTCGCAAAGGAAAACATATACCACATGGTAACTGGGGTAAATTTATGCGTCATAACCCTTCTTATAAATAAATTAAATAAAGGAGGTCTAAAACTAGAGTTTAAGTACTAGTTTTAGACCTCCTTTATTTATATAAATATTCATTATGCTATAATCTCTTATTTTATAGATTATCTGCATTACTCATTAGATACTACAACTCAGATAATCATTGCTATACAGCCTTGATTGCAAATACATGAGTTAGACTGTATCATTAGTTTCATTTAAATCTTCCTCACTACTGGCATATATTGTACAATATCTGTATCCCTATAAATCATCATCCTCAAATAAATTCTTATTGATAGGAGTCTTTTTGGGTGTCTCAGGTACACTAACTGCATCATTATATATTTTTTCATAGCGGCTATTTATTGATGATTTTTTTCTTCTCAAATAATACGGAAGAAATGTTCCAATCATTCCACCTATTATACAAATTATACCTATTATTATCTTCTCTATTCCCATACCTTTTGTTGTATAGTCAATATAATAAGGAACATACAATTCTGAATAGTCCTGCCCAAAAGAGTAATATTGTAGATTCTTTATGAGATATCTTTCAACATCAGCTTTACATCTTCGTACCGGTCCTTGATATTTTCCAATAAAATATCCTTCCTCGCTAACATCAAAACTTAATTCATCAAACTTTGCAAATTCTTCTTTAGGAACTCTAATACTAATATATTTTTCCTTCTTTTCACCAAAAGGTATTAAATAATATCTTGCCTTACTTGTTGTGATAAAGTTAATTTGATAAGATTCTTCACAATAAGTTCCCAATGTATAAGTTACATCCCCCTGCAAATATGTACCCTCGATAGGCTCCGAATAATCTATATGATTAAAATCCTTCATTGTCTTAGGATAACTGCTTACAGTATCTATTCCCATAAAGATTAAAGCAATACCTATTAATAGTATTGTAATACTTATTTCAATAATTTTCTTCATAATTCCCCCCTGATTAGTATTGCTATTTTACATTTTTATATTAATACAAAAATTTTAACTATTCAATAAATTATTTAAGATTTTAACATATGTTTACTTAAATATCTTAAAAAAATATGAAATAGGAGTAGGAGTAGGAAATGATTTATTAATATAACTCCACACAAAATATTAAGAATTTACATCTTATCGAATAATAGCCAGACTTTTTGAAGTCTGGCTATTATTCGATTTTTATGAAAAAAAAGCTGGGCATTAATTTTAAATACCACAGCTTTTTGAATAGCGGGAACAGGACTTGAACCTGTGACCTTCGGGTTATGAGCCCGACGAGCTGCCAACTGCTCCATCCCGCGATATTTTATGTTTTTTTACAAATAAAAAATTTGGCAGCCACCTACTCTCCCAGTCCGTCTCCAGACAAGTACCATCGGCCGCTTAGGTCTTAACCTACGTGTTCGGAATGGAAACGGGTGTTTCCCCTAAGCGCATCACCACCAAAAATCTTTAGAGTTTTATTTTTGCACTCTCAAAAACAAATACTACAACTTTTGTTTAACCGTTGAACTTTTGTTCATTTCTTAGGTCAAACCCTCGAACCATTAGTACTTAGTACCTGAATGTATTACTACACTTACAGCCTAAGCCTATCTACCTCATAGTCTCTAAGGGGTCTT
>JAEZJJ010000097.1 GCA_023436395.1 Bacillota bacterium | reverse complement strand
AGGCGTTCATCTAAATAAGTGAGCTTAGTGCTTCAAAAAATACGAACCGGAGCACAGGAAGATAGCCATTTCCCTATCCTTTCATCCTAGCACCCTATTTTACAAATACCTCGACAAATTTCAATTTATAAATTGCTTAAGTAGATACTACATATTACCAAAAATGAAATAGCAGTATTAAACCTTTACCTATTATGATAATATAGGGTAATAAAAATAGTTGGAGGTAATACATGAATTTTTTAGGAAATATGATCTGGTTTCTATTTGGTGGCCTTATTTTAGGAATAAGTTGGCTAATAGTAGGTCTGTTGTGGTGCATTACTTTAGTAGGGATTCCTGTAGGAGTTCAATGCTTTAAATTAGCAGGTTTAGCCTTCTGGCCTTTTGGAAGAGAAGTATGTTACGGCGGCGGCGTAGGTTCTTTTCTGCTTAACATCTTATGGATTATCTTTGGGGGGATTCCATTAGCTTTGGAAGCAGCTCTTATTGGATTTATTTTTTGTGTAACTGTTATAGGTATTCCATTTGGCTTACAATGTTTTAAAATTGCAAAACTAGCATTAATGCCTTTTGGTGCAAAGGTGAGATAAATAGGAAATAATGAATAAGGATATGGTATGGGGAGGTAAAATAATGTTTACTAGTCGCTTAAGATTAGTGCCAATTGAATTAAAATATGCAAAGGAGCTCTTAGCACTGTGGGGGGATTATGAAGTCGTAAAATACACCCATAATCCTTGGTGCAAAACAGTAGAAGAGTGCGAAGAACGGATCAAGGGCATTCAGAAAATAATAGATCCACTACATATGAATAATTGGGTTATTCTTCATGAGGAGGAGGTTATAGGTGTGGCAGGCGTGCCTACTATTAGCCATGAAAAAGGAGAATATGCTATTTACTATCAGATTTGCCAAAAGGAATGGGGAAAAGGCTTTGGTTTTGAAGCGGCAAAAGCCTTGGTGGATGAGTTATTTCAAAATACAAAGGCAAACTTGCTCATTGCAGATGTTGTCATAGCAAATACTGGGAGTATGAGAATTCTAGAAAAACTGGGGATGGAACAAACTCATTTAGAGCAAGATGGTTTTAAAAGAGATGATTTAATAGAAGATGTTATGCACTATAAGCTTACAAGAGAAATGATAGAACGGTAATTAGTATTAGTAATAGTGATTCTGTTATAAGTAAGTGATAGAAGAGGGAGAGTAATATGAAGGATGGTATAGAGGTAGAGGATCTTATACTAGCATTAGAAGAGAAATTACTTAATCCTGAGGTACGATGTTCAAAGCAAAAACTAGAAGAATTATTAGATGAAGAATTTATAGAGTTCTGTAGTTCAGGCAATATCTATATTTATAATCAGGAAAAGGTAATAGATACTGAGATCAATCTAGAAACAACTAATTGGAAGATTTTAGAGTTTAATATTAAATGGATTAGTAAAGAATGTATTTTAGCAACGTATAAGCTTGCTAAAGATAGTACAGTAACTAAGGAATATTCTATGCGAAGTTCTATATGGAAGAAACAAGGACATCAATGGAAGATGATTTTTCATCAAGGAACAAAAATATAAATTTATTAAAAGAGGATAGGAGCATTAGCTTTAAGGGGGATAAAAGTGCAGTTCATAAGACAAGCTACAATTGATGATAAAGAAATGATATATAATTTATTGGTTCAGTTAGAAAAGATAGAATTTGATAAAAGAATGTATTCCGATATTTATGAAGCAAATTTATTAAATCCAGCTGTGTTTTATTTGGTATATGAACAAGAGAGCAGAGTGGTAGGTTTTATCAGTATACATATTCAAAAGTTATTGCATCACTCTGGCAATATTGCAGAAATTCAAGAGTTAATAGTGGATGAAAGTGTGAGAGGCAAAGGAATTGGTAAGCAATTATTTGAGCAAGCTAGATTCATTGCTATAGAGAATAAGTGTAGTCAGCTAGAAGTGTGCTGTAATCAAAAGAGAAAAGGAAGTCATCAATTTTATGAGTCACAAGGAATGACTAATAACCATTATAAGTTTTGCTTAGTAGTGTAAATGATTTGAATGATATAAGTAATATAAAAGATATCAAATTTTATCCAAACAGTTTTAGAGGGCTAATTAGAGATGGGGAAGAATTTATCTAATTTAGGGTTTATTTTTAAATAAATATTGTTATAATATAAGTATAAAAGAAATGCTCAGTAGCTGGTAACTACTAAGCATTCCTAAAGTGAAACAAATTCACTTGATGAGACGTTTGTTTTATTTTAGGGCTATTGGAATAAATAATTATTTACAAAAGGCCACTACTTCTTGTCGGATGGAGGGTCTTTTTTTATTTTAGTTTCAAAACTAAGTTTAAAGCCTTTTAGGCTCCCTTCAAGGCTAAATTTATTAATATAAATATCTTTAAGGGCATAAACAATAGTAGTAGTTAGAACAACTAAAGCTACGATTATCATTAGTAACATATCCAATACCACCCCCTTTGTACTATGATGAATGATTTTAAAAATAAAAGTCATCAATAGCCCAAGGAGGATAAAACGTTCAAAACCTCCGTAGCCATCCACCTACGGTTTTATTAGATTTAATACTTGGATAGTATAACATAAGTACTACATCAAAAATAGGATCAAGTGCTAAATTTTTACATATACAGGGTATCACTTGTAAATTTAACAGTAAATCATATCACAAATAAGTAATTGATTTAATAGTTAATAATGAAGAAAAAATGCAAATTAAGTTATACTTAAAGTGCAAGATAATAGTATGTTGGAGGTACTAATATGTGTGGACTGTAATCCGATGAATAAGATTAAAATAAGATCGGAGGAATATATGGAATATATTATTAGAGAAATGAAATCATACGAATATGATTGTTTAAAGGACTTTTTATATGAAGCAATCTTTCAGCCAGATACTAATCATTTAGTGCCAAAATCTATTATTGAGCAACCAGAACTTAAGGTATATATAGAGAACTTTGGAAGTGATCAAGATGATTATTGTTTATGTGCCGAAATTGAGAAGAAAATTGTTGGAGCAGTTTGGGTGAGAAATATTAATGGATATGGAAGTTTTGATGACACTACGGTGGAGTTCGCTATATCTTTGTACCCCGATTATCGTGGCTATGGTATTGGAACAACTATGATGAGGAGGATGCTACAATACTTAATTCAGCAAGGATATCAAAAGGCGTCATTAGCAGTACAAAAAGATAATTATGCCTTTAAGATGTATTTGAATGTAGGTTTTGAGATAGTAGGTGAGAATGATCAGGAATATATAATGATCCATCGTTTAGAGCAATAGGAAAAGTGCTGGATGTATACTTTGTGATTATGTAACTCATAATAAATCTGTACGTATGAAAACATAATCAAAGGAGGAAAGTACATGCCTAAAATTAGTTGTAGCGTAAGGTCTTGTTTTTATAATCAAAGTGGTATTTGTGATGCAAGTACTTTGAAAATTGTAGGTGACGAAGCAAATCTTACTGAAGAAACGAGTTGTAGCACTTATATAAAAAATGAAAAATTAAATGATGCACTAGAGGATGACGCTCTAAGAGGAGAGACAGAAACCATATTATGTGAGGTAGAAACTTGTGTGTATCATAAACATGACCACTGTTCTTTAGCAGATGGGATTGAAGTAGGAGACTTAGGAAATGTAGAAGATTATAGGGATACAGATTGCCTAAGTTTTGAACGTAAATCCTATTAAGGGAAAATAATATAAAGCAATATAAAATAGTTGTAGTCTGATGTATATGAAACATATCCATTAAACTACAACTATTTTTGATGCAATGAGTAATCTATTTGAGCATAGCTAATATTTCCTCTTCAGGAGTAGAAGAATCACAGCGAACAGTGATTTCACCATTTTTGCTTACAATAAATCCTGGAACAGTAACAATATCATAGGCTTCTCTAAAGTCGTTGATTCCTGTATCTAAATGATTACTACTATCTACATAATAAATGGTTGCATCGATTTGAGAAGCTAACCCACTTAATTTCTTAGCAAACTTACGACAAAATGGACATGTCTCACGTCCTATATAAATAACGGTTAAATCTTGCGCACCTATTAATGCCTCAGCTTCTGCAGTGAGTATCTTATTAAACGACTTAATATTTTCTTGATAAGTATCTTGTGTAAACATTTTATTCACCTCTTTCTATTCTATTATATCAAATAATGAAGTAGCTATGTTGTGAGATTTTGGGAGATTTAATTAAAGGGAAAAATGGATAGGTATCCTATGTAATGTGTATTTAATGACTATTTTCCTAACAGTTTTGAAACATGGATTGGGATAATCGAACAACCTATCACAAAGTTTGTAATGCTTATACTTGATGAAAGACAAGAAAAGACAAAGGATTGTATTTAAAAATTAAAATATTCTGAATAATATTGCCAAATATAATAACAAATGCTACTATTTAAAATGAATGCTTTTGTTACTATTTTTTTATAAAGAGCTTATATGTGGTCTATTGGTCAACTAGTAGCTTGTTTCGTAAGGGTAGGCCATATTTCTAAGAAAGGGGGAGAATACTGAAACTTATTAATCAAATAGGAGGAAGATTAAATGAGGAATAGTAAGAAAAGGATTAAAGTTATAATAGTCTTAGGCATACTAATTGTTGTGGAAGGAATAGTTAAGCTCACATTTTTTCCTAAAACAGATGAAAATAGAGTATATGAATCTCATAAAGCATTAGAGGAGAATAGCAATGTTGATAAACTTGAGATAAATAAGAGAGTACAAAATAGAGCAATTAATGAGATTGAAAGTTTACAGATGGATGTAAATAATCGAGCATTGATTCAGTTAATAGAGAAGCTTCAAAAAACAAATTGTATAGAAGTAACTTATGATGTGTTTAATTACTTTGAAGAAGGTTATAAGCCAGCTGTTATTTCGGATTCTAAGTATATACAGCTTATACTGGATTTATTAGCACAAGGGTGTAGTAGTCAAATAAATGAAGAGGATATGGGAGGAAATTATGTTAAGAATCAGCCTCTTGTATTTTACGAAGCAGATAAAGTGTTGGCTACGCTAACTATTAATTATGACTCTTTGTACCATCAAGGTTGGGTTCAGTATGGAGAATATAGTTTTCAAGTAGAAGAAGATTTTTTTAGACTTTTAGAAGCCTTTGAAGCATATAGGCCTAAAGTAAATGAAATAACGGAAGATGTAGAACAGTTATTTGGGAAATATGGTTATACACCTGCCTTTCTTATGGGGCATAGCGAGAAAAGATTGCCTCAAACTTTAGAGATGAAGAACATAAATGATAGTGAAAATCTTTATTTTGCTATGAGCTTAGAGATGTCTAAGGCTATTGGTTTAGACTATGGGGAGCAATCTATAGAGTCTAGTGTATTAGGAAAAGAAGTTACGGTAGAAATCTATCGTTTGGTGGAGTCACTACCTGAGTCAGCAAAACCATATTTAGATGCCTGTGGCATTGTGATTAGATATGAAGGCAAAATAGTAGGTGCGCATATAGATACAGGTAGACATAGTGGTGCTATGTTTACTTTGTCTGGTAAAAGTTTTGAGGAAATAACAGAGATGACACCAGCTATTTATCTGGCCAAAGGAGTAATGGCTAGTTTTGAAAGAGGCTATAAGAGTGATGAAGAATTAATTACAAATTACTTTAAAGCTCAGGTAAAAAGGGATGCAGTTACTTATTATAAAACGATTTCTACTCAAATGTGGTTAGAGTTATTATTTGGAAATATGGATAATACAAAGCTGTTTAATGAGCAGTCTATGAACACATTAATGCCTCACTATTATAAAAAAGTAGATATTTTAGATATTAAGTTAAACGAGATTAATGACAAACTTTCTACCAATAAAACTAAGATATATGAGGTGAATTATCAGATAGAAACAGAACCGGAGTCAACTTTAGAAAGTGGAAAGTATATACGGATGGTTACCTTAGTCAATGAAGAAGGTAAGTGGTTAGTAGCAGGGGAAGGATTTTAATATGAGCAATAGATAGGAGTAGAGAGATGAAGTTAATATTTCAAGACTCAAAGCATGAACAAGCCTATCATAGATTTTTACACGAAGCAGGTTTAACCCAACAGGAACTAGAAGTGCCATCGCCATTATTAAGAAGGCAATTGGCATTTCTGTATTTAATTGCTTTGTTTCAAGAAGACTATATATATTATGAAGGCGAGGTTTTTTACATAGAGGCATATGATGAACTTTCTTTAGGAGGGCCTACTTATTTATTGGAGGAGGATATAGGAGAGGGAGATTATCCTCACGAAAAAATATTAAGGGTGGCAAAACATATTTTAAAGGGAGAACAACCGTGTGTTCCCGTAGAATTAGGAATGTTTAAAACCTTAATTAATCAAGCATTAGAGATAGTTATGTAAAAGTAATGAATTATTAATAAAATTAAGATTTTTAAAATTATATTTGGTTCATTATTTATATTAGTCAATCGTTTGTAATATTTAGGGAACCAATTTGATGATGAAATTACATTATCATTAATTAGGTAAGAAATTAGAAAATAAAGAGGGTATAAAATCATTATAACGTTGATTTTATACCCTTTTTGCCTTGAAAATCCTTAATGTATAGTATGTAATAGTTATTCTTTAGGCGGTATATCTTCTATAGGTAATAGATCTTCCGGGGAAGACGAATCTTTAGTTAGTAGTGATTTTTTTATGATTATCGATGTAGAATTATTGATGAAATCAATATTAAAGTTAAGCAAGTCTAGAGTAGCTCGTAACGGTATGTATATAGAATTATTTATACGTATAGGAGAAGTAGCTATCGTTGTAGGGGTTTGATTAAGCATAATGTAATTGCTATTTTCCTTAAGTATAAGTTCTTGTCCACTAGTGTTTAGAGTAAGAGTACCACTTTGATATGTAATGCTCCCACCTAGATTATCTATTAAATCTCTAGCTTTTATGTAAGTTATATCCTGTCGATTAATAACCTTGTAAGGTTTTAAGGTCAGCTTCTCTGTGTTACTAATATGCATATCAATTTCTATATCTTTTTCACAACACACCTTAATTTCTTCAAGGGTTAAATTGCTTTCATAGCAGTAAGTTGCAAGTTCAGTTCCCACATATCGAATATGCCAAGGCTCATAAATATAGCCTGTAATGGCTGTTTTATTCTTAGGGTATCTAATAATAAAGCCGTATAGGTGGGCATTTTGGGCTAACCATTTTCCTTCTTTTGTATTACCAAAGGATTGATACAGACTATTCAGGTCCATAGCAAGTCCTGATTGATGTTCTGAGGCGCCAGCTTTAGCAGTACCTTGCTGAGAAGAACCATATCTTCTGACAGCTGTATTATAGAGGGTATTTTGTCTACTATAGCTTCTATAACCGCTAATAGCAACAAGGCGTATATTCTCTGCTTTTGCAGCTTCAAAAAGTTGTTCTAAAGCAGTAGCAGCAGTGGACTCCATATAATTTTTTTCTATATTTCCAGGCGTTTCAAAGGTTACTTTAGGTATAACAAGATTGCTCGGTTTATAGTCAGGTGCTAAAGGATGTTCTTGATTAATGAGTAAATGGTAAGGGTTATTAATTCCACATCTCTCAGACTTTGGAATCTCAGTAGCTTGTAAGTTAAAGGTGCTGAATAATAAAGAAAAACTAAGGATATAGGCGAATTTTTTCATGATGTTCCTCTCCCTTCTAGGTCATATGCCGTATATAATTATATTATACGACAAAATTGTTTAAAAATATAACATTTAATTAGTAAATAAAATAATAGAAAGTGCTTTTAATTTAATTAATGAAAAGTTAAGAAAATTTTGTTAATATATAATTAGAAATACTCTAGTGCTAGAAAGGGGAAAATGGATGAAAAGCTTTAAAGAGAAAATAGAGTTATTTTGGAAATTCTTTTTAGAAGAAGAGACATATTTAAGACAATGTCTTCAAAATAAAGATTCTTTTCAAAAGGCTAGAAATCGTATTGAAGAATTGATAGAAAGTACCTTTTATACACGTAGCTTCCAAATAAGATTTAATTCTGAAACTAACAAATGGGAATTAATGCTTACACCAGAAGGAAATAAAGCTAAACTATTTGCCTTAAGTTATTGGAAGGAGAGAGCCCCAGAGGAATTATTAGAGTATTGGAGTTTCTATGAGATGCAAAAACTCATGGTGACAGAAGCAGAGTGTACATTAGAAGTATGTGGCTTTAAAGTAGAAATAAAAGACATGAGTATTTATCCAAGCTTTGAAGAGGATAGGATTAATTTAGAAGTATATATAGATCAGATTGAAGATACGGATGATTCAGAAGTCTATATGGCATTTATTATTTTGATGCAACAATTTATTGGAGAAGTATATGATATGAGTTATATAGGAGAAGTAGAGCTAATAAATAGGCCTAAAGATGAGGAGGGAATTACTTTACCCCGGCTAAAGGCATATATAGAAGAGGCTATTAACAATTATGAGCTCCCCCTTTATGAAGACTTGTGTGAAGTATACACCATCTATGAACTTACGCCTAATCCAGAACATAATAGGGCACTGAGAGAAGACGTTTATAAGGGGAAAAGTGCGCTTATGTCACTTATAAAGGAATATTATACGGGGCAGCTTGGAACATTAGATGAAGGAAGTCAGTTAGGCATTACTTATGGTTTTATATTTTTTAATACAGAGAAGATGTCTCCAGAGAGTGCATTAAATTTACAAAATCGATTAGAAGATCAGCTTATAAAAATAAATAAAGAGAAGCATGTTGTGAAGTACATTGGAAATGCTACAGGTTTATTTCGTAGTTATATTGATTGTATAGTATTTGATATGGTAGAGTTTATCAGCTATCTTGAAGAGTTATTAGATAAATATGATTTTGAAGAGATAGGGTTTAAGGTATTTAAGCAGGGTGGTAAGAAGATATTTTTCTAAACGTATGTAGAAATGGGGGAGGCAAATATGCAGTATCTCAATTTGCCAGTAAAATATGAGGGAAGAGTTAGGCTTTGTTATGATGTGATTACAAAGCTCATTCCCGCAAGCGAGATTTATCTATTTGGAAGTTATGCTAGAGGAGATTTAGAACTTGGAAATATGATTAATGTTTTGGTGCTAATAGGTGAAGAACATTCAAACAGAGACATTCATAGATTACATTTAGAAGTTGAAGAAATGATTTATCGTATTAATGATGAGGTGTTTCAAATAGAACTCATTATTTTACCAGAAACCCTATATACAAAATATCTGCTTACTTCCACAAAATTAAAGCAGATTGAGTTAGAAAAGATAAATTTAAGTCAACTGACATGGCGTTGACAAACGGGCATATGCACAATATAATGATATTGTGCATATGCCCGTTTTAACTAGAAACAACATAGGAAAGAAGTGATGCCATGCCTAGAATAGCCAAATGTAGGCGTGTTTGCGTGGAGCCTACACATAGGTTGTTTCAATCAGATGCAAAAATAAACGAAGAAATTATTTTGTGTGTAGAAGAACTAGAAAGTATAAGACTTACAGATTTCGAAGGGTTGGAACAAGATGCAGCAGCAGAAAGAATGTCTGTTTCAAGAGGGACATTTCAACGTATTCTCTATAGTGCTAGGCATAAAGTAGCGGAAGCCCTTGTGATAGGGAAATCGATTTCTATTGAAGGTGGAAACTATGAAGTTTCTAATTCAAGATGCCAAAATGCTAAGGGATGTAAGCATTGCCCTTTCCCAAAAAGGACTTAAGAGATCCTAATGAAGAAGTTAATAAAGTAATTTAATGATAAAAAGGAGATTTAAATATGAGCGAAGAATGTACAAGCAGTAGCTGTGGAAGTTGTCAGCAAACTTGCTCTTCTAGAAAATCAGCCCCTAAAAGTTTTCTAGAAGAGCCACATAACCTTAGTCATATTAAAAAGGTAATTGGGGTTGTGAGTGGTAAAGGTGGTGTAGGAAAATCTAGTCTTACATCAAGACTAGCTGTTTCTATGAATCGCAAAGGATATAAGAGCGCTATATTAGATGCAGATATTACAGGACCATCTATTCCAAAGCTTTTTGGCATTAATCAAAAAGCCTATGCTACTGAAGAGGGATTATATCCAGTACAAACTAAGAGTGGTATTGACATTATGTCCATCAATTTATTGTTAGATAAACCTACAGATCCTGTTGTATGGAGAGGACCTGTTATAGCTGGTGCTGTAAAGCAATTTTGGCAAGAAGTAATCTGGCAAGATGTTGACTATATGTTCGTAGATATGCCTCCAGGAACAGGGGATGTACCACTTACAGTATTTCAATCTATTCCAGTAGATGGGATTATTATAGTAACATCACCTCAAGACCTTGTATCTATGATTGTAGGTAAAGCAGTAAAAATGGCTCAGATGATGAATGTACCTATTATAGGGATTGTTGAAAACTACAGCTACTTCAAATGTCCAGATTGTGAAAACAAACACTTTATCTTTGGTGAAAGTAAAATACAAGAAGTAGCGGCAGAACAAGGATTAGAAGTTTTAGCTCAGTTACCTATTGACCCAGCTTTTGCAGCCCTTTGTGACAAGGGACAAGTGGAAGCAGTTGAGGAAGATTTAGTAAGTAGTGTAACAGACCGTATTATGGCATTTTGTAATAATTAATGGATTAAATACTCTAGCAATTGAGGTAAACAGGAAAAGATATAAAAGGAGAGATTAAATAATATAGAAAAGACCGTATAAAAGTAGAGATCATACTCTTTTTTATACGGTCTTCTTATATGCTCAAATACAAATGATGCTATAGATTATCTAGAAAGCGTATTATTTTTTTTAATATGTAACAATTGCAAAGCAACAATTTCCTTTTCTAAAATACTTTCTGTAGAACGGGGATATTTACTAAACTGGCAGTGATAGATATAGGTGTTTTTTTCTTCATTAAAACGTTCTCGTAAAATCTTGAAAGGGAGTATGAGAGATTGTCCTTGCAGGGTGTCATAAAACAAAGTGGAATTACCAACAACCAATTGAGTAGGGGAATAGAAGCAGATACCACCTAGAGATATATTTATAAGTGTGACTTCTGATTGTTTCCTATCGGTTCCAACCATTACATTTTTTAAAACCTCTATTCTTTTAGTAGAACGAAACTCTTCCTTTTTTAAGTCGATATCACATAATTGTAATAGGCATATAACACCAGGAACATTATATACTTTAACTGGACTAGTATATCTAGCTTCATCAGTATAGATCGTAAGTAGTACATCCTTATATTTGCCAGATGTAAAGGTGCTATCATCAACTTCTACAAATAATGAGTCAACACTATGCAAACGATATCTGTCTACGAGATGAAGGTGCATAGAATCCCCAAGTAATTCTATTTTTTGATTTTTTCGTAAAATGTCAGCTAATGAAATTAACATAATTGTAGAATCACCGTCCTGTTAAGTATGAATACATACATAAATTATAAGACATAAGACTCGTTCGGTCAATTCTAAATAGACATAATATATTTAATAAACATGAATATTAAGAAGAGTGCATAATATGTAAGAGGAGTAAAAACTAAGTTAGGAGGTTTTTATGAGAGTTGCATTAACCACTGACGGGAGGAACATATCTAAAGAACTTGCTAAAACAACGGTAATTGAAATGTATGAAATCAATAAGGGGAAACTGGTAGGAAAGCTAAAAATAGATGTATCAGCAGGAGGAGGATATAGAGGCCTATTGTATATCTTAGAAAATGAGGGTGTAGATGTCTTATTATGCGGTGAGGTAAAAGGAGAGGAAAAAAAGGATTTAGAAGATTGTGGTATGCAGGTGTTCTCAGGTGCTAAGGGAAGTGTCAATAAAACCTTAAATATGTATCTTAGAGGGTTAAATAGAAGAAGTAAGAGTAAATAGGTAGAACTCAAAGAGTTATTGTGAGAAATATTTCTCCCAATAGCTCTTTTTGATGATTAAAATAATATTAATTTTCTGATTTATTTACCGTGGAATGATATAGTTAATACATAAAACTATAAATACCAACTAGAAGAAAATATTTTTAAGTTCATTAGCTTACGAGGTGAAAATATATGAAAAAGTTTGTAAGGTTATGTGATAAACTAATGTATTTAGGGCTTTTAGGATTACCAATGCTTATTTCAGATGCGCTGATATTTAAGCTACTTTGGCTTTTTTGGGCATTTGGTCTAATATCACTCATATATGATTGGAATGTATTTATTCAGTCGCTTAAACAATTGATAGGTATTCCATATGTTTATATAGCCCATCAATTTAAAGTTCCAAATCCTACAGATATTGTATTAGTAGGAGAATATAGTCTTCCTTTTAAAGGAGAATGGACGGTTATAAATGGAGGATTAGAAAAAGAGACCTCTCATTCATGGGGGATGCTCTCACAACGTTATGCATATGACTTCTTAATGCTAGACAGTCAAGGAAAGAGCTATGAGGGGGATAACAAACATCTAGGCAGTTATTATTGCTATCAGCAAATAATTCTAGTACCAGCAGATGGGGTTGTAGTAGAAGTAAAAGATAAGGTAGATGAAAGTAGACTATTGGGAAATGGACAAGTAGATAAGGGGATTAAGGACATTAGAGGAAACTATATTGTTATTCAACATGGAGATAAAGAATATAGCGTACTAGCACACTTAAGCCCTAATACTATTAAAGTGAAAGTAGGAGATAGGGTGAAAAGAGGAGAGGAAATTGCTAAATGCGGCAATTCAGGAAACTCTACGGAACCTCATCTTCATTTTCAATTACAAGATGGTAAGAGTTTCTTTTTTTCAGCAGGTTTACCTATTACATTTAGTTCTATTAAAAAAGTAGAGTGTGGCTACTATGAAAAGTATGATAGGCGTAAGATTATTTCTAAAGATAGCAATTATAATGAAGGCAATATTAGAAGGGGTCAGAAGGTAAAAATGGATTGATGATTAAACTATTTAAAAAGGTACAAAACAAATGAGCTAAGTGCACATCATGTTTTGTACCCTTTTAATGTTATAACCTTCAAGCTATTAGAAGTTATGTCCATTCCATCCCCAATGATCTACAAACTCGTATTTAACATAGATTGCATTCTTAGGGATTCCTAATTCCTGTTCATAGAGTGAGCAAATTTTTGAAGTAACCTGTTCTAAGGCAGAGTCAGAAGTAGAACCAAAGATTTTTACTTCTACAAAAGCACCTTTTTCAAGTTTTTTACCTGAGAAGAAAAGAGAATAGTCATCATCAAAGCCTACCATTAGGAAATTTTCACTTTTTCCTGGGATAGTGCTAATGATTTGCCCAAGTGCTGTTTTAAGTACTTCTTTTTGGTCCTCAGATAATTTTAATGTGATTTTAGAATCAATATAAGGCATAAGCTCATCCTTTCTATAAATGAATAACAACATAGGATTATTATACCAAATTATATCAGTAAAATCCTAAACTTTCCTTATATTATATTTTTAAGGTGACAGGTATTTTGAATGGCAATTTAAAAAGTCAAAAATAAAAATAAAAAAATCATTGACATAAGTAAGGAAGTAGTGTAATATTAATCAAGTCAGCGGCTAACAACAGCAGACAATAAGAGGCAATAAGCCTTGGCAATAATGAACTTTGAAAACAAAATAGTAACTATAAACCAGTCGATTCATTACGTCTCTATTAAGAGATGAGAATCAGTACATTTGTACTAAGTAAAATAGTCAGTAACAGAAATGTTACACGGACAA
>JAEZJJ010000038.1 GCA_023436395.1 Bacillota bacterium | reverse complement strand
GAGTGTATAAAGCTAATAAAGGTGATGTACTAGAGTTATTTAAAGAGCAGGAACAAGAAAAAAAGAAGGTGGCTATAGCAAAGTCAATTATTAAAAGGGGAACAAATAAGATGAAGAATCAGTATGTAGAAGAATTAAATAATATTTTTGTGTTTAGCCAAGGTAAAAAGAATGCAGTTTATACTGCAGTAAAAAATCTGAAATACTATAAAACGATTGAAGCATAAAAGAAATATACCTTAGGAAAAATCTAAGTTTAATTTTCCTACAGTAAATTGACACGATCCAATATGACGAAATACAATTTTTATGTAAAAAAATGTGTTATAATAAACTATACTTTAAGTAAAGGGGCAAGGAAATGAAAATTTTAGCAGATATTCATACCCATACTATAGCAAGTGGACATGCTTATAGTACAATTACAGAAAATATTAGAGCAGCAAGTGAAAAAGGTCTGATGCTCATGGCAACCACAGATCATACAGCAGGGATGCCGGGTGGGGCACATGATTTTCACTTCGCAAATTTAAAAAGTATGCCACAAGAAGTATATGGAATAAGGCTTTTAAAAGGAGCAGAAACGAATATTATAGATTATGAAGGACATTTAGATGTAGATAATGGATTATTAAGTGACTTAGATCTTGTTATTGCCAGTTTACATCCACCATGCATTGATTTTGCGGATAAAGAAACAGTAACCAAAGGGATTGAAAGGGTTATGCAGAATCCCTATGTTTCTATTATTGGACATCCTGGCGATAGTAGATATCCTTTAGATTTTGAACGTATTGTAAAAATGGCAAAAGAAACAGGGACACTTTTAGAAGTTAATAATGCATCTTTAAAACCTACAAGTTTTAGACCAGGAGTAAGAGAAAGTCTAATATCACTTCTTAATTATTGCAAAGCTTACGAAATGCCAATCGTATTAGGGTCAGATGCCCATTATATGAGTGTAATAGGTGGTTTTGAAGAATCAGTTGCATTACTTAAAGAATTAGATTTCCCAGAACATTTAGTATTAAATACAAATCCAGATGCACTTATAAGCTTTATTTCCCAAAAGAGATTGAAATAAACAATTTATTACTGTACAATGATAAAGTAAACATTAAGGCGAAAGGGCGATAAGGGAATAATGAATTCAAAGATTAAGGATGAGTTAACCGACCAATTATTTGAAGCCATTTTGACACTTGAAAGTGTGGAAGAATGCTATGCTTTTTTTGAAGACATATGTACAGTAAATGAGATAAAATCTCTTGCACAACGCCTAGAAGTGGCTAAAATGTTAGAACAAAAAAAGACTTATCAAGATATACAACAAGTAACCCATGCTTCTACAGCTACTATTAGTAGAGTGAACAGATGTCTAAGTTATGGGTCAGATGGATATAAATTAATATTAGATAGAGTAAGCCGCAATAAATAGTTGGCTTAATACTGAAATAAATAAGACAGCTTAGAAAGCTGTTTTATTTTTCCCTGAGTTTAAACTTAAAGGAGAAAAAAGATGGATTTTACAAAAGGACTTAATGAAAAACAAAAGGAAGCAGTATTGTACACAGAAGGTCCTCTGCTGATTTTAGCAGGAGCAGGATCAGGAAAAACGAGAGTACTCACACATCGTATTGCTCATTTAGTTGAAAATAAAAATGTAAAACCTTGGGCAATTTTAGCAATTACTTTTACAAATAAGGCTGCTAAGGAAATGAAAGAAAGAATAGGTGGACTTATTTCCCAGGAGACTGTAAATGAGATGTGGGTAAGTACATTTCACTCCATGTGCGTGCGTATTTTAAGAAGATATGGAGAACGCTTAGGCTATTCTCGTTTCTTTACTATTTATGATACAAGTGATCAAAAAACATTAATTAAGGATACTTTAAAAGCACTTGATATTAATGAAAAGAACTTTCCAGTTGGAACCGTGATGGGAGCCATTAGTAGTAAGAAGAATAAATTAGAAACACCTCAATTAGCCCTTATAAATGCTGGAGAAGATTATAGGGAAAAGATGACTGCTAAAATCTATGAGAAATATCAAAGTAAGTTAAAAGAAAATAATGCTATGGACTTTGATGACTTACTTGTTAATACCTATCTTCTATTTAAACAATGCCCAGATGTATTAGATTATTATCAAAGTAAGTTTCAATATATTTTGGTAGATGAATATCAAGATACAAATGGGGCTCAGTATAAGCTAGTAGAAATGTTAGCACAAGGCCATAAGAACTTATGTGTTGTAGGTGATGATGACCAATCTATCTATGGTTGGCGTGGTGCAGATATTAGTAATATCTTAGGATTTGAGAAAGACTTTGCAAATGCGAAAGTGATTAAATTAGAGCAAAACTATCGTTCCACTAAAAATATATTAGATGCAGCCAATAGTGTGGTAGCAAATAATAAAGGAAGAAAAGCCAAGGCGCTTTGGACAGAAAGTGAAGCAGGAGAAAATATTTCTGTTATTCCTAATAATAATGAATATCATGAAGCAGAGACTATTGCCAGTACCATTATCAATGCTATTGAAGACGGTGAACGTGAATATAAAGATTTTGCTATTTTATATCGCACCAATGCACAATCACGTGTACTTGAGGAAAAACTAATCACTGGGGCTATTCCGTATCGCTTATTAGGTGGTACACGTTTCTACGAACGTAAAGAAATTAAAGACTTAGTAAGTTATTTAAAGGTCATTTGTAATCAAAAAGATGACATTGCGCTAAAACGTATTATTAATATACCTAAAAGAGGAATTGGTGCTGCTAGTGTCAATAGTATTGAAGAATATGCCCAGCGTCATCAAATGGACTTCTTAGAAGCAGCAAGATTATGTAAGGAAATGGGGATTTTAGGTAATGGGCCTAGTCAAAAGGTATTAAGTTTTACAAATCTTATTGATGAATTACAGGAACTGGCCCAGGAAAATGATGTAAAACTTTTACTTGAAACGATTATAGAAAAAACTGAATTTAGAAATCATATTCGTATTACAGAAGGAGAAACAGCGGAAGATCGTTTAAGCAATATTGATGAGCTTGTAGCTAAAACCATACATTATATGGAAAATACAGATAACCCTGATTTAGGTGAATTCCTAGAAGAAGTAGCTTTAGTGGCAGATATTGATAATTACGATGAAGAAAGTAATTCTGTAGTACTAATGACACTCCATAGTGCTAAGGGACTGGAATTTCCAGTTGTATTTATGCCTGGAGTAGAGGAAGGATTATTCCCAAGTTACATGAGTTTAACAGAGGGAGAGGATAAGCTAGAGGAAGAAAGGCGTCTTTGCTATGTAGGGATCACAAGGGCGAGAGAAAAATTATTCATTCTTTACGCAGATCAAAGAACAATGTTTGGGCGTACTCAATATAGCGCACCCTCTCGCTTTATTAAAGAATTACCAAGAGAAGTAACCAATCTTTCAAGATTAGATGGAGAGAAAGAGCAAAGAAATATAACGCCTAGGTTTACAAGTCATATTGTGCCAGAGAAGAAAAGTTTTGAATCCTCATCACAAAGAGAAATAGAAAAACGTACCTTTGTGACAAGAGTGCCAGAAAAACCAGGTCTACCAAGTTTTAAAAAGGTAGGAGTACTGGGAGGAGTAAGTAAAAAGATAGATAATATTCCTGCACCAGTAGGTGATTTTATAAAAGGCGATAAGGTAAGTCATATGAAATTTGGCAAAGGGATTATTGAATCTGTAGATCAAGTGAATGGAGATATCTTTGTTACCGTTGCATTTGATAATGGAGATACCAAGCAGCTCAGTACACGTTTTGCAAAATTAAAGAAGTTTTAGATACAACAATAGAGACTCTATTCTTAAACAAATTTATTTAGCTCCAAAAGGTCATTCAACTTTTGGAGCTATTCTATCTCTAATCCTACCTTATTATATGCGTAAAATTAATAAAAATGGAATGTAATACATATCTTAATAGAAAAGATATAGAAATTTATAAGAAGAGGTGAAATCATGAAGGCTATTGAGCGTATGAAAGAATTAGTAGAGGTACTGAGAAAAGCAGCCTATGTTTATGAACAAGAAGATAGAGAAATCATGACAAATTATGAATATGATAAACTCTATGATGAACTTAAACAGTTAGAGGAAGAAACAGGTACTATTTTAGCAGGCAGTGTGACTCAGAAGGTAGGTTATGAAATAGCCAGCAGCCTCCCAAAAGTGACACATCCTAAAAGAATGCTTTCTCTAGATAAAACAAAAGAAGTAAGTAAACTTAAAGCTTTTTTAGGTAATCAAGAAGGATTGTTGTCTTGGAAACTAGATGGACTTACTATTGTATGTACCTATGAGAATGGACAACTTGTAAGTGCGGTAACACGAGGAAACGGTCAAGTTGGAGAAGAAATTACTAATAATGCAAAAACTTTTAAAGAATTGCCGCTTACCATTGATTATAAAGAGCACCTTATTTTAAGAGGAGAAGCAATCATTACTTATAGTGACTTTGAAAAAATCAATGAAAACTTAGGTGAAAAAGAAGAGAAGTATAAAAATCCAAGAAATTTATGTAGTGGAAGTGTAAGACAACTTAATCCTAAAGTGACAGCAAGTAGAAATGTAAGACTTTATGCTTTTACAGTAGTAGAAGGGGGACCAAATGTAGCTACGAAATCTGAGCAATTGGAATGGCTAGAGACAAAAGGTTTTAAAGTCGTAGAATATAAAAAGGTAGTGGCAGATAATATAGAAGCAACAGTAGCCTATTTCGCAGAAGTTATTAAATCACAACCGTTTGCCTCAGATGGATTAGTGCTTACTTATAATAATCGTGAATACGCTCAGTCTTTAGGCGAAACAGCAAAGTTTCCAAAAGATTCTATTGCTTTTAAATGGCAAGATGAGATTGCCCTTACAAAGCTTATAGAGATGGAATGGAATACTTCAAGAACTGGCCTTATTAATCCTGTAGCTATATTTGAACCAGTAGAGATTGAGGGAACAACAGTAGAAAGAGCGAGTGTGCATAATTTAAGTATTATAGAAGATTTAAAGCTAGGAATTGGGGATGAGATTAAAGTTTATAAGGCAAATATGATTATTCCTCAGATTGCAGAAAATCTTACGAAAAGTAATACTATAAAGATTCCAGAACTTTGTCCAGTGTGTGGGGCACATACACTTGTGAAACAAGAAAAAGAGACAAAAACACTTATTTGTCCAAATGCAAATTGTAAGGCGCAACGTTTAAGAGCTTTTGTACACTTTACTACAAGGGATGCAATGAATATTGAAGGGCTATCCGAGGCAACTATTGAAAAGTTTTTAGAAAAAGATTATTTAAAGGATTTTACTTCGCTCTACCAGTTAGAACAATACAAGGAAGAGATTATACAGATGGAGGGATTAGGTCAAAAGTCCTTTGATAAGTTAATGAAATCTATTAATAAGTCAAGAGAAGTTGCATTGGCTAATTTTGTTTATGCTTTAGGTATAGCCCAGGTGGGTTTAGGAACTGCTAAATTAATATGTAAGCATTTTAATAACGAAATACAAGAAGTGATGAAAGCTACTTATGAAGATTTAATTGTTATTGAGGGTGTAGGTCCAGTTATTGCCAGAGAATTTGAAGAATATTTCGCTTTAGAAGAAAATAAAACAATGATAGAAGGGCTAATAAAAGAAGTAAAATTTAAAGTAGAAAAAATTTCTCAAAATAGGGAGTCACCTATTCTAAATAAAACATTTGTGGTAACAGGAGATGTTAACCACTTTAAAAATAGAAAAGAGCTACAAGCTAAAATAGAAGAATTAGGAGGCAAGGTAACAAGTTCAGTTAGTAAAAATACAGATTATTTAATTAATAATGATAGTGAATCTGCTTCAAGTAAAAATAAAAAAGCAAAAGAGTTAGAAATTCCTATTTTAACTGAAGAACAATTTTTAGAAATGATACGATTATATAATTGAAAAAAATGACAGTAAAAGTAGAACTATGGTTAAATATGTAGAAAAATATTTGAATTATGTAAAAACTTAATTGACATCTCTATTTAAAACAGATAATATTAGGGTAAAATAATCATTAAAATATCTATATTAAATAGATGTAAATCAAACTATTGGGGTTTTTAAATCTATGTAATATTTAATTTATGGATATAGCTATAAGCTTAAGGAGGAATATATGGAATTAATTCAAGCAGCTGCAAAGGCGAGAAAGGCGGCAATTCAATTGGCAGCAATAGATGGGAGCACAAAAAACAAAGCCTTAATGGCTATTTGTGAAGCTCTTTTAGCTAATACAGAACGTATTAAGGCAGCCAATGTAATAGACTTAGAAAACAGTAAAAAACAAGGGTTAGAAGCACCACTTATGAAGCGTTTAAAGTTTGCTGAAGAAAAATTGCAGGATGTAGCAGAAGGGATTAAAAGCCTTATAGAGCTTGAAGAACCTGTAGGAAAGGTACAAATGCAAACGGAATTAGATGAAGGTCTTATTCTTACTAGAATAGCCTGCCCAATAGGTGTTATAGGTGTTATATTTGAATCAAGACCTGATGCATTAGTCCAAATTTCTACATTAGGTTTAAAGAGTGGAAATGCTGTTTTACTTAAAGGTGGCTCAGAAGCAAAAGAAACAAATCGCATTCTTTTTGAAATTATTAGAGAGGCAAGTACTAAGGTAGGTATACCGGAAGGATGGATTGTACTTTTAGAAAGTAGAGAAGATGTTAATGCTATATTAGAAATGGAAGAATATATAGATTTACTGATTCCTAGGGGATCTAATGCCTTTGTGAGTTATATTATGAAACACACCAATATTCCTGTAATGGGACATGCAGATGGTATTTGTCATGTATATGTTGATGCATTAGCTGATTTAGCTTTGGCTATAGAGGTAGTTAATGATTCAAAAACACAATCTGTAGCAGTATGTAATGCATTGGAGACTTTATTAGTACACAAAGATATTGCAAAGACATTCTTGCCGGTAATTAAAAAGAGCCTAGAAGCAAAAGGGGTAATGCTTAAAGGGTGTGAGCGTACACAAGCAATGATTAGTGTAGAAAAAGCAACAGAAGAAGATTGGCGCACAGAATATTTAGATTACATCCTTTCAATTAAAATTGTGGATGACATAGAAGAAGCAATAAATCATATTAATACCTATGGATCGGGACATACAGATTGTATTGTGACAAGTAATCAGGAGATGGCAGAAAAGTTTATGACATTAGTTGATTCAGGTAATGTATTTCATAATGCATCAACCCGTTTTAGTGATGGGTTTAGATATGGTTTTGGGGCAGAGGTAGGTATTAGTACCTCCAAACTACATGCAAGGGGACCAGTAGGTTTAGAGGGATTACTCATTTATAAATATAGATTATGTGGACAGGGGCAGATTGTTGAAGATTATGTGGCACGAAAGAAACAATTTACTCATAATCGTTTGATATAACTGTGTTGGAGAATAGATAGAAAGTGAAGAGTTAAGGGGGAAAGGCTGTGAAGCATAGGGAGTTAACCCATGAATCCGTTCAAAATAATAAAATTGACATGGTTAAAAAAATCCTTTTAGTGACAGCGAGTTTACTCATTATTTATACCATACTTACACGAGGGTTATATCTATATGTGCAATATAGATCTAATAATACACAAATTACAATATATGAACTAAATGAAGAAAATATAGATAGAGCACTTAGATAAAACAATAGAAGGTTGCTCGAATGGAGTAATCTTCTATTGTTTGAGTTTTAAAATTTATTTTGAAACATAATTTTTTTCGTAACGCGTATATAATATATAGGCAATTAATGAAAAAATAACAGGACCTATGACAGCAAAAAGCGTATCCATAAGGTTATTTTTAGTTAATGCAGGCTCGATAATCGCAAAGATATTAGCAAAACCTACAGAACAAGTTACAATGATAGTGGCTATTAAAGCAATGCCATAACTTTTGTAGATTTGAAAAGGTTTATGGATATGAGTTTTCCTTTTGAAAAAAGGAAAGGCAATAGCTAAGAACATATAAGGAATAGTCATAGCAACATTTGTCATATTAATAAGGGTATTGAAGAATGCAGAAGCATTATCACCTCCAAAAGATACAAAGAGAATGAGAATGCAGACAATCATACCTTGGACATACATGGCATTAATAGGCATGCCGTTTTTAATAACACCTAATTTACCAGGCCATAATTTTGGGGGAGTTCCTTCAATAATCTGTTTGAGTGGAGAATAGATGAGTGTGAAGAAAGCACCCATTAGGGCTAAAAACATAGCTAGTCCTGCAAGACGAGCTATAAGGCTTCCAATATTTAAGGCAAGAGAAGGATTTGCGCCAAAAGCTGTTGCTAAAGAATAACCTAAATTCTGCATAATGATGTAGGTTACATTAGCAGTATTAACACCTGGAGCAGAGAGAATGAGATTCCAATTAATAAAAATACCATTGCAGAAGATACCTACAGAGTAACCAATAGAAATAACAATAGCAGCAATTGCTACACCTTTAGGAAATGTTTTTTCTGCGCGATGTGTTTGGTCAACTAAGCCACCAACAGCCTCAATACCGCCATAAGCAAAGATGGCGTAAGTTAAGAATGAGAAGATAGAAGGTAACGTTTGATAATTAGGATTAGGGGACTGATAGAATTTACGTGTAGCTGTTTGGATGGGTTCGGCAAATTGACCACCATTTAAGGCGAGTACAATAAAACCTCCTAGGATTAAAAGGAGATTTAAAAACATAATAGCAGTTCCTCCAATAGAAGCTACTTGTTTAATCCAACTAATGCCCTTTGAAGATACATAGGTGATAATAATAATTAAAATAACTCCTAATAGACCAATTACTTGTGTACTATTAAAGAAACCAAAAGTAAGTAAGCCTGTACGGTCTTCACCGAAAAAGGCATTAGATAAAGGAATCCAGATACTAGAAGCAACATTAACTTGCCAAATGAGATAAGAGGCATACCACATAAAAGTACCAATAAAGGCATATTTAGGACCAACAGAGGCACTCATCCAAGAATAGATGCCTCCTTTCTCTTGTTTAAATGCAGCACCATATTCGGCCATCATAAAAGCGTAAGGTAAAAAAAAGGCAAGGGCACCTAAGATATACCAAGGGATTGCACCATACCCCATAAGGTAAAATGCTCTGGGCATATTGGCAAAACCATAGACCGAAGTAAAAATCATAAGAACCAAGGATGTAAGTGTTAATTTTTTTGTGTTTTGTGTTGTCATAAAGACCTCCCAAAATAATAACATTGACGTCATTTCAATTATCATTTCATAGGGTGTGCAATAAATAGAAAAAAATACTTTTAGAAAAAATAAAAATGCATTGACAAATTTTTGAGATGTGATATGATGAATATATCCAAAGGATAATTATTATTACTTAAAAGTAAAAATAATTAATCTAATTTTCAAATAACGGGAGGAATTAAAAATGAAAAAATATGTATGTACAGTATGTGGTTATATTCATGAAGGTGAATCAGCTCCAGAAGTCTGTCCAATCTGTAAAGTAGGTGCTGATAAATTCAAAGAACAAGGTCAAGGTCTTGTTTGGGCTGATGAGCACGTATTAGGTGTTGCTAAAGGTGTAGATGAAAGAATTATTGAAGGATTAAAAGCAAACTTTGAAGGTGAATGTGCAGAAGTTGGTATGTACTTAGCAATGGCTAGAGTTGCACATAGAGAAGGATACCCAGAGATCGGACTTTATTGGGAAAAAGCAGCTTACGAAGAAGCAGAACATGCTTCAAAATTCGCTGAATTATTAGGTGAAGTGCTTACAGATTCAACAAAGAAAAACTTAGAAATGCGTGTAGCAGCTGAAAATGGTGCAACAGCAGGGAAAAAAGAATTAGCAACACTTGCTAAACAATTAGGCTTAGATGCTATCCATGATACAGTACATGAAATGGCTAAAGACGAAGCAAGACATGGTAAAGCATTCGAAGGTTTATTAAACAGATACTTTGGTGAATAATTAAAGATTTTATAATAAGCATAGAGATATAATAAAATGGCCACACTGAGGTGTGGTCATTTTTAGTAGTGTAGAAAAATGTGTTCTTTACTTTCTTATAATATGGGGAGTACAGAAAATAAATGAGAATTTAAATCATACATAAAAAACAGAAGATGTTTTGTTAACATAAATTTAATATTTTGTTAAACTAAAAGTAATTTTTTTTTGTTTAAAATAAACCAAAGACCAGTTATAATTAATTATATTTGTGGGTAAAATACACTACAAAAATAAATAAAATAGACTTAAATGGAAATAGGAGACATTATGACAACATTAAATACGACACTTATTAATGCACAAGGATTACATGCAAGACCAGCTACTTTATTTTGTAAAGAAGCATCTCAATTTAAATCAGATATTAAATTAATATATGGAGATAAACAAGGAAATGCAAAAAGTCTTATTGCACTTTTAGCTTTAGGTCTTACTGCGGGAGCAGAGCTTCAAATAGTGGCTGAAGGTGAAGATGAAGAAGTAGCTGCTAAACATATGGCAGATTTTATTGGTAGCTTTCAAGAGTAGTTGCTAGTTGAGGAGGTAGAAGTTATGAGAAGAGGTATTGCGGCTTCCAAAGGCTATGCAATTGGTAATGTTTATGTTTATGAAGAAGAAGAGCTTATTATTACAGATGAAAAAGTAGTGGATGTGGCAAAAGAGATAGAAAAGCTTCAGGGGGCTGTTACTTTATGCAAGGACCAACTTGCAAATATTAAGGAAAAAACATTAAGAAATGTAGGTGAACATGAAGCAACTGTATTTGATGCCCACCTTCTTATTTTAGAAGATCCAGAATTTGTTGGCTCAATAGAAATAGAAATTAAAAATACAAGTATTAATGCGCTAAAGGCAGTTGAGAACGTTTCTAGTAATTTGATAACATTATTTGAAGCAATTGAAGATGATTACTTAAGAGAACGTGCAGCTGATATTAAAGATGTTTCAAAAAGGTTATTAGCAAATTTAGCAGGACATATCGTAGGCTTAGAAATTGCTGAAGATAATACTATTTTAGTAGCCCATGACTTAACACCTTCTGATACTGCGCAACTAGACAAAAACAAAGTGAAGGCTTTTATTACCAATATAGGTGGCAGAACATCTCACTCAGCTATTATGGCTAGAACACTAGAAATCCCAGCAGTTGTAGGACTGGGAGATATTACGAATTATGTTAAAAATGGTGATAAAGTCATCGTAGATGGTATAGAGGGATTAGTTTTTATTCATCCCGATGAAGAGATAATTAAGACATATGAAGCTAAGATAGAGGCATTTAATATGGAGAAAGAAGAACTTAAAAAGCTTCTTAATGTAAAAGTAACTGATAAGGCGGGAAGGTCTATTGAAGTATGCGGAAATATTGGTAAACCAAAAGATGCAGATCAAGTCTTAGAAAATGGTGGAGATGGTATCGGTCTTTTTAGAACTGAGTTTTTATATATGGATAGAGATAATGCACCAACTGAAGAAGAACAGTTTGAAGCATATAAATATGTTCTTGAAACTATGAATAACAAAAAAGTTGTGATTAGAACATTGGATATAGGCGGAGATAAAACGCTTCCATACTTACCATTACCACAAGAAATGAATCCGTTTTTAGGATATAGAGCTATCCGTTTATGCTTAGACAAAAAGGAGCTATTTAAGGTGCAACTAAGAGCACTTTTAAGAGCATCTACTTATGGTAAATTAGCAGTTATGTTTCCGATGATATCAGGGATTGAAGAATTTAATGAGGCCAAGGCTATAGTAGAAGAATGTAAGAATGAGCTAGATGCAGAAAGAAAGACTTATTCAAATGAGATTGAGTGGGGAATTATGATTGAGATACCAGCTGCAGCTGTCATGGCAGAAGAATTAGCACAATATGTTGATTTCTTCTCTATTGGTACAAATGACCTTATTCAGTATACATTGGCAGCAGATAGAATGAGCGAAAAAGTATCTTATTTATATAACCCAATGCATCCAGCAGTATTAAAACTTATTAAGATGACAATTGATGGGGCCCATAAACATGGCAAATGGGTGGGCATGTGTGGAGAAATGGCAGGAGATGAAATGGCTATTCCAACACTTTTTGAATATGGATTAGATGAATTTTCTATGAGTGCAACATCTATTTTAAATGCTAAGAAAGTATTGATGAACCAATAAACAGTAAAGGATATAACAGTTTTTAAAATCACTCTAAAGGTTAGGTAAGTAGGACTAACATTTAGGGTGATTTTATTTTAAAATTTAAATTTAATCAATTTTTGTTTACAATAAGTATACCGAGTGGTATATTAAAAATATAATTAACTATAAATAAAATTTAGAAAATATGAGGTGGTATATGGAGAATAGGGAAAAAATTCTAGAGTGTGCATTAGAGCTTTTTTCAAGTAGAGGTTATGATGCTGTAGGGGTTCAAGAAATTGTAAATACAGTAGGAATTACTAAACCCACCTTATATCATTACTTTGGGAGCAAAGAAGGTTTATTAAAAATATTGCTTGATGAGCAACATAGATTATTAATGGCTAAGATTACTATAGCAGCTGATTATAAAGGAGATTTACCTTTTACTATGTATCAGCTTACACAGGCTTATGTGAGTTATGTTAATGAAAACAGAAGGTTTTACCGCATGTTGTTATCTATGAGATTTTATCCACCAGATAGCGAGGCGTATAAAGTAGCTAGGCCTCTTATTGATGAACAGATTCACTTATTAGAAGGACTCTTTTTTAAAGCAAGCAAGCAGCATGGTAATATGAAAGGCAGACAAACAATTTATGCAATTACTTACTTAGGAATAATGAATGCTTATTTTGAAGTAGAGCACAATAGGCTAGAGATGGAACAAGAAGTGCTTACTAGAAAGGTAGTACATCAATTTATGCATGGGATATTCTCCTAATGTAAGTGATACGAAAGGAGCAAAAATATGGCAGAATGGGTTAAGCATTCAGTGTTTTATCATATTTATCCATTGGGATTTTGTGGGGCACCCAAAGAGAATAAGGAGGAAATTAAAGTTGAAAATCGTATTTCCCAGGTAATAAAATGGATTCCACATTTAAAGCAACTCGGAATTAATGCCATTTACTTTGGACCAGTATGTGAATCCAATACACATGGATATGATACAATAGATTATCGTATTATTGATAAACGTTTAGGAAGCAATTTAGACTTTAAAGAGGTATGTACAAAACTTCACGAAGCTGATATTAAAATTGTGTTAGATGGTGTATTTAATCATGTGGGTAGAGAGTTTTGGGCATTTAAAGATTTACAAAAAAATAGAGAGCAATCTCATTATAAAGATTGGTTTGTGAATATTAACTTCAATGGAAATAGCCCTTATAATGATGGTTTTTATTATGAAGGATGGGAAGGGCATTATGAACTGGTTAAGCTTAATTTAAGGAATCCAGAAGTGATTGAACACATTATGAATGTAGTTAAAGAGTGGATTGATGTGTATCAAATTAATGGATTAAGATTAGATGTAGCTTATTGTATGGACCAAGATTTTTTACATCAACTTGCAAGGACTTGTGTGGAAAAAGATCCTGAGTTTTGGCTTATGGGAGAAATGATCCATGGTGATTACACTTGTTTAGCAAGAACTGATTTGTTACATTCCGTTACTAATTATGAATGCTATAAAGGAATCTATTCAAGTCATAATGATAAAAATTATTTTGAAATTAATTATTCACTTAATCGCTTGTTTGGTCAAGGTGGTCTTTATAGAAATATATGGCTATATAATTTTATAGATAATCATGATGTAAACCGTATTGCAAGTAATTTAAAGAAAAAGGAATATATGGCTAATGCATATACCTTATTATTTACTATGCCAGGAATACCATCTATTTATTATGGTAGTGAATGGGGGATTTTAGGAAGTAAGGAAAGTGGCAGTGACGATGCTTTAAGACCTAGTCTTGACTTAGAGAAATTACTTGAGGAAGATCAAAGCATGGTGGAGTATATTAGTAAGCTTTCTAGAATAAAAAGGGAGTCAGAGATATTATGTAATGGGATATACGAGCAAGTATTAGTCAAAAATGAACAACTTGTTTTTGCTAGGGTTTATAATAATAAAAGGATATATGTTGCACTAAATTTAGGAGAGCAGGAAATAAATCTTAGTTTTAAAATCAATAATGAGAGATTATTAAAAGATGTAATGTATAAGGAGCGAGTGTATGTATCAATAAATGGGAATATAAGTCTAAATATACCTGCTTTTGAAAGTATCATTTTAGAAGAAAATGATGTATAGTAGTGAAAAGTTACATAAGATGAAATAGTTATAGGGAGGAAGTAGGATGGACAAAAGCTTGAAGAAAAGAGATGGGCATATGCATACGCCATTTTGCCCGCATGGGAGTAAAGATTCATTAGAATCTTATATTGAAATGGCTTTAAAAGAAGGAAGAGAAGAAATAACTTTTACGGAACATTTTCCTATGCCCGAAGGAATAGCTACGCCAGAATTTCAGAGAGAATGTGCATTACAAGAAGAAGAGATTTCGGATTATATAGCTGCTATACAATTTGTAAAAAATCAATACAAAGAACGTGTTAAAATTAATATAGGATTTGAAGTAGATTATATAGAAGACTATGATAAGATCATAAAAGAGAACCTAAATAAATACGGAAAAGAAATGGAAGATGGTATCTTATCTGTTCATTTTGTAAAATTTGAAAATCAATATTATGCTATAGATTATCTCCCTGATTTTGAAGCACTATTCCATAAAACGCAAAGTTTAGAAAAAATATATGATCTTTATTATGAGACTATTCTCAAATCAATACAGGCAGATTTAGGAGATTATAAGCCTAATAGATTAGGTCATATAAGCTTAGTACGTATTTTTAATCAAAAATATCCATTTCATTATAAAAATGAAGAACTAATAAGAAAAATAGTTTTAGAAATCAAACAAAGAAATTTTGAAATTGACTTTAATATAGCAGGATTAAGAAAAGTTTATTGTAAAGAAACTTATCCATCAGGTCAATTTCTAAAATATATAAAACAAGAGGGAATACCTATAATCATTGGATCAGATGCCCATAGTGCAGAACAAGTAAAATTAGACTTATTCTTTTAGAATAAGTCTAATTTTTTGAAGATTTAATTTTTTATAGGGTATTTAAATGCATTTAATATTAAAATTTTAGTTTATTATAATTAATATATTTTTCTAATAAGTATTTACAATTATTTTGCTGAATAATATAATTAATATACGATAAGTTTGACAAAGGAGGAGCATATGAATAGCAAAGCATTTTTTTTGCAAAATAATGGAAACGATACCAAGAACGATACCAAGAACGATACTAAAAAAAAGACCAAGAACGATACTAAAAAAAAGACCAAGATAAGACTTCATAAACTAAAGTTAAGAAATCAACTAATAGCTTTTTTTCTTCTTATTAGCATGATTCCTATTTGTATAATCATGACTATGAGTATTAATATTACAACTCAATCAACAGGGCATGTGGTAGGAGATTATTCTCAGAAAATAGTAGAACAACTTAATTATAATATAGAAAATTATATAGCTATAGCTAGAACAACAATGGGCGACATAGTAGGATATCAAAAGTTAAAGAGTTACATAAAGAAAACTAAGCAAAATGATATAGTAGGTGCATCTTCTTACTTTAGTGATGTGAAAGAAAAAGTAAGGAGTTCACTTAAGACACAACAATCCATTTTAGGCTTTTGTATTTTAGTTGATAACAAAAAAATTTATCAGGAAGCAAATATAGGATTTGATTTTGATATAAATGCATTTATCCAAAGTGAAGCTTATAAAGAAGTAGAAGAAATTCCAGTAAGTGAGTTTTATTGGTTTACACTAGATTCTAATAATGAACAGAATATTTATTTGGCTAGAAAAATGATAGATACAGAGAATACTTATATTATAGCTTTAATGAATAAAGATTATTTAAATGAATTATTACAATTAGCAGATATAAAAAAAGATATATCAATGTTGATTATTGATATAAATAACCAAGTAATTACAGCTAATAATGATAAACCTATTGATGCAAAGTTAATTGATTATATGAGAGATTCCACTGAAAAAACAGAAACAATTAATCTTTCAGGAAACCTTGTCAGTTTTGTAAAAACAAGTAATGGATGGGGGATTATAAGCAGTGCGGCTATGGAGAATTTATTAGAAGAATATCATAAAGACTCTAGAGCTATTTTTATAATTGTAGGAGCACTATTGGTAATTATTACATTATTAAGTATCCTAATAAGTAATAAAATAACAAGCCCTATTGTAAAAATAGCTAGTTATATGATGAGAGTAGAACAGGGACAACTAGATTTAGATAAGGAACTAGAACAAAAAGTAGAATATAGCAATGTAGAAATGCAGATTTTAGTAAATGGTTTTACCCGTATGTTAGGTACACTAAATAATATGATAGGTAAGGCAAAAACAGTTACTTATTCTGTACATGAACATACACGGTCTTTACAGCAGATGGCAGAAGATACAAGTTTATCAGCTACACAGGTGGGAGAAACAATAAAGGCTGTAGCATTAGGTGCTCACAAGCAAAATAATGAAATTGAACAGTCTACTATTTTAATTAATAAATTATTTGATAATATCAACAAGATAACAGATTCTATGATCCACATTAGGGAAGCATCTAAGAAAACCATGGGTATGAGTGAAGCGACTAAAGTACGCTTATCTGATCTTTATAATGGGGCACAAAATACTATGCTCATTAGCGAAAAAGTGAATGAAAGTGTTAAAGAGTTAGGACAAGAAGCAGAGGGGATTCATAGAATCCTAGAAATTATTAAAAAGGTGAATGGACAGACTAATTTACTTGCATTAAATGCTGCCATAGAAGCTGCAAGGGCAGGCGAAGCTGGAAAAGGTTTTGCAGTAGTTGCAGATGAGGTGAGAAAACTTTCAGTGCAAACTGAGGAAGCAATATCCGATATAGCATTCACGCTTGAAATTATACAAGAAAAAAAGAGAGTGACATTAGAGGAACTAAGGCGTGCTATGGATGTATTTAATGGACAGTTACCAATGGTTAATAGTGTTACAAAAATATTTGCAGAAATAGATGAAAAGATGCAAGAAGTAGATTATTCACTTAATAATGCCAATCACCTTATTGCAGAAGTAATAGAAGACAAACAAGCGGTAGAGATAAAAATGCAATATATTGCTGAAGTTGTTGAAGAAGCTGTAAGTGTTACTGAAGAGGTAAGTGTAGAAACTGTAGATCAAATTGAAGCCTCAAAAAGTATTACCAGTCTAGCCAAGCAATTAGCCTTAACAGTAGAAGAATTAGAAAATAGTTACAAATCATTTAAGTAAAAATAATTTATTAAATGCATAAAAGCTATTGATTTTTAAGAATAATACGTATAAAATAAAAACATAGAAAATGGAAACGATTTCTATAGATAAATTGCATAATAAATTTAAAAATAGTTAAAATTTTAAACAAATAAAATATTAGGCAATACATTGTTCTCTAGTGACATAAGCAGATAAGTTTGTAATGACTATATACATGGTAACTTTAGTTAGTTTTGGGAACGATTTCGGTAACGATATGTTTTTGATGAGGTAATATAATATATGGTCAAAATCCTGTTAATTTACTAATAGGTTATCAGGAATTGATATAAATAATTAATTATTTAAATGGGCAAAAGTCCAAAAATAAGGGGGATATTTATGAGTAAAAAATTATCACTTGCAATGAGTATGGCATTAATTGGTGCAATGAGTATATCAATGGTTGGTTGTAATAAAACACAAACAGCATCACAATCACCAGCACCAGCAGAATCAGTAGCACCAACAGAATCAGAGGCACCAGCAGAATCAGAAGCTCCAGCTGAAACTGAAATACCACAACCAGAAGATGGTGCAAAGCTTACTCTTTGGGGTGCGGCAGATGACCAAGAAATGTTAGGTCAAATGGCAGAAGCTTTCAAACAAAAATATGCTGATAAAAATATTGAAATTACTTTACGTGTAAATGGTGAAGATACAGCGAAAGACGAAGTTCAAAAAGACTTAGATGCTGCAGCTGACGTTTTCGCAATTCCTCACGATCAGTTAGGTGCACTTGTTCAATCAGGCGCTATTTATGAAAATACTCTTTTTGCTAAAAATGCAATAGATAATGCTTCAGAAGGTGCTATTACAGCAGCTACATATGATGGAAAAATCTATGGTTATCCAAGTTCTTCAGAAACATATTTCTTATACTATGATACATCAATCTTTAAAGCAGAAGATGTAGCATCTCTTAATACTATTCTTGATGCACAAGTACCAGATGGAGTAACAAAATTTGGCTTTGACATGGGTAATGCATACTTCTCAGGTGCATTCTTCTTAACAAATGATTGCCAATTATTTGGTGAAACAGGAGCAGATGAAACAGTTTGTACATTCAACAATGCTGGTGGGTTAGAAATGGCTAACTTTATTGCTGGATTAAAAGCAAAAGGTGCTGCTGCATTAGATGACGCTGCAGCTGGTACTCAGTTTGAAGCTGGTAAATTAGGTGCATATGTAGGTGGACCATGGAAAGCAGCTGATTATAAAAAATTCTTAGGTGATCGTTATGGTGTTGCTAAATTACCAACAATCAATACAGGATCTGGAGATAAACAAATGAAATCATTTGCTGGTTACAAATTATACTGTGTAAAATCTAATACACAATACCCAGTTGCAGCAATGACACTTGCAGACTTCTTAACAAATGAAGAAAATCAAATTAAGAGATTTGAAATGAGACAACTTCTTCCAACTAATAAAGTAGCTGCTGCAAATGATAAGGTTACTTCAGATGCAACAGTAGCAGCAACACTTGCTCAACTTGAATTTGGTGTAGCGATGCCTTCTGTTCCAAAAATGAGCAATTTCTGGACACCAACAGGTGCATTTACAAAAGATGCATTTGATGGCAATATTCAAGCTGCTGATATGCAAGCTAAACTTGATAGTCTTGTAAGTGATATCCTTCAATAATAGGATTACTTTAAAACTAAATGATAAGTAATGAACAATATTTGTTGCGACTTTAGTTGCAGCAAATATTGTTATATATGCATATTTTAATACGACTGAATGGAGGAGCTTGTATGAGTGGAGTAGCAACTGAAAAAGATAAAAATCAAAAGTCCAAGAAACAAAGTACAAATATCTTCTCAGTATTTGCAAAAGGTGATGCATTGACTAAGCTTTCTTTCCTGATTATGGGGAGTGCAAATATTGCTAAAAAACAATTTTTAAAAGGAATTATTTATTTATTAACTGAAATTGTATTTATTTATTATATGATGGTTGTAGGTATAGAGAAATTAATAGGATTTACTACGTTAGGAACTAATGCACAATCACAGGTGTATGATGAAGTTATTAAAATTAATAGAACAGTACCAGGAGATAACTCCATGTTGTTCTTAATTTATGGGGTAGCGACAATAGCTATTGTCATAGTGTTTATTTTATTTTATATCAGTAATATTTATAGTGCTTACAAATTACAGAGGTTAATTGAAGAAGGTAAACCTATACCAACTTTAAAAGATGATATAAAAGAGCTATTTGATAAGCGGTTTCATGTGACATTAATGACACTTCCTATTGTTGGAATTGCAGCGTTTACAGTGTTACCGCTTTGTTACATGATTTTAATTGCATTTACCAATTATGACTTAGATCATCAACCACCAGGGCAGTTATTTACTTGGGTAGGGCTTGCAAACTTTGGTGAAATGCTCAATCAAAGCTCAAAATTCGGAGCAACTTTTGGACCAGTACTTGGTTGGACATTAGTATGGGCAGTTGTTGCAACTTTCTCTAACTATTTCTTAGGTATTGTTTTAGCACTTATGATTAATAAAAAAGGTATCAAACTTAAGAAAATGTGGCGTACAATATTTGTTATAACAATGGCTATTCCACAATTTATTTCTTTATTAATTATGAGACAAATGTTAAATGATTATGGGGTTATTAACGTTGCTTTACAGAGTTTAGGATTAACGTCTAACCCTGTCCAGTTTTTATCGGATCCTACGTTAGCACGTATATCTGTTCTTACTGTTAACTTGTGGGTAGGTATTCCTTATACAATGCTAGTGACGACTGGAATTTTAATGAATATTCCAAATGATTTATATGAAGCAGCTGAGATTGATGGCGCATCTAAGTTAAAAGCATTTACTAAAATTACAATGCCATATGTTTTTTTCGTAACAGCGCCTTATTTAATCACCCAATTTATTGGTAATATAAATAACTTTAATCTTATTTACTTCCTGACAAAGGGAGAACCTATGACAACAGATTATTACTTCGCAGGGAAGACAGATCTCTTGGTAACATGGCTTTATAGGCTAACCGCTGATAGAAAAGATTATAGTAGGGCATCAACTATTGGTATTGCAGTCTTTGTACTATCTGCAGTATTTGCCTTGATCGCTTTCCGCTTAACATCATCTAATAAGCAGGAGGAGGATTTCCAATGAGCAAAAATAAAATGGGTATGCATGCTAGAAGCAAAATAAGTAACACAGTAGTATATACTATACTAACAATTTTGAGCATTATATGGATAATACCTATTATATGGATTATCCTTACCTCTTTTAGAGAAGAGAGAGGCGCTTTTATCAATTATATTATTCCGAGAGGTTTTACCCTTAACAATTATATTAATTTGTTTACTAATACCACATTTCCTTTTGGTAGATGGTTTATGAATACATTTATTGTAGCAGTCATTTCATGCATTTTAAGTACTTTTATCAATGTATCTACTGCTTATGTAATGTCTAGGATGCGTTTTAAACTCAGAAAAGCATATATGAATTTTGCTTTAATTATAGGGATGTTCCCGGGCTTCATGTCTATGATTGCAGTATACTATATCCTAAAAGCAATTAATCTTACACAAAGTTTAACATCTTTAGTGCTAGTATACTCAGCTGGGGCAGGTATTACTTTCTATATAGCAAAAGGTTTCTTTGATACGATTTCTAAAGAAGTGGATGAAGCAGCTATGTTAGATGGTGCTACTAAAGCACAAGTGTTTACCAAAATTGTTATACCTCTTTCAAAACCAATTTTAGTAAGTACAGCACTTCAAGCCTTTATTACTCCTTGGATGGATTTCATCTTTGCTAAATTCATTATGGGTGATAATTATGAAAAATACACAGTAGCAATTGGGTTATTTACAATGGTAAGTAAAAAAGACAATATGGATCCATACTTTACTATGTTTGCTGCTGGTTGTGTATGCATTGCTATACCTATTGTACTTGTATTTACTTATTTACAAAAATACTATGTAGGTGGTGTTACTGGAGGCGCTGTAAAGGGATAGGTGATGTATGAAAAAAAGAGGAGTATCTCCTATTGTAATGATGATTTTATGTATAGTAAGTGGTTGTGCTCAGTTAAAAGAGCAACCACTTACTCAGGATAAATATAGAAATTATTATGAGATATTTGTTTATTCTTTTTGTGATAGTAATGGAGATGGCATAGGTGATTTAAATGGGATTACTTCTAAACTAGACTATTTAGAGGATCTGGGTGTAGATGGCATTTGGTTGACACCTATTATGCCTTCTGATACAACTCACAAGTATAATGTAGAAGATTATATGGCAATAGATCCTACTTTTGGAACGATGAGTGACTTTGATCACCTCATGGACGAATGTAATAAAAGAGGGATAAATGTCATTATAGACTTAGTTGTTAATCATACTTCTACCAAGCATCCTTGGTTTTTGAAGGCTTTAGATGAAATTAAAGCAGATAATCCAAGTAAGTATGCCAATTATTATTCATTTGCACAAACAGAAGAAGAGAGAAATAGTTTAGATGATCAAGGTGGATATCATGCCACAGGCATTGGGGATTATATGTATGAATATGCATTTACAGATAATATGGCAGCACTTAACTTGGAGAACAAAGAAGTAGTTGATGAAATTAAAAATATAGCTAAGTATTGGTTGGAAAAAGGGGTATCAGGTTTTCGGCTAGATGCCGTTAGACATTACTGCTTTGACCAACAAAAGAGTATTGATTTTTTAACTAATTTCTATGAATACTGCCAAACTATTAATCCAGAAGTTTATATGGTAGGTGAAGTGTTTAGTAGTGGGAGTATGATTGAGACTTTTTATGGAGCAAACATTGATAGTTATTTTAACTTTATGTTTGCAAAGAATGATGGACGTATTACCTCTAGTTTGAGAAGTAGAGGAGGAGCGGACTTTGTTCAAAGTCTTTATAAGTGGCAAGAACGGATTTGTAAGGTCAATCCATTCTATATAGATGCTAATTTCTTATCCAATCATGATACTGATAGATACTTTGGTATTTTAGGGAAAGATATTGTTAATCAAAAAATGGCAGCTAGTATGTATTTAATGATGCCAGGAAATAGTTTTACTTATTATGGTGAAGAAATAGGGCTATTAGGATCAGGACATGATGCTAATAAAAGAGCGCCAATGGTTTGGTCTACGGAAACAAAGGAAGAAATGCCTGTACCTATTCAGGAAAGTGATAATATTCCAGCAATAGAAAAAGGGGTTAAAGAACAAGCAAAAGAAAAAGATAGTTTATTATCATTTTACAAGAAAGCCTTGCATATAAGGAAGCAAAATCCTGAAATCTCAAGAGGAAGAATAGATCCTATAACCTTAGAAGATAAACAGATAGGTGCTTATATAACCAAGTATAATGACTCACAAGTAATTATCATTCACAACCTAGGGAATCAGACTAAGACAATTACTTTAGACAAAAAGACCTATGATTATAGTAAGATAAAAGAATCTTTATTAACAGGTGATGAGAAAGCTACATTAAAAGGAAGTGAGCTCACATTACCACCTATGTCTACGATTATTTTAAAATAATGAGAAGGTGTAAATAAAAGTTACAAGCTTTTAGAATGTGTTGTGTTAGAAAAGAAAGATAGAACTGACACAAGCACTAGCTTGTAACTTTTTTGATATCACTTTTTATTGATTAATTTGCTGTATAGACAAAGAAAAACTTGACATATAAAAAGTAATTAGGTATAATAAACAAGTCGTGTGAAATAACGACATCTTGTAGCGGGGTGTGGCTCAGTTTGGCTAGAGCGCCTGATTTGGGTTCAGGAGGCCGCAGGTTCGAGTCCTGTCACCCCGATATTATAACCAGTTAAGTTTAAAACTTAACTGGTTTTTTATGGTCTAAGAAAGTACGCTATTTACTTTCTTAGACCATGGGGAGTACAGAGGGAATCCCCTCTGCCGTATTAAGGAGGAGCTCAGCTGACTGCTCTTTGTCAGGACCGAAGGGAACCTAGGGTTCCCTAGCGGAAGAAATGATTATCTTGGGAAGTAAGAATAGAACATAGATTTTGTAGGAACGGGGATGAAGTAAAAAAAGTTCAAGAAAGCTATGGTACTTTCTTGAACGCATATAAATATTATTAATTAAAGGGAGATGTTATAAGATATGAATGAAAGTCTTAAATTGAGTAAGTCCCTTGTTGATGACAATATTAACTAGGGTGTCTAAAGTATCAAATAAATTGAAGGGCATAGTTCATTAATAGCAGTATATCAAAAGCTAGCGATAGTTTATACCTTCTTATAGCCATATGGATGACTTTGATGCCATTTCCAAGCAGAGGCAATAATTTCTTCAATATCTGTGAATTGAGGTTCCCAACCTAATATCTTTTTGGCTTTTTCTGAAGAAGCAACAAGGAGAGCGGGATCGCCGGCACGACGCTCACCTATTTGAAGTGGGATTGGATGACCAGTAACTTTTCTAGCGGCCTCAATCATTTCTAAAACAGAGTAACCGTTATTACTACCAAGGTTAAAGATACCGCTTTCTCCTCCAGCCATAAGGTATTTGAGAGCTAAAATATGTGCTTTTACTAAATCTGTAACATGAATATAATCTCTGATACATGTGCCATCTTGTGTTGGATAATCTTGCCCAAAGACTGTGATATAAGGCCTTTGCCCCAGCGGGACTTGTAGAATAAGTGGAATAAGATGAGTTTCTGTTGTATGTGCTTCGCCAATTGTTCCGCTAGAGTCAGCACCAGCAACATTGAAATATCTTAAACATACATAATTAAGATCATATGCCCTGTGAGTCCATTTAAGCATCTTCTCAATAGCGAGTTTTGTTTCACCATAAGTGTTGGTAGGATTAGTTAGTATATCTTCTGTGATAGGCATTGTTGTAACTTCTCCATAAGTAGCAGCAGTAGAAGAAAAGACAATATATTTGACATTTGCTTCAACTAATGCTTCCAAAAGACTTTCAGTGCCACCTACATTGTTATTGTAGTACTTAAGTGGATGAGCCATAGATTCACCTACTAATGAGTTGGCGGCAAAGTGAATAACACCGTCTACTTTTTCTTTTACTAAAACTTCTAGTACAGCTTCTTTGTTTTTAATATTAATGGGGTAGAAAGAGACACCCTGCGGTACACTTTCAATGTGACCAGTCTCTAAGTTATCTATAACAACTACTTCAATTTCATTTTCTATGAGTTGCTTAACTGCATGTGAACCAATATAGCCAGCACCACCAACTATTAAAATTTTCATTTATAGACCTCCTCCATGCTTTTATACCTATTTTATCATAAAATGTTCTTAAAAGCATTTTTATCTATAGATTAAGGACGGTCATACAAAAAGATTTTAATACCAACAAAGGTGGTGATTAGAGAAAGTTGTTGTGGTAAATAGAATATAAAAATTATATAATATTGTTATAATTTTATTAATGTAGTCTTTTTCATAAGTAGAAAAAGAAGTTACTAAATAAAGAGATGGGAGATAACGTAGATGAAAATTATATCAAAAGATATGAAATTTGCTTCTGGTAAGAATATTACTAAATATGAATTAAGTAATTCTGCAGGTATGAAGGTGGAAGTATTAAGTTGGGGAGCGACACTTACTAAAATCGTGGTTCCAGACAAGATGGGTAATTTTGAAAATGTGCTTTTGGAATGGGATGACCTTAATACATATGAAAATAATCCAGGATATTTTGGTGCAACAGTAGGAAGAATTGCAGGAAGAATTGCAGATGCAAAAGTAACTTTAGATGGAAAGGTTTATACATTTGTAAAGAATACATTTGGTAATACCTTACATGGTGGAGCCGCTGGATTTGATAAAATAAATTGGAAAGGTCAAGTTGAAGAGAGAGAAGATGCAGTTGTTTTAACTTTGAGTTATTTGAGTCCTGATGGAGAAGAAGGTTTTCCAGGCAATTTGCATGCAAAAGCCATTTATATGTTAAAAGAAGACAATACCTTAACACTCACATATGAAGCAACTACTGATAAAGAAACGATTGTTAATTTAACCAATCATGCCTATTTTAACTTATCTGGAGAAGCAAAACGTTCTGTTTTAGAACAACAAGTATATATTAATAGCCTACAAATTTGTGAACTTGATAAAGAACTTATTCCAACAGGTAACTTTTTAGATGTAGATGACCAAAGTGCCTTTGATTTTAGAAAGCCTAAAGCTATAGGAAAAGATATAGAAGAAGATAACCTTCATCTAAAAAATGGCTGTGGATATGATCATTATTGGATATTAGAAAAAGGAGAAAAGGCAGCTGAGTTAAATGATCCTATTTCAGGAAGAGTAATGGAAATTAGTACGACGGCTCCAGGTGTAGTAGTCTATACAATGAATCATGCAGATGGTGTTACTAAACTTTCTAATGGTGAAGGGCAACAAAGACGCTATGGGATTTGTTTTGAAACACAAAAAAAACCTATTGGTAAAAATGAGGTTTTTAAAGAAGACGTTATTTTAAAACCTGGTAATATTTATAGACAAGAAACAACGTTTAAATTTAGTAATAGATAAAAACTAGTGAAAAGAGCTAAAGGTACAGGGGTACTTTTAGCTCTTTTTTTGTTATTTTGAATGAAAGGAACATTGACAAGAAAATCGATACAATATATAATTAATTTGTAACAAATAGTTAATATTTTAAATAACTAAGTAATAAACGAAATTATTTATTAATAAGTCATCTATTAATATTTTAGGAGGTCCCATGAAGTATCATAAGCTGATCATGATAGGTATGTTAGTAGCAAGTTTTTCTATGCAAACTGAGGCAGCAGTATATGGTAATTTAAAGCAAGAGATACAAGTAAACACTGAAAATGGTGAAATGCTTGTAAAAGCAGCTGGTCAGGGTGTAAGTATTTTAGAGGTAGATGAACATAATTATTTGATTGCTATCCAAGGGGAGACAAAACAGTACATAAGTAGAAATCTAGTAGATATAGCAGGTGTTATTACAACAACACTTAGTGAAGAAACCAAGCTAAGAGAGGCACCAGATGCAGATAGCACTCTTTTAACTTATTTAGAAGCAAATACCTTAGTTATGGTATTAGAAAAAGAAAATGAATTTTATAAAGTAAAAGTAAACGATACTGTAGGATACATATATAAGTCACAATTAAACACAGAAAATTTAATAGAAGTACCAACTAAATCCAGTTTAGGAGAAGAAGTTGTAAATTATGCAAAAAGGTACTTAGGTGGTCCTTATGTTTATGGTGGCAATAATTTAGAGACAGGTGTGGATTGTTCAGGTTTTACAAGCCAAGTTATGAAGCATTTTGATATTAATTTGGAGAGAAGTTCTAGGTCACAATATAGTGCAAATGGCATAGAGATATCTGTAAATGACTTACAAGCTGGAGATTTAGTTTTTTATGGAAATGACGGATATATTAATCATGTTGCTATTTATGCAGGTGAAGGACAGATTATACATGCCAGTGACGAAAGAACAGGTATACGAATGAGTAATCTTTATTATGGAAAACCATTAATAGGATGTAAACGAGTTATTAACTAGTATAATAAATATATTAAAAATAGAGAGATAGACGTATAAAATAATATTTTGAGAGATTGATGGATATAGAAGAAATACATATAGGGGGAAAATATGAGAAGAGGGCAATTAGGTATTTTAGGCACTTTAGTAATCATGGCCACAATGTTGACAACTAATGTACTAGGGGCAGAAGTGGGGGTAGTGACTCAGAGAGTAGTTGCTTACGATAAAGCAGATGTAACAAGTGAACAAATAGGGTATGTTTTTGAAGGTGAAACCTTAGATATAGTAGAAGAAATTGGAGACTTCTATGGTGTAGTTTTAGAAGAGGATGATATAGTATACGTAGAAAAATCTTATTTTCAGGTACAAGAATTAGAAGAAGAAGGTAATGTAGAAGAAGAGGCAGAAGAAGCAGCTTTGGAAGTTGTTAGTGAGCCTGTAGAACAAGAAGAAGTACAGCAATCTTTAGTTCAAAAAGAAGAAGTTAAGGTGTCTAGAGGCCAAGAAATTGTAGCCTATGCAAAGAAATTTATAGGAACACCGTATCGCAGTGGTGGAAGTAGTTTAACAAAAGGTGTAGATTGTTCTGGATTTACACAACAAGTATTTTTAAAATTTAATGTAAAATTACAAAGATCTTCTCGTGATCAATATGCATGTAATGGTAATAAGATAGCAAAGGAGCAATTACAAGAAGGTGACTTAGTATTTTATGGTTATAATGGGAGAGTGAATCACGTTGCTATTTACATAGGAAATGGCCAAATTATTCATTCACCAGTTCCAGGAAAGTCAGTTTGCATTGAACCATTATGGCAAAGAGGTTGTGCTCCAATTATTGGATATAAGAGAGTTGTGTAAGTATAAAATAATACATATAAGGAAATGATTGCCCTACTTTTTGTAGGGCTGTTTTTATGAAATAATTTAAATAGGAGATAAGGAATCAAATGTATAATATTTTACACTAAATTAGTGATGGTAATTTATAGGAAAGTTATAAAATAGTGGGTGAATCATAAAAGATTGCATATACTAAGAAAAAATAATGATAAGGTGAAAAGATGGAGACTCAAAATAAACCGAATATAAGAGTCGGTTATGCTTGTATTAACGTGTCATTAAGAGAGAATTTTAGAAACTTTAGGTTATTAACGGTACAGAAAAAAGATGAGGCTAAAATTACAGATGTAATTTGGCATAATATACGACTTCTAAGAAAAATTATAGATTATAATATTAAGCATAATATTTATGTGTATCGTATAAGTTCCGATATTATTCCTTTTTGTACACAACCTTATGTGAAAGAGATTTATAAGGAGTATGTCCTTCAAAATAAAGAAATGAGAAGTTATTTTAGTGATATTGCTATTTTGCAGCAACAATATGAATTAAGACTCAGTATTCATCCGGGCCAATTCAATGTATTAGCTAGTCCTAAAAAGGAAGTCGTGGAAAGGTCAATAGCAGAAATAAATGCACAAGCAGATTTGATTAAGCTATTAGGTGGAAGTAACGTGGTGCTTCATATAGGAGGGAGTTATGGCAATAAAAGTGAAGCACTAAGAAGATTTAAAGAAAATGTTCATTATGTAGATAAGCAATTACTTTCTGTAGAAAATGATGATAAGACTTATACAACCCTAGATGTGTGGGGGCTATGTAGTGATTTAAAGCTGAAATGGGTATATGATTATCATCATTGTCGTTGCCAACCTAGTGAAGGATGTAGTATTGAGGAACTTTTACGGAGTTATCCTCCAGATAAGTATCACTTATCTACAGGAACACCTCATCATACTTCAAGGGCACATTCAGAAGGAATTAGTAAAGAAGATTACATGGGTTTTGTACAACGGCTACAGAAGAGTCATATTTTAGAGGCAGATGTTATCTTTGAAGCTAAGCTAAAAAATAAGGCAATAACAGCTATCTTAGAACCACTAGGTAAGGGGTATTGGCGCCTTAAAGGAGAAGAGGATTAATATATAAAAAGGGTTACTTCTATTCTTTTTAATTAGTGTTATAGAAGCTAACCCTTTTTATATTGGTCTATTTAGAGACAAATAGTTGTTTTATAAACAGAGGGAGCATGAGTTCATCCAGTTCCTTGCTTAGACGAATAACTTCTGGAGAAAGTAGGTTGTAATTATTTTCTATAATAGCATAAGCTAGTTTGCGTTTGAGTTTTAGAATATAAACAAAATCAGGTGTTTCCATGGAAAATGCCTCTCTTTATAACAAAGTAACTTGTTGTTAAATGAAATGACTATTATATCCTATGTGAAAAGGAAAAAAAAGGTGAATATTGAACAAATAATATTTTAAGTTGGAATAAAAATAAAAAATCTAGAATAAGATGTTAAAGGCAGACAAACCTGTTAAAGAACATATAGAGGATAAGGAGAGGGTAGGAATGGTAGATCACATGTTAGAAAATAATGAGGTTATACTCATCGGAAAGGTAGTAAGTGATATAAAATTTAGCCACAAAGTTTATGGTGAGGGGTTCTATACTTTTGAACTAGAAGTTCCAAGATTAAGTAGTTCAGCAGATATATTACCTGTTACTATTTCAGAAAGAATACTACCATCTATCGGCAATATACAAGGTAAGGTATTAGAGGTTTTAGGTCAGTTTCGTTCATATAATCAGTACGAAGAAGGTAAGAATAGACTTATTTTAACGGTCTTTATATTAGAGATTAAGGAAGTTTCCGAACAAGAACTTGCTAAGAATAAAAATTATATTTTCTTAAATGGTTATGTGTGTAAAGAACCCATTTATCGTACCACACCTTTTGGGAGAGAAATTACAGATTTACTTTTAGCTGTCAATCGTTCTTATCATAAATCAGATTATATTCCTTGTATTACCTGGGGACGTAATGCAAGATTTGCGCAGAATCTAGTAATTGGAGACCATATTCAAGTGTGGGGACGCATTCAAAGTAGAATTTATCAGAAGAAGTTAGAAACAGGAGAAGTAACAACTAAGATTGCTTATGAAATATCTATAAGCAAAATGGAAACGGTAGATGAAAATGGAAATAGTAGTGGAAGTACAGAAATATCTGATAGTGAAGAGGCAGAATAAAGTACATAGCAGGCGATACCTTGAGGTATCGTCTTTGTTGTACAAAAATTTAGAATATGTATAGCTTATTCTTGGAGATATGATATAATAAAGAAGTATATAAGAACAAACAAAATTATATAAAAATGTAATTATAAGGAAAAAATAATATAATGGAATATATAGTTCTTAAACAAAAAAGAAAAACAGCAAGTATAGCTATTGATAAAGAATTAAAAGTAATTGTTAAGGTACCTCGATATATGTCTCAAAAAGAGATTAAGTCTTTGATAGAGAAATATGAGGACTGGATCAAAATAACATTAGAAAAGAAAAAATTATTGAATGAAACGCAAGATTTTATAAATACTAAGAAGCTTCTTTATCTAGGGGTATATTGGCCCATTACTTTAGAAGAAGGAGATTTTTCAAAAGCGAAGGTAACTTTTGATGAGACGAGAGGCTTTCATATTCAAACATCAGGAGACGAGGTACAATTAAGAGGAGTAGTAGAGCAGTTTTACAGAGAAAAGGCAAAGATTTATCTGAAGCAACTAACTGATCAATATGCTACACGTTTGGGTGTGACTTATCATAAGATTAACATTAGAAAGCAAAATACAAGATGGGGGAGTTGCTCAAAACAAGGTAATTTGTCATATAATTTAAGAGTACTATGTGCACCTATGGAAATGATTGAATACATTGTCCTTCATGAAGTGATGCACTTAAGACACTTTAATCATAGTAAATCTTTTTGGGAAGCAATAGAAGAGGAGATGCCAGATTATAAGAGACGCATGAATTACTTTAAGGAATTTGGACAAAACTTTATCATATAATGTGTGGGTATCTGAGGAGGCAATAAAATGGAGAATGGACTTGTCCAAGTGTACTATGGCACAGGAAAAGGAAAAACCACTGCAGCTATAGGGTTAGGTGTAAGAGCAATTGGAAATGATTATAAAGTTATTATGATTCAATTTTTAAAGAATGATATGACTGGTGAATGTAGGATTTTAAAGGATTTAGAACCTTATTTTAAGGTATTTCATTTTGAGAAAAAAAGAGGCTTTACTTGGCAGCTTACACCAGAGGAAAAGCAAGAGTTAAGAAGTGAAACAATGAATGCTTTAAAGTTTGCAAGCAAGGTAATGGATACAGGAGAATGTGATGTTCTTATTCTTGATGAAGTCCTCAATTCTGTTGAGGTAGGGGTAGTGTCAGAAGAAGAGCTCTATGAACTGGTTTGTAATAAGTCTGATGATGTAGAACTTGTACTTACAGGACGCAAACTACCTATTTGCATTGCAGAAAAAGCAGATTATATTAGTTATATTGATGATATTAAACATCCTATGGAAAAAGGTAGGGATGCTAGAGCTGGCATTGAATATTAATTAATAAAAAACGTTTGATGATTAACCCTTAGGGTTATCAATCAAACGTTTTTTATTTTAGTGTTTTGCATCTAATAGATGTTCCATATTATAAAGACCAGGAGTTTTGTGTGCTAAAAATTTAGCTGCATTAATTGCACCTACAGCAAAAACTTCTTTAGAGGTAGCTTGATGTGTAAGAGAAATAAATTCATCATTTCCGGCAAATAGGATTTCATGTTCACCAACAATCGTGCCACCACGAACAGCATGAATACCAATTTCTTTTTGAGATCTTTTTTCACGGATAGTAGAACGATCATAGCGGTAACTATACGTATGGTCTAGGGTATCATTGATCGCATCAGCAATCGCTAAGGCTGTTCCACTAGGTGCATCAATCTTTTGATTATGATGTTTCTCAATAATTTCAATATCAAAGCCACTACCACTTAATACTTCTGTTGCACGTTTTGCTAATGCAATAAGAAGATTAATGCCTAAAGACATGTTTGCAGAAAAGAAAATAGGTACTTTTGTACTAGCTTTAGTTAAATACTCTATATCTTCAGGAGATAAGCCTGTGGTACAAATAACAGCAGGAGTTTGGTGAGCCAAACAGTAGTCTATAAGTCCTTTTACAGCTGTAGCTGTAGAAAAGTCAATAATAACATCTACAGGAATATCACATTCCTCAATTTTTGAGAAGACTGGAAAAGGATTAGGAAGATCTAAGTAGGGATCTATACCTGCTACTAGTTGGATATCCTCATGTTGTTTCATCAATCTACTAATGGTTTGCCCAACTTTTCCATTGCAACCATGCATTAATAATTTTATCATAGGGGTCATCCTTTCTTATACTAATAGGCCGGCATTTATAAGTGCATTCTTAAGTCCTGGTAAGTGAGCTTCTTCTAATGTAGTAAGAGGTAGTCTACATGGACCAGCTTCCATACCCATTAAGTTAAGTGCTGCTTTAACAGGAATAGGATTAACTTCACAGAAAAGTACGTTAGCAAGAGGAAGTAATCTTAGTTGTAAATCCCGTGCTTCTTTTGTGTGGCCATCTAAATAAAGCCTAACCATATCGTGAGTTTGTTTTGGAGCAACGTTAGATAATACAGAGATAACACCTTTTCCACCTAAAGAAAGAATAGGGATAATCTGATCATCATTACCAGAATAAATAGGGAAATGTTCACCGCAAAGAGCAGCGATTTCAGCAACAGTAGAAATATTGCCAGTTGCCTCTTTAATACCTTGAACAAAATCATATTTTGAAAGTTCGTAAACAGTCTGTGGGTTCATAGTTACACCTGTACGACTAGGAACACTATAAAGAATCATAGGTAAATCAGTAGCTCTTCCAATAGCAGTAAAGTGTTCAATTAAGCCTTTCTGAGTGGCTTTATTATAGTAAGGAGTTACTTGAAGGGTCGCATCTGCTCCTAAAGCTTTTGCTTCTTTTGTTAAATTAATACCATGTCTTGTATCATTGCTTCCAGTCCCTGCAATAACAGGTACTCTACCAGCTGTACGATCTACAGCTATTTTGATACACTCAAGGTGTTCTTCATCTGTCATAGTAGAGGCTTCACCTGTAGTCCCACAAATAATAATTGCATCAGTACTATTATTGATTTGAAAATCAATATATTCTTCTAGTTTACCAAAATTAATATCTCCGTTTTCATAAAATGGTGTAACAATTGCTACACCCGCTCCTTCAAAAATTGCCATTGTATCATCCTCCGTTTTAAATGTAATGGTAGGACTAATTATCATAGGAATAACTTCTTACACCATTTTATTCCATTCAACGGGTGAAAGATACTCTTATCTCAAATTAGTCAATAAAAAAACCAGCTTCTAGAGGCTGGCTACACGCATAATCATTATCAAAATATATATGAAGATATGAAACTGATTATATGTAGCACTCCATCCTTATTGTATAATAAAGGATGACAGTTGTATAGTTATTAACTAGACAACCAGAAATAAATAGTACAAGCTATTTAATCTTCGGCGAGTACTCCTTTTGGCTACACTCATCTTTTCTTGTAAAAATCCTATAGCCTACTTTTAGTCATCGCGCCTCTACAAAATATTTAATTACGTAAAATATATCACTCTATTTAACAAAAGTCAATAATAAATATGAAAAAATAGTTTTATTTTTATAATTATAAAAAATCAAAATAAATGTATAAAAAAAGAAATAATGTCACATACTCTAATAGATTTTATTGAGGCAGAGGAGTCGATGAGATGAAAAATAAAGAGAAGTTATTTGATGCACTGTCACCAGAGGATCAAATGAAATTAGAGATAGCTGAAGAGTTGGGTTTACTTGACAAAGTACAAGCTGGAGGCTGGAAGGCACTTAGTGCCAAAGAGACAGGTCGTATTGGTGGCCTTATGACTAAGAAAAAAAGAGAACTTAACAAAAAGAATGAAGATAACAATATTTAAGGTAGGGTCAAAAAGAGTTTGTGCATTATAGAGAGGGTAAGACACTCTGGTAAAGGTGAAAAGTCCATTTTCTTTATAATGTATCTATTTACTATTGATTTGTGCTGAAGTGGTATACATCAATCATAGTAAAATAAAAGAAGAGGAATTAAATTTCCTCTTCTTTTATGATGCGAAGCTTATTAATACGATTAGAAGAAGCATCTTCTACGATAAAAGTGATATTGTCTTGAACCACTTTTTCCCCTTTTTTTGGAAAGCGGTCAATAAGACCAATTATATAGCCACCAATAGAATCAAATTCGCTAGAAGTAATATTTAAGTCTAGTGAATCGTTGATTTCAGAAAGACGACAAGCACCTTCTACAATAAATTCATTATCTGTTATTTTTCTGATATTTTCTTCAGAAATATCATATTCATCATCAATATCTCCTACAATTTCTTCGATAATATCTTCCATAGTAACTAGACCTGCTGTACCACCATATTCATCTAGAACAATAGCCATCCCCATTTTTTTACTACGCATTTCTTTAAATAGTTCATCTAATTGCTTAAATTCATGAACAAAATGAACTTCTCTCAAAAATTGTGTTACTGAAAACTGAGAAGAATCAACATTATGGATCAGAAGGTCTTTCATATAAAGTACACCTATGATATGATCTTGGGTTTCTTCATAAACTGGCATACGTGAAAATTGTTCTTTTTTATATAAATCTAAGATTTCCTCATAAGTTGTAGTCTTGTCTATTGCAACCATGTCAGTACGAGGAATCATAATATCTTTTACATAAGAGTCACCAAAGTCAAAAACGTTATAAATCATTTTTTTCTCTTCTTCTTCAAGAACACCTTCCTCATGGCTAACCGTTACAATGGTACGTAATTCATCAGTAGTAATAAAAGCCTTAGAATTATCTACACTTCCCCCTAAAAGCTTAATGATAAAATGAGAAATACGCATTAAAATCTTTACTAAAGGACCAAAGATAGCAATGATTATAGAGATGGGTTTACTCACTAAAAGCCCTATTTTTTGCGCATTTTGTGTAGCTAATGACTTAGGAGTAATTTCACCAAACATTAAAATGAGTAAGGTCATTATACCTGTTGCAAGACTAATTCCAATTCCAGCAGCGGAATCTTTGAAAAGATTCATAGCAACAACTGTAGCTAAAGAAGAAGCAGCAATATTAACAAGGTTATTGCCTACTAAAATAGCACTTAGAAGCTTGTTGGGATCTTCAAGTAATTTGCTAAGTAATTTAGCACCTTTAATTTCTTGCTCCACCATATGGCGAACATCTATTTTACTAATAGACATTAGCGAGGTTTCAGAAGCAGAAAAGAATGCTGAAGCTCCAAGTAAGACTAATAAAATTACAATTTGTACCGATAACTCCGGATCCAATTTAAAATCACTCTCCTATAAATTTATTTTTAAATAAGTATATCTTTTTGACATGTATAAATCATGAAAATAAGATAGAAATATAAAAAAAGCTTATATTAATATATTCCTATTATTGATATCATATCATAGGAAATGAAAAAAACAATAAAAATAAACAATAAGCATAAGGACTAGCTTAAACAAAAAAAAGTGGCTATAATAATAAGGTTAGAATAAATGGATAAAAGAGGTGTGAGATGGAAAGCTATAAAGAATTTGCAAGTGTATATGATTTGTTTATGGAAGATACACCTTATAAAAGTTGGTTTAAGTATATAGAGGATTGCTTTGAAACATATAATTTTATGCCTCAAACAGTATGTGAATTAGGATGTGGCACAGGAAAAATGACAACACTACTTGCTCAAAAAGGCTTAGATGTCATTGGTATTGACCTATCTGCAGAAATGCTTATGATGGCACAAGATTATGCTTTTGAACAAGAAGTTGATATTTTATATTTATTACAAGATATGTCTCGCTTTGAACTAGGTGAACCTGTGGATTTTATTTGTAGCTTTTGTGATTCCATGAATTATCTATTAGAAGAAGCGGATTTATTAGAGAGTTTTATGTGTGTTAAACGTTTCCTAAAACCCTCAGGATTATTTATTTTTGATATGAATACGCCATATAAATATAAAGAAATACTTGGGAATCAAATTTTTGCAGATCAAACAGAGGAAGCTGCTTATATCTGGACAAACTATTATGATGAAGAAGAAGAAATTAATGAGTATGAAGTAAGTTTCTTTATTCAGGATCATAATGGGAAATATGATAGAAGTATAGAAAATCATTATCAAAGAGCTTATTCTATAGAAAAGGTGAAAAACTTATTAGCAAAGGCAGGATTTGAAGTGCTAGAGATAAGTGATAATTATACTAATGAAGCTTTAAAAGCAACGACTGAGCGTGCCACATTTGTTGTAAGAAATAGCATATAGATTAAATAGTTCGTGTTATATAAAGAAAGGATGTTAAAAATGAGTACAAAAGATTACATGATTAGAGGAACTGATAAGGAAAGAAACTTTAGGTTTTTTGGAACAAATACAAAAGAGTTAGTAGATACAGCATGTCAAAGTCACCACACTTCTCCAGTAGCTGCTGCAGCACTAGGGAGAACTTTAACAGGTGTAGCGATGATGGGAAGCATGCTTAAAAGAGATGAAGACCGTGTAAGTATCATTATTAAAGGTGATGGCCCAATTGGTGGGATTATTGCAGAAGCAAATGGTGCAGGTGATGTAAGGGGATATGTATACAATCCAAGTGTTGATTTACCTCTGAATGAATTTGGCAAATTAGATGTAGCTGGTGCTGTGGGAAATGCCAATATGACAGTTATGAAAGACTTAGGGTTAAAAGAACCTTATTCAGGGCAAGTGCCAATGCTATCAGGTGAGATTGCAGAAGATATCAGTTTTTATTTCGCAGTATCAGAACAAACCAATTCAGTAGTGATGCTAGGGGTTTTAGTAGATGTGGACTATAGCATTAGACAGGCTGGTGGAATTATTATTCAAGTATTACCAAATGCAGATGATGAAGCTATTACAAAATTAGAAGAAAAAATCAAAGGCTTTAAATCACTGACTGCCTGTCTTGAAAAAGGTCAGTCCATTGAATATGTACTAGAGACACTTTTAGGTGAGATTGAAATTATGGATACAACAGAAGTGAGATTTAACTGTGACTGCTGTAAGGAACGTATGGAAAGAGCACTTATTAGCGTAGGGAAAAAAGATTTAGAAGAAATTGCAAGAGAAGATGAAAAGGCTGAACTTGTATGTCCTTTCTGTAGTAATAAATATCAATTTACAAAGGAAGAACTAGAAGATTTAATTGATCAAATATAAGCCTGCATTAAAACTGTCAGATAAACTGACAGTTTTTTAGTAGATGAGTGAGCTAAGGGCACAGACTAACTTTACAGTGGCAAAGATATAGATTGAAAGATAAGGCGTAAGATTAATGAAATATTATTGAGGATAATGCAAGGTGTCAAGCTTAAAGTTATATACTATAAATAGGAAATACAACTATTGAGGTAGATGCTATGTGCCATTATATGCTCTATACATCCCTATGTAAAAAAGAGCTATTAGAGAAACTAGAAGAACTAGAGCAAGAAGAGATGGCTAATGAGTTGGATATAAAACTTCAAGGGTCAGTCTATATAATAGATTGTTCTTTAAAGGGATCAAAGGAATTTTGTGATGAACAATTAGCACATGTCTTAAGTGACTTGATTCAAAAGCAAGTGATCAGTAAAGTATGCATCACTTATTTAAATGTACGTGAAGAGATAGGACAATTAGATAAAAGAGATATTATAGAGGCTTTTATTAGTAATAATTATTTGTCTAGGCAAGAAGGCTTTTCTTCCTTTACCTACTACTTATTATATGTTCCTATTTTACAAGAGATAAAGGAGCGTGGTGCCTTTAATATAGAAGGTTGGGTGCGTTTTAGAACACAAAAGTATCAGATTTTACTGAGTGATATGTTAGAGCAATTTATTTTAGATTATAGTATGAAAAAGGAAGTTGTTACTTTCATTAAATTAATGAGAGATATGAGTATTCTAAGTACTCCAACCGAACAAGTAATACACCTTATTTATAATTCATCAGGAGTACCTCAACTTCATAATAAAGAAATGAAGAATATGACAGGTAGTTATATTAGGCAATATTGTAAGGAATTTTTATTAGATAGCACCTTAACAAGAGAGGATTATATTTTGCATATTCTGATTTCTATTAGTCCAAGTCAATTAGTTATTCATCAGCATAGAAGGGCAAGAGAACCACAATTTCTTAAAACATTAGAAATTATTTTTGATGATAATATAATCTATTGTAAAGGATGTCTATACTGTGAAAATCAATAAAGTCTTCAAACTAAAAATGAAGTCTCAATTTATACAAGATATAGGGGAAGTTGAGACTTTATTTATTAACTAAAAGATGCTGGGTGAGGGATTTTCCTATAAATAGCAATGAAACAATATTGACATAAGAGGGGCAATTGATTAGAATAAATACAAATAAATAATACTAATAAAACAATGATGAGACGAGTAACTTATAAAGACTTTTTCAGAGAGAAGATGCAAGTGCTGTGAGCATTTTTAAAGTGTATAAGTGAAGACTACCTCGGAGTGATTGCAAAACAATTCGGTGACCCCGTTATCGTCTGTAAGCGAGTGACTTTAAGTTTGGTAATGATAATAACCAAGCAAAGTAATAAGGGTGGAACCGCGGGAATACATATCCCCGTCCCTTTTTAAATAACATGATTATTTAAGAAGGGACGGTTTTTTATGTTCTTTGATTTAAATAGTCATTGAGGAGTTAAAGTTGTATAAATTTGAAAGGAGCAGAAGAAATGATAAAAATCACATTAAAAGATGGCAGTATTAAAGAATGTCAAAAAGGCATTACTGTCCTTGGTGTAGCAGAAGAATTAAGTAGTGGCCTTGCAAGAATGGCTTGTGCAGGTAAAGTAAATGGAGAAATGGTAGACCTTAGAACGCAGCTTAATGAAGATTGTAATCTTGAAATTCTTACTTTTAATGATAAAGAAGGGAAATGGGCATTCCGTCATACAGCAGCACATATTTTAGCTCAAGCGGTAAAAAGAGTTTTCCCAGAGGTGAAATTAGCAATTGGACCAGCGATTGAAGATGGTTTTTATTATGATTTTGATACAGAAAGACACTTTGTAGAAGCAGATTTTGAAAAAATTGAAGCTGAAATGAAGAAAATCGTTAAGGAAAAACTTCCTATTGAAAGGTTTGAACTTCCTAGAGAAGAAGCTATTAAATTAATGGAAGAAGCAGGAGAACCTTACAAAGTAGAACTTATTCGTGAGCTTCCAGAAGGTGAGACAATTACTTTCTACAAACAAGGTGAATTTACTGACCTTTGTGCAGGACCACACCTTATGAGTACAAAACCAGTAGAAGCATTTAAAATCTTATCAGCTGCAGGAGCTTACTGGAAAGGTAATGAAAAGAACAAAATGCTTGCTCGTATTTATGCAACAGCTTTTACTAAAAAAGCTGATTTAGCAGCTCATCTTGAAGCTTTAGAAGAAGCTAAAAAACGTGACCACAATAAACTTGGCCGTGAACTTAAACTTTTTACAACAGATGAAAAAGTAGGTCAAGGCTTACCACTTCTTATGCCAAAAGGGGCAAGAATTGTTCAAACACTTCAACGTTTTGTAGAAGATGAGGAAGAAAAAAGAGGTTATGTGTTAACTAAAACACCACTTATGGCAAAAAGTGACCTTTACAAAATGTCAGGTCACTGGGATCACTATAAAGATGGTATGTTTGTACTTGGAGATGAAGAAAAGGATAAAGAGGTATTTGCCCTTCGACCAATGACATGTCCATTTCAATTTACTGTATATAACGCAGAACAGCACAGCTATAGAGATTTACCAATTCGTTACGGCGAAACTTCTACATTATTTAGAAATGAATCATCAGGAGAAATGCATGGTCTTATTCGTGTAAGACAGTTTACTATTTCAGAAGGACATCTTGCATGTACACCAGAACAATTAGAAGACGAATTTAAAGGTGTAGTAGAACTGATCAACTACATGATGACAACATTAGGTATTGAAAATGATGTAACTTACCAATTCTCTAAATGGGATCCCAATAATACAGAGAAATATATCAATGATCCAGAAGCTTGGGAAAGAACAGAAAGCTTAATGAGAAATATCTTAAACCACTTAAATATTGATTACACAGAAGCTGTTGGTGAAGCAGCATTCTATGGACCAAAATTAGATATTCAATTTAAAAACGTACATGGTAAAGAAGATACAATTATTACTGTACAAATTGACTTTGCGCTTGGAGAAAGACTAGGCATGACTTATATTGATGCAGATGGAGAGAAAAAGCATCCACTAATTATTCACCGTACATCTATTGGATGTTATGAAAGAACGCTTGCTATGTTAATAGAAAAATATGCAGGATGTTTCCCAACATGGCTTGCACCAGTAGCTGTTAAAGTATTACCACTTTCAGATAAATATGCAGATTACGCAGCAGAAGTTGTTAAAGCTTTTAAAGACCGTGGTATCTTAAAAGTAGAAGCAGATTATCGTACAGAGAAAATTGGATACAAGATCCGTGAAGCACGTATGGAAAGAATCCCTTATATTGTTGTGGTGGGTGCTGAAGAAATGGAAAATAAGACAGTTTCAGTACGTAGCCGTCAAAAAGGCGATGAAGGTGCACAAGATCTTGAAGCCTTTGTAAATCGTGTAGAAGAAGAAATTAAAACAAGATTTAATTATCTTAAACACATTGAAGCAGAAGAAAATAAATAAGGTTTATTAGGGAAAGATCCCATGGTATACAGAATAAATTGGTAAATACAAAATGCAAATAAACAAGTTGACAAAATAAAAGTCACATGATATGATAATGAAGGTTAAAACACAGAAGTGTTTACAAAGTAGAAGCTATTCTTCTCACCTTACAACAAAGGGTTCGTAAGGTCATACTAATTTAAACATGATGATATTTCATTTAGTATGGATTTTTGAGAGGTGGATAGTTTCGGCTATCCACCTTATTTAGTTATATAGTAAATAGATGCTGATAGGGTATACTATTAGAAGCGGTCCACCCATCGCTAAAAGGGTGATTAAATATTGAATTTAGGCAAACATAATTTAGGAGGTGCCCGTTATTAACGATTTAATGATCAACGAACAAATTCGTGACAAAGAAGTAAGACTCATAGGAGCAGATGGAGAACAAATTGGTATTGTTTCTGGTAAAGAAGCCCAAAAAATGGCTACTGAGAAGAATCTAGATTTGGTTAAAATTGCACCACAAGCAAAACCACCAGTTTGTAAAATCATGGACTATGGCAAATACAAATTTGATGCAGCAAAGAAAGAAAAAGAAGCGCGTAAAAAACAAAAGACTGTTAGCGTTAAAGAAGTAAGACTTTCTGCTAGTATTGAAAAGCATGACTTTGAAACGAAGATGAGAAATGCAGCTAAGTTCCTTAAAGCAGGGGATAAAGTAAAAATTTCAGTTGTGTTCCGTGGGCGTGAGATGATGCATACTCATAGAGGAAACGAACTTCTTGAACAAGCAATGACTTTAGTAGAAGAAGTAGGAGTAGCAGAACAAAAACCTAAATTAGAAGGTAGAGCAATGGTTATCGTGGTAGCACCAAAATAGTTACCTTTTGATACAAAATAATTTAACGAATGAAGGAGGATCATTATCATGGCTAAATTAAAATTAAAAACAAATAGAGCAGCTTCAAAACGTTTCAAAGTTACAGGAACTGGTAAATTAAAACGTAGCAAAGCTTACAAAAGACACATTTTAACTAAAAAATCTGCAAAAACTAAACGTAACTTAAGAAAAGCTGGTCTTGTAGATAGCACAAATGAAAAACAAATGAAGAGAATTTTACCATATTTATAAGAAGCGATAGGAGGTTAAGACCATGGCAAGAGTTAAAGGCGGAATGTCTACTAAAAAAAGACGTAATAGAGTATTAAAATTAGCTAAAGGTTACAGAGGGGCTAAATCAAAACAATTCAGAACAGCTAAACAAGCTGTAATGAAATCATTAAGCTACGCATACGTAGGTCGTAAATTAAGAAAAAGAGAATTCAGACGTTTATGGATTGCACGTATCAACGCTGCAGCTCGTTTAAACGGATTATCATATAGTCGTTTCATGAACGGACTTAAAAATGCTAACGTTAACATCAACAGAAAAATGTTATCAGAATTAGCAATCACAAATCCAGCTGCATTTACACAATTAGTTGAAACAGCTAAAGCAAATTTAAAATAGTTAATAGCATAAGACCATTATTTGAGTAGAGACAATTCAAATAATGGTCTTATTTTGTTTTCAAACTATTTGGAGTGTGATAAACTACTTATGAGTATATAGGTAATAGGAGAATGAAAATAAGCAGGATTTTGATATGTAATGAAAACGTTACCAGATTATCTAGTAAGTATACAAAGAGGAAAGAAAATGATTATAGGGGAGTAAAAGGATGAATAAAAATATATTAGGACAGATAGATGGTTATAAAGGGAATGATTTAGGGGCTACTTATAGTAAGGCTCAAACCACTTTTAAGTTATGGGCACCTACAGCAAGTCGGGTACAGTTGTTATTATATAATGCAGGAAATGATGGTACACTACTTAAAAAGGTGCCTATGATAAAAGAAGAACAGGGGATATGGCAAATAAGGGTAGAAGGTGATCAAGAAGGTGTTTACTATACCTATCAACTTTGTATTGAAGGAGACTGGCGAGAAGTTATTGATCCTTATGCTCAAACAGCAGGGGTAAACGGCAAGCGAGGCATGATCATTGATATGTCAAAAACTAATCCTAAAGGATGGGAAACACATAAGCGCCCAATAATTAAAAATCCTACAGATGCAATTATCTATGAATTACATATTAGAGATTTGTCAACACACAGGGAATCTGGTATCCAACATAAAGGAAAGTTTTTGGGGTTAACAGAAATGGATACTAAGCATTCAAGTGGTGTTACAACAGGACTTAGTCATATTAAAGAATTGGGAATTACACATATTCATTTATTACCTATATTTGATTACAACAGTATTGATGAAACAACGTTAGAAAGAAATAATTTTAATTGGGGGTATGACCCACAAAATTATAATGTGCCAGAAGGTTCTTATGCTACGGATCCTTATCATGGAGAAGTAAGGGTGAGAGAATTAAAACAAGCAATTTATACCCTACATGAAAATGGTATAGGGGCTATTATGGATGTTGTGTATAATCATACAGCAGAAAGCAGTGAGTCTAATTTAAATTTAATAGTTCCTGACTATTATTATAGGAAGAATTTAGATGGGAGTTTTTCTGATGGTTCAGCTTGTGGAAATGAAATTGCTTCAGAACATCCAATGGTAAGAAAGATGATTGTAGATTCAGTAGTATATTGGGCGAAGGAGTATAAGTTAGATGGTTTTAGATTTGATCTAATGGGTTTAATAGATATAGAAACAATGAATGCAGTACGTCATGCATTAGATGAAATTAGTCCAGACATTTTAATTTATGGAGAAGGGTGGATTGCTTCACCTTCTACATTACCCGTAGCCAGTCAGTCTCTGAAAGTACATGCCCATCAATTAAATCGTATTGCTGTTTTTAATGATGATTTAAGAGATGGGGTAAAAGGACATGTATTTGAAGGTAAGGCACCAGGGTTTGCTAATGGAGGAATAGGTTTTGAAGAAACGATTAAGTTTGGCATAGTAGGTGCAACTAAACATAATCAGGTTGATTATACAAAGGTGAAGTATTCTAAAGCACCTTTTGCAAAAGAGCCTAACCAAACTGTGAATTATGTATCTGCTCATGATAACTTAACCCTATGGGATAAGATTCAACTCACTAATCCGGAAGAAACTGAAGAAGAAAAGTTAAAAATGCATAAGTTATGTAATGGGATTGTATTGACTTCACAAGGCATACCTTTTTTACATGCAGGGGTAGAATTTGTACGTACAAAAGGTGGGGAAGAAAATAGTTTCAACTCAGGAGATGAGGTAAATCAGTTGGATTGGAGTAGAAAAAGTACATATGAGGATGTTTACAAATACTATAAAGGGCTTATTCAACTTAGGAAAGAACATCCAGCCTTTCGAATGACTACTGCAGAAGCTATTAATCAACATTTAACTTTTTTAGAAATGCCAATAGATCACATGGTAGGCTATCAGATTAATGGTTATGCTAATGGTGACCAATGGGAAAAAATAGTAGTTTTATTTAATGCTAATAAAGACAAACAGAAAATAGTATTAAATGAAAGGAATTGGGAAGTCGTTGTGAATGATAAACAATCTGGAGTTGAGCCTATAGAGATCATATTAAGCGATGAGATTGTAGTGCCTGGTAGAAGTACTATGGTATTAGTAAAAGTACATTAGCAAATGGAATAAGTGCATAACAATAAAAGATACTAGAATAATCCTATGATTTTTTAGTATCTTTTGTTGTTTAAATTATAGATAGATAAAAGCTAAGTTAAGGGCAATAGAAAGAATTGTACTAACTAAGGCGGTCATAAGATGAAATCTTTGTTTGCTAAATAGATAAACAATGAGGAAAAAACTTCCCATTGCAAGTCCTAAAAAGGAAAGAAAATTAGCAAAAGGTAGGAAGAAATTAATACCTATATAAAGTAGAAAGCATGTAATGGCAAAGGTAAGTGTATTATAAATTTGTGTATAATTAATCATGTTACTTTTGGCAAGATGTTTCATAAATACCTCCTCTGGGACAAGAAAGACTTATTATTAAACTATGATAAAATATATAAAATATGACTTATAAATAATAATATTTATTTTTTTTACATTTAATTATGTTAAAAATATAATGACATAAAAAATGAGATAGAAAAACAAGGGAATAAGTCTGAAGGAAAGGTTGGAATTATAAGTTTTTTATTAATTAATTATTTTTGGTTGAAAATTAAAGAGACTCACTTATAATAAGGGGTAGTAGTATTAATTAAGATTCTTAAAGGATAGATGATATAAAGGAGGATTATATGAAAGGCAAAAAGAAGTTCATCATTATTGGTGTTATAGGAATTATGGTGGTATTAGGTGTAGTAGCAAATATGAATAAGCCACAGGTTGTAGAAACAATTGGAGGATATAAAGAGGGACCACGAGTAGAAGTAGAGCAAATAAAAAAAGATAATATAGAAGCTAAAATTTCTTCAAGTGGTAAATTAAAAGCAGTAGATAGTCAAACAATTTATCTCGATTCAGGCAATAAAATCATTACGATTAATAAAGAAGTAGGAGATACTATTAAAAAGGGAGAAGTTATTCTTGTATTAGATGAAAAGGTTGAACTTACAAGTCAAAAGAATCTTGAATCACTAGAAGCACAATTAGCAGCAGCTAAGGAGCAATTAGCAGCACTTCAAGGCAAGGCTTCTCAAAAAGATATTTTATCCGCTGAAGCAAATTTAGTAGGCCTTAAAAATAATAGGAAAGATACCGAAAACAGTATTGCTAATGCGAAAGTGGAATTATCCAATGTAGAAAGAGATTTAAAAAAGGCAGAAGATGACCTTAAGGTGAATCAAGAACTCTTTGATGCAGGTGCATTAGCAGATAAAGATTTAGAAAAGTTTAAAGAGGCTGTGACTACTTATAAACAGCAAATAGATAAAGTTAAAGATCAAATTGCAAGTGGTCAGGCAAGTCTTAAAGCTTTAGATTTACAAATTCAAACAGCACAATATGCTTTAGACTTATTAAATAATAAGGTAAAAGATACTAATAAAAACCAACAAATTGCTAGTACAGAAAGTCAGATTAAAAGTATAGAAAGCCAAATTTATACAGCTCAAAATAATGTGGAAAATGCTTCTAGAAGTGTTGTTGCCCCTATGGATGGTATTATTACCTATTTGCCAGAAGAGGAAGGAATGCCAGTTATGGCAGGTAGCAAGGTTTTAACTATTGTAGATCCTAGTAAATTAGAAGTAACCTGTGATATTTCACCTTATTATGCAGCAGATTTAAGAATTGGTTTAGATGCCATTGTTAAGTATACAGGTTCTAAAACCATTGAAGTAAATGGAAAGATAGCTAAAGTAGCTGCTATTGCACAAGTAAAACAAGGGGCAAGTGGCGAAACTGTTTCTTTACCAGTTAAAGTGGAGGTCACTGAACCAGGAGATATCATTAAGCCAGGTTTCTCTGTAGATGTTAAGATTATTACAGATACTAGAACGAATGTCTGTGTAGCACCTATCTTAGCAGTTATGGAAGGAGATGATAAGGAGTACTATGTTTACGTAGTCGCAGAAGATGGTACCCTTTCAAAAAGAGATGTAAAACAAGGATTAAGTAATGGCTTATATGTAGAGATAGAAGGTGTAAACGAAGGTGAATTAGTTGTAAGCAATCCAGCCAATTACTTAGAAGAAGGAACAAAAGTGTCTTATGAGAAGATAGGTGATAAATAATGATTGATATTCAAAAAGTAAATAAAATCTATAGAAATGGACGACTAGAACTCCAAGCGCTATTCGATATTGATTTTAGAGTGGACAAAGAAGAGTTTGTATCTATTATGGGTGCTTCTGGTTCTGGTAAATCTACTTTTTTACAAATACTAGGTTGCCTTGATCATGCAACAAGTGGAACTTACATATTAGATGGTATTAATATCTCAGAAGCTAAGGATAAAGACTTTTCTAAGATTAGAAATCAAAAAATAGGATTTGTCTTCCAATCTTTTAATCTACTCCCTAAACTAACAATTACTGAAAATGTAGAATTACCTATGATGTATGCAGGGATAAAACCTAGGGAGAGAAGAGAACGTGCAGTAGATGCACTTATTCGTGTAGGGCTTGGAAACCGTATTAAGCATACTCCTAATGAAATTTCAGGTGGACAAAGACAAAGAGTAGCCATTGCAAGGGCACTTGTCAATAATCCGGCCATTATTCTTGCAGATGAGCCTACAGGGAACTTAGATAGTAAATCTAGCGCAGAGATTATGAATATCTTTCAAGGCTTAAATAATGAAGGTGTTACAATTGTAATGGTTACCCATGAACCAGATATTGCAGAATTTACAAAGAGAAGAGTTGTATTTAGAGATGGCATTATCATAGAGGATTCACCCATCCTTAATCGGAGAGGTATATAGCAATGAATATGCTTAATGAGAGCATTAAATCTGCAATTAAACAACTCATGGGGAATAAAGGAAGAACCATTCTTACAATGCTAGGTATGTTTATTGGTGTAGGTGCAGTTATTATGATATTAGCCCTAGGGTCAGGGTTTCAAGTTTTTATTAAAGATTCCTTTATGGATATGGGGCTAGGTGTATTTCAGATTGATGTTAAAGAAGATAAATCAGAGAACCGTATTGATGCAGAGGATGTCATGGTAATAAAAGAATTACCAGAGATTGAAAGTGTTGTAAGAGCTAATTTTGGTACAGAGATACTCTATACACAAAGAGGGGAAAAGTATAAGTGTGAGGTAATGGGGGTTGAACCAGCCTATATTAATGAAATTCAACCTTTGGATATTCTTGCAGGTAAGAATTTAAGAGAGCAAGATGAAAAAGCGTATAGTGAGTCTGTAGTTATTGCTGATGTAGTTGCTAAAGCATTATTTGGCGATAAGGATTACAGTCGTATAATAGGTGAGAGAATAGAAATTACCATTAATAAACAACCTATTAGTTACCAAGTAATAGGAATATATAAAACAGAAGGTAGAAAAGATTTAAGTAAGAAAGAACTAGAAAATATGATTAGTACCAAAACATTTTATATTCCTTATAGCAAATTAGACCAACTTCTAGGGAATGGAGGAAAAGTGTCTACAATTGTAGGGGTTGTTAAAGATGGTTATGACCAAACAGAAGTAACGAGAAGAATAGGACAAATTTTGAATAAGAGACATCATTTAAAGGATGGATATAGTATTCAGACATATGTACAGATTGTTGAAATGGTGAATAGTATTATGGGTATTATTACATTATTTATTAGTGCTATTGCCAGTATTTCTCTTGTTGTAGGTGGTGTTGGGATTATGAATATTATGTTAGTGACTGTTAAAGAACGTACAAGAGAGATAGGAATTCGTAAGGCGCTAGGAGCCTCTAATAAAGATATATTAGTGCAATTTCTAGTGGAAGCCTTAATGGTTACTTTAATAGCTGGAACGTTAGGTATGTTATTAGGGTATATAGGTGCTATGATCATAGGAAACCAATTGGGCATTATGGCACAGTTTACCATAGGCATGATTTTATTTGCCACACTTACTTCTATAGCTATTGGTATTATATTTGGTGTTTATCCAGCCTATCAGGCAGCACAATTAGACCCTATTGAAGCATTAAGAGCGGATTAGAAAGGGAGGAAGAAAATGAGAGAAACATTAAAGAATGCCTTAAATCAGTTAAAAGGCAATAAGCTAAGAACCTTTCTTACAATGCTAGGGATGCTCATTGGCATAGGTGCTGTTATCATTATTTTAAGCTTAGGAGAAGGGGTAAAAGGATATATTGACGGAGAGTTTAGTGGTGTTGGAAAGGGTGCTATTCAAATTATGACTCTTGAGTATTCAGAGGATAGTTTATTAACACCAGAAGATTTGGAGGTCATTGAGCAAATTCCTGAAGTGGAAGATGTCTTGCCGGTGCATATGCGATACACAGCAATGACAAAAAATTATAAGAAAGAAGATAAAACCCTAATGATATATGGTCTGCCATATAACTATGAGAAGGTAGAATCTCTTAATTTGAAGTATGGTAGAATGTTTATAGAGCAAGATGAAACTCTAAAAAGCAATGTGATTATTGTCGAAGATAATTTTGCAGAAATCATATTTAATGTAAAGGATGCCCAATATGTATTAGGTAAAAGTATTGATATGACTATTGGTGGTGAGGTACATAGTTTTGAAATTATAGGGATTGCAAAAAGCCAGTATCCTTCAGCAGCACCAAAGGAAATGATTATGCCTATGGTATACTTACCCTTTCCTACTGCAGATCAATATGTACAGGGTGGAGAAGGGAAAACTTATGATGCTATTGTAATGATTGATGATCAGTATGAGGCATCAGATTATAGTACGCCTATTAAAAAGTTATTAGAAAAAAGACATGGCAAAGAAGGCATTTACATGGTTATGTCTATGATGGAAGCTACTGATACCTATAATGATCTACTAGATAAGCTTAATTTGTTTACAACTGTTGTAGCAGCTGTTTCACTCCTAGTCGGTGGAATTGGTATTATGAATATTATGATGGTAACAGTAAAAGAGCGTACTAGGGAAATTGGTATAAGAAAGGCATTGGGGGCAACGGATCGCCAGATATTAACTCAATTTTTAATTGAAGCACTTATACTTACTCTATTAGGAGGTATTAGTGGGCTACTAGTGGGTTATTTGGGAGGCGTTATTATTGCTTCAGCTATTGGCATCAGTGCAAAGCTTACAATTGGAATGATTGTATTTTCGGCAGGAACATCAAGTAGTATTGGTATTATATTTGGGGTTTATCCAGCTTATAAAGCGGCTAAACTAGACCCAGTTCAAGCGTTAAGAGAAGAATAGGGAATTCTAATGAAAATTTAACCATATTGTTATCATATAATAAGAATGGCATGTTATTATGTTTTATAATAGGTGATTAGAAATAGATAAGAAAAGAGGGAACATATGAGAATAAGAAATAAATTAGTGAGGAGTCTGTTTGTCATGACTCTTATAGGCTCAATGGGAGTGGCTACTTTTGCCGATATAACAGAGCAAAAAGTCTTAACTAGACAAGAAGCAGTTAAGAAGGCAATGGATATGAGCATAAAATTGCAAACGTATTCTACGCAAGTAGATGCAACTAGAGAAACATTGAAAAAGAAGATGGAAGATTATCAAACTTTTAAGGCCTATGAATATGAAGATATGAGAATTGATATGAGGCAACAAGAACAACAAAGAGATTATCTAAAGGATCAGATTGAATTTGATGTGAATTCAAATTATAGTGATGTAATACTACTTAGGCAAGAAATAATGCTTTTAGAGCAAAAGATTGCATTGGCAAATAAAGAACTCAAGCAAGCCGACATTAAAAAAAGAAATGGAATATTAGATGAAGTAAGCTATCAAAAACTTACTTTAAATTTAAGTAATATGAAAAATCAAAAGAATAGTAAAGAACTTCAACTTAAAGAAGTACAACAAAAATTTAGTTTACTGACAAATTTTGATATAACTAAATATGAACTAGAAAGTGAAATTACATATGTACCCTATATTATTAATAATCCAATAGAGTTTTATGTTAGTAGTAAAGTTAATGAAATGATTCAATATAACGAAGAAGCAGCTGAACATTATAATGCAACCAAATTGGATCGTATGCTTATTGGGGATGGACCAGTGTATCTTGTACCAGATAAGGAGGCTACTTTACAAAGTAACGCAACAGTAAGTAGTAAATATAGTACAGTTGAGCAGATGAGAAATAGTTATCAAACAAGCCTCATGGGTATATATACTAAATTAGTGGAAACAAGAGAACAACTAGAACAACTTAAAGACCAGTATGCAATAAAAGAAAAGGAATTAAAGGTAATGGAAATTAAATATAATGCAGGTCTTATAAGTGCATATGATTATGAAAAGACAAAATGTGATTTCGAAGAATTTAAGTTTAGTATATTACAATGTACAAATAGTTGTGTACAACTACAAACATCATTACAAAAACCTTGGGCAGTGAATTAAAGTATAGTCAATTTTTTTGTTAGTATTAATTAACTCATTTAAGAGTACTTGAGGATAATGAAAAAGAGCATAGTCAACAATATTTTATAAGTATTAATTGTATTTATAATTGTTGAAGATGCTCTTTTTATATTGTATTTATAAAAATATTAGAATGATAGTGTTCTATTATCTGTTCATAAGGTATTAAGAGAGAAGAAATAGGAAGATGATAAATAAGAGTATTTATACTAAACATTTAGTTTGGTAAAAATAAATATTTTCATTTTTAATATTGACGTTTTTAGGAGAAATATGTATAATTTTCTATGGCAAGTTTAATGGATGTAAACAAAAAGTTTATTTATATATACTACAATAGACAAGGGAGGTCAGAGCAGATGGATATTGGGGCCAAGATTAACCAACTTAGAAAGAAAAATGGTTTAACCCAAGAAGAACTAGCTGATAGATGTGAACTTTCAAAAGGCTTTATTTCTCAAGTAGAGAGAGGCTTAACTTCACCTTCTATTGCTACACTCATTGATATATTAGAGTGTTTAGGTACAAATTTGAAGGATTTCTTTAATGAATCTAGTCAAGAAAAAATTGTATTTACTAAAGAAGATGTATTTGAAAAAGAGGATAAAGAGCATAATAATATGATAACATGGCTTATCCCAAATGCACAAAAGAATGATATGGAACCCATCCTGATACATATTGAACCAGGAGGAAAATCTAGTGTAGGTGCGCCTCATGATGGAGAAGAGTTTGGTTATGTAATTGCAGGCAATGTATATGTTCATTTAGGAAATAAGAAATTTAAAGCTAAAAAAGGTGATAGCTTCTATTTTAGACCAACGAGCGACCATTATCTTCACAATCCAGGTAAGACTAAAGCTACTGTTCTATGGGTTGCAACACCACCAAGTTTTTAAAGGAGTAGATGGAAATGACACAAGGGTTAACTACCAAAGATTATATTATTGATTTAAAGCATATTACAAAAAGTTATGATGATAACTTAGTTTTAGATGACATTAATATGTATATTAGACGCAATGAATTTTTAACTTTATTAGGCCCCAGTGGATGTGGAAAAACGACCTTACTTCGTATTATTGGTGGTTTTGAGGAATGCACAGAGGGTGAGGTACTTTTTGAAGGAGAAAACATTGCAAAATTACCACCTTACAAAAGAAAGATTAATACTGTTTTTCAAAAGTATGCTTTATTCCCCCATATGAATGTAGAGGATAATATTGCTTTTGGTCTTCAAATTAAGAAGATGGATAAAGGGCAAATTAAAGAAAAAGTAAAAGAAATGTTAGCACTTGTTAATTTACAAGGTTATGAAAAACGCTCCATTGATTCCTTAAGTGGGGGTCAACAACAGCGTATTGCCATTGCAAGAGCCTTGGTAAATGAGCCAGAAGTCCTACTTTTAGATGAACCTTTAGGTGCCCTTGACTTAAAACTACGAAAAGGGATGCAGCTAGAACTTAAACGCATTCAGCAAAAGGTAGGTATCACCTTTATCTTTGTAACTCATGATCAAGAAGAAGCCTTAAGCATGTCTGATACGATTGCAGTTATGAAGGACGGTAAAGTACAGCAAATTGGTAGTCCAACTGACATTTACAATGAACCTAAAAATGCCTTTGTGGCAGACTTTATTGGAGAAAGTAATATTTTACATGGAACAATGATCAAAGATTATCTTGTAAGGTTTCATCAAACAGAATTTGAATGTGTAGACTTTGGATTTGAAGAGAATGAGCCCATTGATGTCGTAGTAAGGCCAGAGGATATTCAAATTGTCACAGTAGATCAAGGTATGATTAGTGGCGTTGTAGAATCAGTTACCTTTAAAGGTGTCCATTATGAGATGTCTATTCGCTCAGAGGAGTTTTTATGGACTGTTCACTCTACAACAATGTCAGAGGTCGGAGAACAAGTTGGAATGGTAATTACACCTGCTGAAATCCATATTATGAAAAGGAGATAAAACAAATGAATAAAAAATCTTTAGCATTTCCTTATTTAATATGGTCAGCTATTTTTATTGTCGTACCATTACTACTCATTGTTTATTATAGTTTTCAAAGGGATGGGAGCTTTAGCTTAGGAAATTATCAGCAATTTATGGAACCTGCCTATTTAAAAGCATTATGGAAATCCATTAAATTAGCATTTATTTGTACAGTGGTATGCTTAGCATTGGCTTATCCTTTAGCAATGATTTTAAGTAGTAAGGAAATGTCAGGTAAAGTTGTGGTTTTAGTATTAGTTATTCTTCCTATGTGGATGAATTCCCTTTTAAGAACCTATGCTTGGGCAAACCTACTTGAAAATAATGGGGTTATTAATAGCTTTTTAGAATCTATAGGTTTTTCAAAAATACAGTTTCTATATGGGAATGGTGGGGTTATTTTTGGGATGGTATATAACTTCTTTCCATTCATGGTATTACCTATTTATAATGTCCTTTGTAAAATAGACCATAGCTTAATAGAAGCATCTTATGATTTAGGTGCTAATAAAACAACAACTTTTAGAAAAGTTATTTTACCACTTAGTATGCCAGGTGTTGCTACTGGAATTATTATGGTATTTATGCCAGCTCTTACAACCTTCCTTATTACAAGACTTTTAGGTGGTGGTAAGGTCATGCTGATTGGTAATGTAATAGAAGAACAATTTACACGTACAGGTAATATGGGCTTTGGTTCGGCTGTCTCCATGTTACTTATGGTAGTAGTCCTTATTACCCTAGGCTTTATGTCTAATAAAGGTGCGTTTGATAAAGGAGGGGGATTATTTTGATAAAATTGATAAAACGCTTTTATCTTGTAACTATTTTATTTATCATGTATGCCCCTGTTGCACTACTTATGATTTTTTCATTTAATGATTCAAAATTGCCTATATGGAAAGGCTTCACATTAGATTGGTACAAGCAAATGATGATTGATACCAGTATTCAAGAAGCCTTTGTAAATACGATTATTGTAGCTATAGTATCTTCGATTATTGCAACGGTGATTGGCACCTTTGCTGCTATTGGGATTAATCGTATGAGGGGATGGCAAAAAAAATGGGTGATGAATATCACTTACATCCCCCTCTTAAGTCCTGATATTGTAATCGGAATCTCTCTTATGATGTTATTTTCATTTATTCATATGCCTTTTGGAATTATAACACTGATTATTTCACATATTACTTTTAGTGTACCCTATGTGATTTTATCGATTATGCCAAAGCTTAAGCAGATGAATTATAATCTGTATGAAGCAGCTTTAGACTTAGGGGCCACACCTTTTTATGCATTTAAGAAAGTCATATTACCAGAGATATTACCAGGAGTTGTAGCAGGTGCTTTTATTGCATTTACATTATCTCTAGATGATTTTGTTGTAAGTTTCTTTAATAAGGGAGCCGGTGTAGATACGCTACCTATTAAGATTTATTCTATGGCACGTAAAGGAGTTAATCCGACGATTAATGCCATTTCAACGTTAATGTTTTCAACCATTATGGTGATTCTATTAATTAGTAATTTACGTGCCAACAAAAAGGTAAAAGAAGACCAATATGAATAAAAATAAATTTAAACCACAGAACGGGGGAAAAATTATGAAAATACAAAAAATGGTTGCGATAATAAGTACCCTGGGTTTACTAGGAGCAAGCCTCAGTGGCTGTAGTGTAAAGAACATACATGCAGCCCAGGAAGATTCATCGGTGAAAGCAGAAGGACGTCAATTAATTGTCTATAATGTGGGCGATTATATTGATCCTCAGTTAAATGCTGAATTTACGGCAGAAACAGGAATTGAAGTCATTTATTCTGAGTATGCCAATAATGAAGAAATGTATGCAACAGTAGCACCAGGTAATATACAATATGATATTTTAGTGCCTTCAGATTATATGATTGATAAAATGATTCATGAAGGACGATTAGAAGAAATAGATATGAGTAAAATTCCTAACTATGAGAAGATTGATTCACAATTTAAAAATTTAGATTTTGATCCTGAGAATAAATACTCTGTGCCTTATATGTGGGGGACAGTAGGTATCTTATATAATAAGTCTATGGTTGATGATGTAGTAGATAGTTGGGATATTCTTTGGAATGAAAAATATAAAGATAAAATCTTTATGTATGATAGTGAGAGGGATTCTATCATGGTAGCACTCAAGAAATTAGGGTACTCTATGAATACAAGAAATCCAAAGGAATTAGAAGAGGCAAAGGAACTCCTTATCAAGCAGTTTCCACTTGTCCTTGCCTATGTAGGAGATGAAGGAAAAGGTAAAATGGTGAATGGAGAAGCTGCTATGATGATTGCTTGGGCAGGAGATGCAGTAGTTGCCATGGATGAAAATCCTGATTTAGCATATGCTATTCCTAAAGAAGGTTCTAATTATTTTGTGGATTCTCTAGTCATTCCCAAGAATGCTAAACACAAAGAAGAAGCCTATGAGTACATTAACTTCCTATGTAGACCGAATATTGCGGCTAGAAATGCAGAATACATTGGCTATTCTACACCAATAAGTGAAGCAAAAGCACTTTTGCCAAAAGAAGTCCAAGAAAATACTGTAGCCTATCCAGACCCCTCTGTTTTTAAAAACTTAGAAATGTTTAATGACCCATCAGATGTAATAGAACTTTACACGAACCTATGGTTAGAGGTAAAATTATCGCAGTAGTGTATATTGAATTAAACAAAATAAAAATAGTGGAGGTATATCATGAATACAGAAAATGAAGTGTTTGAAACAGCAATAGAAGATCAATGGTTTGAAAACGGTGAATATGAACCTGAAAAAAACAGTAGTGCAGGAGCGACGACTTCATTAGTATTAGGCATTATTAGTTCCATTGCTTGGATCATACCTATTATTGGACTTCCTATTACAGTGGTAGGGATTGTATTAGGTGCTATTAATATGAAGAGTAAAAAGCACAAAGGCATGGCTATTGCAGGCTTTGTGGTGAATATTGTATTTTTAGCAGCTACATTAGCAAAAGGTATTCTTGATATTATTAAGCTCTTTAAAAAGAAATAATAATACAATAGATGGGCATTCCTGGAATGCCCATCTTTTTATTGAATTTTTAATAACCATTTTTATTAAGACTAATAATTCGACACTAATTCACAGTTTTTCTCCTTTATTCATAGTATATGGTAAGGGCGAAATGAAGGAGGAATCAGGGTGTATAAAAGTGTTATTATTATTAATAGTGATACACTAGGGAGAGGCGATGAAGAAGTAGGTGCAACGCTATTAGGTACTTTTTTAAGAAAAGTGCTAGCTAGTATAGAGAAACCCGAAGTGATTGTTTTCTATAATTCAGGTGTTAAGCTTTTAACAAGAGAATCTCACTATTTAGAGGTCTTAGATGCTTTAGAAAAAAGCGATGTAGAATTACTAGCCTGTGGAACGTGTGTTTATCGTGTTTGTGGGCAACGTTCATTAACAGTAGGTAGAATTAGTAATATGGAAGAGATAGCAGATATCCTTATTAAAGCCCAAAAAGTGATCACCCTTTAAAACGCACTAAAAAGGCTCTCATAAATTATCATGAGAGCCTTTTACTTAATAGATTAAATCGGTGAAATAGTCATAATATTGCATTGTATCCTGCTTTATGGCTAAGATTCTTCACGAAGAGCTTCAATGTGTGCATTAAGTTCCTCTATAACCTCTAAAATAGTAGGCACATCTTCTTCTTGAATATAATCTACAGAACCTTCAATATAGGTTTGTGCAGAATCACTTGATAGGGTAAGCAAGGATCTTTGAGTTCTCATCCAACTACTGTAGACATTAGCATGTGAGGTAATGATACGAAGAGGAATGTCCCCTAAATCACCCCCATCTAATACGGCTTGACCATTATCTTGAATTTTAAGCCTCTCAGCAAGTATATTCCGATTCCAAATTTTCTCTAAAGCAAGTCCTTTACTAAGTGCCTGTAGTTCTGGGGCATAATCTTTATGAATCCCAAGAGTATTACTTACCATATTGGTATTACCAAAAAGACGTAAAACCCCTATATTACGAAGTCCATTAGTAAGGAAAGATTCCATAATCATAATATTATTAAAGTCTACACAAAATTGAGGAGAGGCACCCTCAATTAAAACAATACCAGCGACATCATCAGGATAAAGCTGTGCATAGCGAAGAATTTCTAAGGAACTCATTCCATAACCTACAAAAATAAAAGGTTCGATATAAGTATCTTCATCATCAGGGATTTCACTACTATGTAGTAAAGTATGAATTTCTCTGCAAATTGTATCAATATCTCTTGGTTCAGAAGTGATTTCACTCCAACCGTAGCCAGGTTTATCATAAACACTTATAGGATGAGAACTGGCAAGTTTACTGTGGAGAGAATAAGCTTCTACATAAGGAACATTAGCACCTATATCTGTTGAGAAAACAAGGGGAATTTTACTGCCCGTACCATTTTCGTAAAGATGCATGTCTACATCACCTACTTTTACTAAACGTCCTACACGCCCCAAAGAACTAGCTGTATAGTAGGAAGCCACTTGTTGATAAATCATACCTAATAAGATGATACCTATAATCATAAAACGGAATATATGTTTTTTACGTTTTTCATGTTTTCGACTGAAGTTTCTAATTTTCATACCGCTATTAAAATTCATTATTAATCTCCTAGAATATAACAAAATACATTTCATTAGACTTCTTTTATTATAGCATAAACTGACTATAAATTTGAATGATTATTATAAATATGTTTATTTTTTCCTATAAGAGTGGTAGAAGTTTGAAAAAATGTGTACAAGCTAGGCAATGATAAGAAAATAGTATAATATGAGAAGTAAGAAATATGGTAGATGAGGTGAGAATATGAGAATTTTGCATACATCTGATTGGCATTTAGGAAGAATGCTTCATGGCTACTCTTTAATAGAAGATCAAGCTTATGCATTAGAGCGTTTACTAGAAAAATTGATTGAAGATCAAGTAGATCTTTTGGTGATTGCAGGAGATATATATGATAAAAGTATTCCTACAGAGAAAGCTGTAGAACTCTTTAATTATTTTATTAGTAAGGTGGTTCTAGAGTATAAAATAAAAACAATAATTATATCAGGAAATCATGATAGTGGTGAACGTATTGACTTTGGTAGTAAGTTATTTGAAAGTCAATCACTATATATTGCTGGAAAGTGCCCTAAGGGTTATCAAAAAATTAATATAGATATTGCAGATGAAGAATTAGATGTTTTTATGATTCCTTATATTGAGCCCGCACATGTAAGAGAAATTGCAGGAGATGAATCTATTAAAAGACATGATGAGGCGATGGGTTATTTAATACAAGAAATTCGCAGGGAAAAAAGAGATATACCTACGTTGTTAGTAGCCCATGCCTTTGTAGCAGGAGGGGATGTATCTGATTCAGAAAGAAGATTAAGTGTCGTAGGAGGTGCAGAACTTGTAAGTGCAGAGCACTTCAAAGATTTTACCTATACTGCATTAGGACATCTTCATAAGAGACAAGCTATGGGTGGAGAAAATATTAGATATAGTGGTTCCTTGCTGAAGTACTCCACTTCAGAAGCTAATCAAAAGAAGGGGTATGTTTTACTTGAAATTAAAGAGAAAAAACTCACCTTAATAGAAGAAAAAGAGCTAGAAACAAAACGTAATGTAAGAGTATTAACTGGTTTTCTAGAAGAGCTAATTGCCGCAGCTACTGAAGATGAACATAGAGAGGACTATGTATATGTGCGTTTGAAAGGATCACCTGTAGCGGATGTGACTGCCACACTGCGTCATATTTATCCCAATATTTTAGGAAGTGAATGGGTGAGAGAAGATGATACGGGTGAACTCATACAAGAACAACAGCAAGCTGACTTTATGGCCACTAAAGAAAAGACTGTAACAGAAGTGTTTATGGAATTTCTTGAGTTCATAGGTGAAGCAGAATTTGATGAAGAAGAGAAAAGTTATATTAAAGAAGTGATTGGAGAAATAGAGGAGGGAAAATATGAGGCCTAGATTACTTAAGATGACGGCTTTTGGGCCTTATGCAGGAGAACAAATTATAGATTTTGAGCGCTTAGAAGATGCCAATATGTTCCTCATTTATGGACCCACAGGTGGTGGAAAAACAACAATCTTAGATGCCATTTGCTATGCCCTTTATGGAGAAACCAATGGCGGAGAACGTAGTGGGGAATCCATGCGTAGTAAGTTTGCCAGCGAAGAAATCATTACAGAGGTAGAACTCTACTTTAAACTGCGTCAAGAAGAATATCGCATTATTAGAAGACCTCAATATGAGAGAGCAGCTAAGCGTGGTGGTAGTAGTGGCAAGATGGTGAAAGTGGCAAGTGAAGTTGAACTTTACAAAAAAGAAGAGGAAAGCTATACCTTACTAACAGCTAAGTACAATGAAGTCGGAGAGAAGATTACAGAATTCTTACATTTTAATATTGGTCAGTTTAGGCAAGTGATTATGATTGCCCAAAATAAGTTTAGAGAACTTCTTACAGTAAGTAGCAAGGAGAGACAACAAATTCTTCAGGATATTTTTGAGACAGGTATTTATCAAGATGTAGAAAAAGCATTAGAAGTTCTTTTTTCAGGAATCAAGGATCAGATTAGAGAAAAGCAACTGATGTATGAAACAACATTAGGACAAATTGAAGCCAAGGAAGAAGAAGGACTAAAGGATTATCTTAGCACAAAAGTTATCTATAATGCACCAGAGGTTTGTGAAGCTCTAGAGCACCTTTGTGAGCTCAAAGCGAGAGAAACTGTGGAACTTAAGATAGCATTGGAGCAGACTAAAATGAAACTAGATGAGAGTCAAAAGGCACTTGTGAAAGTCAATAAGCAGCATGAAGAAAAGCAGGAAACCTTACGTCTAGAAGCTGAGCTTACGGCTCTAAATGCAAAAAAGGAAATCTATCAAGAGTTAGCTACCAAAGTAGAAAAGGCAGAAAAGATTCTTCCTCTTTTACCTTTAGAACAAATCATACTAGAAGTGAAGAAGGAGTATTTAGCTTGTGAAGAGTCTTTGAAGGCACAAATTATGGCTCTAAATGAGGTGGATGAGCAACTAAAAGTATGTGAGGGGCGTCTTAAAGAAGAAGAAAAACTCCCTATAGAAATTGAAAAGTTAAAGAAAGAATATAGTATTTTAGAAACTTATGTACCAAAAGTTACACAGTTAGCTACTCAATATGAAGAAAGAAATAAGAGAAAAGAAAATCTTGAAAAAGGAGAGGTTACTTATCAAGATTTAATTGAAAAAGAAAAAGCATTAGATGCGGTGATTTTAGAAGAAGAAAAAGCACTCAAGGAAAAGGATGACCTGCAAAGTGAACTCGCTAACCAACTAGTAGCTCAAAAGGAAATATTAGAAATATTAAAGCAAAAAGCGGATAAGGAAAAAGAAGAAGAAAATGCTACTAAAGCATTACTTCGCTTAGAAAAAGCCTACGAAGTGATTAAAGAAAAAGAACAGCTTTACCAAATTCATGAAGAAGAATATAGACAAGCTTTTAAACGCTGGTTTAATAATCAAGCAGGACTTCTAGCTCATACTCTTGAAGAAGATACACCTTGCCCTGTATGTGGCTCACTTCACCATCCTCAAAAGGCAGTTTTAACGGAGGATCATATTACAAAAGAAGCATTAGATGAGCTAGAGAAAGGTCTTAAAGTTTTAGAAGCTGAGTTAGCAAGTCTTAGAGAATCAAAATCTGCTTTAGAGAAAGAATGTAAGCTTTTAAAGGCAAGATTACAGGCTTATGATGAGCTATTAAAGGGGAAAGAAACAATTACAGAAGAAAGCCTTACTTTATTAAAAAGACATACCATACAAAACCAAAATAAGCTAGAACAATTATCACAACTGCAAAAGACTCTAGAGGAACATCGCATAGAAAAACAAACCATCATTCAGCGTAAAGAAAAGGGTGCAAGTTATATTGCACAGCAAAAGCAAGGGCTTAGTGAAGTTATGGCCTATATTACCAGTATAGAAACAGAAGTGCCTAAGGCGCTTCGTGAACAAATGGCTTTAGCTCGTATGCTAGAGGAACTTCAAGGAAGCTATCTTGCAAAAGAAGCACTCTATAAAAAGTTAAAAGAAGAACAAGAAAAACTTCATATGAAAAAGACTCAATATAGTACTAGAGTATTAGAAAACCAAAAAAGAGAACAAAGTCTCAAGGAGCAAGGGATTAAGAAACGCCTTGAGTTTGAAAAGGCAGTACTTGAGGCAGGCTTTAAAGAAATAAGTGATTTTAAAATCTATAAAATGTCACCAGAAGCATTGGAAATGAGCAAACTAGATTTAAATACGTATCAACAAAAAGTAGAACTTTGTGTAGCTCAGTACAAAGCACTTAGTGAGAAGACTAAGAATTTTAAAGAAGAGGAAAGGCAAAAAACTCTGGAATTACATGAAGGGCTTATGGAACAACACACTGCTTTAAGCCTTAAAATAAATAGTGTAAGTAGTGAGCAAACTAAATATGTAAAAATTAAAGAAGAACTTACCGCACTTTATGAAAGTGTTAAGCTTATGGTAAAGAAGCAAAGCGTTATTGAGAAAATAAGTAGCTATGCAAAGGGCAAGAATAAGAAAGGCCTTTCTTTTGAACGTTATATTCAAAGTAGTATTTTTGAAGAAGTACTAAGAAGTGCTAATAAAAAACTTAAGCCTATGACCCATAATCGTTATGAGCTTTTCCGAAGTGATGATTTATCTAGAGCCAATGCTCAGGCTGGTTTAGATATAGGGATTAAAGATTACTATAATAACGAAACAAGACCAGTGACTACCCTGTCAGGAGGAGAGAGCTTTATGGCAGCTTTAGCACTTGCTCTTGGACTTTCAGAAGTCATTCAAAGATTAGCAGGCGCCACACCTTTAGATACACTATTTATTGATGAGGGCTTTGGGAGTCTAGATGAAGAAGCTCTAGAGTTAGCAATCAAAACATTACTCAGTATTCAAGATACAGGACGTTTAATTGGTATTATCTCTCATGTCAAAGAACTGAGAGAGCAAATTCCTGTAGGACTTGAAATTACCACAGGAGCTGAAGGGAGTTTTGCTAGATTTAAACTATAAGTAATTTCCTAATGCTTTTTAACAAGAATCTGTGTTACAATATGATGAAGTTAAATACAATAAAGTGAAAGAGTTGTTAGAAGTATAAGGAGTTGACATGATGGACATAAACAAGATGGTGGAGCTTTTAGCTAAGAAAGTGCCAAAAGAGCAAATATTAGTACAAGAGCCAATGAAAAAATACACCACCTTTAGAATTGGTGGGCCAGCAGATATCCTCGTTAAGCCAGAAAATAAAGAGCAATTAAGTGAGATCCTTCAAGTATGTCAGAAGGAAAAGATACCCTATTATATTTTAGGAAATGGGAGCAATCTACTTGTTTCCGATCAAGGTTATAGAGGAGTAATTATTCAACTCTATAATCAATTTGCAGATATTACAGTAAATGGGAATCAGATCACAGCACAATCAGGTGCACTTTTATCAAGGATTGCGAGCCAGGCTTTAGAAAATGCCTTAGCAGGTTTTGAATTTGCCCATGGTATCCCAGGAACACTAGGTGGTGCAGTGGTGATGAATGCAGGGGCCTATGGTGGAGAACTCAAAGATGCTATTGTTTCCTGTGAAGTAATGACGCCTGAAGGAAATATTTTAACTTTATCTAAAGAGGAATTAGAACTTGGGTATCGCACAAGTATTATTCAAAAGAAAGGCTATATTGTTTTAGAAGCTACAATAGCCCTAGAAAAAGGCGATGTGACGAAAATTCAAGAATTGATGAAGGACTATGCAGGGCGCAGGCGAGATAAACAACCTTTAGATAAGCCAAGTGCAGGAAGTACTTTTAAAAGACCAACAGGTCATTTTGCAGGGAAGTTGATTATGGACAGTAACTTAAGAGGCTTTAGAGTAGGTGATGCCATGATATCAGATAAACACTGTGGATTTGTAGTGAATGCTGGAGAGGCTACTGCAGAAGAAATCTTGCAGTTAATTGCAGAAGTAAAACGTATTGTAAAAGAAAAATTTGATGTAGAATTAGAACCAGAAATCAAAATGTTGGGATTTTAAGGAGGAGTGAAGAATTAAAATAAAATTTAATTCTTCATTCTCTAGAAGTAAAGGAGGGGAATTTATGAATTTTATTATTGTAACAGGTATGTCAGGGGCAGGAAAGAGCAGTGCCATTAATTGCTTTGAGGATATGGGTTATTATTGTGTGGATAATCTACCTCCTACACTCATTAAAAGCTTCGCAGAACTTATCGCCTCCCAACAAAGTAAATTAAGCAAAGTTGTTTTAGGGATAGATATTAGAGGCGGAAGCTTGTTTGCTGATTTATTTGTGAGTTTAAATGAACTTCAAAATAGTGGACATACCTATGAAATTGTCTTTTTTGATTGTAGTGATGCAGAACTCATTAAACGCTATAAAGAAACAAGAAGATTACATCCTCTTGCAAGAAGTGAACGAATCGAAGATGGTATAGAGAAGGAAAGATGCATACTACAAGAAATAAAGGAAAAAGCTAATCATATTATCGATACTTCTTATATGCTCCCAAAAGATACAAGGGGGGTATTATATAAGATTTACTGTGAAGAAAAAGACTTTGATAGCTTAATGATTACTATTGTTTCCTTTGGATTTAAATATGGTATTCCAATTGATGCAGACTTAGTATTTGATGTGCGCTTTGCACCAAATCCTTACTATATTCCAGAGATGAGGCCCCATACAGGTAATGAAGCTATTGTCAGTGATTATGTGATGCAGTTTGAAGTGAGCCAAACCTTCCTTACAAAACTTCAAGATATGATTACTTTTTTAATCCCTAATTTTAAAAAAGAAGGGAAAAATCAATTAGTCATTGCCATTGGTTGTACAGGAGGTAAGCATCGCTCAGTGACTCTTGCTAACGCGCTCTATAATTATTTGCAAAATGAGGGGCATAGTGTCATTAGACAGCATAGAGATATAGAGAAGGATAGTAAAAGAGGGAAGTAAATGATGAAATCCATGCAGCAAAATAAAAAGGTTGTAGTAATAGGTGGAGGAACAGGGCTATCAACTATGCTAAGGGGGATTAAGAAATATACGTCTGAGATTACTGCCATTGTAACAGTTGCAGATAATGGAGGAGGCTCTGGAAAGTTAAGAGAAGAAATGGGGATTATTGCGCCTGGAGATATTCGAAATTGTATTGCCGCACTTGCAAATACAGAACCTATTATGGAAAAACTTTTGCAGTATCGTTTTAAAGAAGGTAGCTTGCAAGGGCAAAGTTTTGGAAATCTCTTTTTAGCTGCACTTTCAGATATCACAGGAGGGTTCGAGAAAGCAGTACGTGTAACAAGTAATGTATTAGCTATTACAGGAAAGGTATTGCCTGTCACCTTAGAAAACGTACACTTAGAAGCGAATTTTGAAGATGGAAAATGTGTTTCAGGAGAAACTGAAATTGTAGAATATGGCAAAGGTAGCGGACATAATATTGTAACCATTCAGCTGGTGCCTAAGATGCCAAAACCTGCTCCAGAAGTAATCGAAGCCCTAGAGGCGGCAGATTTAATTATATTAGGACCAGGAAGCTTATACACCAGTATTATTCCTAACTTATTAGTAAAAGATATTAGCCAATATATCAGTCAGGCAAAAGCTGAGAAAATCTATGTCGCTAATTTGATGACACAGCCTGGAGAAACATCAGATATAGGTTTAGAAAGACATTTGATGATTCTAGAAGGTTATTTAGGTAAAGGTGTCATTAATAAAGTCATCGTGAATAATGAGGTTATAGAAGATTCTTATCTTAAGCAATATCTAGAAGAAGGTGCTACTGTTTTAATGGTTGATGAAAATCACGGGATATGGGATAATGTTAGAAGGGTAGAGGCTCCCCTTGTCCGAATTGATGAAAATAAAAAGCTGATAAGGCATGATGCTGATAAATTGGCAAGATGTATTTTTGAGGAGATGTAGTACAAAAATTACATAAGATGAGGTGACGACTATGTCCTTTTCTTCCGATGTAAAAAAAGAACTCACATGTGTACCAATAGGTGCAAGACACTGTTTAATTGCGGAAATAGCAGCAATGATTATTATGGCGGGAGAAATCACATATGAAGCAAAGCAGTTTCATATCAAATTTCAGACTGAAAATGCAGCTATTGCAAGAAAATACTTTACAATGATAAAAAAAGCTTTTAATATAAATACTGAGGTAGTTCTCAAGACTCATAAAAAGATGCATAAGAAACAAAACTATGTCATTCTTACTAAAGTAAGTGAAGAAGCAGAGAAGATTTTAAGAGCAACAACATTGTTAAAATATGAACTAGGTCAATATGTAATTAGAGACCATGTGGATTTAACCGTTATACAAAGTACTTGCTGTAAAAGAGCATATTTAAGAGGGGCTTTTTTAGGTGCTGGATCAGTAAGCGATCCAGAAAAAGGATACCACTTAGAGTTTGTGAATCAAACAGAAAGACAAGCTGAATACTTAAAAGAGATTATGATTTCTCTTGAAATGGAACCTAAGGTTGTGCCACGAAAAAATAATTATGTTCTCTACTTAAAAGAAGGTACGCAAATTGTAGATTTACTCAATATTATGGGCGCCCACATTGCGCTTATGGAACTTGAAAATGTACGCATTGTAAAAGAAGTAAGAAATAACGTTAATCGTATTGTTAACTGTGAGACAGCTAATTTGAAAAAGACAGTATCTGCTGCTGTAAGACAGATGCAAGATATTGAATTTATACAAAATTCTATAGGAATAGGTGGATTACCTGAAAATTTAAGGCAAATTGCAACCTTTCGTTTAGAATATCCTAGTAGTTCACTTAAGGAATTAGGGGAATTGCTTACACCGCCTGTTGGAAAGTCAGGTGTTAACCATAGACTCAAAAAAATTAGTGAAATAGCAGAGCAAATTAGAGAAACAAGAGGAGGAAATAAAAATGGTTAAAGAAGTACTTAAATTAGAATTCAAAAATGGTCTTGAGGCTAGACCTGCAGCCTTATTTGTTCAGATTGCAAGTAAATATGAAAGCCATATTGCAGTAACAGTAAATGAAAAACAAGTTAATGCAAAAAGTATTATGGGAATGATGTCTTTAGGAGCTATTAAAGGGCAAAATATTGAGATTGCCGCTGAAGGGCAAGATGAAGAAGAAGCAGTAACTGCACTTGTTAAGTTCCTAACTACTCAAGAAGTGGCAGAATAATAGATTTGATTTGAAAGAGGTTATTATAAAAGTGACACATTCAGTCGCCTTTATAATAGCCTCTTTTTATAGTCTTTTTATTATAAGTTGGTTACACTTGAAAAAATTTGTAGATTTAGACAGAAAGAGTAGTTTATAATAGAAAAAGACAATAAGAATTCTGAATAAGATTGAGGGGGTACATCAGTGAAGAGGCAAAAAAAGAGATATATCAAAGGGGTATTACTGGCAATCATCATGTGTAGTATGACAGTCATAACAATGGCAAGTGTGCCAAAAACAATTAAAGTAGGTTTAGAATCCTTAGGTAAAAATAAAGGAGCAATCAGCTTATCAGGGAATCAGAACTTTGAAATAGGTTATTTTAGTGAAATAGGTTTTTCACCATTAGGTACTTTAAGTAGTTCCAGTTTAAATATAAAAGTAGCAGCAAGTACATATTATGATTTAGGGCTGAGTTTTAACAATTATAGTGCAGCATTTGAAGCAGCAAAGATATCAGGTGTTTCTAGCGTAGTAGGCTATAATGCAATAGGAACATTTAGTGTGTATAGTTTAGATGCAAGCCAAAGCCTAGGAGTGCCAGTGAGTGACAATTTAGTAGAGGTCTATGATGCAAATGGACAGCTTCTGTTAGTTATGCCTAAGAAAAGTGATTTAGTCTTTTGTAGCTTTGATTTAAATACAGGCATGTATTTAACAAAGGTAGGAAGTACTAATTATTATAGAGGTGGAATTGGCATAGGTGGAGACAGTGGGATTACACCTTATAATATCCTCTTTATAGAGGAATACCTTTATGGTGTACTACCTAAAGAAATGTCACCATCTTTTCCTATTGAGGCTTTAAAAGCGCAAGCAGTGGCAGCAAGATCAATAGCAGCTTATCAATATAATCGCTATATAAGTTCAGGCTACAATGTAGTGGATACCACATCTACGCAGGCCTATGGTGGCTATAATGCAGAAAAAGCTACCACCACTAGTGCAGTAGACATGACACGTGATGAAGTCATTCGCTATAATGGTGCCCTTGCAGAAGCCGTCTACTTCTCTACAAGTGGGGGAATGACCGAAACAGCTAAAGAGGTGTGGGGAAGTGAGATTCCTTATCTACAAGCAGTAGTCGATTTATATGAAACAGAACCTGCCATGCCAGCATGGACAAGCACTGTCACTATGGAGGAAATAGGGATAGCCTTAAGTAAAAAAGGGATTAATATAGGCACACCTATGAGTATTGAGATTACAAGTAGAAGTACGTCAGGAAGAGTGAAAGAACTGACTATTTATGGTACAGTGGGTAGCCATACAATTAAAGGTACAGAGGTGAGAACCTTCTTCTCAGGCACATCAGCTGGCTCATTAAAAAGCACGTATTTTAGCTTCTATGGCCCAATAGGCAATAGTAGTGCCAATAGTAATAATTCATCTAGTACTAATAGTAGTAAGGTCACTGTCCTTTCAGCAAATGGTCAGCAACAAGTCAGTGCTTCTAGCTTAGTAGCTATGAGCAGTACAGAAATGACAAGCTTGCCTAGCAAAGTAGCAGTCTATTCAGCAAATGGGCTAAGCTATTTAAGTGGAAGTAGTTCAGCAGGAAGTACAAATGCTGGATTAGGGATGGAAACAGCCACAGGTAATATGACCATCTATGGAGCAGGCTATGGACATGGGGTAGGTATGTCACAAAGTGGAGCTAAAGGCATGGCAAAAGCTGGTTATACTTATGATGAGATTTTAAAACATTACTATCAAGGGGTTACAGTATCTAGGTAGAATAAAATAATTGTTTAGTGGTAATTAAGTTGCAGAATAAATAGATTTAGAAAAAGAGGAGTATTAATATATACTCCTTTTTTTGCATATAAAATTTGAGTATAAGGTTACTTTGATGAAAATTTTATTGGATATCATGATGAGTTTATCTAAATTTGATGAAACTTATGAAAAATTAACCTATGAAGAACGTAAGGCGGCTATGAAACGATTACCTAATATTTATAGATTGAATTATGCTTTGAAAAATGTAAAAGAGAGCTATAAGCTCTTAACTAATGCTAAAGATAAAGAAGATAATATTACATACGTTTATTTTCAGAGGATGTGTAGTAAGTGCTTTAAAATGAATGAAATAGCACAATACTTCACCAAAAGTGAATAGAAGTGCATTTTGAAAAATAAGTACCAACATTTAAGAGAAATTGTATAGAAAATAATAAAGACAGTGAGTAATTTTGACTTACTGTCTTTTGATATAGAATTAGTATTTTATATAGGTACATTTAATAAAATAAAATCGTATATAAGCATTGATAGACAAGAGGTTAATAAGAAAAAGGGATATAATATATTCCTATTTACAACAAGAAGTGAAAATAAGAAGGTAAATAAAATTAAAAAATATAGTATGAATAATGTGCACACTATTGTTTAAATATACAGAATATTGCTATAATAGTGTAAATAAGAGTAAATTATAAAAGGTTACGAGGAAGAAAAATGATAAATACATTTCCTAAAGATATACAAGATTGTATGAAAGATTGTATAATGGCTATTTTATGGTCTAAAAAAGATATAATTAGTTTCTTTGAAAATAATAGTTGTACATCACGTGAATTACCTAATAGTTTACAAATTAAAGATATGAACAGAAAAACAATAATCGATTATGTGTTCAAGCAATTATTACTAAGGAGTGATAATGGATTAGGACAGTTTAGATCTATGTTAAAGAACTTAGTAGAATGGGGTTATTTTGATGATTATTGGTTTGTTGATCAAAAGAAATTGGATAAGAAAAAGGCATTAGATAAAATCAATCACCTTAAAGTATTATCAGATAAAAGGGATAGTAAAATTAAAAATGATAGAATAGAAAAAGAACGACAGAAGAAAGAACAAACCGCTAAAAATGTTGATATGGTTAAATTAAAAGAAAAGTATATAAGCTTATTTACTGGTAAGGATGAGCAGAAAAGGGTGATAACTACCCAGAAGAGAGGATACCTCTTCGAAGCATTTATTGTGGAATTATTTAGTGCATCTAATATTGAAATTAGCCAGGCATTTAAAATAACAGGTGAGCAAATTGATGGAGCAATAAAATATGAGGGAGAGTACTATATTATGGAACTAAAATGGCAAAATAATTTAATTGCCAGTGATGCCTTATACCAATTCGCATACAAAGTAGATGGTAAATTATATGGAAGAGGAATTTTTATTTCTATTCAAGGATTTTCTAAAACGTCAGTTGACGCACTTACAACGGGAAAAGGGATAAATATGATATTAATAGATGGAGGAGATTTAATGCTTGTATTAGAACAAGTATGTTCCTTAAAAGATATGTTAGACAATAAAATACGTTGTGCTCAAACTATGGGAAGAATATATGTAAATGCTATGGATTCAAATCCTAAAGTAGGAAAGGATTACTAAGGGGAATACTACATACCAGGGGGGGATTTTATGTGGATAGATAATGCATCATCTGTAGATATGCTATCATATAGGCCATATGCTAAACTGATACATAATATTATTAATAATAAAAGAATGAATCCGTTGACAATTGGCTTATTTGGAAGTTGGGGAGTTGGAAAATCTACTTTATTAAAACTAATAGAGAATGAAATAGAGTCAAATCCTAAAGCAAATAAAAAAATAGTAAGTGTAACTTTAAATGCTTGGATGTTTGAGGGATATGACGAGGCTAAAACAGCATTAATGGAATCATTACTAAAAGCGATTGAAGCTACAAAAAATTTTCCTGTAGAATGCAAAGAAGAAATAGGAAAATTAATTAAGCGAATCGATTACTTTAGGTTAGCAGGAACTGCAATAAAAAAAGGTGTGCCATTGGCATTGAGTGTTGCAAGTGGAAATCCAGCACCCTTGCTATTAAATTGTACAAAAGGTGTATTAGATAATCTAAAGACTGAAAACGGAATGGATAACTTTGTTAATATTGCGAATAAGTTCAAAGAAAATTTTGTTAAAGAAGAAAAGACAACGGACATTATAGAAAATATTAGAATATTTAAGGTAGAGTTTGAAAAGTTATTACAGGCACTAAAAATAGATAATTTAGTAGTAATGATAGATGACTTAGACAGATGTACCCCAGAGAGGATAATTGATACTTTAGAAGCAATAAAGCTGTTCTTATCTGTACAGGGAACTACATTTATTATAGCTGTAGATGAAAGAATAGTAACATATGCAATTAAGAAGAAATATCCAGTTATAGATGATGATACTACCGATATATCAAAGGATTATATTGAAAAGATTATTCAGTTGCCTATTAAGTTACCAGAACTTTCACCAATTGATATTCAGAACTATATGCTTTTGTTAGTATATGAGCTATATTTGGAAGATGAATTTAGACTTATATTAGATGAACTATATCAAGAAGGTGTATTTATTACTGGGGAAGCACTTAAAGGTGAAGTAATAGATAGCAAAATTATCAATCAAGGTGAAAATATATCTGAGTTAAAAGAATTAAGTAAAGTGGTACAGCAGATAGGCGGTGTTGTATCAAGAGCATTAAAAGGAAATCCAAGGCAGGCAAAGAGATTTCTAAATACCTTTTTAGTCAGAAAACAAATGGCAGAAGTATGCTTTACCAATGGTGAGAACATACAAAATTCGATACTGGCAAAGTTAATGGCGTTAGAGTACGTAGATATAGAACTATTTAAGGAACTAAATAAATGGTATAAAAAATCATCTGGTGAAATAGAAGAGCTTAAAGAAATGGTTGACAAGGTTAAGAGGGAAGAAGATTTAATAGATAAGTATAGTAAATGGAATGATGATAAAGTAAAGAACTGGATATTGTGTGAACCTCAAGATATTTATAAGAAGAACCTGGATAGATACTTTTATTTAACTCGTGATGTTTTAGTGGAAGAATCAAATACATTAGACCTATTAAGTGGTCAGGAAAAAGAAATGATTTATCAATTAATGGAGGTTGAGGATGATATTGCAAGTCAAAAAGTACTGATAAATAAAATAGTGGCATTAGATGATGAGGTTATGAGCAAAATGATTAAATCAGTTTTGGGGTTATATGATAGAAAGAAGATAAAGTTAAACTTATTGATTTCTATATTTGAGCGCTGCGAAAAGTATAGAAGTGATGTGTTAGAAAGAATTAGTAAGATGAAAAAAGAAGATATAAAACCGTTGACGTATGGACAGATAGCGACTTTATATAGATTAGAACCTCAGCAGACAAAAGAAGTTTTGAGGACATTAGCATCAAAAGGAGTTTTAACAGAAGCAGCATTATTGGAAAAAAATATTGATATAAAAAAATAGGAGGAAAAGTATGGGGACATCAAAAGGATATTTACCACCTACAACACCAGAATGGAAAAGAGCAAAATCGTCATTATCATCATTTATGAGAAATAGAGGATATGGTAGTGGCAGTGGTGATGATAAGAGAAACAGACCAGTAGGGAATTACGCAAAGGCACACCAATCAACTGGTAATTATTCTGCAATCGGAACAACAGGGGCAAAGGTAGTAGGGTTATTTAATTTAATTGCAGAAAAAGGCTTAAATACAGCGTTAAATGAAGTTGGGTTAAGTCATCTAATTGGGCAAGAGTCAGATAAATTATATAATGGCTTAGTTAATTATTTTAGCAATGAAAATGGAAACATAGAAGATGGCATAATTAGAGATAGCCTTACTCAATTATTTATTGATTTAAAAATAGAAAGCACAGAAGAATTAGCTAATATTAAGAACGAGGAGTTTTTAATGAGCTTTATTATAAAATATATTCAAGTAGATTTTAAAACACAATTTTTTGAAAGAATATTATCTGGTAGAAGTATTGAGGAAAGTAAAAGCATTATAAAAGATATTAGTGAGTATATTGACTATACTATTAGAGACAACTATAACATTAATGACATGGCAAAGATTGATTGGCATGGTGATGAAGGAAAGGTGTTTATTGAAGCACAATGTAAGAATTGTTATGCACTATTAGAAGCTATGGGGGGACAGTAGTTTATGTATATATGGATAAATAAAGGAGAAGTAGAAGAGGTTAATAGTGAACATACAGATGCAAGCATTTTTAATATCTTAGATAAGCAGACTGAATCTAATATGAAGAGTAACATAGAAGAAATTTGGAGTACTTTAGGCAAAAAGAAGTTAAATGCAATAAATGAGGATTTACTAATCATTGCATTAAGTATATTTGCTGTAGACAAGCGAATTTTTAGAAGAAAATTTAAGGATTGTTGGACCAGAGATATACAAGTTTCAATTCCTGTAATTGAACTGAGAAAATGGGAAATAGTAAGAATAAAATTACAAAGTATACTAAAGTTTTTAAGTGGTGATAATTGGATAATAGAATTCAGAAAAACAAATTATAGGTACAGAAATACTGAAGAAGTAGAAGAATTAGCTGAAAAGATGGATTTTGATGGGGTGAGCTTATTCTCAGGTGGGTTAGATTCCTTTTCAGGAGCAATTCATTTATTAAGTAATAATAGGAAGATTTGTTTTGCAGGATTTAGAGAATATGGATTATTAGCAGGTAGACAAACTAAATTGTTTGAAATATTACAAGATGCTTATCCTGATACATATAGTAAATTAATTTTATTTAATGGAACACCATATGCTCCAGTAGATGAGCAAAATAATAAGATTGATATACCACCAGAGAACACAAGTAGAAGTAGGTCGTTACTATTTTTAGCTGGTGCATTAGGAATTGCATCATTAATAGGTGAAAATATTCCAGTATATATACCTGAAAACGGATTTATCGGAATAAATGTACCATTAACTGATAGTCGAAAGGGGAGTTGCAGTACCAGAACAACACATCCATTTTTTGTAAGAAAACTTAATGAGATATTATCTATGGTTGGTATCAATAATAGGGTAGAGAATTTCTATGCTTTTAAAACAAAAGGTGAAATTGTAGAGGAAGTTTCAAATACTGAAGCCTTTAAAAGGGGAGCAGGAGAGACAATATCTTGTTCACATCCTTGTCATGCAAGATATGATGAAAAAACACCACCTATGAATTGTGGGTACTGTTATCCTTGTATTATTAGAAAAGCATCAATGAATAAAATAGGCTTTACATCGGAAGAATACAATAGAGATGATGCAATTAGTACAAGTTTCATTAAGGAATATTCAAAATTAGCATCAAGGGGAGATGACCTTAAAGCTGTATTATGGAGTTTAAATAGGTATTTAAGTAATCCAAGTGAAGTGCATATTAAAAGTTTAATTATGCAAACTGGTGAGCTGAGTGATGAAGAAATTAATAAAGCTTATCGTGTTTATGTGAACTCTATGGAAGAAATTAAAGCAATGGTTATCAATGAAGCTCATAAATATGGCAAAGATTTATTGGATTATGTAGGAATTGAGGGAGTTGATGAATAACTTAATTGATACACACTTGCATTTAGATTGCTGTAGAAATCACCAAGAGATGTATAAGAAGATTAATGAGTCAAAGCAATATACTTTATGCGTTACCAATACACCTGAAGCTTTTGAAAGGTGTATAAGTTTTTATTCTGAAACGAAATATGTGAAATTTGCATTGGGTTTTAATCCACAATGTGTTGGAAAGGCTAAATTTGATAGCTTTAAGTTTATGAAGAACATCAAAAAGACAAGATATATGGGTGAAGTAGGATTAGATTTTACTAAACCTTATGTGCAATATAAGGAAGAACAGATAAAGATATTTAACTTTATATGCAAAATTGCAGCTAATAACAACAAGATAATGAGTGTGCATAGTAGAGGAGCAGAAAAGGAAGTATTAGAAATATTAGAAAGAAATAATGTAAAAAATGCTATTATACATTGGTATACAGGGGATATAAGACTAATAGAGAAGTTCATTAAAGCTGGATATTATTTTTCGATTAATTTGAGAATGATGGAGAAAATAAATATAAGAAAGTATATCCCCAGTGAGCGTATATTAACAGAGACGGATTTTCCGTTTAATGGAACTAAAAAAAATTATGAAAAGTATATATTAGAAATATACCAGAAGATAAACTGCACTAAAGAAGAAATTTATATTAATTTTTATAATTTACTAAGGAGTAATTGATAGGAGGCACAAAAATGATATGTAAGAGTTGTGAGGAGTTTGAAAGAATTTTAGACTTAGAAAAAAACTTAGCTAAGACTTATACACAAATATTTATAGATTTTAAAGAATATGCTTCATTAAATGGTGTCGAATGTATATGTGATAATTGCCAAAATGTTATTAGAAAAGGTGAATATTATTTTGAAGATGAGAATATAATAGACGAAATTATTAATGATGTTCAACAAGAAATAGCAGAAATTGTTATGAATGATATTGAAGCTTGTGAACTATGCGGACATGGTGCAGAGATGATAGACTTACGCTATGCTATGGAAGATCTCTACGATGATGAAGATGAAGATGCTGATGAGGAATTTAATAAGATTGATTATTCAACAGAATTGCAGGATTTAATTTATGAAGTATGTGACTTTGATGAAGAAATTTCAGAGGGAGCAATGGAGTATATTAGTTGTCCAAATTGTAAAGCAGGCAGTGGACAAGATTATGAAGATAAAATTGACTATGGTGAGTGGGATTTATGTACAACAGTTTACACAAAAGAAAATATAGAGGATTTTAATGAAGCATTTTATGGTGAAAAGAAAACTTATGAATACATCAATCAAGAAATTAATTATATAGCTCAAGTTTGTAGTTTTCAAGATATTGTAGATTTGAAAAACGATTATCTCAAAAATCCATTAATGGTAAATAATAAATCGCTAAACAAGATTGTTGAATTAGTTAATGACTTATATACAAGAAATAAAGCCTTTATTATGGATGAGTTTTATGTTATGTATAGAGCACGTGTAAGTAAAACAAATACGACTTTTTGCAAGGATGAAATGTGGGAACCACCAATTGAATATGTACCACATGGAAGATATAATCCAGTTGGATTTCCTGTATTGTATTTGGCTAATAGTAAGGAAGTAATAAGAAAAGAAGTAAAAAAGAAGGCTGATGAGCAATATAATATTGGGGTTTTTAAAATTGAAAATCAGTTAAAACTTTTTAAGATTAATTCAGTTTTCACTGGAGAATTTGAAGGTTTTATAAATGAAGAAGTTCCTACAAATCAACAAAATCTAAATTTTAAGGTTCAATACATAATTACTAATATTATGGCTATGGTAATTAAAAATGTAGGATTTAATGGTGTTGTATATTTATCTACAAAGAGTCCAGAGTATATAAATGTTGCTATTCTAAATTATAAAAAAAATAAAGACATTAGTATTTTAGAGGTAGTTCAAGAGTTATAGAGAGATCTGATAATCTCTCAGTTAGGAGCTATTCACAGAGTAAATCATATGTGACAATCCAATAAAGTTTTTCCATAACCTCAAAAACGTAAAATAAACTTGGTCAATGATACAATGGATATTACATAACTTTTCTTTCAGAAAAGAAGGAGAAAGACTTTTCTGTTGAAAAGGGAAATAGGATTTATTTTTGAATCTATAATAAAGAAGAAAAGCAGTTTTTATTGATAGTCAAGAGGTAGAACAGTCTTTAATAAAAATATAATGAATCATCTGTTTTTGTAATCATTCAAGAGTAGGTGATTTTTTTATTATTCAAGTTTATCAAGTTTTTTCGTTGTTTTCTAACGAGATAGTGTCAGCCATGAAGTTTCTTGTGGAACGCATCATCTGTCATGATAGTGACCTACTTCAGTCAGTGTGGCCTATGTTAGTCAAATATAGTTGGCGAATAAGAAGGTGGTTTAAAATGGACTGAGTCGTGTGTACTGAGTTTATTTGATTTTTGGGGATGATTAGGGAATGAGTTTTTGGGGAAGAGGTGGGGGCAAGGTAGGAGTTTATTTTATGGAGACAATCATATGTGATGGGGCACATGCGTTTTACAGAAACATTGGATATAATCTTGAAAAAGAGCAGATTTGATTTACAAAGAGATTATAAAGGATAATGAAGGGCATAGTTAACAATCTCGCTAGAGTATTAAGTATATACTTAGGATTGCTAACTATGCTTCTTTATGATTGTATTTAATAATTTCATGGGCAATGCTCAGTTCTAATCTATAATATTCTTTTGTACTTAAAAATAATATTTACAAACTATAAATATTTTAATATCATATTATTGATATACCATAATCTTGCATAAAAGGAGTTTTCTCCTACTGGTAAGAGGAATGCATAAAAATTGTTCTGATTAAATAAGAGTATCCTATGCCTAGTGGTATAGGAGTTTTTTTATGAGCTAAAATGCTTAAAGGGATTAATGTGAAGGCTGTTTATTAATAGCTATGTTTAGAACAATAAGATGAAATGATAAAGGTAACAGAGACTTTAAGTTGTAAGGAGGGATTTATTTGGATAAGACCCCAAGAGGAGAAAGAAAGCATATAGCTATTTTTGGTAAAGTGAATGCAGGCAAATCTTCATTAATTAATTTTATAACTAACCAAGATTTATCCATCGTTTCAGAACAAGAGGGTACCACAACAGACCCTATCTATAAGAATATGGAAATTATTGGACTAGGGCCTTGTACGCTGATTGATACAGCTGGATTTAATGACACAACAAGCCTAGCAGATGAGAGAATGAAAAAAACAGAAATAGCTTTATTAAAAACAGATTTGGCTATTTTAGTATTTACAGAAGAGGAAGTTGAGGATTTTGAATATGAAGCTAAGTGGATAGAAAAGTTTAAGCAATTAGAAATTCCATTTATCTGTGTTCTCAATAAAGTAGATTTAATAAGAGAAAAAGATATATTAGCAACTAAGTTTTTTAATGATTTTCAAGTTCACCCTATACTTGTAAGCTCTAGGGATCGAATAGGATTTAATGATTTAATTTATAGCATTAAGAAGCATTTTGAAAAGGATGTTGATTTAGAGATTACAGGAGAACTGGTTAAAGAAAATGATGTAGTTTTACTGGTGATGCCTCAAGATAAACAAGCGCCTAAAGGACGTATTATCTTACCTCAAGTACAAGTTTTAAGAGAATTATTAGATAAAAACTGTACGATTGTCTCAACATCTAATAAAGACATCTCAAATGCGTTAAGTCAGTTATCTAAAGCACCAGATGTTATTATAACAGATTCTCAAATTTTTAAAGAAATTTATAATCAAAAGCCAGAAGGTAGTAAGATTACATCCTTTTCAGTACTCTTTGCAGGGTATAAGGGGGATATCAGTTATTATTTAGAAAGTGTTAAAATACTAAATGAGTTAAAAGGGAATGCCAACATACTCATTGCTGAGGCTTGCACCCATAATGCAATAGATGGAGATATAGCAAGAGAAAAAATACCTGCACTCTTAAGGAAAAAGTTTGGTAGTGAGATTAAGGTCACTGTCATTACGGGAGATCAATTCCCAAGCGACATAGAAAAATATGATTTAATCATTCAATGCGGCGCATGTATGTTTAATAGAAAATATGTACTGAATCGCATCAATATGGCCAAAGAGAAAAAGCTACCGATGACGAATTATGGGATTATCATCGCTTATTTAAGTGGCATATTAGATGAGGTAGATATTTTAATATAATTTAATAAGGAGGGGCTTTTATGATAAACGACATTTTAAATAAAGATCAGCTTACAAGGGAAGATTTAATTGCCCTTTTAAAGATAGAAAAAGAGGATGAACTTCAAGCACTTTTTGAAAAGGCTTACGCGGTAAAAGAACAATACATTGGTAGGGTTTCTCATTATAGAGGACTTATAGAGTTTTCTAATTACTGCATTAAAGACTGCAAGTACTGTGGGATAAGAAAAAGTAATCCATTAGTCGATAGATTTTCAATGAACAAAGAAGAAATATTAAAAATGGCACAATGGGCCTTTGATAATCAATATGGTTCTGTAACCTTGCAATCTGGAGAAAGAATAGATCAAGGTTTTGTTGATTTTGCCACAGATGTGATTTCATCTATAAAGGAACTTTCTGACGGCAAATTGGGAATGACTCTTTGTATGGGTGAACAAAGTGATGAAGTTTACAAAAAATGGTTTGAGGCTGGTGGACATAGATATTTACTGAGAATAGAAACGACCAATAAAGAACTTTATGAAAAAATCCATCCACAAAATGAATTGCATTCATTTGAAAAAAGAGTAGCTTGTTTAAAATCACTAAGAAAAATAGGCTACCAAGTTGGAACAGGTGTGATGATAGGGATACCTGGTCAAACAATTGAAGATTTAGCAGATGATATTTTATTCTTTAAAGACATGGATATTGATATGATTGGTATGGGACCTTATATTGTTCATAAAGATACACCGATAGGTCAAGAAGCTATAAGCCAAGGGATTGATACGCAGGAGGATAGAAAACGTAGATTCCTTTTAGGGCTCAAAATGATTGCGGTGACAAGAATATTCTTAAAGGATGTTAATATTGCAGCAACAACAGCCCTACAGGCTTTAGATCCATTAGGGAGAGAAAAAGGTCTTAAAGCTGGCGGCAATATTCTGATGCCAATTATCACATTAGAGGATTATAGGGAAAATTATCAGTTATATGATAATAAACCTTGTATAGAGGATAATGCCGATCAGTGCAGAGCTTGTTTAACGAGACGTGTGATGAGTGTTGGTGAAGAAGTTGGATTTGGTGAGTTTGGAGATTCAAAACACTTTTTTAGGAGAGATAAATCGTAAGGGGAGTCCCCTCTGTCGTATAAAGGAGGGGTCTATATAGGCTCTTCCAGTTAATTCTTGTTTTCAAGTGGCGCATTATATACTATGATATAGAATATAGACACACAACAGGGGAATAGAAGTGACATAAGTAAATATTTAAAGGTTGAAAATTATTTTCTTCTATAATAAAATTAATCAGAAAGTCTCCTTTGTGAGTAAAATATGTCAAATAATGGCATTAACACAAAAGAGACTTTTTTGTTATAAGGAGTGGAAAAAAATGAAACATTTATTTACAGAAAAAGTTGTACCAATTGAATCGGATAATAAGGCTATAAAAATAGACTATGAAAAATGTATCAAATGTGGTCTATGTAAGCGTGTATGTGAAAAAGAAATAGGGGTTGCTAATTTCTTTGACTTAGAAAAAACGAATGATATTGCAATATGTATTAACTGTGCACAATGTGCTCAAGCATGCCCTGTAGGAGCTATCACTCAAGTTGAGGATATCCATAGAGTAAAAGAGGCTCTAGCAGACCAAGATAAGATTGTTATCTTTAATACAGCGCCAGCAGTTCGTGTTGCATTAGGTGAAGAGTTCCAAATGGAAGCTGGAAGTTATGTTGAAGATAAGATGGTTCAGGCACTTAGAGAACTAGGGGGAGACTACGTATTTGATATTACATTTGGGGCAGATATGACTATTATGGAAGAAGCCAATGAGCTTGTAAAAAGAATAGTTGAAAAAAATGAAAATATACCGCAATTCACAAGCTGCTGTCCAGGTTGGGTTACTTTCGTAGAAACTTTCTATCCTGAGTTACTTGATAATCTATCTACAGCTAAGAGTCCAATTGGTATGCAAGGGGCAACCATTAAAACCTACTTTGCTAAAAAAGCCAATATCGATCCAAGTAAAATCGTAAATGTTACCATTACGCCATGTACAGCTAAAAAGTTTGAAATTGATAGACCAGAGATGAATAGCTCAGCTAAATTTAATAATATTGAAGACTTAAGAGATAATGATATTATTATAACCACTAAAGAGCTCGCTAAATGGATTAAAGAAGAAGGAATAGACTTCGAAAATCTAGAAGGTTCTAAGTTTGATAATCTGTTAGGTTTAGGTAGTGGGGCTGGCGTTATATTTGGTAATAGCGGTGGGGTGACAGAGGCTGCTATTAGAACAGCATATCACTCAATAACAGGTGAAGATCCAACAGGAGAACTTTTAAACTTTGAGCCAGTAAGAGGCTTAGAAGGGGTAAAAGAAGCTTCTATAACAATAGCAGATGTTAGCTTGAAATTAGCGGTTGTACAAGGAACTGCTCACGCAAGAACATTGATTGAAAAGATAAAAAATAAAGAAGTTGATTATGATTTTGTTGAAGTAATGGCTTGTAAAGGTGGTTGCATAGGTGGTGGCGGACAACCTAAAACCACAAAAGTAATCAATGATAAAATAAGAATGAGCCGTATAGATGGTTTATACAACAAAGATGAGAAATTAAAGATTAAGTGTAGTTACCAAAATCCTGATATAAAAGCAGTATATAAAGAGTTTTATGAAGAGCCATTATCACACTTAGCTCATGAACTTTTACACACATCATTTGATTCTAAAAAGCATATGTTAGGGCATGATAAGGAAGAAACAGTATCTTCAGATGAAGTTGTATAATGTATAGAGGATGAGATTTTTTAGCGAATTACTTTAAATCAATAGAAATGATGTATTAAGAGATTTTGACACCCTATACCAACTAGTCAAACAGATGAGTTGGTATAGGGTGTTTTATTTAAATTATGTGTGCTCCCCACTCTATGTAAGGCGTTATAGTCACATGTGTTATAGCATTTTTTTTACCCTTCATATATAATTTAATTGGGGGTGGAGAGATTGGTATACAAAACAGAGAAAAAAGGATACTATAATGCTTATGAGTATGCTAAAAGTATATTAAGTGAGATGAAAAAAATAATAGCATTTAAGGCATTTAGTGAGGAAGGGCATGAGTATTACGAGGTCATCGATCAGAATAGAAGGTATTATAATTTGATTTTATTTGATGAAGACTTAAATGAGTATTGGTTTGATACTAGCTGTGGCTCTAAAGGAATGGGGAGTTTGTATAGTGAGAAAATTCTAAGGTTAGTAGGCATTCGAGAAGATTATCGTATCACTTTTGAAAAAGAAATTTATAAGTTTAATTTATGTCCCAATAACAGATTGAGTCTTTTAGTTGTTGAGATTGATTTGTTAAATAACATTGAGAGGTATTTTATAAAATCTTTAATAACCTTAGATTTTGAAAGTGCCTATTTGAGATATAAAGCTATAGAGAGCTTACAAGTGTTTGGTGTAGTAAAACCTATAGAAGATGCTATAGGCAGCGAGATATATGCCAAGTATTTTAAGAGGGATGAGCTAGATGAAATGGATGCTGAGGCGCATGGAATTAATAATGTACTGTTTTTAGATGCCTATTTAAGTAAGTCTACTAAGTTAAATATCAGCGCTCATATAGAGGATTTGTTAAAAACAAAAAATAATATAGTTATTAAGGAAATTAAACAAACAGAATATGGAATTAATATGTTTTAGAATATCAAAAACATAGCCTTTGTTATCTGATACATACAAATAAAAGATTGACAATTGAGCTTACCTCCTAGGTTTTTGAGTACTTTATTAGCAACTCAGGAATGAGCCAAATGGAAATTTTAGAAAGAAGTAAGTCATCGAAAGCTAGTCTACATAGTACATAAGAAGAAAAATAATAACAAAGCTTGCTCTAAAAGTGAAGACATATAGAGCAAGCTTTTTCTGTTTTTATAATTTTAGTGATTAGGAGAGATAGGATAAAGTTTCATTTCTAGTTCATTTGAGATCGCTAAATTATATATATAGGCATTACTTACTTCATGAATGAAAGCTTGTTTCATGTCCTCTGATAAGTTGATTTGATCCATTTTGCCACCATATCCCATCACATAGGTACGGATATCTGGAATCTTATCGCAAGAATAGTAGTTTAAGCCTTCTGGTTCAATTTGATAGTGGCTACCTAATAAGGAGGCAAAGGTTCTACCACCAAATAAGTCAGCAATAAAACGCGTATACGAATAAGCAACAATAAGTTCTGGTTTGGTAGCAGAAAGCTCCTCTAGATGGGCTACGCAAGCTTGGGTAGAAGGTAAAAGACTCATTTGTGATAAATTAGGACCCGCTAGAAAGTCTAAATCTTTCATAATCAATTCATAGCGATAAAGTTCAGGGGTTACAAAAGGTTGAAGAGCTTCCTTTTCCCTATTTTGGTTAAGACCTTTCTCGATAGCTTCATACATAGCAGCTAAATTAAATAGGTACTCGGTATACCCTTCCTTAGAAGCTTTGCCCTCCATAACCCTTTTAATAAAACCTGTGTGTTCAGAAGCACTGTGTAGGGCTGTTGTATTTTGTCTAATGCTTGTTATAAATGACATTATTATAGCACCTCTATATTCAAGTATAAAATTAAAACTATGCTAATAGATATTACCAAAGAGTGCCCAATCTATTCATAAGTAACCCAATAGATATTAATAAAAGGTGAAAGCTGTGGGCAATGGTATGAGGTTAGTATTGAATGATATAAGTTATAAGCGTAATATAATTAATAAGATAAAAAATAGAATAAAAGAGGGAAAAATGGATAATACAATTTAGATGATAGGGTATTCAGACACTAGCCTAAGGAGTTTGGCGCAAGACAAAATGATATGAAGTATTATCCCAATGGATATTTAGACTTTGATTTATTTACAAAGTCTGAAGCAATTAAATTTTTTGAGGAGGAGACAGAGCTGATGAAAGAAAGAATGGAGTATACATGCCCCCTTGAATTGTCCCATGACTTGATTCGGGGAAAATGGAAGCCAATTATCTTATGGCAATTAGGTAAAAAACCTTGTTCGTTATCTGAATTAAATAAAGGCATCTTAGGGATAGGTGAAAAAATGTTGCTTCAGCATTTAGGAGAATTACAGCAATTTAGTATGGTTTATAAGAAGCAATTTGAGGGCTATCCTTTAAGAGTAGAGTATTCATTGACAGAGCGTGGTGAGCGTATGCTAGAAGTTGTTATGATGATGCAACAAGTGGGAATTGAAATAATGAGAGAAGATGGAAAAGAAAGCTTATTAAGAGAGAAAGGGGTATTATAAATAAAGGTATACTCACAAAAAAGTGGGTAATTCTCTACGGATTATTACCATGGTAAAATAACAAAAAGGAGGTATAGGATGATGAGAAATTCGGAGCAAACAATAGGAAATTTAATTTAGAAAGCGCCACTTACACAAATTTGTTATATGGATGAAGAGGGTTTTCCAGTTACAAAAGCAATGTTAAAACCTAGAGAACAAGAAGGTATAAAAGAGTTTTGGTTTACTACCAATACATCTTCAAATAAAGTGAAGTGTTTTAAAAATAATCCCAAAGCCAGTATTTATTTTGTGGATAGACGTTTTTTTCGTGGAGTAAATTTAGTAGGAACTGTGGAAGTGCTAGAGACACCTGAAGCTAAAGAACGTATTTGGCAAGAGGGAGATGAAATGTATTACCCCTTGGGCGTAACAGATCCTGATTATTGTGTGCTAAAATTTACAGCTACAAAAGGGCGTTATTATAGCCAATTTAAATCAGAGGATTTTGATATTTAAGCTATTATAGAAGAATCATTAACTAGGTCAATGACATTGCTTCAACCTTGTTTTATGAATAGGACATAGAATACATATGAAATATAAGGACTCTCAAGCTATTGATATACACTAGCTTGGGAGATTTTTATGTGAGTGAGAAGAGTAAACTTACCCAAATATTGACAATTAAGCAACCTTAAACTATAGTAGTAATTATAGATTTTTGATTTCGATTTGAAAGGAAATAGTATGAAAAAATTATTTTTGATGGCAAATGCCATTTTGTTAGCAATCATGTTGATTTTTGATGCCTGCTATATGTTTATGGGTGGATTGTTTTTTAAAGGAATTGCTAGTAGTATGTTTGTATTAATGGGTGTGATTAATCTTATATACTGCATAAAAAGCAAAACAAATTTAAAGTTTCCAATATGGATGATGGTTGCTTTAATATGGGCGATGATAGGAGATCTACTCATTGGAGTGAATTTCTATATGGGAGCAGCAGCCTTTGCAATAGGGCATATCTTTTATTTTGTAGCTTATTGTATGTTAAAAAGAATGAATGCTAGGGATTTTCTATATGGAATCATAATTTCAGTCGTAGCATTAGCTATCATTTTATTTGTTCCAATTTTAGATTTTAAAAGTTCTTTTATGCAAGGTGTATGTTGTGCTTATGGGCTTATCATTTCATTTATGGTGGGTAAGGCAGTTTCAAATGCAACAGAGGAAAAGAGTAATTTAAATAAACTGATTACAATAGGAAGTATTGTATTCTTTATGTCGGATTTTATGCTAGTACTTAATTTATTTGGCAATATGCCAGTTGCTTCGTATTTATGTCTTGGTCTCTATTATCCAGCTCAGTTTTTACTGGCATTTTCTGTGCTAGCTTATGCTTCAAAAGATGAGGTGAAACAAAACCAAAACACTATTCAACAGAAAGCTACAAATCTATAAAATAAGGCGTTAATGGATTAAGGAGGACAGATTTATGAAAGAGGCAGAAATACAAGCACTTGTTGCAAAGCAAAGAGAGTTTTTCTTCAGTGGGAAGACCTTGCCAGTAGCATACAGAATCCAGGCGCTTAAGGCATTAAAAAAGGTAATTGTTGAAAATGAAAATAAAATAACGGAAGCTATTAAAAAAGATCTTGGTAAAAGTAAGACAGAAAGTTTCATGTGTGAAGTAGGTTTAGTGTTAAGTGAGATTAGCTATATGCTTCGCCATATTAGAAGCTTTGCAAAGGATAAAAAGGTTCACACTGAGCTGGCACAATTTGCTGCGCGTAGCTATGTCAAATCTGTTCCTTATGGTGTGACATTAATTATTAGTCCATGGAATTATCCATTTTTACTTTCTATGGAACCTCTAGTGGATGCTTTAGCAGCAGGAAATACTGCCATTATTAAGCCGAGTGAGTACTCCTTTACAACAAGTCAAGTGATCGCAGAATTAATAGCCAATCTATTCCCGCCTGAATATGTGGCCGTTGTAAGAGGTGGAAGGCAAGAAAATATGGCTCTATTAGAGCAGAAATTTGATTATATCTTCTTTACAGGAAGTCAGGGTGTTGGAAAATATGTAATGAATAAGGCAGCAAGCCATCTTACCCCTGTGACCCTAGAATTAGGAGGGAAAAGTCCTTGTATCGTAGATGAGACAGCAAAAATTGCTCTTACTGCAAAACGTATTGTTTTTGGTAAATTTTTGAACTGCGGTCAGACCTGTGTGGCACCAGATTATATTCTGTGTGACAAAAAGATAAAGGATGAACTCATTGCATGTATAAAGGTTGAGATTGAAAAGCAATTTGGCAAAAGACCATTAGATAATCCACATTACGGTAAGATTATTAATCAAAAGCATTTTGAACGTGTGCTACATCTCATTAATAAGGATCAAGTTGTTCATGGTGGAGGCTATGATGAAAAAGCCCTACGCATTGAGCCTACTGTACTAGATGGTGTGACATTTACTGATGCTGTGATGCAAGAGGAGATTTTTGGTCCGATTTTACCTGTAGTGACTTATGAAAACTTAGAGGAAGTGATTACCCTTGTAAATCATCGTGAAAAACCACTAGCCCTCTATATGTTCTCAGAAAACAAGAAGAATATAGAGCAGGTTACAACAAGGTGCTCTTATGGTGGTGGATGCATTAACGATGTAGTTATTCACCTTGCAACAAGTCGAATGGGCTTTGGTGGTGTAGGTGAAAGTGGCATGGGCTCTTATCATGGAAAAACAGGCTTTGATACCTTCTCCCACAAAAAGAGCATTGTTGATAAAAAGACCTTTATGGACTTACCTATGCGTTATCAGCCTTATAAGTCATTAAATGAAAAATTAATAAGGATATTTTTGAAATAATATTAATATAATTTATTTTTTAAAAGGACTATGACATAATGGTGTCATAGTTCTTTTGCTATGATAAGAGACGAAAGGAGAACCTATAAGAATAGAGCGTAAGTGATGTTAGAGTTATTGAATCGCAGAATTTAATGAACGAATGGTAATAACTTGTTAGGATATAGTGAAAGAATATAAGGGGGAGTAAGATGAAAGATAAAATCAATGATGTCTATGAAAATTGCCCAGTTTTAGAAAATGATCATTTTTGTCTAAAGTTAGTAGAGGAAAAGGATGTTGCAAACTTACTTGAAACCTATAGTGATCAAAAGGCATTACCTTTTTTTAATAGTGATGGTTGTAATGGAGATAACTTTTATTATGAGACGGCAGAAAGTATGTTGAAAGCTATTAAATTTTGGTTATGGGCATATGAAAGAAGAGGCTTTGTTCGATTTACAATACTTGATAAAACAAGTGATAAGATGTTAGGCACCATAGAATTATTTAACCGCCAAGCAGAAGATGCCTTTAATAATTGTGGCCTTTTGAGACTAGACGTAAAAAGTAGTTATGAGAAAGAAGAAATCATTGGAGAAATACTTTCTATTATTGTGACGCATACATATGAACTCTTTAACTGTACCATGATAGCTACTAAGGCACCTATTTATGCTGTAGAGAGAATTCAAGCCCTAAAAAAGAGTGGATTTAAGAAAAGTGAGGAATATTTGATAGGACAACAGGATTATAGGCGATACTATGATTACTGGGTATTAGAAAAATCATAGAGATCAATAAAAGAAGAGCCCAATTTAGGCATAAAGAGCAGTATGAAAGAGGAGAAAAAAATATTAAAGTGGATGACCCTATAACCTTTGGTAATAAAGAGGAGCAAATGGCTTTTTATAAGGCTAAAAATGTGAAAGGTTGGGTAGCTTCTCCTACTGGGGTAAATACTGCAGGTTGGGGGCTTAATTTAACGGCAAGAGATATGCTTCAATTAGGACAATTATATTTAAATCATGGAAGATATGAAGGCAAGCAGATTGTTTCAGAAAAATGGGTGGCTGAGTGTATCAAGGAGCAGGTGGTATGTAAACAGTACAACCTATCCTATGGCTATCTCTGGTGGGTGATTGATAAAAGTGAACAGAGATTTGCAGCTATGGGAGATGGTGGAAATGTGATTTACGTCAACTTAAAGAAACAACTAGTCATTGCCATTGCCTCTTATTTTATACCAAAAGCAAAGGATTGCATTAAACTTATAAAAGGATATATTGAACCAGTTTTTGAGTAATAAAAAACAGATGATGAGTTAACATAAGGGACATTTGCATGCCTATGGTGTGTAAGTGTTTTTTTGTTTGCAAGTATAGTTAAGAATGGAGTGAGAACCGTTTTTAATCCATGGTCAGCTCCTTTGTGTTTGGTGTGGTTTAGCAATTATACCAATAATAGACTTATTTTATCAATTATTACGTTATCGTAATAATTATTGAAGTCAAATATTGAGGATGATATAATCAGAATAAAATTATTGGATAATTTAGAATATTAAATATTTATTTAAAATAATAAAATAATTTACTGGATAAAATATGCTTACCTTAGGCTGGTCTAATGGATATAGCTTTTTACCAGTTAATTTTGCCACGCTTTCATTCAGTATAGAATCTAACTGCTTAGTAAAAAAGCATTACTTAGAAATTTAAAGTGGGAAAGATGAGTAATAAATGTAAAAAATTAAATATGCCATGGACTAAAAATAGGCATGACAAAAATACTTATGAAAGCAAATTAGTTTTTGTATTCTAGACCATTTACTTGCTACTAAGAAAAGTCTTCTTAAACATAGTTAGGCATAAAAATGTTTTCAGTAAAAATGAACCATTTTAGTGAGGCAAGACTCTTTAGTATAGATGATGGAAGAGGAGAAGATATCTGGGAAGAAGAAATTGTGGTAAGGATGAAACAAGATGATAATCAAGCCTTTGATATGCATGTGATGGTGCTAGTGCTATGTTAATCACAATAATAACCTCAACAATGACTGGGTTAGAACCTAACATTATGAATAAGGAAACACTCTTTTTAAAAAGTATCACAAAAGTGATCAACAAGGGGAGTCTAAATATCCCTATACTAATTATTTTACAGAATATTTTAGCGCATAGGGATACTCCTAGACTAGTTCTTTGCTTAATATATTTTCCAGTAAATTAACCTTTTTAGTAGTCAGTTTTGGGACTGGAAATTCATTAATAACTGATTGCAAAACTTATTATACGAGGAGAGATAGAATGAAAAAAGCAATGAAATTATTAAGCATGATGCTGATTATAGGCTTAACTGCAGGGTGTAATGGTGGAGGGGTGAAGAACGATTTACAACCCAAAGTGAGTCAGACTGCCTTACAAGAGGAACAAACCTTGCCAGGGGAAATATCTAAAGAAAACACTGAGGAAGCTGAAGTGTCAGGAGATCCTGCCTTAAGTTTAGTTGATTTAAAGTTGGAGGGGACACTTAAGATTTCAACTTATGAAGATGATGACTATATTGAGGCTGCGAGTAAGGCTTTTGAAGCAAAATACCCAGATGTACATATCGAAGTAAATACGTTTGCACCGCTTAATATTGAAACAACGGCAGATGGACAGGGTGTAATAGCTAGTTCCAATGAAGATCCTAATTTATCTAGGGATAAATATGTGACACAACTTAATACAGCATTTATGAATGGAACAGCCAGTGATTTAATTAATTTATTTGGTTTGCCTTTTTACAAATATGCTGAAAGCGGTTATTTATATGATTTAAAGAATACAATGAATGGTCCAGATGGATTAAATCGTGAGGAATATTATATGAATGTCATAGATGCTATGCAGTTTGATGAAGGTTACTACAGTATGCCCTTTGTCTATAATGTAGAAAGTCTTGGTGTGCTTAAACCTATACTCGAAGCAGCTGGTATGACAGAAGAAGATTTAACCAATGAAACATGGAATTTACAGACAATAGTTGAGCTTTGCAAAAAAGTTGAAGAGAAGACAGGAAAAAAGTATACGATTTCTAAGCATATGGATGGCGCCCGTTTTGTAAATATGTTATTTAGAATGAATCAGAATGAGTATATAGATATTAAGGCTAAAAAAGCGAATTTTGATAGTGAGGCGTTTATTAAAGAGTTGAAGAGTGTAAAAGATTTAGAAGATGAGGGCTATTTGGATAAAGATAGTATTAATGCGTTATTTTTATCTAGTAATGAATTGTATCAACCTTATTGTAGTGAAAAATATTATTCCCCTTCTTGGGAGGATTATGCTGTGGGTTGGAAGCCTTATGTAAATGATGCAGGTGCTTCCCAAATGTTATGTTATTGTCATTATGGCTTAAATGCTGCTTCTGAAAACAAAGAGCTGGCTTGGGAATTTATTAAGTTTTTATATTCTGAAGAAATGCAAGAAAGTAGCTATGGTGTCCATGTGAATAAGGCAGCAGAAAAGAAAGCCATGGAAAAACTAGTGGATTATTTTGAGGCAGAGCCGCAGATTCAGCTTAATGGTCCTAAAGAAGAAATTGTAGCAGATTTTATTAGATGGGATGAGGCAAGGCTTCAAGCAGTTAAGACCACCAATTTGCTAGACCAGGCGGTATCAGAGTTAGTTTATTCTGAGATATGCCCTTATTTCACAGGTGAAAAAACAGCTCAGGAAGTTGCCCAAAACCTGCAAAATAAGGTTAATGTGATGCTCAATGAGTAAAACCCATCAAAACAGCTGGATCTTTCTTATCCCTAGCCTCATGGGATTTAGCTTGTTTTATCTTTTACCTTTTGGAGAAGCTTTTAAAGAAACACTGATGAGTGAAGGTGCAAATCAGACTTTTGTAGGTTTTAGGAACTATATCAATTTATTTCAAAATGAGATTTATACCAGTGGTTTAAAGCATTCGCTCATTTTTATAGGGTGTGCAGTGCCCATTGGAATGACTTGTGCATTGCTGATTGCATTAGGCATAAAGAGGTTATCTGGTCAAAAGAAGCTGCTTCAATGTTTGTTTTTAGTGCCTCTGGTTATTCCAACAGCTTCCATAGCCTTCTTTTGGAAACAGTTTTTTGCACCTCATGGTTTATTTAGTAAGTTGGTGCAAATCATAGGGATCACGCCAATAGACTGGCTACAATCAGATTATGCCATGCCCATTATCATTTTTATTTTTGTTTGGAAAAATATTGGCTATAATACCATTTTATTTACAGCAGGACTTTATCAAATTCCACAGATGTACTATGAGAGTGCAGGACTAGATGGTGCTAATGGCTTACAAGTATTTCGCTATATTACTTTACCCAATCTATCAGAAACGACCCTGCTAGTTTTCATAATGTCAGTGGTGAATTCCTTTAAGGTATTTAAGGAAATTTACTTAATTGCAGGTGGGTATCCGCACGAGTCTATTTATATGTTGCAGCATTATATGAATAATATGTTTTTATCACTAAACTACGTAAAGTTAAGTACCTCTGCCTATATTTTGATTTTTACCCTTGTCCTCGTGATGGGATTAGTTAGACAGATGAGGAGGAAACATGAGTTTGAAGCATAAAAAAGGAGATTTTTTATTACTAGGTATCTTTATCCTTTTAGCCATTATTGTGCTTTATCCTTTGATGATTACGTTTACGAATGCATTCATGAGTGCGGAGGAGGTTAGAAGACATTATGTTTTCCAGAAAAATCGTATGGTATGCATTCCAGATGAAGTCACGCTTAAGGCTTATCAGGATTTACTATTTAACAGGCCAAAGTATCTGATGTACTTCTTAAATTCGGTAAAAATAACCGTGCCTATTATTGCAGGACAGTTGGTAGTATCCTTTTTGGCAGCTTATGGACTACATACCTCAAAGTTTAGAGGTAAAAAGGTGGTGTTTGGCCTTTATATTTTGGTTATGCTGTTACCTATGCAAGTGGTTATGGTACCAAACTATATGGTCATTCATAGGCTTCATTTAATGGATCATCATCTAGCCATTATTTTGCCTGGCATTTTTAATCCCTTTGGCACCTTTCTATTGGTACAGTTTATGAAGGGCATTCCATTTGAATACTTAGAAGCAGCCAAAATGGATGGGGCTAGTCACTATCAGATGATGGGGCAGGTGGTAATGCCCCTTATGAAATCCGGCCTATTTTCATTAGCCATTTTAACTTTAATTGAATACTGGAATGTGGTAGAACCCGCGCTAGTGTTTTTGCAGGATGTCTATAAAGCGCCCTTATCTGTTTATTTATCAGAAATTGGAGACAATCAAATGGGTCTTATTTTTGCAGCCTCCTGTTTTTACATGATACCTGTTTTATTAGCTTTTTTATATGGGCAGGATTACTTAATAGAAGGCATTGAATTATCTGGTGTAAAGGGGTAGAAAAATGAAGTTAGAAGCAGAAAGTCAAATGGGTTTAAATAAGAAAAAAATAATAGCAGCTATGGGTATCATTTTCATCGTCAGTGTCATGCTCCTTTCTTTTTTCTCAAAGACAATTGCCAATCTATCTTTGCATAAGGTAACTATTGCAAGAGGTACAATGAATTATTTGAAGCAAGAAGCAAGATATGAAGGGAAGGCTTCATTTGAAAAGGAAATCAAGGTCGTTGCACCAACTAGGTGCAAGGTAAAAGGAATATATGTGAAGGTAGGAGAACAGGTAAAAGCTGGGCAGCTTTTGTGCAAAGTAGAAGGAAATAATAGTCAGTATGACCTGAAAAAGAAGCAACTGGATTTAGAGAAAAATCAACTAAACTATAAGTATTTAGCGGATAAAGTAGCAGATTTGGACCTTCAATATCAAAAAGCCAAAGAAAAACTAGATAGCTTAAATAAAGAAGCAGAGGCGCAGAAAGAAGAAAGAACAAAGCAAATGGCAAGTCAAGTAAAAGGGGAAAATGAACTAGATTTAGAAGCTGCAGAAAAGAAATTGGAGGTTAGTGAGGCACTGTATGAAGTAGGGGCCCTTGCCAAGGCGGATTTAGAAGCAGCTAGAGTTGCAGTAGAAAAGTTAAAACTTAAAATAAAAGAAAACCAAGAAATTGAGTCTAAAGAAGCTAAAGCAGAAGAGAAAGCGTATCAAACAGCAGTTGAAAGTCAAGAAACATTATTGGACGCACTGCTAAGCCAGAAGAAGCAAGTCACAGAGGAAATGGAAAGCAATCAACTCAATCAGAAAGGCTTACAGTTAGAATTAGAGCAATTAATGGAAAATACCCTTCCTTCAGGTGAAATTTTAGCGACCACAGATGGCGTGGTGTTAGAACTTAATATGACTGAAGGAGAACAAATAGTGGAGGGGCAGGAAATGCTACGCATGGGTAGTCTTGAGGCAGGTGAAAAGGTGGACTTTATCGTGAGCGAAGATCAAAATCTATTAGCTATAGGTGACTCAATCTATTTACATATTTCTTCATTAAAGCAAAATCAGTTATTAGGCAGTGTCACTTCTATTAAAAATAGTGAGTCTGGCTTAATGGTAGAAGCCCATTTTGATTGTCCCCAAATGACTGGAAATGAAAAAGTAGATATAGAAGTAACGAAGCAGACAGAGGAGCAGCATTTGATTATTCCATATAGTGCCATTAACAAAGAAAAAACAGGTTATTTTGTTTATGAAGTTCTACCTGTAGAGGATGCTATGGGGAGTGGCTATAAAGTGAGAAAATCTAGAGTACAGATAGGGAGACATAGTTTAGACTCTGTTGAAATAATAGACGGTATTACTCAGTCAGCCTGTGTGGTGGTAAGCAGTGAGAAGACCATTCTGCCTGGTATGAAAGTAAAGATAGAGAATGAAGAGGTGTTTTATAGTGAAGCACCTAATGAATAAGCATTTAATGGATAAGTTTTCAGCAAATAAAAAAGCAAGGCATCAAAAAAACATAAAGGTCGGACTATTAATGGGTTTATTGGTACTCTTATTAGCAGATAGTGTTCTACTCTTAAATATGAGGGTGAAGTATATGCCAAAGACCCATGATGACCTTTATACCATATTACCCGTAGGAAATGTCTCTATAACCAATGGGTTTACGACTCAAGAGATTAAGGCACTTCAAAAAAAGTATGAGGAGTATGATATTAGTTATGAGTGTATTCAAGATGGAAATTTTGAGAATATGGGTAAAAGTTCCAATATCCAGATGGTGATAACCACAGACCAGTATGCTTCAATAAAGGAATTACAAATGGTACAAGGTAGCTTTTTTATGGAGGAAGATAGTAAGACACCTCAATTAGTTGTGGACCAAAAGGCAGCCTATGAACTGTGGGGGACAACTCAGTGTTTAGGAGAAAGGATAAGTTATCAAGGAAGATCATATGAGATTACTGGTATTGTTGCAAATCAAGAGCATGATGAAAAAGTAAGCTGTGTTTATATCCTAGGGAATAACTTTGAGGGGACACTAAATATTGAAAGACTATGGGTAAGAGCCAGTCAGGGGTTAAATTCGCGAGATTTAACGATTATTAAGCAGATGCTTACTGGAATAGGTCGTGAAATAGAACACTATCAAATTTTCTCCATATCCCAGTATAATAGGCAGCTGGCAGCTTATTGGCAGTTACTTTTGGAGGGAATAGGTCTGATTGCTTTATTGAGTTTACTAGGGGGAACGATTTTATTTATAAAGAAACAGTGTGAGGTACTTAGTGAAGTCAGAAAGCAGTGTTATGTTATGGATTATATAAAGGAACATGTACTTGAGCTAGAGATAAAGAGTGTGATTATTGCAGTGGGAATAAGCAGCAGCTTATTAGGGATGGGAATATTGGTGAGTAGAATATTGGCTAGCATTTATAAAAGAGAGCAGATTTCAGATTTGGCCTATACGTTACCAGTTCAACTACAAGCCCTTCAGTCAGCAGATACTATTGGAAAAATGGGGTGTATACTAGGCTTCATTTTATTCATAGGAATACTTTTATTAGTCGTAGATACTTGTAATAAATGGTATAAGTCTTAATAAGATTCAAAACTTAATAGAGTATAAAGCTCAAATAGAAAGACTTCCACATAAATCATGGCTAGAGTCCTTTCCGGTAGGTATTTAATGAATAAAAGACTACATGAATAAATAATATATTAACATAATCTTGAAAATAAATGATAATTAGGATATAATGTTGAGGCAATATATATACATAAAATTTAGGAGGAAATTATGAAAAAATTAGGTGTTTTATTATTAGCATTAAGCGCAATGATGGCATTTACAGGTTGTGGTTCAAAAGAAGCAACAACTGAAACTCCAGTAGCAACAGCTCCAGCAGCAACAACTGATGAAGCGTTTACAGGAGAGAAAGTTGGAGAAGTTGCAGATGAGTCAGGTAAAACAGTTGCAACTGTAACTTTTGAAGCAGGAAAACCAGTGAGTGTTAAATTTGACTACATCAATGCAGATGGTTCAAGTAAATACGAACAAGCAGCAGCAGGTACATATGTTATGTCTGAAGATGGTATACCTTGGAATGAACAAGTGGATGCAGTAGCAGCCTTTTTAGCAGAGAACAACTTTGATGTAGAAAAAGTTAACTTATCTGATGCAGATGGTCACACAGATGCTGTAACAGGTGTTTCAATTAAAATCCCAGATTTATTAGAAGCAGTTAAAGCAGCATTAGCAGCATAATAGATGGATTATTCAAGCTACTTTTCTAAGCATTAGAAAGGTAGCTTCATTTGATTTGTAGGAGTACAGAAATATGATGGAACTAATGAAGCAACAAAGCTTGCAAAGAAAAGCACTATTAGAAGCCTATCATAGGCAAAGTTATACCATTCAAAAACCTTTTATAGTGCTTAATCCTTATGATGTTTGCCCTTTAAGTGGGCTTATGATGTTCTTTTTAGAGCAATCAGCCACCCTTACAGTAGAAGTACAGGGATACAGAAGTGTGCATGACTTAGGAAAAGGTCATCAAGAAATTCCTTTATTAGGTCTAAAGCCCAATAGTTACAATGAAGTGACTTTACAAGTTATTTTTCAAGAAGGAAGGACTATAGGGCATTCAGTAGGCATTAAGACTCAGCCTTTACCCAGTAGTTATCCTGAAATACAAGTGAGAGCAAGCAAAAAGGAGAAAATAGCAGAAGGATTCTTTTCATTATCTTTAGGTAGGTCTGAAGGGGTGAAGACAATTGAAGCGCTTTACTCTATTGTAGATGAGAAAGGTCATGTGAGATGGCTTTATACGGGAATGACAGCTCATGTCTTTAGAAAACTTAAAAATGGACATTTGATAGTGGATGCACCTATGAGCAGTGGCATTTGTGGGGCTTATACATCAGCGGGCTTTGTGGAAATGGACTTTTTAGGACATATTAAAGCTTTTTATAAGCTACCTAATGGTTTACACCATGATGTCTATGAGTTACCAAGTGGCAACTTTTTAGCTATCACTCAAGGAGAAGAAACGAAACAAGATTTACTTGTGGAAATAGACCGCAATTCTAAAGAAATCATTGCAGAATGGAATTTTAGAGAAATTTTAGATCCTATGCGTCAGACCGTTATTGATAAAGTTTCCGTAAATCATCCCTTAGATTGGCTTCATTTAAATGCCATTGTCTATGATGAAACGGATGAGAGCATTATAGCAACCTCTAGAAATCAAAGCTGTATGGTGAAATTTAAGAAGGCAACTTCTGAAATTCAGTGGATTATTGCACCAAAGGAAGGTTGGAATGAGACATTAAAACCTTATGTTTTAAATCCTATCCATGAAGAAGATATAGGCTGGGCACCTCATACTCCTGTCATTGGAAAGAACGGAAACGTCTTCATGTTTGATAATGGCAACTTTAGAAGTTATAACATAGATCAAGCACGTCATGCATACCAAAACTTTAGCCGTGGCATAGAGTATCGCATTGATTTAGAGGCAGGGACTTTTGAAAAGGTATGGAGTTTTGGAGAAGAGCGAGGAAATAGCTTGTATTGTCCTTATCTAGGGTCCATTAGTTTATTAGAAAATGGCAATAGGCTCATGTGCTTTGGGGGTATTACTAAAGACATCTTTGGTGGTCCTACAGATGATATGAAAAGTAATCGCATGAAAAATGAAATTGTGATTGTAGAGGCCACAGGAGAAAAAGACCCTCAGGTGGTTTTTGAAATGGCTATGAAAGATAGGGATATTACAAAACCCTTAGGTTATAAGTGTTACCGCTGTGAGAAAATTAATTTATAAAGTTTTAATGAACAAGATAGTGATACGTATTTAGGAGAAAGAAAATGAAGAAAGTATTGAAAAAAGTTATTTTAGCAGCTACATTAGCTACTATGCTTGTAGGATGTGGGGGAAAAGTAGAAAGCAGTCAAACAGAAATTTCTAGTACACAAGTGAAGGATTTAGGTACACTGCGTATTGGAGTGATGTCAGCAGCAGATAGTGCCCCAATCTTATTGGCACAAGAAGAGGGGTATTTTAAAGAACTGGGGTTAACTGTAGAACTTGAAATTTTCACCAATGGAGCTACAAAGCAAAGTTCGATTCAAGCTGGTGAATTAGATGGGGCTATGGTGAGTATGATTCAATTTCTAAATAATAAAGTAGCAGGGTTAGAAGCAGTGATGACCACAGCAACAGATGGGGTGTTTCCTGTGGTACTAAGTTCGAGTTTTGAAGAAAAAGAAGATGTAAAAGTAGGGTTGATGGAGGTAAGTGTTGTAAACTATTTAGCAGATCGTTATTTAAAAGCATATAACATGGAGAAGGTATTTATCAATGAAATGCCAGTTAGGATGCAAATGCTTATGGCAGGAGAATTAGATATGGCTATACTTCCTGAACCTATGGCTTCTACAGCGCAGCTTAAAGGCTTAGAGAAACGTATCTATGGGGCTGCAGAGGAGTTCACACCCAATGCTATGATTTTTACAATGGAGAGTATTTCTTCTCGTGAGGAAGCCGTTGCAGCTTTCCATGAAGGATATAATAAGGCTGTAGAAGCTATCTTAGCTAATGAAGAAGTGGCTAAAGATATTTTAATCCAAAAGCTAGAGTTAGATGAAAAAGTAAAAGAACTTATGGTACTTCCTACTTACCATACAACACGTATTCCATCAGAGGAGTTTGTAGAAGAGGTTCGTCTTTGGACAGAGGCACTTCAAGGGAAAACACTTGAGGTGAACTATGAAGATTTAGTCACAGAGGCTTTTGCAAAGTAGATGTTAGAAATTAAGAATTTACAATTAGCTTATGCCCAGAAAGTACTTTTAAAAGAGCTGACTATCCAAGTAGCAGATGGGAAGAGTCTAGCGATTATAGGACCATCTGGTTGTGGAAAGAGCACCCTGCTATGTACAATAGCAGGGCTTCTTTCGCCTCAGGCAGGTGAAATTCTAATTGCCAATGAGCCTGCAAATCAGATGCAAAAATCAGTAGGACTTGCTTTGCAAGATAATAATTTATTTCCTTGGTTAACTGTTTATAAAAACTTATCTTTAGGCTTAAAGGCAAGAGGCTACAAGAAAGATGAAGTCAAAAAGAAAATCCAAAACATAGCGGAGGAACTTCATATATCCCATTTACTCCATAGATATCCCTTAAGTTTAAGTGGGGGAGAAAAACAACGGGTTGCAATAGGGTGCATTTTAGTTTGGGAGCCTAAGTTACTTTTGTTAGATGAGCCCTCCTCCGCATTAGATGCCCTTCATAAAGAACGCTTTCAGGATTTCATTTTAGAGATTAGAAAACGTCATAAGACTACTTTGCTCTTTGTAACACACAGTATTGAGGAAGCCCTTGTATTAGGAGAAAAATTACTCATTATGTGTCCTGATGGCAATTATGAGCTTTATGAAAATGAGCTTTATGGGTTTGAGAAGATAAGGGAAAATCCAGTCTTTTATAAGAAGTGCTTAGAAGTAAGAAATAGATTAAAGTTAGGGGAACATGAATATGCACACTAAAAAACACTATTTATCTACCCTCTATGCAGTAGGTACTTTAATGCTATTATGGGAAATTCTTCATCGGACATTAAACGCTTTTGTGGTGCCAGAACCCTTGGAGGTCCTTTTATATACTTTCCAAAACATACCCCAGCTATGTCGTCATTTAGGAGGGAGTATGGGGAGAATAGGACTAGGATTAGGACTGACTCTAATAGTAGGGGGGACATTAGGTATAGCACTTGGGGCAAATAGATATTTGGATCGTTATATATCACCTATTATATATTTGATTTATCCTGTGCCACGCATTGCTTTTTTACCTGTGTTTATGATTTTATTTGGATTAGGAGATTTATCAAAGGTTATTTTAATTTTTGCCATTAGTGTGTTTCATTTAATCGTAAGTGTAAGAGATGGTATTTGTCACTTGCCAGAGCATCTTTTCTTAACTGCAAAGACTTGGGGACTCACTAGAAGACAAAAACTCTTTCATCTCATGATTCCAGCAGCTATGCCAAGTATTTTTACTTCTTTAAAGATTGCCATAGGCTCTAGTATGGTGGCAGTCTTTTTTGCTGAGAATTATGCCACGAAGTTAGGGATTGGCTACTATATTATGAATGCTTGGATTAAAGTGGACTATGTAGAAATGTATAGTGGCATTATAGCTATTAGCGTATGTGGGATGGGACTATTTAAAGGGATTGAAAGTTTAGAACACAAAGTATGTAAATGGAAAGTTATGGATAAAGATAAAAGACATTAAAGAATCTATAAAAAAGGTTGATGGACGACTTGGTAGTACGTACATCAACCCTTTTTAGGTATCATAAGTTAATTGGCTAGTGTGAAAGCTTCATTAGTGAGTGTAAAAAATTCTTTAACTCCTGTTGTGGTATAAACTTTAGAGTCTAGGGTAATAAAGATAGCATCCACACCACCTAAGCTTTCTACAAATTCAAGTCCTTCTTCTACCCCCATAGCAAAAACAGCAGTGGATAAAGCATCCCCATCTGTGGAAAAATCACTAATAATAGTGACACCTGCAATTTGATTATCATAAGGATAACCTGTTTTAGGATCTAGAATATGATGATATTTATTGCCCTCTTCATCTTCTAGATAACGCTCATAGATGCCGGAGGTGACAATAGATTTATTGGCAACTTTAAGACGTCCAATGATTTTTCCTCTTGGATTAAAAGGATCTTGGACACCAATAGACCAAAGCTGATCACCTGGTTTATCACCTAAGGTATAAAGGTTACCACCTAAATCAATAATAGCATGTTTTACCCCATGTTCCTTAAGAAGAGTGGTAACCTCATCAGCAGCAAACCCTTTACCTATACCACCTAAATCTAAGCTCATGCCTTTTTCAGTTAAATAAACAGTAGACTCATTAGGATTTAGAATCACCTTATCAAATCCAACTCGTGGTAAGGTTTCTTTAATCTCTTCATCACTGGGGACTCTGGCCTCAGGAAAACCTATATTCCAAAGTTTAACCACTGGTCCGATGGTGATATCAAAAGCGCCATTTGTGAGCTGGCTATACTCAAGTCCTTTCTCAATAACCTCATAGGTAGCTTCATCCACTTTTACAGGAGAGAGACCAGCTTGGGCATTGATCTCATCAATAAGCGTTCCAGTTTTATTAATACTTAAAGTGTTCTCTAGTTCCATAAGCTTATTCATAGATAAATCAAGGAGTTCTTCAGAACCATGGTCATAAAGAGAAACCTTTACCACAGTACCTAATAAGAATTCTGTTCGACTAAGAGGATTAGATATTTCTTGAGTGTTTTTTGAACCACAGGCTGTCAAAAAAATAACAACACTTATGGTTAGAATTATAAAAATAAAATATTTTTTTTTAAAATAAATAGCCATTTTGACCTCCGTTTTCGTGCTAAATTTATGTAAATAGGCTAATTGCGTATTTTATTATACTACATAAATGAGTAAATGAATAATATATACTGAAAAAAATAGAAATCTTTATAAAAAATAGTAGACTTTTTAACAATACTTAGGTATAGTAAGTATTAGTAATAAAGAATTATGTGAATTAGAGTAGAGGTGGAGAATGTCAAATAAAACGAAAATTGTCATACTTGGAGCAGGGTATGCGGGGGTACATGCCGCAAAAAAATTAGCTAAAAAGTATAAAAAAAATAACGCTATTGAAATTACATTAATTGATAAAAACCCTTATCATACATTGATGACAGAACTTCATGAGGTAGCAGGGGGAAGGGTACCAGAAGAATCTGTTAAAGTAACACTTAGTCAAATTTTTCATAGAACTAAAGTTAATTTGGTAGTAGATTACATAACAAACGTAGATATGGTATCACAAAAAGTGACCACAAAGCATGGGGAATATAGTTATGATTATTTAATGATTGGTATGGGAAATGAGCCAGCTTATTTAGGGATACCCGGTGTTAAAGAACATGGTTTTAGCCTATGGTCTTTAGAAGATGCACTTAAAATAAAAGAACATATCGAATACCAATTTAAAAGGGCTGCCCTTGAGCGAGATAAAGAAAAAAGAAAACAAATGCTTACCTTTGCTGTAGCAGGTGCTGGATTTACGGGCATTGAAATGGCTGGTGAACTTATGGAGTGGAAATCTACCCTTGCCCGTGAATATAGAGTAGATGAAGAGGAAGTTTCACTTTTCGTCGTAGAAGCAGAAAATAGTATTTTAAATATGTTAGACCGCAAGCAAGCTGATAAAGCTGAGCGTTACATGACTAAACACGGTATAAAAATACTTAAAAACAGTCCAATTGTGGAAGTAACACCAGAGATGATTAAACTAAAATCTGGTGACGTCATTCAAACACAAACACTGATTTGGACTTGTGGGGTTCAAAATAATCAAGATTGCATGGGCTATGGGTTAGAGACAGCTAAAGCAAATCGACTTAAGGCGAATGCCTATATGCAATCTACAAACCATGAGAATGTATACCTTATAGGGGACTGTGCCTATGTAGAGGAAGAACCAGGAAAAGGAAATCCTCAAATTGTTGAGGCAGCAGAACAAACAGCCACAACAGCTGTTAAAAATATCATAGCTTCTATTGAAGGAAAAGAAGAAAAGGTTAAATTCAAATCAAACTATCATGGATTTATGGTATCTATTGGTGGAAAGTATTGTGTAGCAAACCTTATGGGCATTAAACTTTCAGGTTTCTTTGCAATGATGGCGAAACATTTAGTCAATATGATTTACTTATTTGGCATACTGAATATTCCAGCGGTATATCATTATTTACAACATGAATTCTTTGATATGAAAGAAAATAGAACAATTATAAGAGGACATCTTGCTTCTAAAGGAAATCGCTTATGGCTTATCCCACTTAGACTTTATGTAGGTTGTGTATGGCTTCTTGAAGGTCTTGCAAAACTTTGTGGTGAAGGAACATGGGAAAAAGCAGTAGAAGCACTATTTAATAAAGGTCAGTGGTTATTTGAAATAGGGACAGATAGTTGGATTAAAGCAGGTAATATCAATATGCCATTTGCATGGCTTCAAGATGGTTTAACAGGGGCATCTTCAGCTACAGAGAGTGCCGTAGAATATGCAACACCTATTTTAAGTGAAATGCCAAAGTTCTATGAATCAGTGATGAAAATCATGATTCCTAATGAAACAATGGCTAATATTTTTCAAATCATGGTAGTCGTTTTAGAAATTGGGATTGGCCTTGCACTGATTGGTGGCTTATTCACATGGCTAGCATCTGCAGCATCTGTATTTATGACTATGAATTTTATTCTTTCAGCTATGGCTGGTTGGGACATATTATGGTATACTTTTGGTGGAATTGCACTGATGAGTGGTGCAGGTAGAACATTCGGTCTTGACTATTATGTGATGCCATGGATTACCAAATTAATAGGTAACTGGTGGATAGGTAAAAACAAACCTATTTATAGTGAAAAGTAAATTGATGGATTAAAAAGAAAGACCACTTGGGTTCGTCCTACAGAGTGGTCTTTTGTAGTATAATTAAGTGAAGACACGCTACTACATAAGTAATAAAAAGGAGAAAAGGAGCTAGAGAAACGGTTATGAAAATAAAAACCTGGGATAAGATTATTATTGCCGTCCTTCTTGCTATTTCATTTATTCCTTATCTTTTATTAAAGGTGTTATTTGTCGGTGAATATGATGTAACTTATGCCAGAATCACTATTGATGGCAAGCTTTATAAAGAAGTACCATTAACAGGGCAGGTTAAATCTGAAACGTTGATGATTGAAACAGCCTATGGGAATAACACAGTTGTCATAGAAAACGAAGAGATTAGGGTATCTAGGGCAGATTGCAGGGATGGCATTTGTACGCAAATAGGTTTTATACATAAACCAGGTCAGTCTATTACATGTTTGCCCCACAAGTTATATATTGAGATTGTGGGGAAGCTAGCAGAGGAAGATGAGGAAGTCATAGATGTTAATGCATATTAGGAGTAGAATATGGAAAAAACAAAACAATTAATTTATACGTCACTCCTGGTGGCAATGGCACTTGCGCTTCACCTAGTGGAGCGTAGTATTCCTGTTCCATTTATGACGCCAGGTGCTAAGCTGGGCTTAGCCAATCTTGTCACAGTTATTGCCATTTATACATTGGATAAGAAACGAGATGTACTAAAGATTATTGTAGCAAGATTATTTTTAAGTGCCATATTTGGAGGAAGTGTATCTAGTCTCATGTATGGTAGTATGGGGGCACTACTTAGTTTTAGCGTGATGATTGGAATTAAAGAATTATTAAAGGATAAAGTAAGTATCATAGGGGTAAGTGCTGCAGGAGCAGTTTTTCACAATATAGGGCAGCTTTTAGTGGCTTCACTCATTGTACAAAATATAGGGGTTATGCTTTATCTACCGTTCTTATCAATTGCAGGGATTATGACAGGGATTTTTGTGGGACTAGCAGCAAATTATACAGTGGCACATATGTATCAGTTGCCCTTTTTTAAACAGATGGTAGAAAGAGAAGAGTGAGGTAAAAAATATGCATGCAATCTGGAATAGGTACCCAGAAGTACAGACAGAATTAGAGGCCATTTTAAATATAATGGAAGAGAATGCTTACTGCAAAGATAAAGTCATTGAAACATCCATTAAGGAACTGATTGAGTCAGGGGGAAAAATGATTCGTCCAGGTTTTACAGTTATTGCATCCAAGTTTGGGGATTATAAGCCAGAGCGTACAAGAGCTTTAGGAGCGGTAGTTGAGATGTTTCATATGGCAACCCTTGTTCATGATGATGTCATTGATGACTCCAAATTAAGAAGGGGAAAAGAAACGATTCAATCGAAATATGGAAAAGAGTATGCCGTTTATATTGGGGATTATCTTTTCTGTATATGTTTTAAAATCTTAGCAAGTACAGCCTCCTTACATAGTATACAGTTAGATAGCAAAGCCATGTCTAGAATTTGTTTAGGGGAAGTAGAACAGCTGACTTCAAGGTTCCAAAAAGAAGTGAGTGTGAAGCAGTATTTAAAGCGTATTTCAGGAAAAACAGCTGAATTATTTTCCTTAAGTTTATATATTGGTGCAGCAGAAAGTCAGTGTGATGCAAAGCTGGCTAGATTATTTTGGAATATAGGTCACCATATTGGTATGGCATTTCAAATCATTGATGATATTTTAGATTATACAAGTAATGCTGAAACTTTAGGGAAAGAAGTGGGGCATGATTTAAGAGATGGGATCTATACCTTGCCACTGATATATGCTTTAGAGAAGAAGCCAGAGGAGTTAATGGCACTCCTAGATCATAAAGAGTTAAGTGAAGAGGATATCACAAGGATTATTGAATTGGTAAATGCATGTGGGGGTGTTGATGAGGCAAGAGTATTAGCTAAAAAGTATACGGATAAGGCATATAGCTTTATTAAAAGACTGCCTGAGCATGAGTATAAAAATATACTGCAAGAAATAGCAAAAGAGATGCTAGAACGAGCGTACTAAGTGAAAGGTATACCACAAGAGAACCGTTTCAAAGCTGGGCATATAGGCATCCACTACGGTTCTTGATAGTTTAAAGAGGGCTTTCAAAGAAGGCCCTCTTATTATATTTTAAGCATCTATTTATTTAGCCTATCCAATTAAAAAGTAAGGCAACTACTACGGTTAAAATATAAACTACATTAATAAGCATAAAGTTTTTAATGGCATAAATAAAAGTTTCACCTTTGAATTGTTTGGCTTTAAAGAACTTAATATTTTTTCTGAGTGGAATAAGGGTGAAAAGTGTCATTGCTGATGTTAAAGGGAGTGCTTTGATAAGTATACCAATGCTTATAGCGCCATAAGCTACATAGTACAGGCATTCCCAAAGGATAAGCGCTTTTTCTCTGCTAATATAAAGAGGGAGTGTATAACGTTTATTAGACAAATCTTCTTCCATATCACAAAGATTATTAGCAAGCATAATGTTGGCAATGCAAGTGATTAAAGGTACACACACAATGCCAATAGGAACTAAGACTGACAAGTCTAAGGACATCAATAACTGATTATTGAAAAGAGAAATACCAATGATATTCTGATCAAAAATATGAATGTAAATGGTAATAAAAGTTAAAATTAGCCCCATGGTTATCCCTGAAAATACTTCCCCAAAAGGCGTACGTGAAATAGGGAGTGGCCCAAAGGTATAGAGTACACCAATAGCAAAACAAAGCATACCCAGTAATAAAACAATGATATTCGTACGAAGGGCAAGCATTATACCTAATGCAGCGGAAAGAACGAGCATGGTCAAAATAATATAGCCCACGCTTTTTAGTGAGAGCTCATAGGAATGAATGGGATTATGTACTTCATAGCCGTAACCTTCTTTTTGAATGGCCTTTTTATAATCCATATAATTATTGATGGCAGTAGTAGCCATATCAAAGATAAGCATACTTAAAAACATAAGAAGTGCATTAATGGGCTTAAAAGTATCAAAGGCATACAGTGTATAAAAAGTTCCTAGCAAATAAGGAATCACACTGGCTACTTTGGTACGAAGTTCTATTAACTTAAAAAATCTTGATATCGTCATATATATCCTCCTAAGTCATTATCAACTATTAGTATACATAAGGTTGGAGGATTCTACAACTTAAGGATGAACATTTAGGAATCAAAGGATTATAACTTTTAATTGAATTCTGTACCTTAAAACAAATAATGTTATAATAGGTGTAAAACAAAAATGGGACGATCACATAGGTGATCGTCCCATTTTTGCCTCCAGACTCGGATTAAACTTTTATAACAAGTAAGTAGACCCTGTTTCAAGGCATAAAGTAACTCCTCAGCACCTTTATCCCATAGAAAGGCACCTACTAAGACTTGTTATAAAAGTATTAACCAATGAGTGAGGAGCTCCTTAAAGTCTCGGTCCGGACTGTCCTTTCTAGGAAACCGTGATTTTAAGACTCTGGTTTTTACTTTATTTTTTGTAAAGTTGGCAAATAACTTATAAAAGAGCGCCTCCCTTTACACGAGCAATCAGTGAATATTTTCCTTAAGTCCAGAGGTACCTGTAACGACAGATTGAGACTTGGCTGACCCGGTCAATTCCTCAGAATCTCGACGTGGTGATTCTGCTACAGAAGCTATTTGTTTTACCTTTACACTCTATATATGTGATGAAAAAGATAATTCCCTAATTAATTTTGAAAAAAACTTATAAAATGAAACAGATAGGATATGATATAATAGTTTTAAACCTATAAAGAAAGAGCATAAAGTAGTAAATGCTCTGAAAAAGGAGTGTAATGAATGAAAACAGAATTTGATTTAGATGAATTTTTGCTAAAATATCCTTATACTTTAACACTAATCAAAGAAAACAACATAGATAAGAATACACTCTGTGCTATTTATGAAGATTATATAAGATGTATGGAAGCTTATCAAAATCATGGAAATTTCATCGCCAATATTTTGCGCTCACAAGAAAATATTCATACGGTGAAATCGAGAATGAAAGAGCCAGATAGACTGATTGAAAAGGTGATTAGGAAGACTGTTGATAGAAGAGTTAAATATGGAGAAGACTTTCAGTTTAATGTGGATAACTATAAAGATGAAATTAATGACTTAATAGGTATTAGAGTCATTCATATTTTTAAAGAGCAGTGGCGTGCCATTCATGAGTATATTGTGGAGACTTGGAATGTCATTGAAATCACTGCTAATGTAAGAGAAGGGGACAATGTAGAAGTATTTAGGGAACTAGATATACAAGTAAAATCAAGAGCTTCTGGCTATAGATCCGTACATTATTTAGTAGAATTTTATCCGACTAATCAAAGAGTTATTGCAGAGATACAGGTCAGAACCATTTTTGAAGAAGGTTATGGAGAAATTGATCATAGACTAAGATATTCTCATATAGAAATACCAGAAATCCTAAAATCTAATTTACTCCTATTTAACCGGATTATTGGAAGTGCAGATGAAATGGCTTCTCTTATCAATAAACTTAATGAGGAGTGGTGTGAGAAGGAAAATAGTTATCAAAAGAGGATTGAGGAACAAGCAAGAGAAATAGAAAGGCTTAAGCTCCTTATTAAAGGAATGGAAAAAACAAACAGTCCTAAATCAAAATAATTTATAAGAAATTCCTTCATACTAAAACTGAAATTCATTATAAATGGAGGCAGATATATGGCAAAGGAAAAAGGGTTTGCAAGTTTTACGCCTGAGGCAGCAGAAGCATTTAGTAAGGAAGAGAAAAAGAAACGTCCACAAACAGGCTTAGAACGTTACAAAGCTAAAATGGCAAAACAATCTGGCGAGAAATAACAAATATAAAACTCTCATCTCCTAATAGTCTCTTATCAAGCTATTAAGGAAGGTGAGAGTTTTATATTGCCCAAAATTCATAAAGATTTATTCATTTGAAGAAGTTGTCAATGAATCTACCAAAAGAGAAATTATATCATTACTTTGTTCTTCCATAGGCATGTCTTCTGAAGGAACAGGTACTTTACCTAAATTAAATTTGGCAACGATGATATCATCCTTTAAAAGAATAAGGGTTTGAGAACCATCTGCATTAGTGATAAGTGTAGACTGAGTGGCTTCTGTGGTATCGTCAGGAGTAGAATGATTAGGAGTGTTTAGGTTAGACGCCCCTTCAATGAGACGTTCCTTAGAAGCTGTAGCAGAACTTATTGTTTGTTCATACGCAAACTGGATATCAGAAAGGTTACTTGCATCAGAAGAAACTTCTGTTGTGATTAGAAATTCATTGTAGTCTCCTTTAAAACCATATTTTTTAAGAAGAGACTTAGTGAAATTATTGAATTTTTCAATATCAGCAGGTGTTTTAAGAGGATGATCTTCAAGATAAGCCTTTTGTTGTTTTAAAATTTCCTCTCGCTCTTCATCTGTTAAACCTGTATAGTATTCATCCTTATAGCCTTTAATAGCTTTATGAAAAGCACTAGTAGATAAATGACTTTCTCTAGTGTCAAGGTTTGTTTGATGTAGAAGCGAAGGTGTAGGAGATGAAGCATAGGTAGAAATACTCATAATAATAACCTCCTATTCGGAATAAATATTTTAAATATTCAAATATATATCGGTTTATAGGTATATCGACATTATAGTAAAATTAAGTTAGCGTTAAATATAAAGAAAGTATATTGAAGGTCAAGGGGTTATGGGTAGAAACTATAGATTTGAATACTTTAGCATTTCTAGGAAAAGAAAATGGTATATATAAAGCTCAAGTAGATATTCTATACTTTAAGGAATTTGAATTTTGTGAAATATTAAGTTTTATGTAGGTAAAAGGAAAGTGGATTTTAAAAGGTAGAATAAAGGTTGATTAAAACGCTCAAAAACAGACTAAGATTGAAATAAGACATATTATTTTGTAAAATGGAGGTAATAATAGAAAGTGGATGATTAACGAAGGAGAACAAGGATGTTAAAAGCATGGAATCATTTTAGAACCATTAATGCACATCGCCGAAAGGTGATTGTGCATTGTTATAAAACGGGAATTTTGTGGCAAGGCTTATGTCATGATCTTTCCAAGTATAGCCCAACAGAATTTTTGGTAGGTGCAAGGTACTATAGTGGGAAAAGAAGTCCAAATGAAGCGGAAAGAGAAGCCTATGGTTACTCTGTAGCTTGGCTACATCATAAAGGAAGGAATAAGCATCATTTTGAGTATTGGACAGATTATAATACTAAAACAAAGCGTATTGAACCTGTAGAGATGCCCCTCTGTTATGTAAAAGAGATGTTTTGTGATCGTATTGCAGCCAGTAAAACTTACTTAAAAGGGACTTATACCAATGAACAACCTTTAGACTATTTTTTAAATGGTAAAGAAAGAAGAAATGGTACCATTCATCCTGAGACTTCTAAGTTATTAGAAGAATGGCTGATGATGTTAGCTACCAAAGGGGAAAAAGAGACATTTAAGTATGTCAAAAGTCTCAAATAAGAAAATGATCGAGGCTCAATTTTACTTTAATACCTGGGGAGAATGTGGTATGATGGTTGAAGAAAACAGACAGACAAAGAATGTTATGATTAAACAAAGGATAGTAGGAGCGTGCAATGAAAACTTCAGATTTTTACTTTCATCTTCCAGAAGAACAAATTGCTCAAGTTCCATTAAAAGATAGAACAACTTCTCGTTTAATGGTACTGGATCAGCAAACAGGTGAAATTGAACATAAACATTTTTATGATATTAAAGCATATTTAAAGCCAGGAGACTGCTTAGTTCTAAATGATACAAGAGTTATTCCAGCCAGATTATTTGGAGCTCGCCCTTCAGGTGGTAAAGTCGAGTTTTTATTACTCACAAGAAAAGAAGAAAAACGTTGGGAAGTCCTTGTAAAACCAGGGAAGAAAGCCAAAATTGGGGACGAAATCATTTTTGGTGAAGGACTTTTAAAAGCAAAAGTAGAGGAAATTATCGAAGATGGCAAGCGTGTTGTAAGCTTTGAGTATCAGGGTATTTTTGAGGAAGTATTAGATGCGCTTGGAGAAATGCCACTTCCACCCTATATTCATGAGAAACTAGAAGATAAAGAACGTTATCAAACCGTTTACTCAAAACATGAAGGTAGTGCAGCTGCCCCTACAGCAGGTCTTCACTTTACTAAAGAATTATTAAGTGAGATTGAGGCAATGGGTGTAAAAATTGCCTATGTTACCTTGCATGTTGGGTTAGGCACATTTAGACCTGTTAAAGTAGAGGATGTACTGAATCATGAGATGCATTCTGAATACTACAGTATAGATGAAGCCAATGCAAAGATTATTAATGAAACAAAAGGACAAGGTGGACGCATTATAGCAGTGGGAACAACAAGTACACGTACCTTAGAGTCTAATGCCGATGAAAAGGGCTGTATCAAAGCAGGTAGTGGTTGGACAAATATTTTTATTTATCCAGGATATACTTTTAAATGTGTAGACGCTTTAATTACGAATTTCCATTTACCAGAGTCAACGCTGATTATGTTAGTAAGTGCTTTAGCAGGTAAAGAAGCAATTTTAAATGCCTATAACACAGCTGTTAAAGAAGGCTACCGTTTCTTTAGTTTTGGGGACGCGATGCTCTTAAAGTAACTCAAAAATCGTGTTTTTACGAAAAACGAGGTGTTTTCGGAGCATTGGGGATGCTATGTTTATAAAAAAATAAATATGAGGAAGGAATGTGGACAAATTGTCCACTTTCTTTTTTGGAATTCATTAAAAGCAGATAAGAGTGAGCTATAGTAACATTAGATAAAATAGGAAAGTAAGGGATGGAGAGTATGAACAGATTAAGAGAAGTATATCAAGTAGATGTTGATGTAGTAGACTTTATGGGGAAGTTAAGCATCAATGGTTTATGTAGCTATATGCAAGCTATAGCGGCTAAACATGCTACAAAGTTAGGTGTTAACTTTTATAAAAGTGGGGAGAGACCAACTTACTATTGGATTTTATCCAGGGTAAAATATGAGATTTTTTCATATCCTATTTGGGAAGATCAGGTGGCTTTAGAAACTTATCCTGGCGGACATGATAAGCTTTTTGCTGTAAGGCTTTTTGATTTAATCAATGATCAAGATGAACTTATAGGACGTATTACAGGAAAATACTTATTAATGGATGCTGAAAGAGGACGTCCTATGCGCATCAAAGGAGCAGAAGGACCACTTACAGTATTAGACTTTCCTTATGAAGGGAAAAAAATCGATAAAATAAATCCACCAGAAACCATTCTAAAAGAAGAAGTGCGTAAGGCGTATTATTCTGAAATAGATTTAAATGGACATATGAATAATGCCCATTATATTCGATGGAGTGTAGATATGTTGCCTTTAGAACTTTTACAGGAATATGAGATTGAGAGCCTTCAAATTAATTACAATACCTCTATTACCTATGGTGTACAGGTAAAATTAGTAATGGGGCAAAATGAAGAAGGGCATTACCTTATTGCAGGTAATAGCTTAGATGATGCAGTCAATTACTTTACATCAGAAATAAGATTAAGAAAGGTGAGTCATGAAAGCTAAGGGGTTAGTTTTCATGACTCACCTTTCCTGTTTATACTATACGGACGTTTTTAATTGAGACGCCTATTTCGTAAATAGATTAATATTTATTTTAAGAAAAGAACATTGTATTTAATAAAGCCAATTCTCCATTATTATATAAACCTTCACAAAAAATAAGTTCATTAAGGTTAAGATCATAGATACTGATGTAGTGTTTATACATAGGATGTTGGGCATCATAGGTGATGGTATAAAGGAGGTTTCCCTGTATAAAGCCGTCTACAAGTGATAAATTCACATTAGGTAAAGGTAAGAGGCCCTCTTCTATGGTCTGGGATGATGAATGAATGAAAGCATAATGAAGTGTACTCCCTTGAATGGCTAATGCATAGGAGTTATTTTCATGACTAACTAACATTTGTGGCGTGAAGGAAAGTTTTAAAAAGGAATGCTCTGCTTTGGTAACAACTTCTACACCTTTCTCATGGGTGAACAATGCTTTTCCTAAATCATCAAGAGCATATTGCTTACGAGATAAAGCTGTGGCATCTGTTATTGTAGAAGTTATAAACTGAAGCTCCAAAGTACTAGGAGAAAAGACGTAGAGTCTAGCAGCTAATTCATTGACTCCAGCGGTAAGGACAGCATATACATCCCCAATCTGTCTGATTTGGTAGACGTATTGAGGCTGAGTTGCTTCAGTATGATCAAGTATAGGGGTAGAAACTTCAAGGGTATTTAAATCAATTAAGTAAAAGGCTTCTAAGCCTTCACTAGAGGAAGCAAAGACATAATCACTGATTCTTTGGTAATGATAAAAATAACTTAGAGGTTTCTTGCCTTGCTTCTTCCTAAGGTCATTGACGACTTTTAAAAGGAGCTCATTCTCAGCTTGAGGTAGAAAACCTTCAGAGTAAGGGGCAAAGGCTATCTGTTCTTGACTTAGAGTATCTTTTGTAAGGGTATAGCCTGCTAAATGAGATAGATCGGCATTCCCATAATAAAGCCTTAGAGAGAAATCCTGAGTAGGTAACAAACGATTAATAAAGTTTGTCCTTTTTAAAACAGTAGAGTCCTCAGAGAGAGGGAAAAATTTAAAGGCACAAAGGATGCCTAGCATACTTGCTAATAATAAGGTGAAGTATAAAGGAGTTCTCTTTTTCATTACCATACCTCATGAGGATTAAAACCATAGTTTTGAAGTAATTCAAGTAAGGGGCTCATGGCCATATTTTTAGGAGACACAAAGAGTCCCCCAGTAGCATCTAGGTCATAACCAAAAGGAGCAAAGGCCTGCCATACTAAGAGAGAGCAATGGGTCTCATAAGGCTGACTGCCCTGATTTTTATCAGCAAGAATATTATAGGGGAGTCCTTTTAAATGAGTAGCAGCATAAGTGGCAATCTCATCTAATGTACTTTGAGGAACATCTTTAAGCCGATACATCTTAACAGTGGGATAATACTCCCATTTAGAAATAGGTTGTTCCATACTATAAGTACCAGGATTAAGTGCTTCTAAGGTAATTCCTCTGACTTCATCAATGACAATCCCAGCATGTCCATGACGCCAATTCGCTGTATATGTAGATTTAGTCAGAAGCACATAGCCATTATGATAAGGGCCGAGCTCAAAGCCTGGGGTGGTGCGGTCTAAAGTTTCAGAAGTGGTAATAGGAGGTAAATATTCACTTAGGACAGGAACCTCCCTTAAATAATTTTCTTGGAATAAAAGGATTTTATCCTTGAAGTCAGGTAAAGTACGCATTTCTTCAATAAGAGGTGCTGTTAAACCTGTTTGTTCAAAGAGTAATGTATAATCAGCTTCGGTGAAGGTGCTTTTATGAAGCACTGGCAAAAGGTCTTCTTTTTCCACCTGTGGCACATAGCGAGGGTGGTTACGAAGCGATAAGCCTACCAAAGTATAAACACTTATAAATGTGAGGAAAAATACAATAAGAAAAGTTTTAAGTTTCAATGCATTCACCACCTTTTAGATGTCTTTTCTTGTTTACAAAATGTATTGTATCATAAAAAGGAATAAAGGTCATTTGTATTTGCTAAGACCCTAAAGGTAATGCTACAATAAGTAGAATGAAAAAGTAAAGGGTGGTGCACCATGAAAATATTAATAGATGGGGATGGATGCCCTGTTATTGATTTAACGCTGGAAATTGCAAAGCACTATGGAATAGAAGTCATCATTTTTTGTGATACCTCACACCATATTGAAAGGGCAGGAGCTACTACAAGAGTTGTGACTAAAGGGAGTGATGCTGTAGACTTTATATTGGTGAATGAAGCCAAGAGCGGAGATTTAGTGATTACCCAAGATTATGGGCTAGCCGCTATGGTATTGGCTAAAAAAGCCCAAGCAATGAATCAAAATGGTCTTATTTTCTCAGATGCTAATATGTCTAGCTTACTTTTTAGTAGACATGTGGCAAAGGAAGTCAGAAGACAAGGGGGACGGACCAAAGGCCCAAAGAAAAGAGATTCTAAACAAAATGAGGCTTTCAAAATAAGTCTGATAAAACTCCTTGAAGCCGATCCCAGTGTTCATTAATGCACCCAATTAATATAAAATGAAAGAATGAGAGATCAAGATGAGTAGTCCAAAAGAAACCATTATCAAAGAAATTTTAAGTATTAGAAGAAGATTAAGTAAAGTACCAACGGATGAAACAAGAGAAATTGAACTTTTTGAGGAACAAATTGCTAAATCTTTAAGACGTGTAGACCAAAGTAGTTATTTGGCAAAGAAGTTTGATAGGAGAGAATTAGAAGCGATTAAGGAAGCGTATCGTTCATTATAGCATGAAGGAGAGGAATCATGAAATATAGGGTACCTAGTTATTTTGACCAGTTTACATGTATTGGTGGGGCTTGTGAGGATACCTGCTGTGCCGGTTGGTATCTCCCTGTTGATGAAGCAACCTATAAAAAATATAAAAAAGTCAAAGACCCTGTCATGAAAAGGCGTTTAGAAAAAGAATTAGTAGCTAGAAAAGGGACAGTTAGTATAGACAATGTGGCAAAGATTAAACTTAAAAATAATCGTTGTGCCTTTTTAGCAGGAGATGGTCTTTGTGAACTCTATACCCAGTTAGGAGAACATTATTTAAGTGAAAGTTGCCAGCTCTATCCACGTACCTTTAATCAGGTGAATGGCATTTTAGAATGTTCTCTTACTTTATCTTGCCCAGAAGCCGCAAGAAAGGTTTTACTAGATCCCAAAGGTATTAGCTTTAAGGAAGAAGAACGCTCCAGTAAGCAAATCGCTATTAGTGCCAGTCTTAGTCCTAATCCACAAAAGCCGAAGCATTATGGAGATTACCTTTTGGAAATACGTGGATTACTTTTGGGTATCCTTCAAAATAGACAAGAGGATTTTGAGCAACGTTTCCTAAGGTTAGAGAATACGATGAAGGAACTTGACTATTTAATTAAGACAAGTTCACTGAAAAAAATACCTAGTTTCATTCAAGAGAAGATGAAAAAGGCGGATTTAAGGCCAATAAAAGGTAAAGTAGAACAAGGTAAATGGCGTCAGCATGAACGCCTTTTAGAAATCTTAAAGCATATGAGAAGCACAAAAAAGTGGCCTTCTACTTATTATGAAGCACTTTATGAAGAAGTGCTAAAGGGGCTAGAGAGCAATGTAGCTTTTAATGTACATTTCGCAAAAGGATATGTGTTATACAAAGAAACATTTTTGAAAGAGTATAGCTATATTCTAGAGAATTATTTTGTAAACTATATTTATGAGCGAGAAGCACCTTTAGATGGAGAAAGTTTACTGCAAAGCTTAGATTATTTAAAAGTCTATAAGGCAATGATAGAATTACACCTTGTAGGTCTTATACACTATCATAAAGGTGTACTCACAGAAGAAAAGATAGTTCAGTTTTTACAACTTATGACAAGGGTTTTTGACCATAATGAATTATATAGAAAGCAGCTCTTATCCGTCATGAAAAAATAAAGGGATAGAAAGGACAAAAAAGTGGAGAATCTTACAGCTTTAAATTTAAATGAATTGAATCCTGAACAGCTCTTAGAAGCAGTACATGGACAAGCACTTACTACAAAGAAGAGTATTTTAGAATATATCGATAAGCTTAAGAAATTAAGTAAAGTGGGCTTAGAAGAAGCCTTACTTAAAGAAAGCTATACATTGATTGAAAAAGCTATTAATGACATGTCAAAGCAAGTAAAACCTAATACCATTGTTTTTCTTAAAAATGAATTAAAGACAAAGTTAGGTAAGTACTCAGGGGTGCAGTTAGGTAGAGAAAATGCCTTCTTAAAGTTCTTTAAACAAACTTATGAGACAGCCAAAAAAACAAAGGAATATACCTGGGTACTAGCAGACCTTACAAAGATTCGAGAACAACAAATTTTAGATACTCTTAAGACTGTTAATACGTATTGTTTTAAAAATAAATTAACGCAAGGGGAAAAGAAAGATATCTTACCTATGATTGAGCGTATTGTAGATACACAAAATGTGAGATATATTAATCAAGTAAGAAGCATGGAAGGCATTAGAAAAGCCTTTCGTATTAAAATTGTAGAAGATAACCAAAAATTTATCCTTATAAAATTTAAATAGTAGGAAGAGAAGGGCAGAAATTGCTCTTCTCTTTATTATTATTAATTATTTCTAAAGTTTGGATGGGAGTGGGAAAAAATTACTATAATTAACACAAGAGATATTAGGGAAGAAGGTGTGGCATAATGGAGGAATGGTTAGCGGAGCTCAAAGGAGAAAAAGAAAAAGGAGTATTATGGGATTTCCTGAATGTAATAGGGGTTGTTCTGGGACTGTTTATTGCACAAATAATAGGGAACAGCTTAATTATGCAGCTCATGGGAAGTCAACCTAGAATTTATAGATATTTACCTTTAATATTAGGAGGTAATTTATTATTAAATGCAATTGTACTTATTGGATGGATTTATTTATCTATCAAAGTCATTGAAAAAAGAAGCTTGGCAAGCATAGGACTTCTATCTGGAAAAGGTACTATCAAAAATTACTTTAAAGGTGCATTAATGGGAATGGTAATGGTAGGCATTACCATAATGATTATAGCACTGGGAGGGGGCATGAGCTTTGAATGGAGAGGGATTGACAGGAGTCAATATTTATCTTTTGGGCTTATAGTGCTAGCTTGGATTGTACTGAGTAGTTCAGAAGAAATGCTTATAAGAGGTTATTTACTTTCAAGGCTAGGGGTGAGAAGGGGATGTGCAGTAGGCATTATGGTTTCTTCCATATGTTATAGTTTATTACATAGTTTAAATATAGGAAGTAATTGGATAGCGATAGTTAATATCGGCTTAATGAGTATTTTTTTAGGAGTATATGTTTTAAGAACAGGTAATCTATGGAGGGCATGTGGCTGGCATACTGCCTGGAATTTAGTTCAAGGAAATATATTGGGACTGAATGTGAGTGGTAATCAGATGGGAGTGGCAGGGGAAGTATGGCGTGGTAAGATGATGAGTAAGAATGCACTCTTAACTGGAGGCGATTTTGGGATAGAAGCAAGTTTGGCAACAACACTTATTATGTTAGCGGCTATTGTTTTTAATTTATTTATCAGTACAGACCAATTTGAGGATGAAAGTATTTGCTAGAAAGGTTCTGGAAAGAAATAGCCCTAGGTTGAAATAAGAGGATAGAAGATCAAACAACAATAAAAGGATTAACAACTTTGCTGTTAATCCTTTTATTGTTGCTTGGTAAGAATGGCATTTTTATTTTCTTGAATAAAGGGCTTTAATATTTGTCATATTAGCACCAAGGTCGCAAAGAATCAAATCAACTAAGGTAAGAGCAGCCATAGATTCCACAACAACCACAGCCCTAGGAACAACTACAGGATCATGTCTGCCATGAATTTCAATTTGGGTATTTTCAAGGCTGGTATTAATAGTCTGTTGAGCCTTAGCAATAGAAGGTGTTGGTTTAAAATGGGCTTTAAAGACAATATCACTTCCATCAGACATACCTCCTAGTATACCCCCAGAGTGATTGGTGTGCTTATGTACTACACCATTTTCTGAGTAAAAAGCATCATTGTAATCAGAGCCTAGCATAGAAGCTGCCTCAATACCACTACCAATCTCAAAAGCTTTCACTGCCCCAATTCCCATAATAGCATAGGCAAGTCTTGCATCTAATTTATCGAAGACTGTTTCACCAATACCAGGCTTTAAACCTGTAATGAGACATTCAACAACGCCCCCTACAGAATCACAATTGGCTTTAGCTTTAGCAATATATTGAAGAGCATCTTCAGCAATTTGGTTACTTGGCATATTCACAGGATTTAAGCGGCATTCTTCTAGGCGAAAAGCTTCAGGTGTGACTGTAATAGGACCTAGGGAACGAGTATAAGCTGTTACTGTAATGCCTAACTCCTCCAAAACCTTTTTTGCGATAGCACCAGCAGCTACCCTTGCCGAAGTTTCACGACCAGAAGAACGCCCCCCACCTCTGTAGTCACGAATACCATATTTTTGATCAAAGGTATAGTCTGCATGAGAAGGACGATAAATATCCTTGATTTGACTATAATCATGTGAGTGTTGATTGGTGTTACGAATAAGCATAGCAATAGGTGTACCTGTGGTTTTGCCTTCAAATACACCAGATAGAATTTCAACCTCATCATCTTCCTTGCGAGCTGTGCCAACCTTAGGATTACCTGGCTTACGCCTATTCATATTCTTCATAATATCTTCTAATGTAATGGGTATATTAGAAGGGCAGCCATCTACTACAACACCTAAGGCTTTCCCGTGGGATTCCCCAAAGGTGGAAATGCAAAACATTTTACCGAAAATTGAACCTGACATGAAGATGCCCCCTTTATAAAATTTTGAAATATAAATCATTTTATCAGACCCTTTATTATTCTTCAATAATATTTGTTTAATAATAGGGAAAAATGCTAAAAATAAAGAAGGCACTTATTGAAAAGAAGTATATTTTCCTGTAAACTGATTAAAGAGTAAGGAAAGATAGGAGACACCGAATGTATGAATTACTAAAAGTAGAAGGTCGTGCAAAAAGAGGAAGATTTCATACACCACATGGTGTGATTGAAACACCTGTATTTATGAACGTTGCCACAGTAGCAGCTATTAAAGGGGCCTTATCTACGGAAGACCTAGACACAATAGATACACAGGTCGTATTATCTAATACGTACCACTTACACCTTAGACCAGGAGACAAGCTGATTAAAGAATTAGGCGGACTTCATAAGTTTATGGTATGTAATAAACCCATTTTAACAGATTCAGGCGGTTTTCAAGTATTTTCACTTGCTGCAATGCGTAAAATTAAAGAAGAAGGGGTATACTTCTCATCACATATAGATGGTCGTAAGATTTTTATGGGACCAGAAGAAAGTATGCAAATTCAATCCAATCTTGGCTCTACAATTGCTATGGCATTTGATGAATGTCCACCTGCTCTTGCAGATAGGGCTTATATTATGCCTTCTGTAGAGCGTACCACTAGATGGCTTAAACGTTGTATGGATGAGATGAATCGTTTAAATAGTTTAGAAGACACAGTGAATAAGAAGCAAATGTTATTTGGAATTAACCAGGGTGGTATTTTACCAGATGTACGTATTGAACATGCAAAAGTGATTAGAGAGTTTGACTTACCTGGTTATGCAGTAGGAGGATTAGCAGTAGGTGAATCTCATGAAGACATGTATAATGTGTTAGAAGCAGTTGTGCCTTATTTACCACAGAATAAACCAACCTATCTCATGGGAGTAGGGACACCAGAAAATATCCTAGAAGCAGTTGATAGAGGAATTGATTTCTTTGACTGTGTACTACCAGCCAGAAATGGTCGTCATGGACATGTTTATACCAATGAAGGAAAACTTAATTTATTTAATCAAAAACATGAAAAAGATATGGGGCCGATTGCCTCAGACTGTAAGTGTCCAACTTGTCAAAAGTACAGCAGAGCCTATATTAGGCACTTACTTAAAGCAAAAGAGATGTTAGGGATGCGTTTATGTGTAATCCATAATTTGCATTACTTTAACAATCTTATGACAGAGATTCGAGACGCACTTGATAAAGGTGAGTTTACAGCTTATAAAAAGATGCGTTTAGAAGGATATAAACAACAAAATAAATAATATAATGGAGGAATACAAATGAATACAGTATTATTAACAGCAGCAGCACCAACAACAGGCGCTGGCGGTGGATTATTAACTATGTTATTAATCTATGGAGCAATCATTGGGGTAATGTGGTTTATTTTAATTAGACCTCAAAAGAAACAACAAAAACAAATGCAAGAAATGCAAAATAGTATCAAAATTGGTGACACTGTACTTCTTAACTCTGGATTATATGGTAAAGTAGTAGATATCATTAATGATACTTTTATTATTGAATTTGGTCTTAATAAAAGTGTACGTATTCCAGTTGTAAGATCAACTGTTGCACGTGTAGCACAACCAGATTTAACCATAGGTAAAAAAGCCGATTTAGTAGACGAAGATGGAACAGAATACGAATATGTAGAAGTAGAAGTAGAAGTTGATGAAAACGGCAATGAAATCGGTGAAGTAAAAAAGAAATAGTTGAATAGGAAATAAAGGGCGCCTTCCAAGATGAATGACATTTTGGAAGGCGTTGTTTATGTATTAATATATTTATTCTATTGAGAATCAAATCGAAATTTAGGCAATAATAACAAGAAAACAAGGTAAATATTGGTCAAAATAAATAAAAATATTAATATATAGTTCATATTCTGTTAAAAAACTTAATGTAATATAAATATCAAGCAAGAGAGATAATCTTTTGCTTACAAAATCTCCCCATAATATATCTATTTTCCTGTTTATAAAATATGAACGGAACGAGAGAGGAAGTCCATCCCCAAGGACTTCCTCTCTTTCTTTTTTGTAGATAATCAAACATTTTATCACTTTATGTAGATAATATATGTTGATTTGACATGATTAAAAATGAGTTGTCACTAACTTTAATGAATGCTTTCAGATTTTGTTTTTATCCAGTCAGATACATAAGTTTCAAGTGGTTCCAGGTGAGAATACTGCATTTTTTGGGCAACTTCTTCTGATAGTTTCTGAAATAGATTGATGATTGATAATATGGATTCGTTGTATAGAATATAATATACATATCAGACCATTCATCGGCAAGATGGTCTAAGCGAGCCTATGAACCAATAACAAAAGCAGCTCGTATATTATGATAAAATAGGCTCACCTTATGATAAGGAGAGCCTATTATTTATTCCTAGAATTTATTTAAAAATGTAGGTATTATACAGAAGGTTTGTATTCGCAAGAATGGGTTTGCTTAGCATCTGCAATCTTAGATTGTTCAGCAGGAGGGGTTGGATAAAATCCAGATTGATGCATAGTATTAAAAACATCAAATTGAATATCATGCTCTTCCTGAAGAATATTTAAGAAAGTATCTCTAAGATTTGAATTAAGACATTCATTGGCAAAAGTATTATAGTGATTGGTTTCTGTTTTTTGTGCATCTAATGCATCTGTTAGAAGTTCTTTATCTCCATAATTATTCATAAGTTACTCCTTTAGTTAAGATATTCATAGATAGAATTGAAATGTTGTTGATGCTTATTAGAAATAGTGGTAAATTTCCCTTTTAGCTCAGCATTGTCTGTAGAATCTGCTAATGCTTGAAATTTTTTTACTAAGTGAGCTTCTCCTGCTAATAATTCATTGATCGCAGATAATTCTTTTGCAGTTAATTGTGCCATGATACACCTCCTTAATTATACTAATAGTTTTAATATGTGTGAGAGCTAGATAAAATATTCATGGTAGGAAGACATCCTATTCATTTATCAGCTTATTTATGGGGGAGTTGTTTAATGCTCTTTAATATTTGGCTAGGAGATGATAAAATGAATAAGTTAAGTGATATTTCTTAATTTAGAAAATAATATAATAAGAAGTGGAATAAAAGAATGGAGGTAATGGTTGATGAAAGAGATATTACATGAAGACTTTAATGAAAATACATTTAAGCTAATAGGAAATGACTGGATGCTTTTGACAGCAGAAAAAGAAGGGAAGGTCAATACCATGACGGCTTCATGGGGGGGCTTAGGCGTTATCTGGAACAAGAAGGTGGCGTATATTTTTATTAGACCACAACGCTACACCAAGGAATTTATAGATGCATCAGAGCGCCTTTCTATTTCTGTATTACCTAATAGCTACAGAAAAGAATTAGGCTATTTAGGTAGAGTTTCAGGAAGAGATGAAGATAAAATTACTCAGGCAAATTTAACTGTGAAAAAATATGAAGATGTTCCTTTTTTTGAAGAAGCAAGGTTAACTTTAGTCTGTAAAAAGCTTTATGCACAATACTTAGATGAAAAATGCTTTATTGAACAAGACATAATAGAACAGTGTTATCCAGAAAAAGATTATCATATGATGTATGTAGTAGAAATAGAGAAAATCTTAGAAAAATAAGGTCAATGCCTATCAGTGGCATTGACCTTATTTCATGTTTTTAAAGCATATTACGAATTAAATCTTCTAAGGTATCACGTTTTCTAATTTGACGTACTTTACCATCTAAGCCAATTAGGATTTCTGCTGGTCTGAAACGTTGATTATAGCAAGAGGCCATACTATAGCCGTATGCACCTGCATCCATCATGGCAAGAAGATCACCTCTTACAGTAGTTGTTGGGAGAATACGATCTTTAGCTAGAATATCACCACTTTCACAGATGTTACCTACTACAGTAAGTGGACCTAGTGGTGCCTTCTTTTCTTCTTTTGAATAAATTTCAATATCATGGTGAGAATCATACATAATAGGACGCTGAAGGGCATTAAAGCCAATATCACAGCCGATATAGTTATGATCTGCATTGGTTTTAGTAGCTGTTACAGTACCTACTAATAGGCCACTTTCACAAGGGATATAGCGACCTGGCTCAATTTGGAACTGAACCATTTTGCCATACTCTGCTGCAAAAGCTTCTAGCACTGGCTCAAGAGCCTCACCTAAGGCTTTAATATCTAATCTTGCCTCACCATCTTGTTTATGATAAGGAATACCAAAGCCACCTCCTAGATCAATGAACTCTAAATCATCAAATTGCTTTGCAATGCTTAAGATAGAATCTAAGCTTTTAATATAAGGTTCACCATCCATAAATAAAGAACCAATGTGTTGGTTGATACCTACTAGGGTAAGATTATAAGTTTCTAAAATACGTTTTACTTCAGGAATATATTCGGGATTGACACCAAATTTTGTTTTCTTTCCGCCTGTAACAACTTTTTCATGATGTCCAGCACCCACACCAGGGTTAAAACGAATAGCTACCTTTCCACCAGGATTAAGCTGACCATAAAGTTCAAGTTGCTCCAAAGAATCTACACTTGTCATAATACCGTGGTCAATGGCATATTGCATATCTTCAGCCACAACATTATTTGGAATGAAAAAAAGTTCCTCTGGTTTAAAGCCACTTTCAAGGGCTAAAAAGATTTCTCCTGGGCTCATTACATCAGCATGTAACCCTTCTTCACGTACGATTTTTAAAAGATGAATATTTGTGTTAGCTTTAATAGAATAGTGTGGTACGAAATTTTTGTAGCCTACTAAGTGTTTCATTTCCCTGCAGCGTGTTCTTAAAATGTTTTCGTTGTAAATGTAAAGTGGACTACCATATTGCTCAATTAAATCAAAAACATTATTTCCCCCGAAAAAGTTTGTTTCTGTGGTATAAGTACCATGTAGAGTATGCATAATATCCTCCTTAAATGAATAAAGTTATTGTCTGTTGAGCTGAATCATATCTAGTTCTGTTATAAAAGATTCTCTCATAAGCCTGACTAAAGAAGGGTCTTTAGAAAAAAGACACTGAGGTGAACTGACTTTTAAATCTCCCGTAAGCACAGCTTTAGTATCGATAATCATATGAAAGCCTTCAATACCTTTTGTACGGTAATGTACAGTTATTGGAGCAGGAAGTATAATCTTCTGATCACAAATAATAGTGATACGTTTGTCTTTGCTGATGGCAATAAGCTCATTTTTCAGAAATTCTATTACATCAGCACCACACAAAAGATATAAATGAGATTGACAGAGTAAAATTGCATTTTTTAGTTTAGTAAGCACATTATTATAGCCTTTGACTGTAATATAAGGTTCATTAGTTTCTAAGGCAGCAGGATAATAATCTTTAATTTCCTCTAAAGTTGTATGAAATTCACGCTCAGCAGAAAGTAAGAGTTCCTCTTTAGAAATAGCCACATATTTAGTTGTTTCTCCTTCAGAAGCATAGCATTTTCCTTTGTCTTGTAAGCTATAGAGGGCGGCATATACATTAGAACGTGAAATACCAGTGAGTTTGGCCACTTCATAACCTGTTAAACTGCCATGCTTACAAAGTATAATAAAGACATTGGCCTCAATAGGTGAAAAGCCTAATTTGTGTAAGGTTGTATTAAAATCCATGAAATCATCCTCTATAGTAGTTTTGTTTAGTACCACTATAAAGGGTAACCAGAGAAAAGTCAATCTATTCTGGTGAATTAAATTAAAATGTATAAAACAACATTTTCTACCATTATATGCATTAAACCTACAGAGGAGATAAGCATTTGAAAATTAGGTTAATTGTACAAACTTAAATTATAGCCTATAATTAAAAGAGTGCAAGAAATGATTAAAAATGAAGATAGGAATGAAATATAAATATAAAGAATTAAAGAGTATTTAGAAAATTTTAATGCAATGGTATAAGCGTTAAATAGCTAAGAGAAAAGTGTAAATATAAAATTGGAGGGTGTTAAAAATGGACTTGTTTGATTATATGAGTGAAAAAAAGGGCAATGAAGATTCTCCACTTGCTTCACGTATGAGACCTACCCAGCTTAGCGAAATTGTAGGACAGCATCATATTTTAGAAGAGGACAAGCTCCTCTATCGGGCGATTAAAGCAGATAAGTTACAATCTCTTATTTTTTATGGCCCACCAGGAACAGGAAAAACTACGATTGCCAAGGTTATTGCCAATACCACCAAAGCACATTTTATTGTACTCAATGCCACTACCAGTGGAAAGGCAGAGATTGTAAAGGCGGTAGAGGACGCAAAATTACAACGTTCTATGACTAATAAAAAAACGATTATATTTATTGATGAGATTCATCGTTTTAATAAGGCGCAACAAGATGCATTATTACCTTTTACAGAAGATGGCACTTTAGTTTTAATTGGTGCAACTACAGAAAATCCTTATTTTGAAGTGAATAGGGCACTCATTTCTCGCTCATTGGTATTTGAACTAAGGCCTTTAGAGTCAGAAGATGTCAAAAAGATTATTAAGGAAGCCATCTATAATAAAGAGAGAGGGCTTGGGGCATATAAAGCAGATATTACAGAAGAAGCCCTAGAATATTTGGCAATGCGCACAGCAGGAGATGCTAGAAATGCCCTGAATGCTATAGAATTAGCAGTGATGACAACCACAAGAAGTGAAGATGGTATGATTCACATTACGACAGCCGTATTAGAAGAATGTGTGCAGAAAAAAGCCCTTCATTATGATAAGAAGGGGGATAATCATTATGATGTGATTTCAGCCTTTATTAAGAGTATGAGAGGCAGTGATCCACAAGCTGTAGCCCATTACCTGGCAAGGATGATTGCTGCAGGAGAAGATCCTAAGTTTATTGCAAGGCGTATAGTGATTTGTGCTAGTGAAGATGTAGGAAATGCAGATCCACAAGCATTAGTCGTTGCTACGAATGCCATGTTGGCAGTAGAACGCATTGGCATGCCAGAAGGAAGTATTATTTTAAGTCAAGCTGCTTTATATGTGGCTATGGCGCCAAAGAGTAATGCGAGCTGTCTAGCAATTAGTGCAGCACTTAGTGATATAGAGCGACGGGAGATTGGGACTGTTCCCAGTCATCTTAGAGATAGTCATTATAGTGGGGCAAAAGCATTAGAGCATGGACAAGGTTATTTATATGCCCATGATTATCCTCATCATTATGTGAAGCAACAATATTTACCTGATGCCCTCTTAGGAACTACCTACTATACACCAACAGAAGAAGGCTATGAAAAAGAAATGCAAAGAGCATTAAGAGAAAGAAAGGGCTCTATCTAGAGCCCGCAAAACCTTTGATATCTTTTATAGAAAGGCAACCTGTCATCAATAAAATGATAAGATAAGAACTCACTAAAGTGAGTACACCTAAAAGGGTACTTATAGTAAGAGAGAAGTGCTGGATAAGCCAATAGCGATGAAGGGCAAAGGTGAAAACACTACAGAGTATGCCTGCTAGGCTAGGGCGGAGCATCCAATTATAGAGATCAACGGGCAAATCAATATTTTTAAGTACATAAGACAAAAGCATAGCACATACAAAACCAGATTGCATGAGCATAGCAATCACAAAACCGATAATGCCCCGCCTAGGAACCATAAGTAAAATGACAGCAATACAAAGAAGAGAACCCATCACATTAGTAGTAAAGGTTTTTTTCTGCATGCCTAAGCCGTTCATAGTACCTGTTAAAATGTTTTGGAGATAAAGAAATGGACAAATAATAGCAAGCCACTTTAGCAGTTGTCCAACTTCTTGCATATGGTAACATGTGAGGGCAATTTCATAGGGTAGGGTTAAGAAAAGTGCAGTCGCCCCAATACCAATAAGAGAAGAAAATTGAATAGATTTAGAAATAGTACGTTGTAAAAGTTTAGTATTTTTCATAGCAACTGCTTCAGAAATGGCAGGAACAAGGGCAGTGGCTAAAGAGGAAGTAACCATGGAAGGAAAGAAAAGTAGTGGCAGTGCCATGCCACTAAACTGACCATATAAACCAAGTGCTGCACTGGAACTCAAACCAAATTGCCCTAAGGTAATAGGAATTAATATGTTTTCAAAAGATTGTAAACCTGAAGTTAAAAAACGATTAGCTGTGACAGGAATAGAAAGTGTGAGTAACTTATTAAAAGTCTCTCTTTTGGGCAAGGTAGCAGGTGTGAGCTTTACATGACGTTTTTTGATACGAAAAGCAATAAAAGACATGCAAAATGAGAAAAATTCACCAGCACACATACCAATGACACCGAGTGCACAGATGTAAGTAATGCCTTTTGGGACCATGAGACCAGCCAAAAGATAGATCATGAGCATGCGACCAATCTGTTCTACGATTTGAGCAAGGGCTGTGATAGACATTTCTTGATGGCCTTGGAAATAACCTCTTAGGCAACAAGCTGTAGACATGAATGGCACACAAAAGGCTAATAGACGTAGAGAGAGCTCCGTGACAGGCTCTTGAATATAATAATGTGCAATAAAAGGGGCAAAGAAAAATAATAAACCAGATAAAAGAAGGCTAAAGGGTAATGAAATAAGAAGGGAAACCTTTAAAATACGAATGGCATTGCCTTCAGCTCCTCTAGAAACTTCAGCAGCGACGAGTTTGGCAATGGCCATAGCAATCCCAGCAGATGAAGCTGCCCATAAAAGCATGTAAATAGGAAATAAAAGTTGATAGAGGCCCATACCTTCAGCTCCCATCACTTGTGACTGATAAATACGAAAACCAAAACCAAGTAGACGGGTGATTAAACTGGCTAGCGTTAAGACTAAAGTACCGGCAACTAAAGATTTTTTGCTCATAAACTCTCCTTTCTATGACTCCCTCAGTTGTCCTTTTAAGGAGCGAGGCAGTAAAATGATAACTAGTACAATTTATGAGACAAGACCTAAAAATATGTAGACAATCTATAAAATGAGATGAACAATTTAAGTTGAGGAAGCGGACAATATTAGCTATAATAGTAGAATAGGGGATTTAATGTGGAGGTGAGTGATTACTTATGGAAATGCAGAATTGGAAACGCATTCTATTACCGTATAATCAAGCAGTAGATGAGTTAAAAGTAAAATTTAAGAGTATTCGTAAAGAGTTTATAGCTTTAGATGAATATTCTCCTATAGAGTTTGTAACAGGTCGCGTTAAAAAGATTTCAAGTATTTTAGAGAAGGCAGAAAAGAAAAATATTCCACTCAGTGAAATAGAAGAAAAGATAGAAGACATTGCAGGCATTCGTATCATGTGCCAGTTCGTGGAAGATATTTATAAAGTAATTGATATTATTAAAGCAAGAGATCGTAAAGATTTAGTAGTTGTAGAAGAAAGAGATTATATTACAAATACTAAAACAAGTGGTTATAGAAGTTATCATATGATTATTAAGTATCCTATACAAACAGGACACGGTGAAAAATGGATTTTTGCGGAAATTCAAATTCGTACCTTAGCCATGAATTTCTGGGCAACAATAGAACATTCATTACGCTATAAATACAAGCAAAACATGCCAAAACATATTCAAGAAAGATTAAATAAAGCCGCTGAAGCAGCCTTTATTTTGGATAAAGAAATGGCAGAGATTCGAGAAGAAGTATTAAAGTGTCAGGAATCCTTTCAAGAGGAATCAAACCTTATTGCAGATATTTTTAGTACGATTCAATCGCTAGGTACTAAGAAGAATAAGAAGGATATGAATGAAATTTACGAGATATTTTGGTCCTTATGGGAAGAAGGAGATATGCGTAAGCTGAAAGAATTTAGTGAAAGCCTAGCACATACTAACTAAAAGGCCAAATGGGGAGGATGAGTTAAATTGCCAATTAAAGTACCGAATGCACTACCAGCAAAAGAAATACTAGAAAAAGAAGATATTTTTGTAATTGATGAAACAAGGGCTATTAGTCAGGATATTAGGGAGTTAAGAATTGCTATTTTAAATCTGATGCCTACAAAACAAGAAACTGAAGTACAACTTCTAAGACTTTTAAGTAATTCACCTTTGCAAATAGATATTACTTTAGTAAGACCTATTTCTCATGAAAGTAAAAATACATCCACTGAATATTTAGAGACTTTTTATAAGACTTTTGAAGAAATTAAACATATTAATTTTGATGGAATGATTATAACAGGTGCGCCTGTAGAGCAAATGGCTTTTGAAGAAGTGAACTATTGGGATGAAATTATGGCCATTATGGAGTGGAGTAAGAAACATGTGACCTCTACCCTCCACATTTGTTGGGGAGCTCAAGCTGGGTTATATTACCACTATGGCATACCTAAATACCCTCTAGAAAAAAAGCTTTTTGGGATTTTTGAACATACACAAGTAGAAGATGAAAAATTGCTTCAAGGACTAGATGATTATGTGCAAATGCCACATTCTTGTTATACTGAAGTAAAGCTAGGGGATATTAAACAGTGTGATGCCCTTAAACTACTACTTTATTCAGAAGAAGCAGGCGTAGGGGTTGTCAGTTCTAAAGATGGTAAACATATTTTTATAACAGGTCATTGTGAGTATGATCCGCTGACTTTAGAGCAAGAGTACAAAAGAGATTTAAGTAGAAATCTACCTATTGAAATGCCAAAGCATTATTATAAAGAAGATGATATAGATAAAGGGGTTATGGTGCGCTGGCGCTCTCATGGGTATACTATATTTTCAAACTGGCTAAATTACTATGTATATCAAATTACACCTTATGAATGGTAAGAAAAGTTATAGAAGTCTTGTAACTATTGGGATTGAGCCAGTTTAAAGGGACTGTTAAAGTACCAAATAAATGATAAAAAAAGTTGTTTTACACCAATACATAGAAAAAAATGGCGTAAAAATGGCGTAAGAACAGAAAGGAATGGCGTAAAACAATATCAAAATATCTTATTATAAATTACGACTTAGGAAAGTGATTCCTAGGTCATTTTTTTTGCCATTTTTCACCTTGATACTTTGTTCATCTTATTCATAAAGGCCTCATAATTGCCTTAAAATTGCCTCACAAAGGCCTCATAAAACCCTTAAAAAGGCCTCATTCCTATTTTAAAATTTTACATCTATCATATCTCTTGTAGCGAAAGCACAACAAACAAAATAAAAGGAGATATGAAAAATGTTATGGAATTTAAAAGCCGAAATGGCAAGACGTTCAGTAAGATGCATTGATTCAGCTAACTTATTAGGAGTAAGGCCTGCAACTATATCTTTAAAGATAGGATGTAAGAGTCAATTTACCTTTGATGAAGCACAGAGTATTCAAAGAAATTATTTTCCCGATTTAGAGCTTGAATATTTATTTAAAGAAGGGAGATAGAGGAATGAGTAATAAAGCAAATAACATTGATGAACAAACTATGCTAATAAAATTAGAGATGGACCAACTGGTAGAAAAGATTAAAGAACTCGATATAGCAATAGCTGAATTAAATGAACTATTTAAGATGCGCGCAGAACTTCTAAAAGAACAGTATGAGGAAAAGAAGTATGAACTAGAACAAAAGAAGGATAAGCAGGAAGGTTATCTTAGAGAACTTTTTGAGCAAGTACCACAGAATGAAACTAAAACACAACGTAAAGTGAAGTTATTAAGTGGTGATGTAGTGGTGAAGAAATCTAATTTAGCATTATTAATAGAAAGAATAAAAGAATTACAGGAACAATATTTAACAGTCAAGTCACGCGTCATATCTATGAAAAGGTAGAGGAATTGTTAGGTCAGACGGTCACAATTACAGGTGAGGTGTATGAAACAAGCTATCAAGATAAGAAAACAAATCAATGGATCAATGGCTACTGTGTATGCATTTATAAATTAGAAGAAGAGGTAGAACTAGCATTTTAAGATAATCAGAAAGGATTGGGATTTAGAATGGACATCAAGAGATTGGATAGATTTGCAAAAGAGAATTTACCAGTAGATAAAGTAAAGCTAGACCTAGAAGAAGCAAATGAAATAATGGGTATAAGAGGTACTAGTGGGAATGAGAAGGCTGGCAGTAGCACAAATGCCTTTAGTAGTGTGGTAGAAAATGAGGTACTTGAAAGGGAGAAGAACTTAGAGAGAAAAAGAAGTGTTATTGAAAAGAGCATTTTAAAGAAAGAGCGTCAGCTTAAGAAGATAGAGAATGTATTAGGTACACTCACAGAATATGAAATGAAGTTAATTGAAATGCGATATTTTAAAAGGTACTCAATAGGTAGGATATGCGAAATACTTGAAGTAACTGAGGATGGGTTTAATAAAAGGAAGAAAAGAATAATTGTAGAAAGACTTATTCCACTATTCTCATAAATGTATTGTAAAAGTATTGTTTTTGTACTGTAAAAGTATTGTTTTTGTCAGTTAAAAAATATAGGTAATAGATGTTAATATCATATAGTAAAAGCTAATATGATGTAAAATTAAATCATTAACACTCCCAAGATGAGCCCTCAACAGAAATGTTGGGGGTTATATGTATGTTAATATAGAAATATCAGAAAATAATTGTTATAATATTTAGAATATTATAGATAGAAAAAGGGGGAGAAAATATGAACTACGCAGTATGGTTAATAGCTTTTTGTATTGGAATATTTATTATGTATATAGTAATTAAAGATGCAATAGATAATAGTGAGACTGCTGTTGAGATTAGGGAAATCAAAAAGTTATTAGAAAAAAGAGATACAGTAAAAGATGAAGAATTAAAAAGGGGAGATACTAAAGAAGCAATAATACTAAATAAAGAACAGGATATATTTACAGGAGAAAAATGTCCAGCATGTGAAGAGCCTTTAAGAGTAAATGATAAAGAATGTCCAAGTTGTGGCTTAACTCTTCAATAAAATATATCAAGTAAATATAGTTGAGTAACAAGGAAATACATAATGAAAAAAATATGTAGTAAATGTGGTAAGACAATCGAATATAACAAAACTTGTACGTGCAGAACTAACATTACATATAACAGAAATATTTCACCTGAGAAACGTAAATTTTACTCATCATATGCGTGGCAGAAATTAAGAAACAGAAAAGTAAAAAGCATCCTTATTGTGAGAGATGTTGAAGTAAGTGGAAGATACTCACTACAGAACATCTTCAAGGACATCACATAAAGTCATTTAAGGATTATCCTGAATTGAGGTTAGATGAGGACAATGTGGCTGTATTGTGTAGAGTATGTAACTTGCAGGTGGGAGATAAAAGTATAAAAGACTGGTAAATTAGAATTTGTGCGGGAATGTATAAACTTAACATTCATAAAGTAAGGAGGAGAATACATGAATGAATTATCCAAGGAAGACATCACTGAGGGATTGAAGCAACTTGGCGTAGAAGATAAAATGAATGTTGCAGTGCATAGTTCGCTAAGTAGTTTAGGATATGTAAAAGGTGGAGCTGAAACAGTGATAGCTGCTTTAAAGGAAGTGGTGGGAGAAGGTGGAAGCATTTTTATGCCAGCCCTTCGATTAAGTATGGATTTACCATTAGATGATAAGGATATAGAAAATAGATTACTTAGGAAAATAAGAATTTTATCTGATGATGAGCCAAGGAGTGCAATGGGAATAATAGCCGATACATTTCGCTTAATGTCAGACACTTTAGTTGGAAAAGGGGTTTTTGCTACAGCAGCCTGGGGAAAACACTCGGATGAAGTAATACATATGTTTCAATATTTAATTGAAAATGGTGGGAAAGCAGTAATGATAGGAGTTGACATCTATTCTCTTACTGCCATGCATCATGCTGAAAAGTATCTCCCAGAAGATATATCTGCAATGTTTAAATCCCCACAATTAGATATGATTTATAATCCAAGTGAGTGGTTTGTAGAAGACGGGTGTACGCCTATAAAGGCATGGTATGTCATCCAAGAGCTGGCTCGTGAAAAGGGTTATATAAAAGAATGTATGATTGGAAATTCAAAATGTATGTTAATGGATATACCAGAAGTTGTTGGCTTATATAAAGAGGAATTGATAAGAGATCCATATAAACTTTATGGAGTTAATAGATAAATTCCAGTTAACCATTAACCTATTAGCTGAAACTTATCTAGTTGGATAATGTAGATGTATTGTGTAGAGTGTGTAATTTGCAGATTGGTGATAGTAGTGTGAGAGATTGGTAAACTAGAATTAGTCGGGGGAAAGAATTGAATGAGTATGTATGAAGCATTTATTAATGAAAGGATTGAAATTGGAGAAGGAATGGTGGCAAAGGTCTATTTATGGAATGGATATGCTTATAAATGTTTCAATGAAGGTTATCCAAAAGAATGGATTGATTATGAATACACTCAGCAGAATGAAGTCTGTAAATGTGAGCTTCCAGTTCCTCGGTATTATGAATCTGAATTTCCGAACACGATAAAGATGGATTTAATTTCCGGTATTTCCATGTTTGAAAGATTTGATGCGGCTGGTAAAGATGCAGTTATGACTGATTTTATGACATGGTTTAAAAAGATACATGAAGTAAAAGGTCTTGTACTCCATAGTGTTTCTAAGTATCTATGCAAACAAATAGATGTTGCACCTGTCACAGGAGAACAGAAATTATTTGCAAAAGAATGTTATATGGCTGTGGAGAAGGAAGTTCTTGAAGACGAAGCTCTTTGTCATATGGATTATCACACTTCAAATGTTATGTATGAAGGTAATGATATCCGAATTATTGACTGGGTTAATGCAAAAAATGGAAAACCAATATGGGATTATGCCCGTACTTATGTAATTTTTTATGAATACGCTGCCGGATTAAAGAGAAGATATATGAAACAGGTTTTAGCACTAGAAGGGTATTCTGAGGACATCTTTATGAAGGCTGTGTATGTAACTGCAGTTTGCAGACTTAATGAGCATAATACAAAAAGAGTCAGACAACTCATTGGTTTGTTTTTTAAGTAGGGATAACAAATTTCAGTTTATCTATTATTCTATCAGCAAAAAGATTTCTAATTAGCATAATATTGCAGTACTTTGTAGAGTGTGTAACTTGCAGGTTGGTGATAGTAGCGTGGCGGATTGGTAAAATGTATATGGAGGAAGAAGATGAGAATATGGAAAAAATCTATATGTATGATATTATTTTTATTTATTAGTACAGTAGGCTGTGTAGAACAAAAAGTAAAATCAGAATGGGTTATGGAAGGTGAGACTGTATTTCATTCGGATCTTGTGTTTCATATTTTAAATTATATTAATTTAGAGGGCTCACCTGCCAATATGTATTCGCAGGAATATATAGATGAGTTTGAAGATTTTAGGTCAAAGCAATCAAATAATGATTATAAACTCATTGAAGAAGCGCAGAAGTTATCAGTACCATATATGAAGTATTTTAATGAGGTGAGCTATGTAGCTTTTATTGGTTTTGAGTGTTCAGGTTATGAGCAGTTGAAAGATCAATTAAATAGTATGTCAATTTCTACAGAAGCAAAAGAAGAGTTCATTAAGCCATTTATTCAGTGTATGAATGCTGAATTATCTATCTATAAAGAATATTGGAACAGTATTATTGCTGATCAGAAAAATAATATAGAGGCCTTTATTAGCTATTCAAATAAAATGCTATGTGCACTTGAAAAAGTGTTTAAATATGTAAATAAGAAACCGCAATATTATTTATGTGTTAGTCTAGGGCAGGGAAAAGGGCGAGGCATTTGGAATGATCAATTTATAGGGGCAGCTGGATGCATACCTAAAAACGAAAGCGAACAAGAGCATGCTTTCTTCCAAGCTTTTCATGAAATGACACATCAGATTACAGATCGTAAGTTATTTACTCATATTAGTATGGAAGATGGGACGCATTTACTATCAGAAAAAGTAGTTATGAAGACGGATTATTATTTATTCCAAGGATTAGGAGAGGATTTACTAGAGGATTATATTCAATGGACAGCATGGCTTTCAGGAATAAGTGAGGCAAGTGAACAAGATTTTCTCGATTATTATAAATTACCTGATAAAGAAGAAAAAGGGGTGCAAGAAATAATAGATGAGATATCTAATATATCATAGCTATTAAATACCCCCCTACTAATTAAACTAAAATACAAACTTATACCTCACACCACGTGCCCCTAATCATTTAAACAAAGTGCCTATAATGCAGATTTTTGAAGGTGTAGGGTGTGGTTAATCGAAGAAATCTAGAGTTTTCAATACATAGAGCCAATTGATGGTGACTTAAAAAGCTATCAAAAAGGCTCTTTTTTAATGCAAAAACATAAGATTTTTAATGAAAAATACAAGAAAAGGAGGCAAAAAGAATGGCAAGACCTACGAAAAGTGTTGCGACAAGAACTGGTCATATGAGTAAAAAGGATATTGATATAAGGCTAGAATATGAAGCAAAGCTCAGAGGAGAAGCTGACAAAATTAGACCACCTTCTTTTCTGACATTGCCTCAGAAAAAGATATTTGAAGGTTTAGTGTACTATTTAATGCCAACAGGTTTACTCGGCAATATTGATGTTTACATTGTAGCCCAAGCCGCTGTTACAATTAATCTTGTACAGGAATGTGAGATAATTATTAATGAGCCTGGACTTGTAGATGCAGACGGAAACATTAATCCTCAAGTTAAAATAAAATGCTATCTATTATCAGAGGTAATGATTAATGGATCATAGTAGAAGAAGTGGGGAAAGAGATACTAGAATATACCATAAAAGCAGACTCCAATATTCTAGAGAGTACCTACTCAGAGAATACAGAAGGTGTGGTTAATAAGGTCAAGATTTATGATGAGAATGATCAGTATATAGGTGCAGTACAGAATGATGAGCTTATTGGCTTAGTTAGTGTTTTTCAAGAGATTTATATCAAGGAAGAAGATAAGCAGGCAACAGCAGTGGCACAAAGTATGTTACAAGACATAGCAAGAGAGGCACAGGTGACGGTAAAAGGAAATACAAGTTGCATAAGTGGTCATACAATTAGAGTAGAGGATTCATTAACTAAATTGATGGGTTCTTATTATATTGAAGCGGATGAACATGAGTGGAGTGGAGGGCAGTATAGAACAACTATAGAGTTAATGCAGTAATGAACAAACTATGCTAATAAAAGTTGAAGTGGACCAACCGGTAGATAAGATTAAACAGCTAGATGAAGCTATTTTAGAATTAAGTGAGTTATTTAAAATGCGAAGTGAAATCTTAAAGGAGCAGTATGAAGAAAAGAAATATGAACTAGAACAGAAAAAAGAGAAACAACCAAAGATATGGAGCAAATGACTTATACTAGGGAGAATGTGAGGGATTTAATTATTAAGTTAGGGGTATTTAGAATTGCAGATGATTTTGTTGGGTGATACTATATAGACAAGGAACTCCATAGATGCTAAGATAGATAATATATATGCCAACAAATCTTGCTAATGTAAGTCAAGCACTTTTTGAGGATTTTTCAAAGAAAATTTTATTCAGGCTGATTGGGTTCATATCAAAAGGTTTAACAAGAGTGCTGCCATCTGAGTTTAGAATGGCTACAGTGCTTTTTGATTTAGAAACATCAATCCCAACAGCAATCATAGAGATACCTCCTTTAACAGTTGTTTTTGATTGGATACAGCCCTTTAAAATCCATTCATATTCATTGGTTAAACGGGAGCTATGTCCTAACTTGCTGAATCGAATGCAGAATAATGAAGGCTGGCTAACACATTTACTCTCCGGCGTGATGTCCCAATTAGATATTTCGTAGGCCAATCACCTTCATCATAAAATAAAAGAGCAAAGAGTTTTATACTCTTCACTCTATATATTACGAATTAGAATATGCGGAGGGAAATACTATGGGTTATGAAATCGTGTTTAGTGATGTAGACGGAACTCTTTTGAATAGTAAACATCGACTATTAGCCAACACACTTTCTTCAATCAAGTTATTACAACAGCAGGGTGTACCATTTGTTATCATTTCAGCAAGAAGCCCATCTGGTATTTATCCTATACAGGAAAAATATGGATTTAAATCGCCTGTTATTTCTTACAGTGGTGCTTTGATTTTGGACGAAAACAAAAAGGTATTATATTCCAATGGTTTTTCACGAGAAGTTGCTGAAAAAGTGATTGAGTTTATAGAAGTAAATCAATTCGACTGCTCATGGAATATTTATTCTCTGGACACGTGGATTGTAAAAAATAAACAGGATCCACGAGTTATACGAGAAGAAAATATTGTTCATGCAAGTGCCGTAGAGGGTACTGTTGATATGCTTTCCGATAACGTAACTATTGGAAAGATTCTTTGTATGTGTAATCCCAACTGTATTCTTGATATTGAGCAGAAACTAAAAGCAGCGTTCCCCTCATTATCCATTGTAAAATCTTCTGGCATACTGCTGGAGATTATGCAAAGTGGCGTGACCAAAAGTAGTGCGGTAAAAACCTTGTGTGAATTGTGGAATATTCCACTGGAAAATACCGTTGCATTTGGTGATCACTATAATGATGTCGAGATGCTGGAAACTGTAGCAATGCCATTTTTGATGGGAAATGCACCGGAAGAATTGAAAAATAGATTTACTAATGTAACGGATAGTAACGATGGGGACGGTATATATAATGGCTTGATTAAAATAGGATTAATTTCCTGTTGTTAGATAAATTCCCGTTTGTGAAGCTTTTTAAACATTAACCTTAACTAATAAAATAGTTATTCTGTAAGCCAACCCCTAGGGTTGGTTTTATTTTTTGTTTGCCCGCCATGGGCGGGCTCTAATGGGTGAAAATCCCTAGTGTGCCCAGGCAGTGGGAAGCGCATAGCTGAACAGCAGGGGTGGCATCGTGAGGTGAAATCTGAAGGAAGCTGTAGGCAAAACCTTGGTCCGACGGACAGAAATCGCATATAAGGCTAGATTCCGAGAGATAAGTTGGCAAAAAGCAATGAAGTCTAATAACTACCGCGTTTGTAGGGGGAGAGTAAATGCGGCGGATAGATAAGGGGAAAGAGCTCGCACCTTAAGCGGGGAGGTCTCATAGCGGTTTCATTAACCGAGTAATAACGAACTGTGAGAAGTCAGCCGAGCCCATAGTAGTAAAGAAGTTTCTGTAATGGAAATGGAGCGAAGGGGCGAACACTCATCAGCTATGAATGTAAGGAGCTCTATAT